>NZ_LOHS01000085.1 GCF_001642995.1 Streptomyces jeddahensis
GCCCCCTGCGTCCTGGCGGGGGCCGCCTGCGAGTGGCTCGCCTTGCGCCGTCGAGCGTCTGCGGCGCCGTCGTGGCTGTTCGCGCAGTTCCCCGCGCCCCTTTCGGGGCGCTGCCGTAGCGCTGTGCCGGCTCACCTTGCCCGGCCGGGCTCACCGCTCTGGCGCTCGTGCCACTCGCTCACCACGGCCTCGACGTCGAACGGCGTCAGGCCCAGCGGAGGGCCGGGCGGCGGCCTGCGCAGGGCCTTGCTGATCTTGTCGTTGATGTCGGCGATGATCTGCCGCACCATGCGTTCCGACGGGGCCGCGGCGGCCGCGGCGCGGGCGTCCTCCGCCTCCTTGCGCAGGGCGAGCGTCGGCGGAAGGTGCGAGAGGCCTTCGCGGGCCATCTTGCGCTTGATCCACCACAGCTCGTCGTAGGTGTTCTCCATGTCGCGCGGCAGCGGCTTGCCGGCTCCCTCGAGGCGGGCGAAGTCGCCGCGCTCCTCCGCCTCGCGGATCTGCTTGTCGATCCAGGACTCGAAGCTGACGCCAGGTGGCTTGCGTTCGGTCATGTGCTCATTGTTCCAGCGGGCGCGGCATCATCCCAGGAGAGCGGCGAAGGTGGTGCCCCAGGCAAGCGCCGAAGGCGGTCCCCGAGGACGCGGCGAAGGTGCTGCCCGGCGGGCACGGGCGCTCGTCCGCGCCCTATCATGCGGCCCGGCGTGGCAACCGCGTCCGGACTTCCGTGAATTGAAGGAGCGCACGTGCTCGAGCTCACCATGGCCTCGGTATCGGAGGCGGACGCAGGTGCAACCGCGGGCATGATCTTGGCCGACGCGCCGAGCGCCCCGGGCGCCGTCCTGCGCGTGGGGCGGGACAAGAGCGTGTGCCGGCTGGTGACGCCCGACGACTGGCTGTTCGTGTCGCGCGTACACCTGGAGTTCGTCTGCGGACCGGACGGGACCTGGACGGTGACCTGGCTGCGTGGTTCGCATCCGGACCCCTCGTCCGAGGTGCGGCTGGTGATGGGCGGGGCCGTCCACCCCGTCGGTTACGGTGCGACGGTGCAGCTGCCGCGCGGCGGCTCCGGTGAGCTGGTCATCGCCGACCGCAGCCGGCCGCGCAGTGTGAACGTGGGTTTCTACCACGAGGGCTGAGGCCCGGAAGGGGCCGCGAGAGATGCGGCCCGATGCCCGATGTGCGGCTCACTCCTCCACGCGGGCCAGGACGAACCCGTCGTACCCCTTGCTGCCGACCGTCTGCACGGCCGTGGCGCTCACCTTCGGGTTCTCGGCGAGGAGCTCGATCAGGCGGCGGGTGCCGCGGATGCTCGGATCGCTGCTCGCGGGGTCGACGACCGCGCCGCCGCGTACGACGTTGTCGACGACGATCAGGCTGCCCGGGCGGGTCAGGCGCAGCGACCACTCGAGGTAGTGCGGGTTGTTGACCTTGTCCGCGTCGACGAAGACCAGGTCGAACGGGCCCTGGCCCTCCTCGGCGAGCTGCGGGAGCGTGTCGAGGGCGGCACCGGTCCGTACCTCGGCGATCTTGTCGAGGCCCGCGTGGGCGAGGTTCGCGCGGGCGATCTCGGCGTGCTTCGGGTCGTACTCGAGGCTGATGAGGCGGCCGTCGGCGGGCAGGGCGCGGGCCAGCCAGATCGTGCTGTAGCCGCCGAGGGTGCCGATCTCCAGGATGCGGCGGGCGCCCTGGATCCGGGCGAGCAGGTGGAGCAGCTTGCCCTGCGGCGGGGAGACGTTGATGTGCGGCAGGCCGGCTGCGTCGCTGGCGCGCAGGGCCGCGGCCAGCGGCTCGTCGGGCGGAGCGAGCGCGGAGGTGAAGTAGGCGTCGACGTCGGTCCACAGCTGCTGGTCACTCATGTGTGCTTCTCCACTCTGCTTCTCCACCCGTGTCATGGCGCGTAGTCAGACGTACTAAGAGCGTGGTTAGACGTACTAAGTAGCTTCCCTAACGAATATAGCCGGGGCGGCTGCGGGCGGCGGAACCGGCGCGCCCGCGACGACCCATGACGACCCATGACGATCCATGTCGCGGGTCTTGGGTGGACCCGCCTGCGCCACGCATCATCGACATCCGGTCAAATGTCCGGAGGCGGTCAGGTGAATCGGGGGTGGCATGCGTCTCACCGAAAAGGTGATGCGAGGCTCCTCGAGTGCTGTGAGGCTCTCAGGAGCCGGACAGGTCCGGGACGGGAACCGGGCGCGGGGGGCGCGCGGTCCCTGCGGCACGGCACGAGTGGACCAGGCACGGGTGGACGAGGCACGAGTGGACCGGCCACGAGTGGGCCGGGCACGAGTTGACGGACGGGGCGGGAGGGCCGACGCGGCGTGGCGAACGTGGAGCACGGTGGACCGGGGAATGCCTTGGGGGCGGGGGCGCCGGGCGTGGCGACGGCGCGACTGGGAGCGGCCCGCGCCGTCCTGTGGGTGATCGCCGCGGTCCTGGCGATACGCCAGGTCGCGGCGGTGCTGCGGCTGCCTCCGGGGGAACGGCTCATCGACCTGGAGACCTGGACCGGGCCGGGCGGTGTCCTTCATGTGGAGGGCTCGCTGTACGACGCGGACAGGTTCACCGGCAGCCCGTTCGCCGGCCTCGTCCTCAAGCCGCTCACCAGCGCCGCCGAGGACGCGCTCGGCTGGAGCTGGACCTTCGGCACCCTGCTGCTCGTCGTGGTGCTCGGCCTGGTCGCGGCCCGCGCCCTGCCGCAGCCGGTGTCGCGGCGTACGTCTCTGCTGGCCGCGCCCGTGGCGATCTGCCTGCTGATGATCTCGCTGCCGGTGCGCAACACGTTGTATCTCGGGCAGACCAGCATCCTGCCGGTCCTGCTGGTGCTGCTCGGCTGTTTCGCGGTCCGCGGTGAGCGCCTCAGCGGGGGGCTCATCGGTGTCGCCGCGGCGCTGCAGCCGACCGTGCTGCTGTTCGCGCCGCTGCTGTGGTTCACCGGACGGCGCCGCGCCGCCGTCTCCACCGGCGTCACGTTCGCCGCCTGCACCGCGCTCGCCTGGATCGCCCTTCCGCAGGACTCCCGGACGTACTGGGTGCACCATCTCGCGGGCGCGGGCCTCGGCGAGCGTTCCGACGGCCTCGCCAACCAGTCGCTGCACGGTGCGCTGCTGCGGCTCGGCCTGCAAGGGCCGCTCGAGACGGTCCTGTTCCTCGCGCTCGGCGCGGCCGTCGCCGTCGTCGGGCTACGCCGCGCCGTACGGTACGCGCGCGACGGGCAGCTGCTCCTCGCCGTCGCGCTGACCGGCTGTGTCGCGGCCGCGGTGTCGCCCACGACCTGGCAGCACCAGCTGCTGTGGGTGCTGTTCGCCGTGGTCGGCCGCGTCGGCAGGCGCGCCTCGGACCGCTACGTCTGGCCGGTCGCCGTCGTCCTCGTGATGACGCTGCCCGCGAAGATGATGCTGCCGAACATGGCCGCACTCGAGCCGCTGCGGGACAACGTGGTGCTGATCGCCGCGCTGGCCGCCGCCAGCGCCGTGCCGTTCCTGTCCCGCACGTCGCCGCACTACCGGACCCCGATCCCGACGGACTACGCCGAACCCGCCCCGGCCCGGTGGACCTGGGTGCCGCTGCTGCCCTTCTGGCGCAAGGTGCTCAGCCGCCCGAACCTGCTCCTCGAACTGCTGCTGATACGCGTCGGCTACTCCGCCTACTCGCACGTCCGCCTCGCCGCGACCGGCGGCAGGGCCACGGCCGAGGAGCACGGCGAGCAGATACACGCGATCGAGAAGGCCCTCTTCATCGACATCGAGCACTGGGCCAACCACACCGTCGTGAAGGTGCCCTGGCTCGAGGACTTCCTCAGCTTCTACTACTCGTCGTTCCACTTCGTCGTACCGCTGACAATCCTCGGCGTCCTCTACGCCCGCCGCCCCGCCGACTACCGCTGGGCGCGCTCGGCGCTCGGCTTCGCCACGCTCCTCGCCCTGCTCGGTTTCTGGCTCTACCCGCTCGCGCCGCCGCGCCTCATGCCGGACCTGGGCTTCATCGACACGGTGCACGGAGTCCAGGACTTCTCGAAGCCGGACTACGGCGCGCTGACCGCGCTCACGAACCAGTACGCGGCCATGCCCTCGCTGCATTTCGGCTGGTCGCTGTGGTGCGGCATCGTCATCGCCGTCCTGGCGCCGAAGTGGTGGGTGAAGGCGCTGGGGCTGCTGCATCCGCTGTTCACGGTCTCGGCCATAGTCGCGACCGCCAACCACTGGGTGCTGGACGCGGTGGGCGGCGCCGCCGTGGTGGGGGCGGGCTTCGGACTCGTCTACGTCCTGTCCGGCCCACGAGCCGTCGCAGCCGCCGCCGAGGCGCCCGCTCCCCCTGGCACGGCGGGCGGCACACCGGCCACCACGGACAGTGCGAGGGCCTGAACGCCGGGGCTGGAGCCGCCCTGCCAGCAGTTCTCAGGAGGAGATCATCAGCCAGCACGTGGACCAAGCGCAGACGCCCCCTGACCTCGCGGACGGGTCCATGGCGGAGGGGTCCGTCCCGCGGAACGCGCGTACGGCCGGCCGGGCGGCGGGGGCAGCGCCCGTGGCCGTTCCGGCGACGGCGGCGCTGGCCCTGGGGCTCTGGGGCATCGACCGGCAGGGCAGCATGTGGCGCGACGAGTCGGTCACCTACCAGGTCGCCCACCGCTCCCTGGGCGAACTATGGGCGCTGCTGGGCCACATCGACGCCGTGCACGGCCTGTACTACCTCCTCATGCACGCCGTCTTCGGCGCCTGGGACGGCGGCCTCGTCGCGCTCCGTCTGCCCTCGGTGGCGGCGACCGCGGTGGCGGCCGCCGGGGTCGGGGCGATCGGGGCCCGGCTGTCCGGGAGACGTGCCGGTGTCCTGGCGGGGCTCGTCTTCGCGGTCCTCCCCGTGGTGCAGCAGTACGCCCAGGAAGGCCGTTCCTACGCGCTGGTCTGCGCGGCCGTCACCTGGGCGACGTACTTCTTCCTGCGCGGCACACGCGAGGCCCGCGGGCGGTGGTGGACGGCGTACGCCCTGACGCTCGGACTCGCCTGCTGGCTGCACGAGTTCGCCGCACTGGCCCTCGTCGCCCATGCACTGACCCTCTGGCGGCTGCGGGCGCTGCCGGGGGTGTGGCGGCGGTGGGGTACGGCCTCGGCCGGTGCGGTGGTGAGCGTGCTGCCCCTCGCTGTGGTGAGCGCGGGGCAGTCGGAACAGCAACTGGGCTGGCTCGGGCGGCCGAGCACGAGCGCGTGGCTGCAGTTCCTGGCGGTCTCGGCGGCGGGCGTGCTGCTGTCCCGATTACTGACGCGCGGGCCCGCGGGGGAGGAGGCCACGGGCGGCACGGCCCTGGCCGCCCTCGCCCTCCCGCTGCTGATCGCCCCGGCAGGTCTGCTGATGACGATCTCGCTCATCAGGCCCTGGTACGTCGAGCGGTACGTGCTGTACGGCATGGCGGGACTGGCACTGCTCACCGGGGCCGCCCTGGACCGGGCGATCCGGCACCGGCACAGGCTCGCACCCGCAGCGCGGACCCTGACCGCCTGCCTGCTGGCCACGGCGGCCGTCGGAGTCCTCCTGCCGTGGTCGCTCATGGTGCGGTCGCCGGAGAGCAGGAAGGACGACGTGGTCGCGGTCGCCCATGCCGTCGAGAGGCACGCACGTCCGGGTGACGGGGTGCTGTTCATGCCAGCCCGGCGCCGCGAGTGGCTGCTGTCGTACCCGTCCGTCTACGGCAAGCTGGACGATCTCGCACTCGCCGCATCCCCGTCGGCCTCGCACACCCTGCAGGGCACGGAACTCCCGGCCGACACGATCCGCCGCCACATCCTGGCCGCCGACCGGATCATCGCCCTGACCGACCCTCCCGGCCAGCCGCTCGACCCCTTCGAGCAGGAGCGCGTCAAACGGCAGACGCTCAAGGCGTACTTCGAGGTGTGCGAACGCACCCGGGTACGAGGTGCTCAGATCCTCGTGTACGCCCGCACCGGCCACTGCGCGTAGCGGACGGCTTGCGTCTGTCGGCGTAACGTCGGCTCGGGACATGCCGTACGGCGACGGTGTCCAGGTTCACCAAGGGCACGTGTTTCCGGGCAAGCTCACGCCACGTCATCGGCATGCTCCTCCTTCGGCCGCTCCGCGGAGCGCTCCGCCACCGGGCCGGCCAGACCGGGGATCCGTCGGCCGACGAGCAGATAGATGACCACACTGGCCAGGGCGAACGAGCCGACGCCGAGGAACATGGTCGTGCCGCCGTAGGCCGCGAGCAGCAGGCCACCGGTGTAGGGGCCGATGAAGACGCCGAGTTGGGCGAAAGTCTGCGCGCCGAAGTACGACCCTCGGCGGTCCTCCGGCGCGATCCGGTCGATGATGGCGAACTCCGCCGGGTAGATGAGGATCTCGCCGAGGGAGAACACCACCATCGCGGCGACGAAGTGCCAGAGCTCCTCCGCGAACGCGAAGCCGGCCATCCCGAGGACGGTCAGCAGACCGCCGACGACGATGGAAGCCACGGGGTTGCGCTTGTCCATGAACTTGGAGACGGACAACTGCAGGACCACCACGGTCACCGCGTTGATGGTCAGCACGTATCCCAGGATCGCGGTGCCGTCGGCGAAACCGCCGGAGAGATGCTGCGCGAGCAGCGAGGAGACACGGCCGTGCACGGCCTCCAGCAGCAGTCCGGCGAGGATGAGGAACAGCAGCCGCGAGTCGGTTGCCACGACCCGCGCGCTCTCCGCGAGCCCTTTGAGCACGCTGCCGAAGAGCTGCGTCTGCCCCTCGCCGGTGGCCGTCCGGCCGGGCTCGCCGGCCGACGCGGACGACGACGAGGTCAGCAGTAGGACTCCGGCCAGGCCGAGCAGGTAGACGCCGTAGCCGAGCGCGCCGACGAGGAACGCCGACCGGTCGCCGGCCAGACCGACCGCCGCACCGACGACCGGCCCGACGGCGTACCCCATGTTGGTGGTCACGTACTGGTACGAGAACCACTTCACGCGCCGGCCCGGCGGGAGCAGGTCGCTCAGCAGCGCCTTGCCCACGGGTCCGAAGGAGCTGCTGCTCAACGCCATCGTCGCGTTGAAGACGAACACCGCAAGGACGCCGTGGCTGAAGTAGAGGCCAACGAACGAGCCGATCACTCCCAGGAGGGAGATCAGCAGCAGCCGGGTCCGGCCGAGGAGGTCGGAGAGCGAGCCTCCGACGAAGCCGGCGAAGATCGAGAAGAACACCGACGAGCCGATGACGAAGCCGATCATGCCCGGCTGGAGCCCGAGTTCCCTGTGGAGGAACACGGCCAGGAAAGGCACCGTGACCGAGTTGGCGAGGCTCATGATGCCGTTGCCGACGATGAGCACCCGGGCGAGCACGGGTGGGGACGCGGTGGTGGTGTCAGTCATCGCGCTGTCGCGCCGTTCAGCGCGCCGGTCGTCGTCCGGGGCGCGTTCCCCTTCCACTTCAATGGCCGGACTCGGCGTGCGCGCCGTGGTCGCCGAGCTGGGCTTCGAACCAGTCGTGCAGCGCGTCGACCAATGCGGAATCCTCCGTGGTGTAGGTCAGAGTGGCCCCGTCGGACCGGTCCTCGTAGCGCACCTCGATACGGTCATATCCGTCCTGCAGTTCGGCGAGGCCGGGCATGTCAGCGCCGTGGATCCGGGCGGGGTCGGCGAAGTCCCCCCGGTTGAACGCCGCGGCCTCCTTGCGCAGGTGAGCGCGTATCAGGTCGATCTGTTTGGTATCGCCGGGCCGGTCCGCCACGACATCCTGGACTCCGCCCGTCGGAGTGGGGGTGAAGCGGTGGGTGGTCTCCTCGAGGTCGAAGGGCATCACGCTCCGGCCCCGCTCTGCCACCGTCTTCTGACGGTCGCTCTGTCCTTCCCCCGCATCCTGCGACGAGCCGCAGGACACCAGGGCGAGGGTCGCCACCACACCGGCGGCGAGTGTCCTCGCCGCGTGGCCCCGCCGCATGCTGCTGTTCATTCAGTGCCTCCATCATCACGTAGAGGGCGTGAGCAACGCCCTCTACTCGCTCCTGGCCGGGATCAGCCCGACCGCGACCACCGCCGACACCGCGGCCACCCCGGTGGCGACCAGGAACGCGGTGTCGAAACCGGACACCGACGCGGCACCGGCACCGATGCTTGCGGCAGCCGCGCTGGAGACGACCGCAGCACCGCCTGAGGCGCCGAACTCGTGGAAGGTGCTGACAATCCCGGAAACCACACCGGCCTCGTGCGGCGCCACACTTCCGAGCGCGGTCGCCGACGCCACCACGAACAGGGCACCCAGACCCGCCGCCGACACACTCACCCCGATGACCATCACGACGGTGCCGGACCACAGCACCGGCACCACGAATCCGGCCGCGGCCACCACCAGGGCGACCACGGCCAGGATCCGCGCCCCGAGCTTCCCGATCACCTGTCCGGCGACCGAGGCGGCCGCCATGGTCAGCACCGCCACCGGCAGGAACAGCAGGCCGGTCGCCAGAGGGCCGTGACCGAGGTGGTCCTGGAGGTAGAAGGAGCCGAGAAAGAAGACGGCCACCATCAGTGCGGTCGTCACAGCGATCACGAACACACCCGCGACCACGGGCCGTCGGGCCAGCAGGCGGAGGTCCATCAGCGGCGCGGACGCCCGCCGCTGCCAGGCCGCGAACGCCGCATAGGCCACCACCGCCGCCGCGAACAGGGCAAGCGTGACCGCGTTCAGCCAGCCATGGTCACCGGCACGGATCAGCGCGTAGATGACCGCGCCGGTCCCCGCCGCGACCAGCACCGCGCCCGGCACGTCGAGCGAACCCGAGGCCGCCGGCCGCACGTCCGGCAGCACCCGGGCCAGCACGACCAGAACGACCAGACCGACCGGCACATTGACGAAGAACACCCAGGGCCAGCCCGGACCGGCGGTGATCAGCCCGCCCAGCAGCACGCCCAGGGCCGCGCCCCCGCCGCCGAGGGCGGACCAGATGCCCAGTGCCCGGTTCCGCTCGTCGCCGTCGAAGAGGCGCACCACCACGGAGAGAGCCGCGGGCGACAGCATCGCCGCACCCACGCCCTGCCCGACCCGGCCGCCCAGCAGCACCGGCGCGCTCCCGGCGAGCCCGGCGACGAGCGACGCCGCCGTGAACACCGCGAGGCCGGCCAGCACGATCCGCTTCGCGCCGAACAGGTCGGCCGCCCGGCCGCCCAGCAGCATCAGGCTGCCGAACGTGAGCGCGTAACCGCTGACCACCCAGGTCAGTACCGCGCGGTCCAATCCGAGATCGGCGCCCATGTGCGGCAGCGCGAGAGCGACCACCGTGACATCGAGGATCAGCATCAACTGGGCGAGCCCCAGCAGCCCCAGGGCCGTCCAGCGCAGCGGATGCGGCGCCCCTGGCGCGTGCGCGTCCATCGCTTGGACCTCTGTCATGACACCCCAACCCCTCCCCAAAAGTCGAACAGCAATGTTCGGGTTATCCCTCGACAGTACAGCAACCCAAACAGGTGTGTTCGCTTTATTGTTAGGGTGGCCTCATGAGCAGCAGAAGTTCCGCCAAGCGCGCCGACGCCCTGCGCAGCATCGACGCGATCCTGCAGGCCGCGGCCGAGTGCCTCGGCCGCAACCCGGAGGCGAGCCTCAGCGAGATCGCCCGGGCGGCAGGTGTGGGCCGGGTGACGCTCTACGCTCACTTCGCGTCCCGCGCCGAGGTCGTCGACGCCGCTATGGCCAGGGCGATCGAGCGGGGCAACGCGGCACTGGACTCCGTCGACCTGACCGGCGACCCACGACTCGCCCTCGCCCGTCTCGTCGAGGCCAGCTGGCACCTGGTGGACGAGGCACGCGCCCTGCTCGTCGCAGCCCAGCGTGAACTCTCCGCCGGCCGCATCCGCGAACTGCATGACGGCCCGGCGTCCCGGGTCGAGACACTGGTCGCCCGCGGCCGCGCCGAAGGCGTCTTCCGCACCGACCTGCCGATCTCCTGGCTGGTCAACGTCCTGCACACCGTCATGCACAGCGCCGCCGACGAGATCCGCGCAGGCCGCCTCGCCCCCGACCACGCCGCCGCTCACATCACGGCCACGGTCCTCGCCGCCTTCACCCCACCGGGCAAACTCGTCCCCGAACTCGGGGATCCGCGGTGACACCGAAACTCTCGGCGTCACCGTCACCGACTGGAGTGGCCACAGACCAGCCGAAGCCTGGTACGTCGACACCGTCCAAGCGCACTCCGGCCCCGGCGCCGAACTGCACACCGGACTGGCGCCCGCGGCTGTGCCGCGACATCCGTCGTACTCGTAACGGGCACCGCGCGCGCCGGCGCCTTGCCCTGGCTAGGACCTGGTTTCGGAACTGAGCCCGTTTCAACTTCAGGACGTAGGTTGACGCTCGGCTCCTGTAGCGTCCGGGCACATGTCCTTGACGCTGGATTACGCGACGATCGACGAGATTGCGGCCGAGATCGACGATGAGCTGATCGGGGTGCGCCGCGACATCCACAGGCATCCCGAGCTCGCCGGGGATGAGCGGTGCACATCGGCACTGGTCGCCGAGCGGCTTCACGCCGCGGGTCTGGCCGTGGCGACCGGCGTGGGCGGCCATGGCGTGGTGGCGGTGCTCGACGGTGCGGGTGATGGCCCGACCGTCGCCTACCGGGCCGACATGGACGCGGTCGACGACGATGAACTGTACGACTGCGCCTTCACCTCACAGGTTCCTGGAGCGGCCCACCTGTGCGGCCACGACCTGCACACGGCGATCGGGGTGGGCATCGCCCTGGTCCTCGCACGGCTGCGGAAGCGGCTGAACGGGCGGGTCGTCTTCGTTTTCCAGCCGGCCGAGGAGACCTGCGAGGGCGCCCGGTCGATGATCGAGGATGGGATCCTTGAGCGGACGGCGCCGCGGGAGATCTACGCGCTGCACTGCGGCCCTCTTCCGGTCGGCATGCTCGCGGTCGGGCCGGGTCAGCCCGGGCAGGACCGCCTCCGGATCGACCTGGCGGGCCCGGACGCCGCCGACGACGCCAAGCGGCTCGTCGCCATGATCGACGGATTGTCGACCGTCGGGCGCCCGCAGACGCCCGGACAGCTCCAGCAGCTCATGGACGACATGCAGACCCCGGACGGCCCGCTGGCGCGCTTTGTCTTCGCCTTGTCCCATGTGAGCCCGGGTGATGACGGTGCGCGCGTGTACGCTGGCTGCGGTCCTGGCCCGAGGGCTGGTATGCCGAGATCCGTGACGAGGTGCGGCGCTGGGTGGGTGAGCTCCCCGGTGCCCGGGTAGAGTTCACCGAGGAGCCGTTTCCCGCCATGGTGTCCTCACCGGAGCTCAGCACGGTGGCAGCCACGTACCTGCGAGGCGCCCTGGGCGCGGACGCGGTCATGGTGTTGCACGCGGCGTATCCGTTCAACGGCGATGACTTCGCATACTTCCTGCACCAAGTGCCCGGAGCGATGCTCTACCTCGGCGTCGCCAACCCGGAAGCGGGCATCAACGGGATCCCCCACTCCCCGGACTTCGCCGCGGACGAGCGCGCGATCGGGATCGGGGTCCGCGCGATGGCGGGGTTCCTGTCCAGCCGGCTCGATGCCCTCGTCTGAGCTACGCATCGCATCTTGGGCGCCCGGCCATGGTCGGGTGCCCTGCTTCACCCCGTGCGAGGCCAAGCCCTGTTGGACCGGAACTCCTTCAGGCGACTGCTCGCGCCGAACTCCGGGTCGGTACAAAGGCCCGGGGAGGCAGAGGTCGGCGTAGGGGGGATGTCCCTGCCTCCCCGGAGACGTCGTGGGCCGGAGGCAGGTCAAGCCGCGCTGACCTGCAGCTCCTTCACCCCGTTGATCCACGCCGAGCGCAGTCGCCGCGGGTCGCCGGCCAGGCGCAGGTCGGGCATGGCGTCCGCGACGGCGTTGAAGATGAGGTCGATCTCGAGCGTGGCGAGGGACTTGCCGAGGCAGTAGTGGGGGCCGCCGCCCCCGAATCCGAGGTGCGGGTTGGGGTCGCGGGTGATGTCGAAGACGCCGGGGTCGGTGAAGACCTCGGGGTCGTGGTTGGCGGACGAGTAGAAGATCCCGACCCGGTCGCCCTTCTTGATCTGCTGCCCGCCGAGCTCGGTGTCCTGCGTGGCGGTGCGCTGGAAGGAGACCACGGGTGTGGCCCAGCGGACGATCTCCTCGGCGGTCGTCGCGGGACGCTCGCGCTTGTACAGCTCCCACTGGTCGGGGTGGGTCAGGAAGGCGTGCATGCCGTGGCTGATCGCGTTGCGGGTCGTCTCGTTGCCCGCGACCGCGAGCATCAGCACGAAGAACCCGAACTCGTCGGAGCCGAGATTGCCCTGGTCCTCCGCGGCCACGAGCTGCGTGACGATGTCCTTGGCCGGGCACTCCTTGCGGGCGGCGGCCATGTTCATCGCGTACCCGATGAGCTCGGTGGCGGCCTCGGCGGCCACGTCCTCGGTGATGGCGAACTCGGGGTCGTCGTACGCCACCATCTGGTTGGACCAGTCGAAGATCCTGATCCGGTCGTCCTGGGGTATGCCGATCAGCTCGGCGATGGCCTGCAGGGGGAGCTCGCAGGCGACGTTGGTGACGAAGTCGAAGGAGCCGTCCGGGCCCGCGCTCTCGAGTGCCGTCTCGACGATCGAGCGGGCGCGGGCGCGCAGGGCGTCCTCCAGCGAGCGGATGGCACGCGGGGTGAAGCCGCGCTGCACGATCTGGCGGACCCGGGTGTGCTCGGGCGGGTCCATGTTGAGCATGATCAGCCGCTGGACCTCGATCTGGTCGCGGTTGATGTGCTCGTTGAAGCGGATGATCGCGGTGTTGAGGTTCGAGGAGAAGAGGTCGGGGTGCGTGGAGACGTACTTGACGTCCGCGTGCCGGGTGACGGCCCAGTAGCCCTCGTCCTGGAAGCCGGCGATGCCCGGCTGCTGGGCGATCCAGCGGACCGGTTCTGTCTTCCGCAGTTCGGCGAACTCCGGGAGGGGTACGCGGTGGTGGAGCACATCGGGATCGGTGAAGTCGAACCCTTCGGGCAGCGCTGGACAGGGCATCGGCAACTCCAGGTTTCCTGGTCTGAAGGCTCTGACGGCCTGACCGTCCCCGGGTCTGACGGTCCATCAGAATATGAAGGTGTTCGGCAAGGTAGTAACGGGTTCTACAAGTAGCAAGGGCCATGACAGGGTGAATTGCGTGCAGGCGGGGTGCAAGGTGCGTGCACGACCCTTGCGGCGCGGGGGCTCGGGTCAGCAGACTGCGGGAAGAACTAGTACGCGTTCTAGTTCGGCGTCCGCCGGTGGCCGGGACTCCTCTGTGCGGATGTGCGGATGTGCGAGGAGAGGACGAGCCCTCATGGCTGCGGAACCCGTCATCGTCGAAGCCGTACGCACCCCCATCGGCAAGCGCGGCGGCGCGCTCGCCAATCTCCACCCCGCCTATCTGCTGGGCGAGACCTACCGCGAACTCCTCGCCCGCACGGGCATCCAGGCCGACTGCGTCGAGCAGATCGTCGGCGGCACCGTCACGCACGCGGGCGAGCAGTCCATGAACCCGGCGCGCACCGCATGGCTCACCGTGGGCCTGCCGTACGAGACCGCGGCCACCACCGTCGACTGCCAGTGCGGCTCCTCGCAGCAGGCCTCGCACATGACCGCCAACATGATCGCGGCGGGCGTCATCGACGTCGGCATCAGCTGCGGTGTCGAGGCGATGTCGCGGGTGCCGCTCGGGTCCGGCTCCAAGCACGGGCCGGGCAAGCCCTTCCCGGACGAGTGGAACGTCGACCTGCCGAACCAGTTCGAGGCGGCCGAGCGCATCGCCCGGCACCGCGGGCTGACGCGCGAGAACGTCGACTCGCTCGGCCTGATCTCACAGGAACGGGCCGCGATCGCCTGGTCAGAGGAGCGCTTCAAGCGCGAGACGTTCGCCGTCCAGGTGCCGACCACCGAGGCGGAGCAGGCCGCCGGGCAGGGCATGTGGCGGCTCGTCGACCGTGACGAGGGTCTGCGCGACACCTCGATGGAGGCGCTGGCGCGGCTCAAGCCGATCATGCCGACGGCCGTGCACACCGCGGGGAACTCCTCGCAGATCTCGGACGGCGCGGCCGCGATCATGTGGGCGTCCAAGCGGATGGCACGCGCGCTCAAACTCAAGCCGCGCGCCCGTATCGTCGCTCAGGCGCTGGTGGGCGCGGACCCGCACTTCCACCTCGACGGGCCCATCGATGCCACGCGCGCCGTGCTCGGCAAGGCCGGGATGTCGCTGAAGGACATCGACATCGTCGAGATCAACGAGGCGTTCGCCTCGGTGGTGCTGAGCTGGGCCCAGGTCTTCGAGCAGGACCTGGAGAAGGTCAACGTCAACGGCGGGGCGATCGCACTGGGGCACCCGGTCGGGGCGACCGGGGCGCGCCTGATCACCACCGCGCTCCATGAACTGGAGCGGCGGGACAAGGAGTTCGCGCTGATCGCGATGTGCGCGGGCGGGGCGCTGGCGACGGGGACGATCATTCAGCGGCTCTAGGCGCCGTTACGGCGGACGATTCGCGAGCCGTTGACGGTGGCGCAGCCGACGCCGAAGGCGGCACCCCCGGAAAAGGGGGTGCCGCCTTCGGTGTTGAGGGACCGGAGCGGTCGGCGGCTCAGTACCAGCCGTGCGACTGCCAGAAGTTCCACGCGGCGACCGGGCTGCCGTAACGCGAGTTCATGTAGTCCAGGCCCCACTTGATCTGGGTCGCGGGGTTGGTCTTCCAGTCCGAGCCGGCGGAGGCCATCTTCGAGCCCGGCAGCGCCTGGACGAGGCCGTACGCGCCGGAGGACGCGTTCGTCGCCGTGACGTTCCAGCCGCTCTCGTGCTCCACGATCTTGCTGAAGGCCTTGTACTGCGCCGCGTCCGGGATCATCTTGTGGGCGATCGACTGGGCCTTGGCGGCCGCCGGCGCGGCGGGGGCGGCCTGGGCGGGAGCGGCGGCGAACAGCATGCCGGTGGTGGCGGCGGCCACGGCGGCACCGGTGATGGCCTTCTTCGGGGAAGCAACGCGGCGGAACAGGGAGACGATCACAGGGGGGAACCTCTTGGTCGGGGGCAGGGCGTCGCACGCAGCACAGCCGTACACGGGAGCCGTGCGGAGGGCGGGGGAATGCGTCGGCGCCGCGACCCGTGAGGGCACGTCGGCGCCGTGCGACACATCCAGAGAATCAGGGCGGGCAAAACGCCGCAAGTACCCCTTTTACTAGTGGAAGCCGCATTCAGGAAGAAAGTCCCTTCTGTGACCCGGGTCTCAATCCGCAGGTCAGACGGGGGAAATGATGTGCTCCTGTCACGAATCTGATCTACGGGCTCACTTAGTAAGTGACCTAGGGCACGTGTGGTGCCTCACTTCTTCGGGACCCTTTTTGTCACGGTTCGCATGCTGACTAGCACGCTCCGTATGCGGCGAATCCGGCGAAATGTGACAGATGGCCCAGGTCGTATGTGACGCAGTTCTCACGTGGAAGCGGGTGGGGCTACCGCTCTGCCCCCGGGGATGTGACCGGCGTCTCGAACGTGAGCGTCGCCTCGAAGGCCGCCCGGCGCGTGGCGCGGCGTAGCGCCCTGAGCACGGCGGGGCCGAGCGTCAGGGTGAGCACCACGGTCACCGCGGCCCGGCCGAGGTCCCATCCGAGTGAGGTGGCCAGGCAGTACGCGAGGAAGCGCGCCAGATTCCCGGCGAGCGTGCCGTCCGGGTCGAACGCGACGCTCGACGTCAGCGAGTCCATGAAGGGCCAGCCCGCCAGATTCATGATCGTGCCGTACCCGAAGGACGCCACGAACCCGTACGCGGCGAGCATCAGCAGCTCGCCGCGCCCGCGCACGCGGTCCGGACCCGGCAGCAGAGCGGCGCCCATCGTGAACCAGCCCATCGACAGCATCTGGAACGGCATCCACGGGCCGACGCCACCGGTCAGCAGGGCCGAGGCGAACATCGTCACGGCGCCCAGCACGAACCCGAATCCGGGTCCGAGCACACGGCCGCTGAGCACCATGAGGAAGAACATCGGCTCGATCCCCGCGGTCCCCGCGCCGATGGGCCGCAGCGCCGCGCCGGTGGCGGCGAGTACGCCCAGCATGGCCACCGCCTTGGGACCGAGCCCCGACTCCGAGACGGTCGCCGCGACGACCCCCACGAGCAGCACGAGCAGCGCCGCGAACAGCCAGGGCGCGTCCTGCGCATGCGCGCTGAGCCCCGAGCCGGCCTCGGCGAACAGGGGCCACCCGAAGGCGGCGATCCCCACGGCGCTGACGAGCGCGAGCGCACCCACCGAGCGGGGTCCCAGGCGGACGGCCCGGACGCCGCGCGCCGGACCCGTCATGCCAGCACCTCCCGAACCTGAGATACCGTCAGCCATCGCTGCGGAGACAGCACCTTGGTGACCTGGGGCGCGAAGGACGGCGACGACACGACGACGTCGGCGGTCGGGCCGTTCGCCACGATCTCCCCGTCGGCCAGGATGACGACCCGGTCGGCGAGCTCGGCCGCGAGTTCCACGTCGTGCGTGGCCAGCACGGTGGCGTGACCCTGGGCCGCGAGACCGCGCAGGACGGACACCAGGCGGGCCTTCGCCGCGTAGTCGAGACCGCGGGTCGGCTCGTCGAGGAGCAGCAGCGGCGGCCGGGCCGTGAGCACCAGGGCGAGGGCGAGTGCGAGCCGCTGCCCTTCCGAGAGGTCCCGTGGATGCGTGTCGTCCGCGATGCCGGGCAGCAGGTCGGACACCAGCGCGCGGCACGTACCCGGCGCCGCGCCCGCGTCGCCGTCGGCGGCCGCGCACTCGGCGGCCACGGTGTCGGCGTACAGCAGATCACGCGGCTCCTGCGGTACGAGGCCCACGCGCCGGACCAGCTCACGCGGCCCCGCGCGGTGCGGCACGAGGCCGCCGACCCGCACCGAGCCCGACGTGGGGGCGACCAGGCCGACCAGCGTGGACAGAAGGGTGGACTTCCCCGCGCCGTTACGGCCCATCAGCGCGACCGTCTCCCCGGGGACGGTGGAGAAGTCCACGTGGCGCAACGCCTCGACCCTGCCGCGCCGCACGCCCAGCCCCTCGACGATGGCGACGGGCTCGTTCTCGTACGGCACCGCGGGCACCGCAGGCGCGTCGTGCTTGCCGTGCCGGCGCCGCCAGGGTGCGAGCCGTGGGCGAGCCCGGCGCGGCTCCGGACCGGGCCGTCGCGGCTCCGGACCCGGCCGGGACGGCGACGCGGGGCGGGGGCGGTCCCCATCCGTACGGTCGAGGGACGGCAATGCGGGGCGGGGGTGGCTCCCTTCCGTGCGGCGGGAGCGGCCCCCGTCCGTACGGTCGGGGGACGGCTCCGGCCCGAGCCCCGCCAGCCGTTCCCGCAGCGCCCCGGCACGCCGCCGGGCGTCCCGCACCGTGAGCGGCAGGGGCGACCAGCCGGCGAGCCTCCCGAGGTCCACCACCGGCGGGTACACCGGTGAGACGGCCATCATCTCGGCGGGCGCACCGAGCACGGGCGCCACGCCCGGTTCGGGGAGCAGCAGGACCTGGTCCGCGTACTGCACGACCCGCTCCAGCCGGTGCTCGGCCATGAGCACGGTCGTGCCGAGATCGTGGACGAGCCGCTGGAGCACGGAGAGGACCTCCTCCGCCGCCGCGGGGTCGAGGGCGGACGTCGGCTCGTCGAGGACCAGCACCCGCGGATGCGGGGTGAGGACGGAGCCGATGGCCACGCGCTGCTGCTGCCCGCCGGACAGCGTGGCGATGGGCCGGTCGCGCAGATCGGCGAGCCCGAGCAGATCGAGCGTCTCCTCGACGCGTCGCCGCATCACGTCCGGCGGCAGCCCCAGCGACTCCATGCCGTATGCGAGTTCGTCCTCGACCGTGTCCGTCACGAAGTGGGAGAGCGGGTCCTGCCCGACGGTGCCGACGACGTCGGCGAGTTCGCGCGGCTTGTGGGTACGGGTGTCCCGGTCGGCCACGGTGACGCGGCCGCGCAGCGTGCCGCCCGTGAAGTGCGGCACAAGGCCGCTGACCGTCCCCAGCAGCGTCGACTTCCCGACCCCGGACGGGCCGACGACGAGCACCAATTCGCCCTCGGGAACGGTGAGGTCGACCCCGCGCACCGTGGTGGCGCAGGCGCCTTCGTACGTCACGGAGACATCCTCGAAACGGATCATGAGGGTTCCTTGGAGAGGTCGGACCGGCGGGGTGCGGCGGAGGGTTCCGAAGGGGCCTTGGCCGTGGGCCTGGCAGTGGACGTGGGCCTGGCCTTGGCCGTGGCCTCGGGCATGGCGGTGCCTGAGGTGCGCGGCGGAGGGGCGGGTGCCACGAGCGCCGGAAGCAGCCCCAGCAGCAGCACCGCCGCCGCGGGCAGCAGCGGCAGCGTGGGCGCGGACAGCGGTACGACGCCGGGGCGGAGGGCCGCGGGGTCGTACGAGGCGGAGACGATCAGCGCCGCCGCGACCGCCATCCCCGAGGCGGCGACCAGCCAGGACCGGGGGCCCCACACGTCCGGCCGGTACCGGGTGCGCACGGACCGGCGGCCGCCCAGCCGCAGTCCGGCCAGCGCGGCCACGAGCCCGGCGAGCAGCACGGGCAGGCCGTAGGCCGTGCCCTCCGCGGTGAGCAGCCCATACGTTCCGGCGCACACCCCGACGAGCCCGCCTAGGGTGAGCACGGCGGTGGTGCGCCGGACGGCGTCCGGGACCCGGGCGGTCCGCCCGTACCCGCGCGCGTCCATCGCCGCAGCCAGTGCCACCGAGCGCTCCAGCGCACCCTCCAGGACCGGCAGTCCGACCTGCAGCAGCCCCCGAAGGCCGGTGTCCGGCCGCCCGCGCAGCCGCCGCGCGGCCCGCAACCGCTGCACGTCCGCGATGAGATGCGGCGCGAACGTCAGCGCGACGACGACGGCGACACCCGCCTCGTACAGGGCACCGGGCAGTGACTTGAGCAGCCGTGCCGGATTGGCGAGGGCGTTGGCCGCGCCCACGCAGATCAGCAGCGTTGCCAGCTTCAACCCGTCGTACAGCGCGAAGACCAGGGCCTCGGCGGTCACCCGGCCGCCGACGCGCACGCCCTGCGCCCAGTCGGGCAGCGGGATCTCGGGCAGGCTGACGACGGTGTGCGTGCCGGGAATCGGCGATCCCAGGAACACCGCGAACACCAGCCGGATGCCGATCACCGCCAGCCCGAGCTTGACGAAGGCACCGTAGGAGCGCGCCCAGGGCGCCTCCGTCCGCCGTGCCGCGACGACGTACCCGGCGACCCCGATGAGGAGCGCGAGCAGCAACGGGTTCGAGGTCCGCGACGCGGCGGTCCCGAGCCCGAGCGCCCAGATCCACCAGGCACCGGGATGCAGGGCGTTGCTGCGGTTCGCCTGGGGGGCGAGCCTACGGCGGGGCGCGGCTGACGCCGGACTTGGCGGATCCGGGCGCTGTGCCGCGAGCCGCGGGTGGGGTCCTTCGCGTGGCGTGCGCTCGCCGGTGGTCATCGTCGTCGAGCCCCCGGTTCAGCCGCGGCGGCGGCGCGCCTGCCAGACGGCGGCGGCGCCGAGCAGGGCGACGGCTGCGAGGCCGGCAGCGAGCCCCAGCGACGGCCCGCTGTCGTCCCCCTCGGCACCGCCCGAGGCGGACGTGGACGTGGGATCCGCTGCCGGCGAGGTGGCGGGACGCTCACCGGAACCGGACGAGCCGGACGAGCGGGATGAGCCGGATGAGCCGGACGACACCTGCTCGCCGCACCCCGTCTGCGGATAGCCCGCGATGGCGCACAGCAGCGCGTTGCCGTCGTACCGCAGCGGCCCCGCGACGGCGGCGAGCGCGTCGGCGGTGGTCGCGTCCTCGGCGACGCGCGCGCAGGCGGTACGCGGCTTCGGCGGCGTCTCGCCGTCGGGCGCGTCATCGGACGTGCCGAAGTCGAGGACGAGCGCGACCCGCTTGGTGCCGTCCTTCGCCGGGGTGCCGGCGCAGATCGCCGCGAACCCGGCGTCCCCGCGCGGCTTCGTGGAGTCCTGCGAGTCCTCGCTCACCGCGAACCGGAAGCCCTGCACAGTCCCGTCCTCCGGGCGCAGGAACGACGGCCCCTGTGTGGCGTACGTCCATCCGCCGCCGTCCCGCTCCCAGAACGACCAGTAGCGGTAACCGACGGCCTGCGCGGGCCCGGCCGTGCCGAGCAGGCCGCCGAGCACGGCGAGCAGCAGACCGAGGACGCCGAGGCCGCGGAGGGGGAGGCGCCGCCGTATCGGGTACTGCCGTATCGGGTACTGCGGTGTCACAGCTGCTGCTGGTTCTTGTTGCGGCCGCTGAGCAGGAAGCCGATGCCGATACCGGCGACGAGGCCGACGCCGACGATCCAGTAGACGCCATACCCGGAGTTGACCTGCGTGGAGACGTCCTTGGCGCCCTTCTGCTGGGGCGTGTGCTGCGGGGCAGGACCCGTCTCGTTGAGCAGGGAGACCAAGTCCCCGCCGCCGAAGTCGTCCGCGGCGGTACCCGTGGCGTGGGCGGCGAAGATCAGCTGGGCGTAGGCGGCGGGGCCGTTCTGCTTCGCCCAGTCCGCGGAGTTCCGCTCCAGCCACTTCAGGGGCTTCTGGGCCTGCTCGGCGCCGCCCTGTGCGGCGAGTGCGACGACCGCGTCCGCCGTGTTGCCGTAGTCGGGCTGGTCCGCGGCTCCGGCGAGCGCGGACTTCAGGTAGCCGTCCTTCTCGACGGCGTGGGCGAGGTAGGAGGCGCCGTTGGCGGCGGCCTGCTCGGGGGTGAGCGTGCCGGAGTCGGTGCAGCTCTCAGCCTTCTTACTGGCCCCCGCCTCCCCGCCGGGCTTGGCCACGAGGCCCTTGCCCAGCGCTCCGATCACACCCGCGGCGGTCGCGTCCGCGTTGGCGGCCAGCTTGCCCTTCTTGTCCGGCTGGTAGGCGAAGGCACCCGCGCCGTCGCCGTCGCACGGCAGGGACAGCTTCAGCAGCGCGTCGTACGGCGACTTGCCGACCTTCACGACCTCGGCGGGCTTCTCACCCGCCGCCACAAGCGCCCCGACGACGACGGACGTCGAGTTCGCGTCGCTGGCCCCGCCCGCCGCGTACCCCCAGCCGCCGTCCTCGTTCTGCACGGACTTCAGCCAGGCGACGGCCTTGCCGGTCTCGGCGCCGTGCCCGCCGAGCGCGGCCAGGGCCTGGACGGCGGCGGCCGTGCTGTTGGTGTCGACCATGAGCTTGGCGTCGCACGCCTTGCCGGTGTCGGCGCGGTACGCGGCGAACGCCCCGTTCGCGCACTGCTGCCCGACGAGCCAGTCGACGGCCTTCGTGGCGGGCTTCACACCCACGGTGTCCTGCGCGAGCAGCGCGAGGGACTGCCGCCACACACCGTCGTACGTAGGGTCGGACGTGCCGTAGAGCCCGGAGGGAAGCGCGACGGACGGCGACGGGGACGCCTCGTCCGCGAGGGCGGCCGGAGCCGCGGCCGCGCCGATCGCGGCGACGGCTGCCAGTACCGCGGCGCTGCGGCGAACGTTCATGATCGGCGGGTGCCTCTCTCGTGTTGCTCGGTTCGCCTCCGGGGCGCAACAGCCCCTTCGGCTCTCCCTGCGGGGAGCCGGGCAGCACGGGCACACGCAGGCACCGGGCGGCTCCGGCTCCGTATGCCTCGACGGTGCCGGTCACCGGCTGCTGCCGGCGACAGGAGCCATGCACGTCCGCTCAGGGCATTCCGGCTCACCGCTCCCAGATGCACGGGGCGGCTCACGGCTGCGGGATCAGCGCCGGATTCGCACCGGCTTCCCCCTGCACAGCGTGGATGACCCGGTCACTTTACCGGTCGGTACGTGCTCGTCCCGAGACCCCTCCGCGCGAGCGCGCAGCGGAGGTCACACCGCCACATACGCCACCGGATCGCTCCCCGCCACCGCCTCCGCCCGCCCCAGCTTCACCAGGCGGCGCAGGTGGGCCTCCGCCTCCGATACCGCGATGGTGCGGGAGCCGTAGGGGATCTGGTTCCAGGGGCGGTTCCACTCCATGCGTTCGGCGAGCTGCCAGGGGGTGAGGGGGTGGGCGAGGTGGGTGAGGAGATCGGTGAGGCGGGCCTCGTGGTGGGTCAGCAGCTCGCGTACGCGGGACGCGGCGTCCGTGAAGGCGTGCTGGTGGGCGGGGAGGATCTCCGCCGCGCCCAGGCGGCCGACCCGCTCCAGCGAGTCGAGGTAGTCGCCCAGCGGGTCGGTGACGGTCGCGTCGTCGGGGTCCTCGTACAGGCCGATGTGCGGGGTGATCTCCGGGAGCAGGTGGTCGCCGGAGAAGAGGCGGCCGCGGCCGGGGAGGCCCGCCGGGTGGTTCTCCTCCAGGTGCAGGCAGACGTGGCCGGGGGTGTGGCCCGGTGTCCAGATCGCGCGGAGGCGGCGGCCGGGCAGGTCGAGGAGTTCGCCGGGGACGATGTCGTGGTCGGGTACGGCCGCGTCGAAGCCCGGCAGGGGGCGGGCCTTGCCCGACGTGAGCGCGGCCAGCAGCGGGGCCACGTGCTCCTCGGGCGCGCCGACCGCGGTGAGCCGGTCGGCCATGTACGCGTACCAGCGCTCGGGAGGGTTCTCCTGCGTGCGGCGTACGACGGAGGCGTCCGCCGCGTGCATGGCGATCCAGGCGCCGGACGCCTCGCGGACCCGGGCCGAGAGGCCGTGGTGGTCGGGGTGGTGGTGGGTGATGACGACCCCGTGGATCTCCGCGGCCGAGGTGCCGCATGCCGTCAGGCCGTCGGCGAGGGTGTCCCAGGAGGCAGGGTCGTCCCAGCCGGTGTCGATCAGCACCGGTCCACGGTCGGTGTCGAGGAGGTACACCAGGGTGTGGCCGAGTGGGTTGTCCGGGATGGGGACCTGGATGGACTGCACGCCGGCGCCGTGGTCGGTCACCCTTGTCATCGGATCCCCTTACGCATCGTCAGATACTCGTCGGCCGGGCAGCGTTGTCGTGTTGTCGCCCTCGCTTGTCCGCCCTCGCTCTCACTCTAGTAGAACCTGTTGCATTGGGCGCCGTGATTCGGCTCTGGTGCGGCTCCGCCAGCATTCGCTGGATGCCTGTGGACTCCATGGACTCCTCCCACTAGAACTGGTATCAGTTCTGAAACTGCGTCAGGAGACGTGATCGCCAGACGTGATCGCCAGACGTGATCGCCAGACGTGATCGCCACAGGATCGTCGCCCAGCCCCAGGAGGCAGTCGGCCATGACCGAGCTCGTGGAACACGGACAGCTGTTCATCGGCGGGGAGTTGACCGACCCCCTCGGCAAGGACGTCATCGAGGTGATCTCGCCGCACACCGAGGAGGTCATCGGCCGCGTGCCGCACGCCGCGCCCGCCGATGTCGACCGCGCGGTCGCCGCCGCGCGCACGGCCTTCGACGAGGGGCCCTGGCCGCGGATGACGCTCGACGAGCGGATCGATGTCGTCGGCCGGATCAAGGACGCCATCGCGGTGCGCCACGAGGAGATCGCCCGCGTCATCTCCTCCGAGAACGGCGCCCCGTACTCCTGGGGCGTCCTCGCGCAGGCGCTCGGCGCGATGATGGTGTGGGACGCCGCGATCACGGTCGCGCGCTCCTTCACGTACGAGGAGGAGCGGGACGGCGTCCTCGGGAAGATCCTCGTGCGGCGCGAGCCCGTGGGCGTCGTGGCGGCCGTGGTGCCGTGGAACGTCCCGCAGTTCACGGCCGCCGCCAAGCTGGCGCCCGCGCTGCTCGCCGGCTGCACCGCCGTCCTCAAGCCGTCGCCCGAGTCCCCCCTCGACGCGTACATCCTCGCCGACATCGTCAAGGAGGCCGGGCTGCCGGACGGCGTGCTGTCGATCCTCCCGGCGGACCGCGAGGTGAGCGAGTACCTGGTCGGCCACCCCGGCATCGACAAGGTGTCCTTCACGGGGTCCGTCGCCGGGGGCAAACGCGTCATGGAGGTGGCCTCCCGCAACCTCACGCGCGTGACGCTGGAGCTTGGCGGCAAGTCGGCGGCCGTGGTCCTGCCGGACGCCGACCTCGACACGACCGTGCAGGGCATCGTCCCGGCCGCCTGGATGAACAACGGCCAGGCCTGCGTCGCCCAGACCCGCATCCTCGTACCCCGCTCCGGCTACGACGAGTTCGCCGACGCCTTCGCCGCCGCGGCGAGCGCCCTCGTGGTCGGCGACCCGCTCGACCCGGCCACCCAGGTCGGCCCGCTCGTCGCCCGGCGCCAGCAGCAGCGCAACCTCGACTACATCCGCATCGGGCAGGAGGAGGGCGCCAAGGTCCTTACGGGGGGCGGGCGTCCGGCAGGCATGGAGCGCGGCTGGTACGTCGAGCCCACACTCTTCGGCGACGTCGACAACTCCATGCGGATCGCCCGCGAGGAGATCTTCGGCCCGGTCGTCTGCCTGCTCCCGTACGGCGACGAGACCGAGGCCGTGAAGATCGCCAACGACTCCGACTACGGCCTGAGCGGCAGCGTCTGGACGGCGGACGTGGCCCACGGCATCGACGTCGCCCGCCGGGTCCGCACCGGCACCTACTCCGTCAACACCTTCAGCCTCGACATGCTGGGCCCCTTCGGCGGCTACAAGAATTCCGGGCTCGGGCGCGAGTTCGGGCCCGAGGGGTACGGCGAGTACCTGGAGCACAAGATGATCCACCTGCCCGCCGGGTACGAGTCGCCTGCCACCGCCGCCACTGCCGCTGCGGACGAGGGGGCGGAAGCCTGATGGGCGATCGCTGGCACGTGGAGGTCGACCGTTCCCTCTGCATCGGCGCCGCGATGTGCACCAACCACGCCCCGGACCGCTTCCGCCTCGACTCCGCCCGCCAGTCACACGCCGTCGACCCGGACACGGACGCGAACGAGCAGGTGCTCGCCGCCGCGGAGGGCTGCCCGGTGGAGGCGATCACGATCACGCTCAACGGGTCCGGGGAACCGGTCTTCCCGCCCGAGCAGTAGCCGAGGCCGGAGGGCCGCAGGAGCAGCTGAGGCCAGAGGAGTAGCGAGGCCGGAGGGGTAGCTGAGGCCGGAGGAGTAGCTGACGCGCCCGAAGAGCAGCTGACGAGTAGCCGCGGTCACTTCTGTGGCGCGGTGATGTCGATCAGTCGGCACACCGTCTCAATGTCGATCTTGACCTGGGCGATCGAGGCGCGGCCGGAGAGCCAGGTGATGAGCGCCGAGTGCCAGGTGTGGCCGATGACCCGGACCGCCGAGAGCTGGTCGGGGGTCGGGTCGTCGATGCCCATGGCGTCGAGGATGATCGCCGTCGTCTGACGCGAGACCTGGTCGACCTCGGGGCTGACGCTGCGGTCGGCGAACGTCAGGGCGCGCACCATGGCGTCCGCGAGGTGCGGCTCGCGCTGGAGCGCGCGGAAGGCGCGCATCAGGGTCTCGGCGACCCGCTCGGCGGGCGACTCGCCGGACGGCGGGCGCTTGCGCAGCGTCGTGTGCATGTGCTGCAGCTGGTCCTGCATGGTGGCGACCAGCAGATGGATCTTCGACGGGAAGTACCGGTAGAGCGTGCCCAGCGCGACCTGCGAGGACTCGGCCACCTCGCGCATCTGCACCGCGTCGAAACCGCCCCTGCTGGCCAGTTGCGCACTGGCGTGCAGGATCCGGCGGCGGCGCGCCTCCTGACGTTCGGTGAGCGGAGGGGTCGCCGAGTGCGCGATCTTGACTTCCGCAGGCATAGGTCCCGTTCCATGACGTTCAGCTGCAAGAGCGAGGAAGAACACGGAAAAGCGATGACACAGCATGGCAGGGCGCGCGCACAGCGCGTGCAGGCCGTGGTGCGAATCACCTGATCCGCCGCTCACAGCGCCGCTACCTGCCGGTAGATTCAGTGGTCCTTGAGCGATCAAGTCTGAAACTTGTTCTAGATTACCGCCCACGCGTAGTCTCGCGTGAAAGTGTCGTGAGAAGGGGGTCCGGAGTGACCGCTGAGGCCATGGGGGCAGGCTCTCGTGCGGGCTCCGCCGATTTCGCCAGTGACCGGCCGCTGCGCATCGCACTTCTCACCTACAAAGGGAATCCGTTCTGCGGAGGCCAGGGCGTCTACGTACGGCACCTCTCGCGCGAACTCGTACGGCTCGGCCACCAGGTCGAGGTGATCGGCGCCCAGCCCTACCCCGTGCTCGACGAGGGCGAGGGGCTCGAGGGACTCACACTCACCGAGCTGCCCAGCCTCGACCTGTACCGGCAGCCCGACCCCTTCCGTACGCCCAAGCGCGACGAGTACCGCGACTGGATCGACGCCCTCGAGGTCGGCACGATGTGGACCGGCGGCTTCCCGGAGCCGCTGACCTTCTCGCTGCGCGCCCGGCGCCACCTGCGCGCGCGACGCGGCGAGTTCGACGTCGTCCACGACAACCAGACCCTCGGATACGGCCTGTTGGGCGGCGTATCGGCGCTCGGTGCCCCGCTCGTCACCACCATCCACCACCCCATCACCGTCGACCGGCAGCTCGAACTCGACGCGGCGGAGGACTGGAAGCGCCGCGCCTCCGTCCGCCGCTGGTACGCCTTCACGCGCATGCAGAAGCGCGTCGCGCGGCGCCTGCCGTCGGTGCTCACCGTCTCCGGTACGTCGCGTCAGGAGATCGTCGACCACCTCGGAGTGCGCGAGGACCGTATCCACGTCGTGCACATCGGGGCCGACACCGACTTGTTCTCGCCCGACCCTTCCGTGGCCGAGGTGCCGGGGCGGATCGTGACGACCTCCAGCGCGGACGTACCGCTCAAGGGGCTCGTCTACCTGATCGAGGCACTGGCGAAGCTGCGGACCGAGAACCCCGCCGCGCACCTCGTCGTCGTCGGCAAGCGCGCCGAGGACGGGCCGGTGGCCCAGGCCATCGAGCGGTACGGGCTCGAAGGCGCCGTCGAGTTCGTCAAGGGCATCACGGACGCCGAGCTCGTCGACCTGGTGCGGTCCGCCCAGGTCGCCTGCGTCCCCTCCCTGTACGAGGGGTTCTCGCTGCCCGCCGCGGAGGCCATGGCGACGGGGACGCCCCTCGTCGCGACGACGGGCGGAGCCATCCCGGAGGTCGCCGGGGCCGACGGCGAGACGTGCCTCGCGGTGCCGCCCGGCGACGCCGGGGCGCTGGCCGCTGGGCTCAGCCGGCTCCTGGGCGACCCCGAGCTCCGGGTACGGCTGGGCTCCGCCGGGCGGGAGCGGGTGCTGCGGAAGTTCACGTGGGCGCAGGCTGCTCGCGGTACCGCGGAGCGGTACCGCGAGGCGATCGCCCGCGCCGGCCGCTCCGCGGCCGCCCCGGCCACGGGGCGCTCCGCGCCCTGGGGCCTCGGCCGCTCCGCAGGCCGGGATACCAGGCGCTCCGCGCCCACCAGCCTCAGCCGCTCCGCGGCCCTCGTGGACAGCGACCCCACAAGCACCGCCTCCACAGACGCCGCCCCCACCCCCACCCCCGACCGCGAAAGCAGGGCCACGTGCTGACCGTCGACTTCTCCCGGTTCCCGCTCGCCCCGGGCGACCGCGTGCTGGACCTCGGATGCGGTGCCGGACGGCATGCCTTCGAGTGCTACCGGCGCGGCGCGCAGGTCGTGGCGCTCGACCAGAACGGTGAGGAGATCCGCGAGGTCGCCAAGTGGTTCGCGGCGATGAAGGAGGCGGGCGAGGCCCCGGCGGGCGCCACGGCCACCGCCATGGAGGGCGACGCCCTCGCGCTGCCCTTCCCCGACGAGTCCTTCGACGTCGTGATCATCTCCGAGGTCATGGAGCACATCCCCGACGACAAGGGCGTGCTCGCCGAGATGGTGCGGGTGCTGAAGCCGGGCGGCCGTATCGCCGTCACCGTGCCCCGGTACGGTCCCGAGAAGGTGTGCTGGGCCCTCAGCGACGCGTACCACGAGGTCGAGGGCGGCCACATCCGCATCTACAAGGCGGACGAGCTGCTCGCCAAGATGCGCGAGGCCGGTCTCAAGCCCTACGGCACCCACCACGCCCATGCCCTGCACTCGCCGTACTGGTGGCTGAAGTGCGCGTTCGGGGTCGACAACGACAAGGCGCTGCCCGTGCGCGCGTACCACAAGCTGCTGGTCTGGGACATCATGAAGAAGCCGCTGGTCACGCGGGTCGCGGAGCAGCTGCTGAACCCGGTCGTCGGCAAGAGCTTCGTCGCGTACGCCACCAAGCCGCACCTCCCGGAGGCCGCGGCGGCCGAGGACACCCGCGTGGCGGCCGGGGCGGCCCAGGCGTGACGAGCCCCGAGAGGACCGAACACCTCGTCCTGCCCGGCGTCCTCACCGCCCGGCAGGCCGCCGCCACCGTCCGGGCCCTCCTCGCGGTCCAGCGCGAGGACGGTGCCATCCCGTGGTTCCGCGGGCACCATCTCGACCCGTGGGACCACACCGAGGCGGCGATGGCCCTGGACGCGGCCGGTGAGCACGAGGCGGCCGCCCGCGCGTACGAGTGGCTGGCGCGGCACCAGAACCCGGACGGCTCCTGGTACGCCGCCTACGCCGACGGCGACCCGGACGCCGTCACCGACCGCGGCAGCGAGACCAACTTCTGCGCGTACATCGCCGTGGGCGTCTGGCACCACTACCTCGCCACCGGCGACGACACCTTCCTGGACCGCATGTGGCCCACGGTCCGCGCAGCCGTCGAGTTCGTGCTGGAGCTGCAGCAGCCCGGCGGCCAGATCGGCTGGAAGCGGGAGGCGGACGGCACGCCCGTCACGGACGCGTTGCTCACGGGCTGCTCCTCCGTCCACCACGCGCTGCGCTGCGCGCTCGCCATCGCCGAGCAGCGCGAGGAGCCGCAGCCGGACTGGGAGCTCGCGGTCGGGGCGCTCCGCCATGCGATACGCCGCCACCCCGAGCGGTTCCTCGACAAGGACCGCTACTCGATGGACTGGTACTACCCGGTCCTCGGCGGAGCCCTCACCGGCGCCGAGGCCAAGTCCCGTATCGAGGAGGGCTGGGAGCGCTTCGTCGTCCCCGGACTCGGCGTACGCTGCGTCGTCCCCAACCCCTGGGTGACCGGCGGCGAATCGGCCGAACTCGCCCTGGCGCTCTGGGCGACGGGCGAGTCCGACCGGGCCCTGGAGATCCTGCAGTCCATCCAGCACCTGCGCGACCCGGAGTCGGGCCTGTACTGGACGGGCTACGTCTTCGACGACGGGGTGATCTGGCCCGAGGAGCTGACGACCTGGACGGCCGGTTCCGTGCTGCTCGCCGTCGCGGCCCTCGGCGGCGACGAGGCGACCTGCGCGGTGTTCGGCGGGGAGCGCCTGCCGACGGGCCTGGACCCGGACTGCTGCGCATAGCGGCCACAGCGCATAGCGGCCGCAGCGCAGAGCGGCCGCTGCACGCAGCGAGTGCTGTACGCAGCGGCCCGCTGTCGTCAGTCTCGGTGTAGCCGGTTGGCGATCCCGTGCCCGGCGACGAGGTACACGACCGCCGCCAGGCCGTAGCCCGCGACGACGCGCGCCCACTCCGCGTCGAACGTGAACAGGTCGTGGGACCAGCCCGCCAGCCAGCGGGCGGCCTCATGGACGAACTGCACGAGGTCGTTCGCGCGGTTCGCGTCCAGCAGGTACATCAGGATCCACAGGCCGAGGATGACGGCCGCGATGTCGGCGACGGTCGCGATGACCGTACCCGCCTGCTTGGTGCCGTTCGGATATCGAGGCGACATACCTCTGGGATTGCCGCTTGTGGGGTCGCGAAACCCCGTGCGCCGGACCTGCTGCTCGTCAGGCTATGCGTTCAGCTCCGCCAGCACCCGTAGCGTGTGCGGGTCCGGTGCGAGCACGAGCAGGTCCGTGACCGGCCCCTTGCGCCACAACTCCAGCCGCTCCGCGATGCGTTCACGCGGTCCGACCAGGGAGATCTCGTCCGCGAACGCGTCGGGCACGGCGAGCACGGCCTCCTCGCGCCGCCCCGCGAGGAAGAGCTCCTGGATACGCCGTGCCTCCTCCGCGTATCCCATACGGGCCATCAGGTCGGCGTGGAAGTTGCGCGAGGCGTGGCCCATGCCGCCGATGTAGAAGCCGAGCATCGCCTTGACGGGCAGCAGGCCCTCGGAGACGTCGTCGCAGACCTTCGCGCGGGCCATCGGAGCGACGAGGAAGCCCTCGCGCAGGCCGGTCAGCGACGCCTCGTACGCGTCCGTCCGCATCGGCGACCAGTACAGCGGCAGCCAGCCGTCCGCGATCTGCGTCGTCTGCGCGATGTTCTTCGGGCCCTCGGCGCCGAGCAGGATCGGCAGGTCGGCGCGCAGGGGGTGGGTGATCGGCTTCAGCGGCTTGCCGATCCCGGTGCCGTCGCCGCCGCGGTACGGGTGGGCGTGGAACCGTCCGTCGAGTTCGACGGGCGCCTCGCGGCGGAGCACCTGGCGGATCACGTCCACGTACTCGCGGGTCGCGGTCAGCGGCGACTTCGGGAACGGACGCCCGTACCAGCCTTCGACGACCTGCGGCCCGGACAGGCCGAGGCCCAGCATCATCCGGCCGCCCGAGAGATGGTCGAGCGTGAGCGCGTGCATCGCCGTGGTGGTGGGGGAGCGGGCGGCCATCTGCGCGACGGCGGTGCCAAGCCGGATACGTGACGTGTGGGCCGCGATCCAGGTCAGCGGCGTGAAGACGTCGGAACCCCAGGACTCGGCGGTCCACACGGAGTCGTAGCCGAGCCGTTCCGCCTCGCGGGCGAGCTCGAGGTGGCGGGGGTCCGGGCCGCGGCCCCAGTAGCCGAGTGCGAGTCCGAGGCGCATGCCGGGCCCCTTCCGGTCGCGGTCTCATCGCCTGACTGACGGTACGTCAGATAGTGCCGTCGGCCGGTGACTGTACGGCAACGGCCCCCCGCCCGGAAGGGCGAGGGGCCGACGAACGGGGTTCGGCGTGCGGCGTCAGCCGCGCTGGATGCCCGAGGTGTCCTGCAGCACGCCGCGGCGGCCGTCCTGCGTCTGGGCCACCAGGGCCGGGCCGCGCTGGTCGACGGCCAGGTACCAGGTGCCGGGGGCGAGTTCGGCGATCGGCGTCCCCGAGCCGTCCTCCGCGAACAGCGGACGCGGCACCGGTACGGCGAACCAGAACGGCGAGAACTCCGCCGCCGGCTGAGGCTGAGCCTGCGCCTGCGGGGCCTGGGTCTGCTGCGGCTGACCCGGCTGCGGCTGACCGGGCTGGGCACCGTACGGCTGGCCGGGCTGGGGCTGGCCGGGCTGGGCGCCGTAGGGCTGCTGCTGGGCGCCCGGGTAGCCGTAGCCAGCCGGCGGCTGGGCGCCGTAGGGGCTCGGGGCCACCGGGCGCGGGGCGGGGAGCAGGGCGCCCTTCAGGGCGGGCACGAGCGGGGTCGCGATCGCGCCACCGGCGAGGATCAGGGAGGCGATGAGGCCGAGGATGAGGCCGGCGCCGGCGTTCTCCGCGTCGATGATCCACCAGAGCGAGCTCCACGCGGCGGCGATGGTCAGCGCGACGCCGAGCGGCCCGAGCTCCAGACCCGCGACCTTGCGCGGCTGCGGCAGCGCGCGGGCGACCACGATCAGCGCGGCACCGATCACGCCGGTCATGAACGTACCGAGGGCGAGCCCGAGGAGGTCCCAGGAGTTGGAGCTTGGGGCCGAGTCACAGAAGCTGCCGCTGCAGCCGATTACGTCGAGGAACGAGGCGACGAACAGCAGCACCGCTGCTCCGATCACCACGCCGTCGCCTCTAGTGAGGGAGCGGATATTCACTTCAGATCCTTCGTCGTCGTCTCATCGGTCGTCGGTGGGCGTCGCTGTCGCCGTACCGGCGCGCTGTCGGCCGCCGTGGGCCGCGATGCTCGCGGTGCGAAGCGCGGGGATGGCCCCCCAGATCGTACGGACGACATTATCGTCCGGCCGCTCGGGGTGTCTTCCGGGACAGTGGCTACCGGGGCCTACCCCCGCAGGAAACTCACGATTCCCTCAGAGATCCCCTGCGCCGCCTTCTGCCTCCATGCGCCGCTCGTCAGCAGGGCCGCGTCCTTGCTGTCGCGCATGTTGCCGCACTCGATGAACACCTTGGGAACGGTGGAGAGGTTGAGCCCGCCCAGGTCCCGGCGGACGACGAGGCCCGTGCCGTTGCCGACGTAGTTGGAGGGCGCGCTGCCGGTCGCCCGGACGAAGTTGCCCGCGATGCGTTCGCCCAGCTCGCGCGAGGGGCCGACGATCGCGCGGGTGTCGGCGATGCCCGCCTTCACGGACCCGGGGAGGATCACGTGGAAACCGCGGTTTCCGGCTGCGGAGCCGTCGGCGTGCACGGAGACGACGGCGTCGGCGTGCGCTTTGTTGCCGATACGGGCGCGCTCGTCGACGCACGGGCCCCAGGCGCGGTCGCCGTCCTGTGTGAACCGGACGGTCGCCCCCTGCTTTTCGAGCAGCGTCCGTAGCCGGCGGGAGACGTCGAGCGTGAACCGGGCCTCGGTGTAGCCGCTGTTCGTGGATGTGCCGGTCGTGTCGCACGCCTTGCGGTTCGTGCCGATGTCCACGAGCCGGTTGATCTCGGCCGTGTGGCGGAAGTTCCCTGGGTTGTGGCCCGGGTCGATGACGACGACCTTGCCCTTGAGGGGGCCGGTGGCGGCGGGGGCGGACGACGTGGTTCCGGTGGCCTTGTCGTCGTTCTTGTCCTCGTCCGCGCTCTCGTCGGGCGTGCCCTGGTCTGAGGGTGCGGGTGAGGCGGACGCGCCCGCCCCTGTGGACGGCCGCTGCTGCGACGAGGGTGCGGCGCCCGGAGTCCCGCCCTCGCCGGAGTCGGCCACCGCCTGCCAGACGAGCCACCCCGCGAGCGCCGCCGCGACGGAGGCCGCGACCGCCACGGTCAGCGGCCCGCGACGGGGCCGGTGCGGCGGACGGGGATCGCTGTCCGGGAATGCGTACGACACGGGGCGACTCTAACCGCGAGGTCAGGCGCCCGGGCCGGTTCGGCGCAGGACGCGCAGCGAGTCGGTCACCGAGACCTCACGGAACGCACCCGACTCCAGGGCCCTGAGGTAGACGCGGTACGGGGCCTGGCCGGTGAACTCGTCGGCCGGGTCGGGGAACACGTCGTGGATCACCAGCAGGCCGCCCTCGGCAACGTGCGGCGCCCAGCCCTCGTAGTCGCCGGTCGCGTGCTCGTCCGTATGGCCGCCGTCGATGAACAGCAGGCCGAGCGGGCTGTTCCAGAGCCGCGCGACCTGCGGCGAGCGGCCCACGAGCGCGATGACGTGGTCCTCAAGGCCCGCCTTGTGGAGGGTCCGGCGGAAGAGGGGCAGCGTGTCCATCCGGCCGATCTCGGGGTCGACGGTCTCCGGGTCGTGGTACTCCCAGCCCGGCTGCTGCTCCTCGCTGCCGCGATGGTGGTCGACCGTGAGCGCGGTGACGCCGGCCGCGCGGGCGGCGTCGGCGAGCAGGATGGTGGAGCGGCCGCAGTACGTACCGACCTCGAGGAGCGGAAGCCCGAGTCGCCCCGCCTCGACCGCCGCCGCGTACAGCGTGAGCCCTTCGGACACCGGCATGAAGCCCTTGGCCGCCTCGAACGCGGCGAGGACGTCGGGCTTCGGCGTCGGGGCCTGTGCCTGTGCCTGTGGGGTGGGCTGGGCGGGCTCGGCCATGCGGTTTCCTCCGGGTTCGGGCGGGCGCGGGCGCCGGATGCGGTGCGTCTCGTACGGGCGTGTGGGTGTCCCCATGCTGCCGTACGCCTCCGTCACCTGGGGCGACGGGGTGTGCACGGACGGCCGGATCTGACTCTCCGTCAGCCTTCCGTCAGAATGAAACGTGTTCTACCCTCTCGCGGCATGGGGATCGGGATCACGCGGGAGCAGCGGGAACTGGCCGGGGCCGTGCGCGGCTGGATCGGGCGTACCGTGCCGCCGGAGGAGGTGCGCAAGCTCCTCGACGCGCCGCCGGGCGCCGGGGACCGCCCGGCGTACTGGGACGCGCTGGCCGGGCAGGGGCTGCTCGGCGTGCACCTTCCCGCGGAGTACGGCGGCGGAGGCGGTGATCTCGTCGACCTCGCCGTCGTCCTGGAGGAGGCCGCGCGGGCCGCGCTTCCGGGGCCGTATCTGTCCAGCGTGCTGGCATCGGCCGTGCTGCACCGGGCCGGGGCGGGCGAGCTGGTGCGCGCGCTGGCGTGCGGGGAGCGTATCGGGGCCGTGGCGCTCGGCACCGGCACGATGACGGCCGTCGGTGACGAGGGCGGCTATGTGCTCGACGGCACCGCGCCGCCCGTGCTGTCCGGCGCCGACGCCGACCTGCTCGTGCTGGCGGCCGCGTCGGCGCAGGGCACCGTGTGGCTCGCCGCCGACGCCGCGGACCTCGTGGTGCGGCCCCACGACAGCGCCGATCCGACGCGGCCCACCGCCGAGGTCGCGGCGGACGGCGCCCGGGTGTCGGCGGACCGGGTGCTCGCGGTGGACTCCGCGCGCGTACGCGACCTCGCGGACCTCGTCCTCGCCGCCGACGCCTGCGGCACCGCGGCATGGGCGCTGGACACGGCCGCGCAGTACGCCAAGGTGCGTGAGCAGTTCGGGCGGCCGATCGGCCGCTTCCAGGGCGTCAAGCATCTGTGTGCGGACATGCTGGTGCGGGTGGAGCAGGCGCGGGCGCTGGTGTGGGACGCCGCACGGGCCATGGACGAGGAGCCGTGGGGCGCCACGGGCGGGACCGGCGCCTCCAGCGTTGCTACGGGCGGGACCGGCACCTCCAGTGGTGCTACGGGCGGGACCGGCGCCCCCGGCGTTGTCACGGGCGGGACCGGCACCTCCAGCGGTGCTACGGGCGGGACCGGCGCCTCCAGCGTTGCCGCGGGCAGGACCGGCGCCCCCAGCGCCGTCACCGGGCTCGTCGCCGCGCTCGCCGCCGGTGGCGCGCTCGACGCCGCGTGCTCCTGTGCCAAGGACTGCATCCAGATCCTCGGCGGCATCGGGTTCACCTGGGAGCACGACGCGCATCTGTATCTGCGCCGGGCGCTGGTCGCGCGGCAGCTCGCGGGCAACGGGGACGCGCACCGGCTGCGGGCCGTCCGGCTGGCCGAGGGCGGGGCGCGCCGGGAGCTGCGGCTGGAGCTTCCTCCGGAGGCGGAGCCGTACCGGGCCCGGGCGCGGGAGGTGATCGAAGGCGTACGCGGCCTCGACCCTGCCGCCGCCCGCCGCGCGCTCGCCCCCACCGGCTACGCCGCTCCGCACCTGCCCGAGCCGTACGGTCTCGGCGCCGGGCCCGTCCAGCAGCTCGCCGTGCAGGCCGAGCTGACGGCGGCCGGGGTGCGCCTGAGCGACCTGTCCGTCGCCACGTGGGTCGTGCCCTCACTCATCGCGTACGGGACGCAGGAGCAGAAGGAGCGCTATCTGCTGCCGACGCTGCGCGGCGACCTGCGCTGGTGCCAGCTGTTCTCCGAGCCCGGCGCGGGTTCCGATCTCGCCTCGCTGCGGACCAGCGCCGAGCGCACCCCGGACGGCCGGTGGCGGATCAACGGGCAGAAGGTGTGGACGTCCGCGGCCCAGCGAGCCGACTACGGCATCCTCCTCGCCCGTACGAACACCGAGGCGCCCAAGCACAAGGGACTCACCTACTTCGTCGTCGACATGAAGCACACCGACGGGATCGGCATCCGCCCGCTGAAGGAGATCACCGGCGAATCGATGTTCAACGAGGTGTGGTTCGACGACGTGCTGCTGCCGGCAGACGCCGTCGTCGGCGCGGTCGACGAGGGGTGGCAGGTCGCCCGCAACACGCTCGGCAACGAACGCGTCCACATGGCCGACCAGTTGGCGTTCGACACCGGCCTGGAGGCGCTGATCGCACGCCTCGCCGACCTCGACGGAGCCGGCAGGGCCCGTGTCGGCGCGCTCATGGCCGAGGCCCACGCACTCGCCTGCATCGGGCTGCGCACGACCCTCCAGCAGGTGTCGGGAGTGGAGCCGGGAGCGGGCGCGTCCGTGCGCAAGCTCATCCAGACCACCCACCAGCAGAAGGTGGCGGAGCTGGCGCTCGAGCTGCTGGGCCCGGCGGGTGCGGTACGGGAGGGCGCGGGCGAGCGGGCCGTCCACGGCTTCCTTCTCTCGCGCTGCCTGACGATCGCGGGCGGTACGACGCAGGTGCAGCTGAACGTGGTCGCGGAACGGATCCTGGGGCTGCCGAGAGACTGACGCAGGCCTGGTGCGGACGCCGTCCGCGGACGGCTCGCCACGCCTCTCTGTGGCCGGGCGGCCAGGCGGCGTCCTGGGCTCTGGCCCTCGTCCCGGCCCGCGGGTGCTGGTCCTAGGCCCTGCGACCGATGCGGCCTGCGGAGAAATCACGATGTACGGAGCGCGGGGAGCTTGAGAGCATGAAGCGCATGGTCCGAGCCGCCACCGAAACCTCCCCATCCGTACGCCGTGTCGCACCGCCGACATGGCTGGTGGTCGCCGCGGCCTGCGCCGGTCAGTTCCTCGTCGTCCTCGACGTGTCCGTCGTCAACGTGGCGTTGCCGTCGATGCGGGCCGACCTGGGGATGACCGCCCCGGGGCTGCAGTGGGTCGTCAACGCGTACTCGATCGCCTTCGCAGGGTTCATGCTGCTCGGCGGCCGGGCCGGGGACCTGTACGGACGCAAGCGCATGTTCCTGACAGGGCTCGGACTGTTCACGCTCGCGTCGCTCGCCGGCGGCCTCGCGCAGGAGGACTGGCAGCTGCTCGCGGCACGCGCCGCACAGGGCCTCGGCGCGGCCGTGCTCGCGCCGTCCACCCTGACGATCCTCACCTCGGCCGTACCGGAGGGAGCCGCACGCGCGCGTGCCATAGCGACCTGGACCGCGGTCGGTGCGGGCGGCGGCGCGGCCGGCGGCCTCGTCGGCGGCGTCCTGGTGGACGTGCTGTCCTGGCGGTGGGTGCTGCTGATCAACGTGCCCGTCGGCGCCCTCGTCCTGGCCGGGGCCGCGCTGTGGATCACCGAGAGCCGGGGCGGCGACGGACGGCGCCTCGACCTGCCGGGCGCGCTGCTGGTGACCGGCGGGCTCGCCACCCTCTCGTACGGCATCGTGCAGACGGAGGCCGAGGGGTGGGCGGCGCCCGCGACGCTGGTCCCGTTGTGTGCGGGGCTCGTTCTGCTCGGCCTCTTCCTGGCGGTCGAGGCGCGCAGCCGGACCCCTCTGATGCCGCTGCAGCTGTTCCGCCTGCGAGCGGTGTCGTCGGCGAACACGGCGATGTTCCTGTGCGGCTCCGCCATGTTCTGCATGTGGTTCTTCATGACCCTGTACGCACAGAACGTGCTCGGCTACACGCCGCTGGAGGCAGGGCTCGCACTGGTTCCGAGCTCGCTCGCGGTCGTCATCGGATCGAAGGTCGCGCCGCGCTTCATGCGGCTCTTCGGCGCCCGGTTCGTCGCGGTCGCCGGCACGGTGGTGGCTGCCGTCGGCTTCGGCTGGCAGTCGACGATGGGCGCCCACGGGGCGTATCTGACCGCGATCATGCTGCCCGGCGTCCTGATGATGGCCGGGGCCGGTCTCGCGGCGACGCCGCTCGCCTCCCTCGCGACGTCGGGAGCGCCCGCCGGTGATGCCGGCCTGGTGTCCGGTCTGGTGAACACCTCGCGGGTCATGGGCGGTTCGCTCGGTCTGGCCGTGATGTCGACGATCGCGGCGTCGCGCACCGCTGGAGGCACCTCCGCGGAGGCGCTGACCGCGGGCTATGCGCTGGCGTTCCGTACGGGCGCGCTGGTGCTGGTCGGCGGCGCGCTGCTGATGCTGCTGTGGCTGCCGCGCGCCTCCGGCGGGGCCGGTCGCACCGAGGGGTGACGGCGGACACCGGGGGGGGCCGGGCGCTGGGCGCCCTCGGCCAGCCGCGTGAGGCGCCGTCTGGTGGATCCGTCCAGAAACCCGGCCGGGCGCGGCTCGGATCGGCCCCATGACAGCCTTCCGCGGGGGCGCGGGCGGCATGCGTCCCCACCCCAGGACCGATGGCTCCCGCGCTCTCGGCCGAGCCCTCACGCGGACGCTCACGGCATTCGTAACACCCCACCTGATCTGGGCTTTTGTGTCCGTCAGGCCTACGATCTCCGCATCGGGAAAGGGGATCTCGTGGATCTCGTGGACAGGAACATACGCACGGTCGACGACGTACTCAGGCTCCTGGACGGACTGTTCGCGCGGGAAGCCGATCGCTGGACGACCGACGGGGCCTCCTGGTGGGACGGCTTCTACGCGGACCGTTCCAAGCCGGTTCCGTTCTTCGTGGCGAAGCCGGACGAGAGCCTCGTCTCGTACGTCGACCGCGGTCTGATCACCGGCGGTCGCGCCCTCGATCTGGGATGCGGTCCGGGACGCAATGCCGTCCACCTCGCCTCGCTGGGCTTCGACGTGGACGCCGTCGACCTCTCATCCGAGGCCATCGCCTGGGCCGAGGACCGCGCCCGCGAGTCCGGGGTGGTGGTCCGGTTCCACTGCGGGGACGCCTTCGCCCTGGCCGGCACCGAACTCACCGGTCCCTACGACCTGATCTACGACTCCGGCTGCTTCCACCATCTGCCGCCGCACCGCCGCATCAGCTATCTCGCACTCCTGGACCGGCTCCTCGCGCCCGGCGGTCTGTTCGGCCTCGCCTGCTTCGCGGCGGGCGCGATGGGGTCGGAGCTGCCCGACGCCGACTTCTACCGCGGGTCCCGTCTCCACGGGGGCCTCGCCTACACGCCGGAGTCCCTGCGCCGGATCTTCTCCGACCTCACGGAGGTCGAACTGCGCCGCATGCACGACGAACCGCCGGAGTCCCCGTCCTTCGGTGAAGCGTTCCTCTGGGCAGCCCTGTTCCGCCGCGACGGCCAGCCGTAGCCGCCCCGAGCCGCTCGGCGATGCGGCGATACGACCGGCACGCGAAGGCCCGTCCCTACGCATGCGACCACGAGATCGATGAGATCTGACGTAGCGTCAGTGGTCTTCACAAGTACCGGCGGCTGGGCTATACATGGGCCAGCCGGACTGGAACGCGTTCTAGAACGGGCGGGTCTCCCGGTCGGCCCAGTGACGACCTCGGTGCGACCGACGGTGCGGACGGCCGCACCGAGGTCTTTTCCCCGCGAGGAGCAGGAATTCCATGCCGATTGACGCCGACAGGGCCATCGCGGCCGAGCCCCGGTCCACCGAGATCGCCTGGGACCACAAGGACGTCCAGCTCTACCACCTCGGTGTCGGCGCGGGTGCGAACCCCGACCGGGACGACCCCGCCACCGACCCCGACGAGCTGCGCTACACCCTCGAGTCCAGGCTGCACGTCCTGCCCAGCTTCGCGACCGTCGCGGGCGCCGGTATGGGCGTGGTGGGCGGCCTGTCCACACCCGGCATCGAGGTGAACCTCGCTCATGTCCTGCACGGCGGGCAGGCCATCGAGCTGCACCGCCCGATCCCGGTCAAGGGCACGGCGGTGTCCACCTCGCGGGTCGCGGCCGTCTACGACAAGGGCAAGGCGGCCGTCCTCGTCCTGCGTACCGAAGCGGCCGACGACGACGGGCCGCTGTGGACCAGCGACGCCCAGATCTTCGTACGCGGAGAGGGCGGCTGGGGCGGCGACCGCGGTCCCTCCACGCGCCGCGAACCGCCCTCGCGGGAGCCCGACCGGACCGTCGAGCGGGTCGTACGCCCGGACCAGGCCCTGCTCTACCGGCTCTCCGGCGACTGGAACCCGTTGCACGCCGACCCCGAGTTCGCCAAGCTCGCGGGCTTCGACCGGCCGATCCTGCACGGCCTGTGCACCTACGGCATCACGCTCAAGGCGGTCGTCGACACGGTCCTGGGCGGTGACGTGGCCCGCGTCCGCTCGTACGGCACACGCTTCGCCGGGGTCGTCTTCCCGGGCGAGACCCTGCGCATCCGGATGTGGCAGGAGGACGGCCGGGTGCAGGTGTCGGTCAGTGCGGTCGAGCGGGACGACGCTCCCGTGCTCGCCGACACCGTCGTCGAACACTCGTAATCACGCGTCATCACTCGTCACCACCGAAGGCTCATCACCGCCGAACCAGTCGTCGAACAGTCGTCGACCAGTTGTCGACCATCCATGATCGTCGGAACTCCTGAGGGGAGCCGCACCATGCGCGCAGCCGTACTGCACGAGATCGGCCAGGACAAGCTCGAGGTGCTTGACGACGTCGAGGCGGTGGGCTTCGGCCCCGGCAGGGTCAGGATCCGGATACGGGCCTGCGGTCTGTGCCACTCGGACCTCTCCGCGATGGGCGGCGTGCTGCCGCAGCCCGCGCCGTTCATCCCCGGGCACGAGGGTGCGGGCGAGATCGTGGAGGTCGGCGAGGGTGTCACGCACCTCAAGCCCGGTGACCGTGTGGTGGTGTGCTGGCTGCCCGCGTGCGGCCAGTGCCCCTCCTGCAAGCGCGGGCAGACCGAACTGTGCCTCGCCGGGTTCATGAACGCGGGCACCCCCAACTTCAAACGCCCCGGCGGAGACGTCTTCGGCATGGCGGGCACCGGCACCTTCGCCGAGGAGGTCGTCGTCGACGCCGCCTGCGCCGTGCCCATCCCGGACGACGTGCCCTTCGACATCGCGGCGCTCATCGGCTGCGGCGTGACGACGGGGCTCGGCGCCGCACTCAACACGGCCGACGTGGAGGCCGGATCGTCGGTGGCCGTGATCGGCTGCGGCGGCGTCGGTATCTCCGCGATCCAGGGCGCGCGGCTCAAGGGCGCCGCCGAGATCGTGGCCGTCGACCCCGTCGCGTCGCGGCGTGAGGCCGCACTGAAGTTCGGCGCCACGCGGGCCGCCGCACCGGACGAACTCGCCGACGCCAAGCAGGAGATCACCGGCGGCGAGGGCTTCGACTACGTCTTCGAGGTCGTCGGCAAGTCCGCGACCGCCCGTACGGCATACGAGAACACCCGGCGCGGCGGCACGCTGGTCGTCGTCGGCGCGGGCGCCATGGACGACTTCCTGCAGCTCAACATGTTCGAGCTGTTCTTCGACGAGAAGCGGATCCTGCCCTCCATGTACGGCGGCGGGGACGTGCTGCGCTCGTACGAACGCGTCATCGCGCTCTGGCGTGCGGGGCGGATCGACCTGTCCGGGCTGATCACGCACCGCGTGCCGCTGGCCGAGATCAACGAGGCGCTGGACCAGATGCGTACGGGGGCGGCGCTGCGTACGTGCATCGAGATCTGATCCCCCAACCTCCGTGACCCTGAGCCGAAGGGACCGTGATGTCACTGCCACTGGAGGGCCTGTCCGCGATCGTCACCGGAGCGGGCCGCGGCCTGGGGCGGGCCGAGGCGCTGGAACTCGCCCGGCTCGGCGCGAGCGTGGTCGTCAACGACTACGGGCAGCCCGGCCGGGACGGCTCCGGTGAGGCGTCGGCGGGGCCCGCCGAGGACGTCGCCGCCGAGATCCGCGCGGCGGGCGGCGAGGCGGTCGCCCACCTCGGCGACGTCGGCGACTTCGACGAGGCCGGTGCGCTGGTCGACGTGGCGATCGGCACGTTCGGCAAGCTGGACATCCTGGTCAACAACGCGGGCATCCTGCGCGACCGGATGATCTTCTCGATGACCGAGAGCGAGTGGGACTCGGTGATCAGGGTGCATCTGAAGGGGCACTTCAACACCACCCACTTCGCGTCCGTCCACTGGCGCGAGCGGTCCAAGGCGGCGGGAGGCCCGGTCCACGGGCGGATCATCAACACCTCGTCGGAGGCGTTCGTCGCCGGGTCCGCGGGACAGCCCAACTACGCGGCGGCCAAGGGCGGCATCGTCGGGCTGACGACGTCGACGGCGCTGGCGCTCGGCAAGTACGGCGTGACGGCCAACGTCATCTGCCCGCGCGCCCGGACCCGTATGACGCAGGACGTCTTCGCGGCCGTGTCACCGGGTTCAGGCAGCGGGCAGCCCGGTGACGGCGGGCTGGACCCGCTGGCGCCCGAGCACGTCGCGCCGCTCGTGGGCTATCTGGCCTCATCCGCGGCGGCCGGGATCAACGGCCAGCTGCTCGTCGTCCACGGCGGCATGGTGGCCGTCGTCGAACGGCCCAAGGTGGCCGCCAAGTTCGACACCGCCAAGGAGCTCTTCTCCTACGAGGAGCTCGACGAGCTGTTGTCCCCGTACTACGCGGGGCGTCCGGCGAACGAGACCTTCGCGGCGGCGGAGGTGCTGGGCCTGAAGCGCGGTTAGGCCGGGCGGCCCGGCCACCGGCCCTGGTCGTGCGAGAAGCCCGGCCACCGGCACTGGCTTATGCGAGGAGCCCGGTACCTGCGCACCTACCGCACAGGTACCGGGCTCCTCGTGTCTCCGACGGACCTCAGTCCTCGTCGGACGGCTTGCGGTGCCGGCCGCGCGGGGCCGGCGTCTCCGCCGTGCCGTCCTCAAGGGCGGACACCGGGCCCCGGTGCCTGCCGTGACCGTCGGGCTGCTGGGCGCCGGCCCGCGGGTCGTTGGTCGTCGTGTCCGTACTCGTGTTGGTTTCCGACATCGGATAGGTCACCCCGTAACAAGATCTTTCGGTGCAGCGGGCGAGTCTAACCGGCGGACTTGCGGCCGGTGAGAGGTGCCTGCTGCAACGGGACCGGGCGGGGTCCCGCCGACGCGGCGGGGTTCGTCTCCACCCGCTCCCACCGCGGCTTCCGCACCTTCGCCCCGGAGCCGCGGGGCGAGCCCTCGCCCGATCCCTCCGGCCCGCCGTTCGGCGCGGGGGCCGGGTCGGCAGGCCGGGCCGTCTCCGTCGGCGCGGGGACCTGCGCCACCCCGCAGGGCACGGCCCTCGTCGTATACGGCAGCCGGAGCACCCCCTCCCGTGTCCACAGCCCCGTGCCGGCCAACCAGCCGTCAGGCGCCGGGAGTTGGTGCACACGCTTCTCTGCGGGCCGCCACACCCCGAGCCAGCTGCCCGCCGCGCCGTCGATCCGCAGCGCCACGGCGCTGCTCTCCGGCATCAGCGCCTGCCCCGGCTGGATCGCGAACGGCGTCACCGCGCAGTCGGTCAGCCGCAGGCACTCGGGGAAGCGAACCGGCAGGGTGCTCCCCAGCACGCCCCAGCCCAGCCGGTCGTGCCCTGGAGAGGGGGCGTCGGAGCGGATCAGCAGGAGCCCGCTGTCGGCGTCCGCGAGCAGCAGCCGGTCGTTGCTCTCCTCCGTGATCTGCAGGAGGGGCGACACCTCGCCGCCGCGCTCCAGGTCGACCGCGACCGTCTTGGTGCGGCCGTCCAGCCGCCGGTCCAGGGCGAGCATCCGTCCCGTACGGTCGAGCCAGACGCCGCCCGAGCAGCGGCCGGGGATCTCGGCGACATGCTCGGGCCCGAAGGCGCCGCCCGCCACCAGCCAGACCGCCGTCGACCGCTCGCCCGCCGCGAGCGCGTACGCGCGCAGGCCCCCGGGCGCGGGCGGCAGGAGGGTCAACTCGCCGCACTCCACGGAACCGAGCCGCAGCTCGCCGGTCTCCGGACCCGTCGGATAGAGCAGCGAGAAGGCGTGCCGTCCGGCCGTGACGCGGTGGATCAGCACGCGCCCGTCGGTCAGCGGCAGCACCTCGGTGCCGGGCTCCTCCGGCTGGTGCGCGGGCAGCGGCACCGCATAGGGCTCGGGCCCGTCCAGCGTCCATCGCTCGGGGAACCAGGACCGACCGTCGTACGCCAGCCGGGCGGCGTAGGAGCCGTCCGCGGCGATCGTGCATGCCGTGTGCCGCATGCTGAACGCTTTCTGCTCGTTCTCCGCAGCTGACTCGATGGCAAGGGCCGTCATCGTGGGTCACCTCCGGCGCCGAAGCTAGTTTTCGTACGCGTTCGCGTGGCACCAGCGGACACCCGCTTCACACCAAAGGGTGGCGATGTCCCGATTCGCCTGAGGAAGTGGGGTTGCTTGTGCTGCGCCCGGGACGGGACCTCCCTCGCTGGTGATCAGTCGATGATCAGCCGCTGAGGAGCCGTGACCAGCCCCTGATGAGCCGTGATGAGTCGTGATGAGCCCCTGATGAGCCGGGACGGCGGGAGCGGCGGCGGCTCGGCGGCGAAGACGAGCTAGCCTTGCCCTCGTGCCCCGTCTGTCTGAAGTCACCGCCGCGCTCGACGCTCTCTGGCCCCCCGAGCTGGCCGAGGGATGGGACGCGGTCGGCACCGTGTGCGGCGAACCGGACGCGCAGGTCACCCGGGTGCTGTTCGCCGTCGACCCGGTCCAGGAGATCGCCCACGAGGCCGTGCAGCTCGGTGCCGACCTGCTGGTCACCCACCACCCGCTGTATCTGCGCGGTACGACGACGGTGGCGGCCTCCCACTTCAAGGGCCGCGTCGTGCACACCCTGATCAAGAATGACGTCGCGCTGCACGTCGCGCACACCAACGCCGACCGCGCCGACCCCGGCGTATCGGATGCCCTCGCGGGCGCCCTGGACCTGAGGGTCGTACGGCCCCTCGTCCCCGACCCCACGGACCCCGACGGCCGCCGCGGCCTCGGCCGGGTCTGCGAGCTGGACCATCCGCTGACCGTGCGTGAGCTCGCCGAGCTCGCCGCCAAGCGGCTGGCCGCCACGGCGCAGGGCATCCGCGTCGCGGGCGACCCGGACATGCTGGTGCGCACCGTGGCGGTCAGCGGCGGCTCCGGCGACAGCCTCTTCGACGACGTGCGCGCCGCAGGCGTCGAGGCCTTCCTCACCGCGGACCTGCGCCACCACCCGGTGTCCGAGGCCCGCGAACACAGTCCTCTCGCGCTGCTCGACGCGGCGCACTGGGCCACCGAGTGGCCCTGGTGCGAGCTGGCCGCAGCCCAGCTCGACGAGATCTCCGACCGGCACGGATGGGGACTTCGCGTCCACGTCTCGAAGACGGTCACCGACCCCTGGACCGCCCACGCGGCCTCTGCCGCGCCCACCCCTTCTGGAGCCCCCAACTGAACGCCGCGCCCGCCGACCAGATCCGACTCCTCGACGTCCAGGCCCTCGACGTACGCCTGCAGCAGCTCGCGCACAAGCGGAGGTCGCTGGCCGAGCACGCCGAGATCGAGTCGCTGAACAAGGACCTGACGCAGCTGCGCGACCTGCTCGTCGCCGCGCAGACCGAGGAGAGCGACTGCGCCCGCGAGCAGGACAAGGCCGAGAAGGACGTCGACCAGGTCCGGCAGCGCGCCGCCCGCGACCAGCAGCGCCTGGACTCGGGCGCGATCACCTCGCCGAAGGACCTGGAGAACCTCCAGCACGAGATCGCCTCGCTCGCCCGGCGCCAGGGCGACCTCGAGGACATCGTGCTCGAGGTCATGGAACGCCGCGAATCCGCGCAGGAGCGTGTGAACGAGCTGACGGAGCGGGAAGCCTCCGTCCAGTCGAAGATCGACGACGCGACGGGCCGGCGCGACGCCGCGTACGAGGAGATCGACGGCGAGACCGCGTCGGTCACCAAGGAGCGCGAGGTCGTCGCCGCCTCCGTGCCCGCGGACCTGCTGAAGCTCTACGACAAGCTGCGCGAGCAGCAGGGCGGCATCGGCGCGGCCCGGCTCTATCAGCGGCGCTGTGAGGGCTGCCGCCTGGAGCTCAACATCACCGAGCTGAACGAGGTGCGGGCCGCGGCCCCGGACGCCGTGGTGCGGTGCGAGAACTGCCGCCGCATCCTGGTCCGTACGTCCGAGTCCGGCCTGTAGCCCCTGGGCTCCGGATTTCGGCAGGGGCCGCCGCACATGCGTGAGTTCATCGTCGAGGCCGACGGCGGCTCCCGGGGCAACCCGGGGCCCGCGGGCTACGGCGCCGTCGTGAAGGACGCGGCCACGGGGGAGACCCTGGCGGAGGCCGCCGAGTACATCGGCGTCGCCACCAACAATGTCGCGGAGTACCGGGGCCTGCTCGCGGGGCTGAGAGCCGCGCACGAGCTGGACCCGGCGGCCCGGGTGCGCGTACGGATGGACTCCAAGCTGGTCGTCGAGCAGATGTCCGGCCGCTGGCAGATCAAGCACCCCGGCATGAGGCCGCTCGCGGCCGAGGCGAAGACGGTGTTCCCGCCGTCGCAGATCACCTTCGAGTGGATCCCGCGCGAGCAGAACAAGCACGCGGACCGGCTGGCCAACGAGGCGATGGACGCGGGGCGGCGGGGGGAGCAGTGGGTGGCTGCGGGCCGGCCTGGTCCGGCTGCGCCTGCTTCGGCCGCGCCTGCGTCGGCTGGTCCTGCGTCGGTCGGGCCTGCTCCGGCCGGTCGTGCGTCGGCCGGTCCTGCGTCGGCCGCGCCCGCTTCGGCCGGTCCTGCGTCGGTCGGTCGTGCGCCGATCGGGCCTGCTCCGGCCGGGCAGGCCGGGGAGGCTCCGTCGGGGCAGTCCGGGCAGGCTCCGGCCGGTTCCGCTGCGCGTCCTGCCCCGGGTCCGGGTCCTGCTGGGCTCGTTACGTCGGGGCCGCCCGGGGACGCGGTCGCGGCGGCGGCCAAGGCACGGGCGGCGATGGCGGGTGCGCGGTCCCGCCCTGGTGACGGGGCGGAGGCGACCGCCGCGGAGCTGCAGAGGCGCGCGGCTGTGGAGCGGCCGGAACAGACGGCTCCGGAGACGCCGCTCAAGCCTGGGGCCGTGGAGCAGCCGCGGGGGCCGTGGGCCGCGGAGCAGCCCGAGGCAGCGCCGTCGGGGCCCGCGAAGCCGGTGGAACCGACGCGTGGGACGCGGCACCGGCCGGCGGCCGCTGACCTGCTGGAACCGGGAACCGGTGAGCGGCGGGGCGCCGCGGCCTCGGGGGCTGGTCCGGTCGGAACCGCGGAGGCCGACGCGGGCGTGAGCGCCGACGCGAGGGCTGAGGCCGAGGCGGGCGCGAAGGCCGACGCCGATGTGCGGGCCGCGCGGAGCGTCGCCGTGGGGACGCCGCCCGTCGGCTGGGCGCCGCCCGATCTCGGGGCGCCCGCAACGCTCGTACTGCTGCGGCACGGCGAGACCCCGCTGACCCGGGAGAAGCGGTTCTCCGGCAGCGGTGGCAGCGATCCGGCGCTGTCGGACGCGGGCCGCGCCCAGGCCGACCGCGTCGCGGCGGCGCTCGCCGCCCGCGGCACGATCCAGGCCGTCGTTTCCTCGCCCCTCAGGCGGTGCCGGGAGACCGCGGACATCGTCGCCACCCGGCTCGGACTCGAGGTGAGCATCGAGGACGGCCTGCGCGAGACGGACTTCGGCGCGTGGGAGGGGATGACCTTCGCCGAGGTACGGGACCGCTACCCCGATGACCTGAACGCCTGGCTCGCCTCGGCGAAGGCGGCACCCACAGGCGGCGAGAGCTTCGCGGCGGTCACCCGCCGCGTCGCCGCGACCCGCGACAAGCTGATCACCGCGTACCGGGGCCGCACGGTCCTCCTGGTCACGCACGTCACCCCGGTCAAGACGCTGGTACGCCTCGCCCTCGGCGCCCCGCCCGAGTCGCTGTTCCGCATGGAACTCTCGGCGGCCTCGCTCTCCGCGATCGCGTACTACGCGGATGGGAACGCGAGCGTGCGGCTGCTGAATGACACCGGGCACCTCCGGTAGGCCCACTTCAGCCGTCTAGGCCTCATTCAGCCCGTCCGGCGTTTGAGGACGAGGGCCCCTTCTCAGCCCGTCCGGCGTTTGAGGACGAGCCCGAAGGGCGATCCGGGGGTCTGGGGG
>NZ_LOHS01000086.1 GCF_001642995.1 Streptomyces jeddahensis
TCGCGCCCAGTTCGATGCCGGGGGGTACGACGGTGTCAGACACGGTGAGTCTCCTTCATAACGGGGCACGTGGGCGCGGCGTAGTCGTCGGTGTGGCACCGGCGGATGGCGATGCTGTCCGACAGCAGGGCGTAGGCGGTCTCGATGCGACCGGCGCCCGGCCCGGACACCGTGACGGTGCCGAGGAGGCTCGGGTCGTGGACGTCGATGGTGCCTCGGGAGCCCGCTCGGCCACCGCCGATGCGGGAGGCGGCCTCATGGGCGGCGGCCCGGGCGGCCAGGGCGGCGGTGAGGAGTTGTGTGGTGGAGGTCATGTCAATCACGTGCTTTCCTGCGCGGTGTCGACGGCGGCGACGAGCTGGCGGAGTTCGTCGTCGGTGGTGATGAAGGGCGGGCCGCTCTGGACGGTGTTGCCGCGCAGCGGGCGGGTGACGAACCCGCGCTCGATGAGCTCGTCGGTGCCGTTTCGGCGCTGAGGTGGCTGGCGAGGGCGACGCCGCCGAGCAGCCCGGCGACCCGCGTGTCGGTGACCGCCTCGGGTAAGCGCAGTCGGGTCAGCTCCTCGGTGAGCAGTACGTCGAGCTCCGCGACGCGGGGCAGGAGTTTCTCCTCTTCGAGGATGTCGATGTCCCGCAGGGGCAGGGCGCCGGCGGTGGCGTGTCCGGCGTAGGTGGCGCCGTGCCGGAAGACCGGCGTCTGCTCGCAGTCGCGGCAGAACGGCTGCCGGATGCGCGGCGAGAGAAGGACGCCGCCCAGCGGGGCGTAGCCGGAGGTGACGCCCTTGGCGAAGACGACCAGGTCAGGGTCGGGGCCGTACCGCTCATCCTCGTGCGCTTTCTGCTCGGTGGCTGCGGTAGGCGTGGAGCCAGCCAAGACCTTCGCTCGTGCCGGCGCGGGGGCGGTACTCGCAGCCGACCCACCCGTCGAAGCCCAGCTCGTCGACCACGTCGAGCAGGTGGCGGACGTTGAACTCACCCTGGTCGGGCTCACCCCGGTCGGGCACGCCCGCGATCTGCAGATGACCGACCCGGCCGGTCGGCAGGTCGCGGCGCAGTGTCGTGGTGAGGTCGCCCTCGACGATCTGGCAGTGGTAGAGGTCGAGCTGCACCTTGAGATGGGAGGCTCCCACCTCCTGCACCACGGCGTGGGCCTCGGCCTGGGTGCTCAGGAAGTATCCGGGCATGTCGCGGCCGTTGATCGGCTCGATCAGGATGTCGACGCCCGCCGCGGCGGCCCGTTCCGCGGCCCAGGCCAGGTTGGTCAGGTAGGTGTCGCGGTGCTTGGCCCGCTCGGCCGGTGTCGCGTCCGGTCGGACTAGCCCGGCCATCAGGTGCACCCGAGGGCAGCCCAGCACCCCCGCGTACTCCAGCGCCCGGTCCACCCCCAAACGCATCTCCGCCTCACGTCCGGGCAGTGCCGCCATCCCGCGCTCTCCGGACTCCCACGCTCCAGCAGGTGCGTTGAAGAGCACCTGCACCAGGCCGTGGTCGTCGAGCCGGCGGCGCAGCTCGGCGGCGTCGTACGTATAGGGGAAGAGGTACTCGACGCCCTGGAAGCCATCAGCCGAGGCCGCGGCGAAGCGGTCGAGGAAATCGTGCTCGTTGTACATCATGGACAGGTTCGCTGCGAACCTCGGCATGCTGGCTCCTGTGTTCCGGCCGGGGACGGCCACGGTCAGTGGTTCAATCACCTCGCTCCGCAGCCTCCCTGCCATTCCGTGGTCTCGAAGGCCCTCGCTGTGGCATGGGCAGGTTCAGCCGTCTGCTCGTGCAGCACACGCACCGCGTTCTCCGTTCCGCTGCGCGGGCTGGAGAGCACGGGCTTGCCGACGGCTTCGGTGATCGCGGGAGCCAGCCGTGCTATGGATGCCTGGGCCAGCACGATCACGTCGACCTCCTTGGCCAGCGCCCGTGCCCCGTCCAGCACCATCGCGTCGTGGCGGTCGCGGTCACCGGACATCAGCACCGAGAAAGCGCCCTCGCAGAGCCGCTCCTGGATGGTGATGTCGCGACCGGCCGCCCGGGCCTTCTCCTCGACGAGGGCACGGGTCGGCGGCAGCGTCGTGGGGACCGTCGCCAGGACGCCGATGGCGCCCGCGGTCTCGACCGCTGACGCGGTCATCGCGTCGTCGATCTTGACGATCGGGACGGATACCAGGCGTCGGGCCACGTCGATGGCCGGACCGACCGAGGAGCAGGCGGAGAAGATGACGTCGGCGCCCGCGGCCTGCGCGGCCTGGGCCAGGTGCACCATGCGCTGGGTGCTGGCAGGTGAGACCTCACCGTCGCGCACCACGGCTGCGAGCACGTCGCTGTCGACGAAGTGCAGGACCTTGGCGTCCGGCGCGAGTTCCGAGAGGTACTCGTTGATGACCGAATCGGCGTCGACGAACAGCAGGCTGGTGTGCAGTACGGCGATCGAGGCAGTGGTGGACATGGTGTCTCCAACAGGGTGTGTTGTCCGCCCGCGTGCCCGGGAGGGCACGAGAGCGCGGGACAGAGCGGTGCGAACCGCGCGCAGCGCGCACGGCCGGGAGGGTGGACGACGGCTGTGTGCCGGTGCGGTGGGCTGCAGGCGGCGGGGCCGAGTTCAGGTCATGCGTCTGTCCCCTCGGCGCGGGGGCTCAGGCGGCCGATGACGTCCAGGGCGGCGTCCCGGACCGCGTCGCGGCCCGCCGCCCACAGGGAGACGACATCTGAGCCGGGCAGCGCGGACGGGAGGGTCGCGCGGGTGGCCTCCAGGTAGGCGCGGCGCAGTTCGGCGTTGACGTTGACCTTGGCGACGCCTCGGGCGAGGGCGCCGTGCAGTTCCTCGACGGGCAGACCGCTGGCGCCGTGCAGGACGAGCGGGACGGTCACGGCCTCGTGGATCGCGGCCAGCCGCTCCAGGTCCAGGCGGACCGGGTGCTGGGTGAAGCCGTGGACGTTGCCGACGGCGACGGCGAGTGCGTCCACGCCCGTCGCGGCCACGAATTCGGCCGCCTGCCGGGGGTCGGTCATCGCCGCGGTGTGCGCGACGGCGTCGGTGGAGACGTCCTCGTCGCCGGGGAGGGCGCCGAGTTCGGCTTCCACCCAGGCGCCGTGGTCGCGGGCCCGGCGGACCGCCTCCTTCGTCAGCGCGATGTTCTCGGCGAAGGGCAGGTGGGAGCCGTCGATCATGACGGAGGTGTAGCCCGCCTTGAGGCAGGCGGTGATCTCGTCCAGGTCCCGGCTGTGGTCGAGGTGCACCCCGAGAGGGGCCGTGGAGTGCGCGGCGGCGTCGAGTGCCAGCAGCATCAGGGCCTCGCGGCCGGCGTGCTTGAAGGGACTGGAGCCCGCCTGTATGACGACCGGCCGTCCGGCGGCCTCGGCGGCCGTGATGCCCTGGACCGTCTCCAGGTTGTAGGCGACGAACCCGGGCAGGGCGTGACCGGCGGCCGCGGCCTCCTTCAGGGCATCGGTTCCGTGCAGCAGCATCAGGCACTCCTGAGCAGGTCGAGGGCGTCGGCGAGGGCGTCGGCGCCCCCGACGTTCCCGGCGAAGACGATGTAGGGGATGCCGGCGGCGGGGCCGTCCGCGGGCTCCCAGAGCGAGACGATGCCCGGGAGCAGCGTGCCCCGGGCCCAGGCACGGCGGATCTCCAGGCCGTGGGTGGCGGTGTCGCTGGAGGTGATACCGCCCTTGGCGACGACGAAAGCGGGCCGCCGGGTGGCGTTGACCTGGCGCACGGCCTGAACGAGCGCGGCGGAGACCCGGCGGGAGATCGCCAGACTGTCGTCCGCGTCGGCACCCGTCACCAGCACGCGAGAGGTGCGGATCACGGCGTCGGCCGAGTCCAGCGCGCCGGCGGCCGCGGCCGCGACCTCGGCGATGTGGGCGTCACGCCGCTCCTCGTCGAGCAGCAGGGCCACGTCCAGTTCGTACTCGGCGATCCCGCCCCGCTCCCGCAGCCGGTCCAACTGCCGCGTCGTCAGCGCGACATGAGACCCCACGACGATGAGACCGTGCGGTGCGTCCCCGAGCAGCGGGCGCAGTTCGGCCGGGGTGAGCGGTGCCCGCGCCGCCTGTCCGGCGCGGGCCCTGACGAAGGACGGCCCGACCCGGTACAGCAGCCGCGTGCCGTTCTGCTCCGCCTCGGCGAGGGCCAGGGCGAGCACCCGCAGATCGTCGTCGCACACCGCGTCGACCACGGCCGTGCGTCCGCCGCGCAGCGAGGACAGCAGCCGCGCCGTGTGCGCCGGGCCCCCACGTCGCAGGTCGTCGAGGGTGACGCGCAGGACCTCGTCCGCTGGCACGCGTCCGCCCGTCTTCTCCTCGACCCACTCGGGCAGCGACGAGCTGCGGTAGCCGAAGGTGGCGTCACGGGCGAACTCGCTCTCGCCCACCGGGAGCAGCCCGTCGGCCGTCCGCATCCAGTGGCGGGAGCCGACGGTCAGCCGGCCCGCCTCGATGTAGGCGGGGACCAGTACCACTCCGTCCGGAGCTTTGCCGTCCGGCTCGGTCAGCTCTGCGGCGAGGACATCGGTCTCCAGCGGGAAGTGGCCGCGCAGCGTCGAGTCCCCACGGCTGGCCAGGACGTAATCGGTGCCCTCGGCCGCCGACGCCGCGTGCAGGGCGCGGACCACCTCGCGGTTGCGGGCGGCGGCGTCCTCGGGGGACAGGCTGCGGGTGTTGGTGAGGACGAAGAAGACGGCGCTGTCCTGGCGCAGCGCCCAGCGCAGGTCGTCCACCGTCCAGGAAGTCAGGACAGGCACGTCGGCGACCGTCTGGGTGCCGGTGGGATCGTCGTCGAGGACGACGAGACGGGGGCCGCCGGAGATGCGGGCGGCCACTTCCGCGGCGCTCACCTCGCGCACGGGAGGCAGTCCTTCAAGCACCGCTGCCTCGGGGGCGGGCCGCGTCTGGGCATGGAGGGGTAGAGACATGGCGAATTCCTGACCTGTTGCGGGTAGTTGAGGGGGAACGTCATTCGAGGTCGCGCTTGATCACGTCACACCAGGGCTTGACCGGGTCCCGCGACGACCTCGGGACGGAGCAGCTCAGCGAGGGTGCCGGCGGGCAACAGGCCCTTTGCCAGGACGAGTTCGGCGACTCCGCGTCCGGTGGCGAGGGCCTCCTTGGCGATGCCGGTGGCCGCCTCATAGCCGATGTACGGGTTGAGGGCGGTGACCAGGCCGATGGAGTTCTCCACCGCCGCCCGCAGCGCCTCGGTGTTGGCCGTGATCCCCGCGACGCACCGCTCGGCCAGGGTCAAGCACGCGCGCTGAAGGTGCGTGATGCTCTGTGAGAGGGAGTGCAGAATGACCGGCTCGAAGGCGTTGAGCTGGAGCTGCCCGGCCTCGGCAGCCATGGTGATGGTGACGTCGTTGCCGATCACCTCGAAGGCGACCTGGTTGACGACCTCGGGGATCACCGGGTTGACCTTGCCGGGCATGATGCTCGAACCGGCCTGCACCGGTGGCAGATTGATCTCGTTCAGACCCGCGCGCGGCCCGGACGACAAAAGACGCAGGTCGTTGCAGCTCTTGGAGAGCTTGACCGCGATCCGCTTGAGCACACCGGACATCTGCACGAACGCCCCGCAGTCCTGGGTCGCCTCCACCAGGTTGACCGCGGTCACCAGCGGCAGCCCGGTGATCTGCGACAAGTGGCGCCGCGCCGACTCGGCGTATCCGGCAGGAGCATTGAGGCCGGTGCCGATCGCCGTGGCGCCCAGGTTGATCTCGTGGATCAGCTCCACCGCCTCCGCCAGCCGGCTGCGGTCCTCCTCCAGCATGACCGCGTACGCCGAGAACTCCTGCCCCAGCGTCATCGGCACGGCGTCCTGCAGCTGGGTGCGGCCCATCTTCAGCACGTCACGGAACTGAACCGCCTTGGCCGCGAAAGCGTCCTGCAGCACCGCCATCGCCTTCAGCAGCCCGCGCACCGCATACACCGTCGCGATCTTGACGGCGGTCGGATAGACATCGTTGGTGGACTGGCCGAGGTTGACGTCCTCATTCGGGTGCAGGAATCCGTACTCCCCCCTGGCTTGGCCCAGCAGCTCCAGCGCCCGGTTGGCGACCACCTCGTTGGCGTTCATGTTGGTCGAGGTGCCGGCGCCGCCCTGGATCACGTCGACGACGAACTGGTCGTGGAGCTTGCCGTCCCGGATCTCCCGGCAGGCCTCGATGATCGCGGCCGCCTTTCGGGGCTCCAGCAGCCCCAGCTCCTCGTTGGCGCGGGCGGCGGCCTCCTTCACGGCGGCCAGGGCCTCGATCAGGTACGGGTGGGCGGAGATCGGCATGCCGGTGATCGGGAAGTTCTCCCTGGCGCGCAGGGTGTGGATGCCCCAGTACACCTCGGCGGGGACGTCGCGATAACCGAGCAGGTCGTGCTCGCTGCGGTGCGCTATGGCGGTCATGGCAGGGCGGGCCTTCTCTCGGAGCATGTTCAGGCATGCGGGTGCGTGGGGTGCAGCAAGGGGGCGAGCGAGCACGACCCGCCAGGCGGTGGGGACTTGCCACGACCACGCCGCGGAAAGTCTGGGCAGTGTCACCGCCGTCGGTATCGGCTCAGAACGCCTTGTCCTTCGCCTTGCAGTAGGCGCCGCCGAAGGACGGGAACCAGGCGGTGCCGTCGTAGAAGCGAACGGGCACCTTCGGGGGTCGCCGGGCGGGCGGCACGACCTCGGCCCGGATGCCGTCACCGGGGATGAGGGCGGGGCGGTGGTTCTGGTTCGTCATAGGGCCGATTGCAGCAGCGAGCCGGGCAGCGCGTCCAAGACTCAATCCCGATGTGCCTTATAAGGCCGCCCTATAAGGCGGTCTTACCCGCGGCGTCGCAGAGGCCCGCGTGGCCGACGTCCTGAGCGCCGAGGGCCCGATGGTCCGGCTACAGGCGGCCCTGGCGGCCGGGTCGACCCCCGACCCTGGCTTCCTGGAGATGCTCATCGAGCGGTGCGCGGTCGAGCCAAGACCTCGGAGCCGTGACCAGGCCGCGTACGCGCGGGTCAGTCGTTGAGCGCGGGACTGGACGCAGAGCCACCGACAGCGACACCCCCTTCAGCACGAGACCGAGCGCGTGCGTCACCCTGCACATGTTCGGCTTCCCCGCCGCTGTCGGTGACTTCAATGCCTCCTTCGTGGCCTCTCCTGCCCCGCGATCTGCTTCGGCAGGGGAGGTGGTGGAGACGTCGCGCTGGATGAGGGCACGGTGCGGTTGCTCCCAACTGCACCTCACGTCGGCAATATCTCTGTGGACTTCCTCCGTGCCTCGTTGCGCCCATCACGATCACTTTGCGCGCCCCGTGGACCAGTTACATGGCGCCGCCCATCCCCTTGACACTCTTGCCGGAGATCATCCAGTTGGCCAGGTCACCGTCTGCCGAGACCTGCATGGCGCAGAGGACTGCGGTGTCGATGTGGCCTCCGCGGATCATTGCGAAGCTCGTGGCGTGGAGTCGAAGAGCGCGGCCCCCCGGTGGCCCGCCGACCATCTCCTGGAAGAGGCCGCCGAGATCACCGCCACCGTCGCCCTCGTTCAGCAAACCCGCGGCCGTGGCGGCCTGCGAGGTCGTGAACCGGGCGGGCGAGACCTTCCCTCCGCGAGGGCGTGTTCTTCGAACGCCACTTCTGCCACGGCCTGTTCGCCAGCCGTGACCAGTCCGAAGGCGTGGGAGCTCTCCCGAAAAGGCCTCTCCGTCCTTCGATCTGGGATAGACGTCGATGAAGTGGAGCCAGGATCGTCCTGGCTCCACTCCATGGTGCGGGCGTGTTACCTAGAACTGTGCGAAGAACCTCCAGATCTCTGCTTTGGTCCAGGTGGCGACGCCGCTTTCGTTGGGGGAGCCGTCGACCGGACCGGGTATGTGGCCTCCGTCGAACGCGGCCCATTGGACCGGGTATCCGGCACGGCAGCCCGAGTAGGTGGTGGTGATGTGCGTTCGGCTGCCCGGCGCGGGCTCGCGCGGGCTCTGCGGGGTGCAGCCGTTGTTGCTGACGAACTTGTCGCGCAGGGACCGTCCTTGCGCGATGTTGAGGACGTTGTCGCTGATGCCGTGGATTCCGAAGTAGGCGATGGGCTGGGTGCCACCGCTGCACCCGCTGATCTGGGCGCCGGAGATGACCGCGACGGCCCTGAAGACGTTGGCCCGGCTGCAGGCGAGTGCGTAGCTCATACCGCCGCCCCAGCTGAATCCCGTGGCGAAACGCTGTGCCGGGTTGACACAGAGGCCGCTCTCGATTCGCCGGATCATGTCGTCGACGAAGGTGACGTCCTCACCGCCGGAATTGGCCCAGCCGTTGCCGAGGCCCTGGGGGGCGACGAGGATCGCGCTGTTGTTCGACTGTTCCTGTTGGCCGTAGTAGGACCAGGCGCTCCCGCTCGTGCCGCCCGAGGCGACGTCGCCGGCGGTTCCGCCCCGCCAGTGGAACGCGAAGATCAGCCGGTAGCGGTGGCTGTTGTCGTAATTGGCGGGAACCCTGAGGATGAAGCTGCGGCTCTTGCCGCCGCTCTGAATCGTGTGCGTACCGCTCGTCAGAGTCGGGGCGCTGCCGCATCCGCCGCCGCCGCCGGACGACAGCTTGACCATCTGCCACTGCTGGTTGGCGCCGCCCCAGTCGGTGTACTGGACGACGTTGCTGCCGTCGGCGGTGGAGGCGCCTTGCACCTCGACCGCCTTGCCGCTGTTGCGGTTGATCAGCCGGACGTGGCCCCCATCGGAGTCGGCCAGGCGGAACTGCTGGTTGGCCCCGTTACCGTCGGCCCACTGCTGGATCGCGGCACCGTCGGCGGTCGAGGCGCCGGCCACGTCGAGAACCTTGCCCGAATGCCGGGCCTTGAGACGGTAGAAGCCGCCGCCGGAGTCCACGAACTGCCACTGCTGGTTGGCTCCGTCGCTGCGCGTCCACTGGCTGACCCGCGCGCCGTCGGCGGTGGACGCGCCAGAGACGTCCAGCGCCTTGCCGCTGTTGCGATTGACCAGGACGTACCAGGCGTTGGTGTCCACCGTCGCCGCCTCGGCGGGCGCAGGATTCACCACGGCGAGCATGCCGATCGCGAGGGTCGCCGCCACCACGGCGGCGACCCGGGACCACCAGCGATGTCTTCCTGGAGGGGCGGGAGAAGCCGCACCGTAGGTCTTCATCGATTCACCCTTTCGTTGGTGGCAGGTCCCATCAGGTGCGGGTCCAGCGCTGGTTGCTGCCGTTCGAGCAGGAGTAGAGCTGGATCAGGGTGCCGTTGGCGGTGCCGGCTCCGACGGCGTCGAGGCAGAGGCCGGACTGGACGCCGACGATGGATCCGTCTGAGTTGAGGCGCCATTTCTGGTTGTCGCCGCCCCAGCAGCTGTAGATCTGGACTTTGGCGCCGTTGCCGGTGCCGGCGGCGTCCAGGCACTTGTTGCCGTAGACCCTGAGCTCGCCGGCGGCGGTGTGCGTCCACTGCTGGTTGGTGCCGCTGATGCAGTCCCACAGCTGGACCTGGGTGCCGTCGGTGGTGCTGGCGTTCGGCACGTCCAGGCAGCGGCCTGAACCGACGCCCTTGATCTGTCCGGAACCCGAAGGGGGCGGCGTAGTGGAGCCGCCGTTGAGTGCGTTGAGGACGGCGGTGTAGGCGGGCTTCTTGCTGCCGTCGCCGTTGAACAGAAGCGGCGTGTCCTGCGATCGCCAGGAGTCGGTGTCGCGCACGCCCCAGACGGTGATGCCGAGGCAGCGCGGAACGGCCAGGCAGTCGTTGGTCACGTTGGCGTAGGTCGTGGCCGGGGCGCCCTGGATGTCGAGTTCGGTGATGGCCACGTCGACGCCGAGGGCGGCGAAGTTCTGCAGGGTGGTGCGGAAGTTGCTGTTGTAGGGGCTGCCGCTGTTGAAGTGCGCCTGGAAGCCGACACAGTCGATCGGCACGCCGCGCTGCTTGAAGTCCCGGACCATGTTGTACATGGCCTGGGTCTTGGCCCAGGTCCAGTTCTCGACGTTGTAGTCGTTGTAGCAGAGCTTGGCGGCCGGGTCGGCGGCGCGCGCGGTGCGGAAGGCGACCTCGATCCAGTCGTTGCCGGTGCGCTGCAGGTTGGAGTCGCGGCGGGCTCCCGTGCTGCCGTCGGCGAAGGCCTCGTTCACGACGTCCCACTGGGCGATCTTGCCCTTGTAGTGGCCCATCACGCCCTTGATGTGGTCGATCATCGCCTGGCGCAGGTTGCTGCCGCTGAGGCTCTGCATCCAGCCGGGCTGCTGAGAGTGCCAGGCCAGGGTGTGACCGCGCACCTGCTTGCCGTTCTGCACCGCCCAGTTGTAGACGCGGTCACCGGCGGTGAAGTTGAACTGGCCTCGCTGGGGTTGGGTGGCGTCGATCTTCATCTCGTTCTCGGCCGTCACCGAGTTGAATTCGCGGGCCGCGATCGACGTGTACGCCGAGTCGCCCAGCCTGCCTGAGGCGATGGCGGTGCCGAAGTAGCGGCCGCTCTGCGCCGCTGCGGCGCCGAGCGTGCTCTCGGCGGCGTGTGCGGTCGGCGGCGCGACCAGTGCGGCGGCCGCACCGAGGACGCCGACGAGCAGCGCCAACAGCAGGCCGCGGGTCTTCCGGCGGATACCGGGTCTGGGAAGGGCATACAAGCCCATGACTGTGCCTCCAAGGTAGAAATCACGGAATGACTGAAGCGCAGGGGAAAGCGTCGTCCGCTCCCACTCGGCAGACGGACGGGGCGGGCCGAAACCCGGGCAGCACGGAATCACCGGACCAGCACAGTTTGCTCAGGGCCGACGTAGCTCGAAATCTCGAACGATGGCCGGTCACCCAGAGAGGGATGATTGAGGGATTGACGGTGAACCGTCAATACTCATCACAGAGAAAACTTCCGTTCCTCTCCCGAAAATTTTCCGGGATCCCGTCGAGCTGGACGGTGAACCCTCCGGCGCCGCCGACGGCGGACATCGTAGGGCCCGGGCCGGGACCAGGATGAGTGTGCGGAAGCTGCTTGCCCAACTTCCCTCCCCCTAAGGACCCTTGGACTAGCGAGCCGAATCGCGAACTTCCGGAGTGCTTCCGGTCGGCGCGGCAGCTTGCCAAGCCCAAAGGGGAGGAACTGTTTGTGGACAGATCGGCGTCAGACCTTGACCAGAGGCCCCCACATTCCTAGCTTGTGGCGTCAAAGAATCCGGGAACTCTTCGAAAGTTTCCAAACTGTCCCTGTCCCCGGTACGGCCGCTCCGCGGTTCATCGGTGTCACCTCATCCCGCCCCCAAGGAGTCCCTCTGATGTGGTTTCGCCACCCGTCCCCGGTCCGTCTGAGCCGGTGCCCAGGGCTTCGCAGATGTCCTTGGCCCGTGCTGCGCTTGTCGTCCTCGAGCAGAGCAAGGATCTGACGGTAGGCGGACGGCAGCGGCTCGGAGCCGCCAGGGTCGCTGTCCTGGGCGATCTGCAAGATGGTCGCCCGGGTGATCTCCAGCCGCTCCAGCCGGCGCCCCCAGCGGATCCGCGATGCCGCGCTGGCCGGGCGGGTCTCGTAACCGCGGGCGACGCAGCGGTGCAGCAGCAGAGTGCCGAAGGTCTGCTCGACGATCCACCGCTTCGGCGTCGGCATGAACCCTTTGGTGTTCGGGCCGCGCTGGACCACCTCTATGTCGATGCCCAAGGTGGCGCCGTGGTCGAGGCTGGCCTCCTAGATGAGTGGGGCGCGCCCCGCCCCGCAGGGGAGGTACGGGCCGTCGGTCATGACGCTCGTTTGACGCTCTGGGCGCCCGCACGCGGGACAGTGGGCCGAAAAGCCGGTCTTGAACTGCACTTTCCTGTTCCTGCTCAGGCCGACGTCTTTCCGATGACGCATCATGTGGAGTGCGCGGCACGGGCATGAGCCTGATGGACACCACCGACGGGGTGGCATCGTCGGAAGCACAGATGTCTCAGTAAGAAACGGGGCCCCGAGCCGTTGAACGACTCGGGGCCCCGCAGCGTTCAGCCCGGCTCAGCCACCGGTGTACTGGAAGATGTAGAGCCCGAAGTCGCGGTCGGACGCCGCCACATATTCCCTGCCGAAGTGGTTGAAGGTCTGGACGCCCCAGAAGTTGTTGCCGCCCTTGTCGATGAAGCGGCCGACCTCCACGAGCTTGTCCTTCTTGATCTTCGCGACCCGGAAGCCTCCCGCGTAGTACGAGAAGTACGCGAGGTCGGGCCGTACCTGCGAGGCCGCCACCTCATGGATCGACAGGTCGCCGGAACCAGATGCGTGCGCCGGGTCGTGCGCCTCCGGGATCGCGTAGGTGTCCAGCTCGGTCATCTTGCCGCCCTTGGTGCGGTACAGATGCGCGTAGCCCCAGCCGTCGAAGTACGACGAGAAGGTGAGCTGGTCGCCCTTGGTGCCGATGTCCACCGGAAGTGTTGCCGGTGCCGTGCCGGCGAGGCAGTCGTCGTTGTTGTAGGGCTGGTCGAAGACGGCGAAGCCCTGCGAACGCGGCGCGACACCGAAGGTGGGCAGGGAGCCTTCGACGCTCATCCCGGACTGGGCGTCGCAGGCGTCGGAGCCGGTGCGGTTGAAGACGAGGATCGCGTCGTAGCCGCCGGCTGCCTCGACCTTGGCGGCCTTCTCGGTGAAGGTGCACACGCCGCGCTCCACGACGGCGATGTCGACGGCCGCGGGGTCACCCGCGGGGACGGCCGGGCTGTCGTTGCACGCGAGCCCTGCGTACACCGTGCCGCCGCTGACGGACTTGCCTTCCTCCAGGGGGATGCCCTGGCCGGCGGTGATGGCGGTGTCATCGTCGAGGTTGCGGGCGGACAGGGCGTACGGGGCGAAGTCCTCGTCCGCGCCGATGACATACCGGTTGTCGAGGGTGAACTCGGCCTGGTGGCCGTTGCCCTCCGGCGCCACCGTGAGACCGCTCTCGGCGGCCTCGGGGTCGGGGTCGGTGAAGTCGGTGTCACCGATGTACGTCAGGTTCTTCGGGTCGGTCACGTCGAGAGCCACGTACCCGGCGTCCCAGTACGAGGCCAGCAGGACCTGGCGGCCGTGGATCGTCTTGACGACCATGTCGTGCAGGAAGATCTCGGTGAGGTTGGCCGGGGCTTCCTGGACGATCTGCGGGAAGGTTTCGTCGAGGTCGTACTCGGCGATGAGCTGCGCCTTGGTGGGGTCGGTGATGTCGACGATGTCGACGTCCGTGCCCTCTTCGTTGTCGACGATGACGGCGTACGCCTTGCTGCCCGCGTCCCACGCGAAGACGCTGTGGATCTGGCGGGCGATCTCCGTCTGCTCGCCTTCGAGGGTGAAGTCGCCGACACCCTCTGCCAGTACCTTGGGCTCGGTCGGCTTGGTCACGTCGTAGATGTTCATGCCGCCGGAACCGGTCTCGCCGCAGATCTCGTTGTTGCTGACGAGGATGTCGCCGGTGAAGGCGGGTGTGGATATGTGCACCGTCTGGATGCCCTCACCTGGGGCGCTGCCGGCCGGTGCCGGGATGAAGCCGGCCACCTTCGGCTTGGCGGGGTTGCGGATGTCCACCACGTGCACGCCGGTGTTGTCACAGCCCACGCCGCCCCAGGAGGCGAGGTAGGCGTACCCCTTGAAGACCCCGACGTCGGCGATCTTCCCTTCGGTGACATGGGGCAGCTTCAGCTTGCTGACGAGGCGGACGTTCTTGCTCGTGGCCGGCAGATGGCCGTCGTGGCCGCCGTGCTGGTCGTGGTCGTGGGTGGCGGCGGCGTTGTCGATGGCACCGTCGTTGCTGGAGACGCCGTCGTGTCCTTGCGCTGAGCCGGCGAGGCCGGTCGCGGCGAAGACCATCGCCGCGACAAGGCTTACGCCGACCCGTCTATGGGCTCTGCGCATGTTCCCCTCCACTCGTAGGGCCGGGATCACCGGCCCAGGACGAGACGATGCCGGTCGATCGACCGGCATCGGAAAGCTACTTGGCGCCTCAGCCGCCTGACAGCCCTTTAACCCAACTGTATTTTCGGATACTTGAGGGCATGGCGTGCAAGCGCACGACTTGTGGGGTTCCGTCCCTGTCGGGTGGTCACTTGGCGTCCAAGCACGCCCGCGAAACACAGCCCCAGAGCCGTCAGTACACGTGAGGGCCACCTGTGAGCTGCGGCTTGCCGCGCGGTACGAGCACCAGGGCCACCACTGCGCCGACGGCGGCCGCCACGGCACAGACGGTGAACGCGTCGGTGAAGCCGCCGATCACGCCGTGTTCGAGGCCGGATGCCGCGACTGTGGAGACGACTGCCACGCCGATCGAACCGCCCACCTCGTGCAAGGTATTGACGACTCCGGAAGCCAGACCTGCTTCCCTGTGCTCAACCATGGCCAGTGCCGTGGTGGTGGCGGTGACGAAGACCGCACCGATCCCGAAGGAGGCGATCACGAAGCCCGGCAGCAGACCCGCGTACAAGCTGCCCGTATCGGACAGCCGGGTCAGCGGGATGGTTCCGGCGGCCGCGATCACCATTCCGCCGACGGCGGTCGGGCGGCTGCCGATCCTGCCGACGTGTGGGCAGGAGCTCGGCAAATTGGTCCCAGAGGGGTTCGAATAGGCAAGATGGCAGCGCGGGCACGGCTGTCCTTCGCGATCACTGAGAAGCGATTCCCAAACCGAGGGACACGGATGACCCTCGAACTTGCATGTACATCAGGCTCGGCGGTGCCGAGGTCGCTCAGACCTCAGCGGGTGGTGCGTCAGGAGTGGTGTCCTGGTCTTGGGGTTTGGGGTCGGCTCGGCGCGGCAGCAGGAGGCAGAGTGGCACCGCTGCGGCGGTGAACGCGGCGGCCCACCAGAAGGCGTCGCCGAATCCAGAGGCCAGGGCGGCCCGGGTGTGGGTGCTGGCGGTGGCGTGCTGCAGGATCGTGACGAGGATCGCGGTGCCGATGGAGCCGCCGATCTGCTGGGCGACGCGGCTGATGCTGGAGGCGGCCGGGATCTCCTGGCGTCGCAGTCCGACGAAGGCGCCGCCCATCAAGGCGATCATGGCCGCGCCCAGCCCGAGGCCGCGGACGAACAGCACGGCCATCAGCATGGTGTTGTCCGTGGTGGCAGTGACGAAGCCGAACGGCACGGTGGCTGCGAAGGTGACGGCGAAGGCGATGACGGCGACCGGGCACGCCCCGATGCGGTCCATGTACTTGCCGGCCAGCGAACGGGACAACAGGGTGCCCATACCCTGCGGGATGAGCAGCAGCGCGGCGCCCAGGGCGGATTCGCCGCGGACCTGCTGCCAGTACAGCGGCATGAGCAGCATGGCCCCGTAGAGGGCGGCTCCGGCCAGTAGCAGCAGCGCCGTGGACGAGGCCAGGGCCCGGTGGCGGAGCAGGCGGATGTCGAGCAGGGCGTCGGCTCCGCGCCGAAGGGCCCAGGCGACGTAGCCGGTAAGCAGGACGACTCCAGCGAGCAGAGGCAGCCCGGCCTTGAGGCCGGCGAACCCGTCTGGTCCACCGAACTGCGTCAGGCCGTAGATGACGGTGGCGATGCCGGGCGAGAGTAGCAGCATGCCCACGAGGTCCAGGCGGGGGCCGGTCCCGGGGCGAGGCCCGTCTTTGGGCAGGTTGCGCCAGGCCAGGTAGCCGCCGACGAGGCAGAAGGGGATGTTGAACAGGAAGATCCAGCGCCAGTCGCCCAGGTGCAGGATGACGCCGCCGATCACCGGGCCGATCACCGGGCCCAGGGCGGTGGGCACGGTGATCAGCGACATGACCTTGCCGATGTTGCGGCCCCCAGCGGCCTGCATGACCAGCGTGGCCATCAGCACCATCATGATCCCGCCGCCGATGCCCTGGAGAACGCGGAATGCGATCAGGCTCGGGGCGTTCCACGCCGCGGCGCACAGCATCGACCCGGCGAAGAACAGGCCCAGGGCGAGGATCCACAGCCGCTTGCCGCCCAGGACCGACTGGGCCCAGCCGACGGCCGGCATCGTGGCGGACAGGGCCAGCAGGTAGGCGGTGGTCACCCACTGGATGGTGGCAAGCGAGGCGTGTAGTTGCCCGGCGAGGCTGTCGATGGCGATGCTCATGATCGTGGTGTCGAAGATGACGGCGAGCGCGCCGACGATCAACGTGCAGGTCAGGCGCCGCAAGGCCGGGTCGACCCGGTTGGAACCGGGGATGGGTGGTGACTGGACACCGCTGGCGTTCATGGACGCCCCCTTAAGATAAAGTCGCCTATCTTACGGAGGTCAGGCTAGGGCGCTAATCTAAGATAGGCAAATCTATCTAACTGGAGGAGCGACGATGTCCGAACGGCGCCGCGGAGCGGCCCTGGAGAATGCGCTGCTAGACGCGGCCTGGGAAGAGCTCGCGGCCACCGGCTACGCCAGGTTCACCATGGACGCCGTCGTCAAGCGCGCCGGCACCAGCCCTCCGGTCCTCTACCGCCGCTGGCCCGACCGCGACGCACTCGTCAGGGCGACCCTCGTCCACATCCTGCACAAGAACGTCCTGGCCGTTCCCGACACCGGAAGCCTGCGCGAGGACGTCCTGACCCTCATGCGGGAGATCAACGCCACCCGCGTCCAGCTCGTCACCGTCATGAGCGTGTACCTGGCCGATTACCACCAGGCGACCGGGACCAGCCCCAGAGAACTGCTCGATCCCTCCGAGACCGGCCGCAAGCAAGCCATCGACACGATCTACCACCGTGCCGTCGACCGCGGGGAAGTCAAGGCGGAGCACCTCACCGAACGCATCAAGACCCTGCCCTTCGACATGCTTCGTCACGAGTTCCTGACGACCTTCGCCGCCGTACCTGACCAGGTTCTCGAAGAGATCGTCGACACGCTCTTCCTCCCCCTGGTGCGTTGACAAGCGATTACCAAATCGAAGGGAGGTCACGTTCTCCCTGTTCAGACGCCTGTCCGCCACTCGGCTGGCATGCTGGAGCACTGTGTCGGTTCGGGGGTGCGGTCGGATTGGTTGTGCGGCGTTGCCGAGCCTCTTGACACTTCGTTGACTCGACATCATCACCGAACTGCGCAGGAGGCCCTTCCCCCACGCACCGGCCGCGGAGCGATCATCCGAACGAGCCTGATGCACACGAAAGTTCGGGCGCCAGCCGTGTCTCTCGGTTTGGGAATCGCTTCCGAGCGTAGAGAACTCCGTGATCGCGTGGACCCGTGCCCGTTCTGCCGTCCGGGCCACCTCCGCAGCGCCTATTGCCGGTCGGTCTAATGCTCAGGGTCGCACGCCGTCGAGAGCGAGGTGGAGTAGGCGGCGTGCGGCTGTCGGATCATCTTCAGTGACCAGGGAAACGGCCTCGGCCAGGGTTAGCAGATCCTCTGGGGAGAGCCCAGGTCGGACGGCGGCAACCGACATCGCGCGCTCCACCAGAACCGTCGTCGCCTCGCGCATGACAACATGGCAGGTGTCGCCGTTCGGCGGGTCATTGTCCGCTCCGGCGGCGAGCCATGCAGCCAAGCCGCGGGTGTTCGCGGCACAGACCGTCAGTTCTTCCAGCCATGTGACGAGTCCCGTTCGGGGGTCACCGCCAGCCAACTCGCCGGCTCGTCGGCGAAGGCGCTCGACGATGCCCTGGAAGACCTCCTCAAGCAACGCGCGCCGGGAGGGGAAATGCCGGTGCAAGGTCGCGGAGCCCACGCCGGCCTCGCGGGCGATCTTCTCCAGGGAGACCTGGGCTCCGTCGCGGGCGACGAGGACTGAGGCCACCTCGACGAGCCGTTCGTGGTTGCGCTGCCAGTCCGTCCTTTGCGTCCTGATCTGCTGCTTCGCCACCAGTGCGACCTCTCACTTAGACAAACGGAGGGACACCCCATATCGTAGCCGACATCAAACGGGGTGGCCCCCCATTTAAGGTTCAGGAGAACGGCTATGTCTGCATCATCATCGTTCGTGCTGGTCACCGGAGCGACCGGCAAGCAGGGAGGCGCCGTGCTTCGCACGCTGCTCGCCTCCGGTATCCCGGTTCGCGCCCTCGTGCGCGACCCCGACTCCGAGCGCGCCGCCGCCCTCGGTGATCTCGGCGCCGTCCTCGTGCGTGGCGACCTCGAAGACGTCTCGACTCTCACGGCGGCCCTTGACGGTGCCCGTGCGGTGTTCTCGGTGCAGGCGCCCGACATGGCCGACCTGATGGGCGATTCCGAAGTCCGACAGGGACGCAACCTCGTCGAGGCCGCTCGCACGGCGGGTATCGAGCACTTCGTGCACACCTCGGTCTCGGGCGCGGGCACCATCGACGTCGAAAACTTCGACGAGCAGCGCTGGGGCGTCCACATGGGCCACTACTGGCGAAGTAAAACTGCGGTCGAGGACATCGTGCGCGCGGCGGGCTTCCCCCGGTGGACGATCCTGAGGCCAGCCACGTTCATGGAGAACTTCGTCCGGCCATCGTTCTACTTCGCCGACATGACCTCGAATCGGCTCCTCGTCGGCGTTGACCCCGATGCCCAGCTTCCCTTCGTCGCGGTGGACGACATCGGAACGGCCGCCGCCGCAGCGTTCGCGGAGCCTCAACGTTTCCACAGCGCCGAACTCGAACTGGCCGGCGACGTCCTGAGCTTCCGCGACATCGCACAGGTCCTGTCCCAGGTCCTGGCAGCGAAAATCGAGCTCCCCATCAGCCCGGAGCATGCCCGCGCGGAGGGCCTCATGGCCGAGCTCTTCCAGGCACAGCAGTACATGAGTGCGCATCCCGCACCGGCGCGTCCCAAGTTCGCGGCGAACCTGGGTATACCGATGACCACCTTCCACGAGTGGGCGCAGATCACCCTGTGAGGACGCCATCCGGCTCGAACGAAAGGTGAACTCAAAGCCCCCGCGTTGGGTGCGGGCCGCGAGGCAGGACTGATGGGGCTTCGTCCACAACCCGTCCGGCCTCGACGTCGACGAGGACGCTTCCGCGGAACGGCAATTCCCGCCCCACCCATCGCATGGGCCCTTTGACCTGCATTCTCGGGACTCAAACACTCACTAACGGAGCCGGGCCCTTCTGCACCGCGCCTGTCAGGGACACGGGACAGCAGGGCCCGGGACGACCAAAGGTATCGGTCTACACCCAAATCCATACCGGGACCACTCCCACGCCCGCCCTGGCATAGCCTCATGTCACCCGATAGGGGTGGTCCGGCGTGCAACGGCAGTACTCAGGTACTGCGGGACGCACCGAGAACTGCCAGGTCGCGGTGTGCGCCGCGTATGCCTCCCGCCGGGGCCGGACGCTGGTGGACCGGGAGCTGTATCTGCCGAAGTCGTGGACGTCCGACCGCGAGCGGTGCCGGGCGGCGAAGGTGCCCGACAATCGCGGTTTCGCCACCAAGACCGAGCTGGCCCGGATCCTGGTCACCCGGGCGCTGGCCTCGCCGTTGCCTATCTCCTGGGTGACCGCTGATGCCCTCTATGGTCAGGACTGGCACTTCCGCCGCATGCTCGAGGAAGCCCGCCTCGGATACGTCGTGGCAGTGCCGAAGTCGCAGCAGATCAAGTCTCTCGCCGGTTGCTGGCGCATTGACCAGCTCATCGGCGACGCCCCCGACGATGCATGGGAGCGGCTCTCGTGCGGCGATGGCGCCAAAGGCCCCCGTCTCTATGACTGGGCAGCCGCCCAGCTTCCCGCCGTCCCGTTCTTCGACGGCGACGAGCCCAGCCATCACAGATGGCTCATGGCCCGCCGCAGCATCGCCCGGCCGGACGAAATCGCCTACTACCTGGCCCATGCTCCCATCGGCACCTCCGTCAGCGAGCTGGTCGAAGTTGCGGGAAGCCGCTGGCCCGTCGAAGCCTGTTTCCAGAGCGCGAAGAACGAGTGCGGCCTGGACCAGTACGAGGCCCGCCGGTACCCAGGCTGGTACCGGCACATCACCCTGGCCATGCTCGCCCACGCCTTCCTCGCAGCCATGGCCGCCATGGGCGGAACGGAAAGGGGGGCCGCAGAAACGGATCAGCCCTCGCGCCCCTCACCTGGGCAGAAATCCGGCGGCTCCTGGCAACTTGCCGCCCCAGGGCAGGACGCCAGCGCCCTCACATTGATCGGGCACTGAGATGGTCTCGATGGCGCCGTCGTCACCAGGCGACTGCCAAACGCTGCCACTACAAGCGACGTACCGCCGGTCACGAACTCCCGCCACATGACGGCCAGTCAGCTCACTACACTCAGAAACAGGCCTCTGACCAGCGGCGATAGCGAACTGCAACTGGAGTATTAGACGGTGTCCTACGTGGTCAGTTTGAGGAGTCGCTTGTAGCAGCAGAGGGCTGCGGCGAGGCCGAGAAAGGCCAGGTAGTTGTGGGAGTGGCGTTCGTAGCGGTGGTTGAGGCGGCGGTAGCCGGTCAGCCAGGACATGGTTCTCTCGATGACCCACCTTCGGCGGCCGAGCCGTTCGCTGGAGTCGATGCCTTTGCGGGCGATGCGGACCCCGATGCGCTTGCCTCGCAGCCATCTGCGCAGGTGAGGGATGTCGTAGGCCTTGTCGGCGTGTAACCGCTGCGGCTTGAAGTGGCGGCCGCGGTGGGGGTCGTGTCTCGTTTGGTGACCCTCGACCATGGGCTTCAGTGCTTCGCTGTCGTGGGTGTTGGCGGCGGAGATGCCGACGACCAAGGGCAGTCCGTTCGCGTCCGACAGGACGTGCATCTTGGAACCCGGCTTACCCCGGTCCACGGGGCTCGGATGAGGCCGGCGTCATCGAGTCGGTGCAGCACCGCCTCATGCAGCCGGCCCCACACCCCGGCCCGCGACCAGATCAGGAACCGGCGGTGTGCGGTCGACTTCGATATCCCGAAACACGGTGGCAGAGCCCGCCAGGCACAACCACTGACCAGCACATAGATGATCGCCGCGAACAGCGTCTCATCAGGCGTGTCCTGCGTTCCGCCGCCCTGTGGCCGCACCCTCGACGGTGGGATCAGCGGCTCGGTGATCTCCCACAGCCCGTCCGGAACAATCCAACTCCACGTACTCCGCCCCATAGACAGCACAACGGGCGATCATCACGTAGGACACCGTCTGAGTACACCGGCTCAGCGCTCTCCGAAAACCGCGAAGCAGGAACCGGGACGCGCAGCAAAGGGGCGAAAGCTCGCCGTGTGTTGAGCACAGCATCTCCGCCGCGACCCTCCACAAGTCCCGCAAGGTAGGACGACGCGGACGGCTACCCAGGACCGCTGACCTGGCGTCTGCTCTTCTCCTGACCCTTGAGTGATTTATTCAGCATCCCTACCATATTCGGGTGGCTTCATTCACCCATGCCAGATGCATACGGCGGCCGTCGCTGGCGGCCGCCGTCCTGCTGGCGGCCGTCGGTCTCACCGTCCCCCCGGTGTCGACAGCGACGGCCGCCCCGGAGCAAGCCCCGAAGGCGTCCCCCCAGGTGTGGCCGACCCCTCGGAGCATGCACACACGTCCCGGTCAACTCCCGGTCCCCGACCGGGTCGTGGAGGTCGTCGGTCCCGGAACCGATCCGTCCGCGCGCCGGGTCGTCGAGGCCGTCCTGCGCGCGGCCGGAGCCAGGAGGATCGACACCGTCGACAAGCCGCCGCAAGGAGCGGCGTTCACCGTCTACCTCGGCGGCCCGGGCGAGAACACCGCCACCGCGACCGCCCTGAAGCGGCTCGGCGCCGCCTCTCCCGCCGGACTGCCCTCCGGCGGTTACGTCCTGGCCTCCGGCCGCAGCGACGGCCGTACCCTCGTCGCCCTGTCCGGCGCCGACCCCACCGGCACCTTCTACGCCGCCCAGACCCTGCGCCAGCTCGTCGTCGACCGTGGCGGATCCCACGACACGCTGCCCGAGGTGACCGTGCGGGACTGGCCCACGGCCGCGCTGCGCGGAGTCGTCGAGGGCTTCTACGGCACCCCCTGGTCGCAGGCCGAGCGGCTCGACCAGCTCGACTTCTACGGCCGTACCAAACAGAACGTCTACGTCTACTCCCCGAAGGACGACGCCTACCTGCGCGCCCGCTGGCGCGACGAGTACCCGCCCGCCGAACTGGCCAAGCTGAAGGAACTCGTCGACCGAGCCGACGCCAACCACGTCCGCTTCACCTACGCCCTGTCACCCGGCCTGTCGGTCTGCTACTCCTCGGAGGCCGACATCAAGGCCCTCACCCGCAAGTTCGACTCGCTGTACGCCATCGGTGTGCGGTCCTTCGCGATCCCGCTGGACGACATCAGCTACACCAAGTGGAACTGCGCCGAGGACCAGAACGAGTTCGGCACGGGCGGCGGCGCGGCCGGGGCGGCCCAGGCGCATCTGCTCAACGAGGTCTGGAAGGACTTCTCGGCCGGCCACACCGGCCTGCAGCCGCTGGAGATGGTCCCCACCGAGTACTCCGACCTCGCCGACTCCCCCTACAAGAAGGCCCTGCGGGAGCAGCTGGATCCGTCCGTCGTCGTTGAGTGGACCGGCGTCGGCGTGATCGCCCCGACCATAACGACCGACCAGGTCAAGCAGGCCCGCGCGGTGTACGGCCATCCGATCCTGGTCTGGGACAACTATCCCGTGAACGACTACGTCACCAGCCGCCTCCTGCTCGGCCCCTACACCGGCCGGGAACCCGGCGTGGCCGAGGCGGCGACCGGCGTGACCGCCAACCCGATGGTCCAGGGCGAGGCGAGCCGTATCGCGCTGTTCACCTCCGCCGCGTACCTCTGGAACCCGGACGCCTACGACCCGCGGGCCGCCTTCCTCGCCTCCGTCCAGGACCTGGCCGGGCCGGCCGCCGCCAAGTGGCTGCGGATCTTCGCCGAGAACAACTACTCCTCGCAGCTCGACGCCACCGAATCACCCACGCTCAGCGCCCTCATCGCCGCCTTCCGCAAGGCCTACGACCAGGGCAGCGGCCTCGACCGCGCCGCCGACGCGCTCAAGGCCTACTTCACGGACATGGCCGCCACACCCGGCGAGCTCCGCGCCCACCTCGACAACCCGGCCTTCCTCGACGAGACCTCGGCCTGGCTCGACAAGCTCGGCCGGTACGGCACCGCCGGACAGACGGCCGTGGACCTGCTGCTGGCCAACAAACGGGGCGACACGGACGCGGTCGCCACGTACTGGAACCGGCTCAGGGCCGAGCGCAAGGAGCTGGACGCGATACCCCAACAGGTCTCGCCCGGCGTGATGGACCAGTTCCTCTACACAACGATGATCCAGAACGCGCCCGACCCCGGCGTGGACGCCTCCTCCTCCCCCGGCTCCCTCAGCCTGAAGCCGGGCGGCTCGGCGACGGTGACCCTCACGCTGTCCGACAAGCGCTCGACCGCCACCAAGACGGTCTCCTGGAAGCTGACCGTGCCCGACGGCGTGAGCGCCTCGCCCGCCGAGGGGACGGTGACCGTCCCGGCCGGGGGCAGCGCTTCCGCGACCGTGACGGTGCGGGCCGAGGAGGGCGCCTCCGCCGGAGTCCGCTCCGTCGTCGTGTCGGGCACGGGCGTCCTCGACCGGGCGATCCCGGTCCAGGTCACCGACGGCACGGGCTCGTCGCGGGCGCTGACGGCGAACTTCAGCGGCGCGTCCGTCAGTTCCATCGATCTCGGATCACGGAAGACCACGAACATCGCCGTGGGCAACAACCCGGGTGAGGTCGTGGTGAGCGCCGACGGCCGCACGGCCTACGCCGCCAACCAGGGCTCCGACACGGTCAGCGTGATCGACGTGGCGCAGGCCCGGGTCACCGCCACGGTCGCCGTGGGCCGCGTCCCCGCCGGGCTCTCGCTCACGCCCGACGGCGGCACGCTCTGGGTCGCCAACTACACGGACGGCACGGTCCAGCCGATCGACACCGTCCGCCTCACGGCAGGTACGCCGATCCCGGTGGGCGACGGGCCCGAGAACATGGCGATCACACCCGACGGCAAGACGCTGTACGTGGCGAACATCCACGACAACACGGTGAGCCCCGTCGACCTCACCACCGGCAAAGCGGGTGCCGCCATCCCCGTGGGACCCAGCCCCTTCAACGTCGTGGCCGCGCCCGACGGGAAGACGGTCTACGTGTCCAACTCCGGCGGCTCGACCGTCACTCCGATCGACACCGCGACCAACGACACCGAGCCGACGTTCCTGGTCTCCGGCCAGGCCTACGGTCTCGCCCTGTCGCCGGACGGCCGGACCCTGTGGGTCAGCCCCAGCAACGGCGACACCGTCACCCCCGTCGACACGGTCACCGGCGCCCCCGGCACCACGGTGAAGGTCGGTAGGTCCGCCTTCGACGTCGCCCTGGACTGGAACGGCGCCACGGCGTACGTCACCACCGCCGACGCGGGTGAGCTGGTACCGGTCGACATCGCGTCCGGCGCCACCGGGTCGCCGCTGACGACCGGCGCCTATCCGCTGGCCGTCGCGCTGACGCCGGTACCGGTGGCGTGACATGAGCGGCCGGGCCCGGCAACGGGCCCGGCCGTGACTTCCGTGCCGGACGAGCTGTGGAAGTTGTTCCAGCGGGTGGTCCCACCCGCTCCATCGCGGCCGCAGGGCGGCGGCCGGCGCCGGTATGGGGATCGCGAGTGCTGGCCGCGATCATCTTCGTGGCCACGACGGGCTGCACCTGGCGGCAGCTGCCGCCGGTCTTCGGCCCCTCGGGGCCGACCGCGCACCGGCGCTTCGCCGAATGGACCGCCGCCCGGGTCTGGGCGAAGCTGCACCGCCTTATCCTCGACGAGCTCGGCTCGCGCGGAGACCTGGACTGGTCGCGCTGCGCGATCGACTCGGTGAACATGCGGGCCCTGAAAGGGTGCCCCTATGGTCTTCGTCAGCTGATGTCACGGCTGGGGCTTGGTAGAAGGTGCCGTCGCGGAGCATGGCGAACAGGACGTCGACCCGTCGTCGGGCAAGCGCGATGACGGCTGCGACGTGGTGCTTTCCTTCCTTGCGCTTCTTGTCGTAGTAGGCGCGGGACTCCGGCTGTTTGAGTGAGGTGAACGCGGCGACGTAGAGAGCGCGTTTGAGTTGCCTGTTGCTGCGCCGGGCGGGGTGCTCGCCGCGGATGGAGGAGCCCGAGGCCCGGGTGACCGGGGCGAGGCCGGCATAGGCCGCCAGGTGCCCGGCGGTAGGAAACGCGGTGCCGTCGCCGACGTCGATGAGGATGCGGGCTGCGGTCCTGACCCCGATGCCGGGCATGGAAGTCAGGACCTGGGAAAGAGGGTGGGCCTCCAGCAGTTCCTCGATCCGCGTGGCCAGGGGCCTTGCGCTGATCGAGGACGGAGGAGAGCGAGGACGCGAGGGTGGGGACGATCAGTGCCGCGGCCTCGGTCCCGGGAACGACGACGGTCTGCTCGTCGAGGGCGGTGAAGATGTCCTCCACCAAATGCTCTGCCATCCGCGGCGCCTTCGGCCGCAGCAGCGTGACCAGACGGCGACGTCCGACCTTGCGGATCTGCGCCGGTGAGCCGAAGCGCTCCAGCAGGGCGAGGACGGCGGGATGGTCCAGTCGTGGGCCCAGGACTTGTTCGAGTGAGGGGTGGATCTGGGTGAGCAGACCGCGCAGGCGGTTCTTGATGCGAGTGGTCTCGGCAGTGAGGTCGTCGTCGAAGCCGACGACCATCTGTAGCTCGGCCGTGGTCTCATCAGCCGGGTCGATGGCGCGGAGCGTGTGCGGCATCGTGCCGGCGGCGTCGGCGATGACGTAGGCGTCCCTCGCGTCGGTCTTGGCCTCGCCCGAATACAGTTCGGCGATCCGGCGCATCGTCAAGCCCGGCAGGTAGGCGACTGACAGCCCATGTCGCGGGCGACCGCCAGCGGCAGGGCCCCTATGGAGGCCGGCTGGTCGACGACGACAAGCACGGTGCCGTGTTTGGCCTGCAGCTTGGCGAACAGCTCGCTCAACTTCGGCTCGGTGTTGGGCAGCGGCTTGTCGAAGGCCTTCTTCCCGGCTGGGGTCAGCGCGGTGGCGTGATGCTCGCCTTTGCCTACGTCCAGACCCAGATAGATGTCGACGGTCTCGTCCTCGTTCACGACCCTGTATCCCGACTCCGAACCGTCCCGGCCTGCCTGCGGCATCAGCGTGCCGGCATCCACGTTATGAAGGGCCTGCCTCACCCAGTGCGGGTTCGGCGCCCATGCCCCTGATCAGCGGTGGGCGGGGTACGTGGAGTTGGATTGTTCCGGACGGGCTGTGGGAGATTGCCGAGCCGCTGATCCCACCGTCGAGGGTGCGGCCACAGGGTGGCGGAACGCAGGACACGCCTGATGAGACGCTGTTCGCGGCGATCATCTATGTGCTGGTCAGTGGTTGTGCCTGGCGGGCTCTGCCACCGTGTTTCGGGATATCGAAGTCGACCGCACACCGCCGGTTCCTGATCTGGTCGCGGGCCGGGGTGTGGGGCCGGCTGCATGAGGCGGTGCTGCACCGACTCGATGACGCCGGCCTCATCGACGTCTCGCGCGTGGTCCTCGACTCCGCTCACGTGCGGGCTAAAAAGAGGGCGAACTCACAGGTCCGAGCCCCGTGGACCGGGGTAAGCCGGGTTCCAAGATGCACGTCCTGTCGGACGCGAACGGACTGCCCTTGGTCGTCGGCATCTCCGCCGCCAACACCCACGACAGCGAAGCACTGGCGCGGGACTTGGCGAAGTCCCGTATCACCTACTGCTGCGGGACGCTGGAGCCCTCTGCCAGCCACGGCGTCATCCGGCGCGCTTCGGTCAGCATGTTGTCGAGCTGAGCCGGACCGCAGGTCAGCTTCTCACCGGTCGCCTTGTTGTGCAGGTGCATGGCCTTGGATTTGGCGACGCATTCGTTCCAGATCCACCTGCAGCGCGCCCACTCCGCTTCGAGGAGCCGGGACGCGCCGGCGGATACGCGAAGACGGTACGTGTACCGGGCGTGCCCGGCCTCGCCGCTCGTCTTCGCGTATCCGCCGTCATGAACACGAACCTACCCGTGAGGTACGACAGTTGAGAGATCTTGATCTTTGTGGCCTGCCTAAGAAGCTGTGTCACAACCTCTTTCCGCTGGTCATAGCGTTATGAAGCGGGGTGGTGACTCTGCTTGCCGTTCGGTTGGGCGTCGATGGGCGGGTATCCGAACGGCAGCGGAGGGCTCAGGCGGTTGTCGCGATGGTGACCGGGGCCGCTTCCGGGCAGCGGTGCGGCCGCCGGGCCAGACGGCGGGACATCAGAGTGATGAACGCCCACTGGATGTGGGCCTCAGCATGGGACATCAGGCGCTCGTAGTCCCTCGCGTTGCGCCGGGCCCGCATCGTCCATGAATTCGACCGTTCGACCACCCATCTCTTGGGCAGTACGACGAAGCCGTCGGCGTCCTTGGGGCGGGCGGCGACCTTGATGGTGATCCCGAGGGCCTCCTGGGCCCAGGCGGTGAACTCCTCGCCTCCATAGGCGTTGTCGGCCCAGACCAGCACGATTTCGGGGTGGGCGACGTGGAGCCGGGTGAGCAGGATGCGGGCCGCTTCGCGTCTTGGACGTCGGCGGGGGTGACGAGCACGTCGACCAGGAGGCCGTCCTGATCAACGATGAGGTGGCGTTTGCGCCCATTGGTGCATTTTGTTCGATATCAAATCCGCACGTCGCCTTCGATACCATTTCCGCGCCCTTGACGGACTGGGTGTCAATGATCACAGTGACCGGCCAGGGACAGCGGTGGCCGCGCAGCCGGATCCGCCGCCGGAGCTGGTCAAGGACGTGCCTGAGCACGCCGGCCTTCGCCCAGCACGCGAAATACCCGAACACGGTGCGCCAGGGGATGCCGAAGTCGGCGGGCAGCGCCCGCCACTTCGCCCCGTTGTCGACGATGTAGCGGATGGCATCGATCACGCGGCGGCGAGGCCACTTCTCCGGGGCCCCGACCGCCGGGTACGCCCGTCATCGGCGCGTGTACCCGGGCTCACGTCATGGGCATGAATTCGGGCAGGGTGAGGGCCGAATGGGCCGGTCGTCCCTCCGCGGCGGGCATGGCGCTGAGATTGCACAGCATGTCGTTGCGCTGCTCCAGGGCCCGAGCGGTGGTCGGGAAGAGTGTGGCATCGCCCTCGCCGGCCTGCTCCTGGTTCACAGTCACAAACTCACGGGTGTTGTGTTCGTAGGCAGCGAAGCCCGCGGCGTGGTCCCGGTCGGCCAGGGAACCGGCGAGCATGTAGGCGCCGACGAGCGCGAGGCTGGAGCCCTGTCCGGTAAGGAACGAGGGCGCGTACGCGGCGTCGCCCAGCAGCGCGACCCTGCCGCTGGACCAGCGGGGCATGCGGATCTGGCTGACCGCGTCGAAGAATACGTCGTCCGCGGCGCGCAGGGCGGCCAGCATGCCGGGGACCTCCCATCCGGCGTCGGCGAAGACCTTCGCGAGCAGGTCCCGTTGGGCTTCCGGGTTCCCGAAGGCGTCGAAGGGCGGTTCCGGCTGGGCGAAATTCAAGAAGGCGTGCACTTCGTCGTCGTCCCCCACGGCGTAGACGGCCGCGGCCCTGCCCGGGGTGTTCCACATCACGGTCTCGTGGGAGAGCCCCAGGGTGTTGCGCATGGTGAACACCGCGAAGCAGTAACCGAGGTACCGGTGGAACTGCTCCTCGGGGCCGAACAGCATCTCCCGGGTGCGTGAGTGCATGCCGTCCGCGCCGAACACCATGTCGAACGTACGGCTGCCGCCACCGCGGAAGGTGACGTCGACCCCGTGGTCGGATTGGTCGAGGGTGTCGATGGAGTCGTTGAACAGGAACTCCACGTCGTCCCGGACCGCCATGTACAGAGCGTCCGTCAGGTCCCCGCGCCGTATCTCCAGGTCCCGTCCCGCGACACCGCCGGTGACGGCGTGCGGGTGGAGCGAGGTCACCTCGCTGCCGTCCCCGTCGAGGAAGGTGAGCCGGCGCAGGTCGATGTGTGCGTCCCGCAGTTGCGGCAGGATCCCCATCTTCTCCACGACGTCGAGTGCGGTGCCGCGCACGTCGATGGGGTAACCGCCGCTGCGGAGTGTGCCTGCCTTCTCCACCACTGTGACCGCGTATCCGTAGCGGTTGAGCCAGAAGGCCAGGGCGGGACCCGCGATGCTGGCCCCGGAGATCAGGACCTTGCCCCTCGGCGTGGTGCGGGTAGCTGTCGGCTGATCGGTGCGGGTCATTCCTTGACTCCTTTGCTCATGGTGCGAGTGACAAGCAGGGCCAGTGCCGTGATGGCGCCGGCTATGAGGAAGCCGGTGACGTAGGCCGATTCGGCCGCGGTGTCCGACCCGGAAGGGGTTCCGGCGGTGAGGAGCGCACCACCGAGCTGCCCGCCCACGGCGTAGCCGAGCACGCGGCTCACCAGGATCAGGCTGGTGGCGATGCCGGTGTCACCCTGGTCGACGGCCGTGGCGGTGCTGGTCATCATCGCCGTGACGCACAGGCCGTTGGCCAGCGCGATCAGCGCCTTGCCGACGACGAGGTGCCAGACCTCGGTGTGCACGGCTGCCAGGGCGAGCAGGGCGACGGCCATCATGACGACCCCGGCGTTGACCACGGCACGCGAGCCGAAACGCCGATCCCCGATCCCGCCGAGCGGCCCGGCCAGCGACGCGGCGATGGCGCCGGGCAGCAGGAAGAAGCCGATCTCGGTGGCACTGGCCCCGAATCCGTACCCGTCGCCGCGCTCGTCGAGCAGCTGCGGAACGAGAAAGACCGCCATCGAGGTACCGAGGCAGATCACGAACGTCAGCACGCACGACTTCCACATCGCGGGCCGTGCCAGCATGCGCAGATCGATCATCGGCGAGGCCGCACGCCGTTCTGCGGACACCCATCCGGTGACGAAGGCGGCCAGAACCACGACGAGGGCGCCGAGCACGAGTGGTTGCGAGCCGACGTCGGGCGCCAGCGCGAGTACGAGCATGAGCGTGATCAGTATCCCGCTCAAGAGCAGCAGGCCGGGCCAGTCGATCCCGGCGTCGTCCGACTGGCCGGGCGGATCGGACGGCATCAGCCTGTTCACGAGCAGGGTGGCCCCGATGACCGCGATCGTCGGCAGCGCGAACATCCAGTGCCGGGAGAGCTCTTCCGCCACCGGCCCGGCCGACAGCATGCCGACCATCCCGCCCCCGACGAACAGTCCGCTGACCACCCCGATGGCCACCTTCGACTCTCCCGCGGGAAGGTGTTTGCGCACCACGATGAACGACAGGGGCAGCGCGCCCACCATCGCCCCCTGCAGTACCTGGCCGAGCAGCAGCACGGACAGGTTCGGCGCCAGGGCGGACACGAGGCCGCCGGCCGACACCACCGCCATCAGCCGGATCAGAACCCGTTTCCCGCCGTAGCGGTCGCCGAACTTGCCTGCCAACGGTGTGACGAGCGCGCCGGTGATGAGGAGCACGATACTGAGCAGCGCCCCTTCGGAGGGACTCATGTCCAGTTCGCGTTCCAGGAGCGGAATCGTCGGTGACACCACCGACTCCAGGGCACCGGTGGACAGTGCCAGTATGCCGAGGGCCCCGACAGCGGCCTTCCCGATGGGGACCGGGGGAGCCAGGGTTGTGGTCATGAGCGTCCTTTCCGTCATGGCCGGGCGAGGAAGGGGGCGGCTGGCCGGCCGTACGCGTTGCGCTGCCGCCTTACGCGGGAGTGCGCGAGCTGCCGCACGCGCAGGCCGTCGATGGTGCAGGCGCGGCACTACTCGTTGTCGCGGACCGCTCGTTGAGGACGTGGGCGGGCGATCCCGTCGTGGCAGACCCGTGCCCCGGCGGCTGCAGCCTGCGCTACGACCGGCGGCGCAGCGCCGCTCGGGCCGGCAGTGTGACCGCGAGCAGCGCCAGGCCGCCGGCGGCGGCCGCGAAGGAGCCGTACAGCAGCGGGGGCACGTACGGCCCCTCACCGGTCATGCCGCGCATCATGGGGATCAGCGTGGCCGCGGCGATCGCGGAGCCGAGGACCAGGCCCACCGCGGAGACCAGCAGGCCCTCCCAGCGGAGCATCGTCAGCACCTGACGCCGGGTGGAGCCGACGAGGCGCAGCGTGTCCAGCTCGCGGCGGCGGTCCAGGACCGTCATCACCAGGGTGTTGACGGCGGCGACGGCGGCGAATCCGCCGAGGACCGCGGCCATGGTGTTGTTGGTCCAGGCGCCCAGCTTCGCGTCGAGGTTCTGCTCGGTGGCGTAGCCGGACGCGTCGGTGACCTTGCCGAGGGCGGTGAGCGACTTCTCCGAGCCGCCCCGTACCAGGAGTGTGCTGTCGAAGCCCGAGGTGACGTGCCCGGCCAGGGACGTCCGGTCCATGGTCACCGTGGCCAGGCCGAGGCCGCGGCCGTAGACCGCGACGATCTCGGGGCGGACCTCGGTGCCGTCGGGAAGGTAGAGCGGGAGCCGGTCGCCGACGCCGGCGTCCGCCGAGGTCGCCAAGGTCTTGTCGATGGCGATACGGCCCTGGCCGAGACGGTCGAGGCTGCCTTCGCGTACGTCCAGGTCCTGCACCTTCGCGAGTTCTGCGCCGGAGCCGGTGACGCCCTGGGTCGCCGCGCCCTGCAGCGACTTGAACTCGCCGGAGCCGACCGGCACCAGCACCTGTGTGTTCAGCAGGCCGACGGCTGCCTCCACACCCGGCGCACGAGCGGCGTGGGCCGCCGCCTCCACCGGGAGCCCGGCCGGGTCCGTCACCACATGGTCCGCGGTGATGCCCGCGCGCAGCTGCTTGTCGGCGGCGTGAGTCTCGCTCGTGTGCATGAACACGAGGGTCGAGGAGAAGGCCACGGCGAGCACGATCGGGGTGATCGCGGAGGCGAGGCGCCGGGCGTTGGTACGGGAGTTGGCGGCCGCGAGCTGGGCGGTCGGGCCCGCGCCGTGCAGCGGGAGGCCGAACAGGCCTGCGCACAGCCGCGCCACCAGCGGGCCGAGCAGGCCGACGGCGAGCATGAAGCACATGACGACGCCGAGGGCGGCACCGGCCGCGTCATCCCCTGTGGAACTGGCGGAGAGACCGGTGAGGAGCGAACCGCCGACGAGGGCGCCGATGCCCAGCACCGTACGGATGACGCCGGGCCGCAGTCGCTCCACCGACGCCTCCGACAGCGCCTGGCCCGGCTTGATCTTCGCGGGCCGACGCCCGGCCATCCAGCCGGCGCCGAGCGCGGTGAGCAACCCCATGCCGACCGCGGCGAGCAGCGGAAATCCGGAGACGTGCAGGTCCACTGCGCGCGGAACGGCGCCGCGGTCCTGCAACTGCCCGAACCACCAGTGCGCGAGCCCGATGCCGGGCAGGCAGCCGACGATCCCGGCGAGCGGCGCGACGAGCAGTGCTTCGGAAGCGACCGCGCGGCGGATCTGCCGCGGGGTGGCGCCGACGGCGCGCAGCAGCGCGAACTCGCGGGCGCGCTGACCGACCGAGAGCGCGACGGTTCCGGCGGCGGTGAAGACCGCGACGATGGCGGCGATGCCGCCGAAGGAGCCGCCGATCCCGAAGAGCGTCTCCTTGGCGTAGCCAAGGCCCGGGTCCTCGACGGCACCGCGGTCGTCGCCGGTGTGCACCTGGGCTCCGGAGCCGGCCAGGGCCTTCTTCACGGAGTCGGCGAGGGCGTCGGCATCGGTGCCGTGCTTCGCCAGCACGGCGATGGCGTCGGCCTGGCCCGGGTGCCCGGCGAGCGTGGGGGCCTGGGCGTCGGCGAACCAGGCCAGGGCGCCGTCGGCGCCGGTGTCCCGGGCGGTGTCCTCGGATCCGGCCTTGGCGACGCCGGCCACGCGGAAGTCCTGCTGCCCGGCGGCGGTCTGCAGCACGACGGTGTCGCCGACGGCGGCCTTCGCGGCGCGGGCCGTACCCGCGTCGAGCACGACTTCGCCCTGGCGGGGCGCGGAGCCGGTGGTCAGCGCGGTGCCGGTGAAGGTGTGCGAGCCCCATCCGTGTGCGGTGAGCACACCGCCCGGAACGGGCAGTTCACGGGCGCCGGAGCCCGCCTCTGCGTCGGCTGTGCGCACCGGGAAGGTGAAGTCGGGGACGGCGGTGGCCGCGCCCGGCGCCTTGGCGGCCTTCGCCGCCAGCCCGACGTCCAGCCGCGCGGTGTCCGGCAGCGGGACCGCCTCCTTCTCGCGGTCCTCGCCGCTGCCCGTGACGACGTACTCGTACTGGTCCGCCGCCGCGACGGCAGGCGCCTTCGCGTACCGTTCCGGCGGCACCGACGCGCGCAGGCTGGTCTCGAGCAGGATCCCGCATGCCGAGACGATCAGTGCGGACATCAGCAGCGCGAGGAAGGTCCCCGCGAAGGACGCGGGCTTGAAGCGGACGGCCTCACGGGCGAGTCCGTTGGGGCGCCTCATGCCGCCGCACCCGCCATCACGCCCGCGCGGGAGCCACGGGAGGTGAGCACGGCCATCCGCGCCGCGATCTGCTCCGCCGAACCACGCTCGAGGTGGTCGGCGAAGGCGCCGTCGGCGAGGAACAGCACGCGGTCGCCCCAGGCGGCCGCGGCCGGGTCGTGGGTGACCATGACGACGGTGGCGCCGAGGCTGTCCACTGCGTGCCGGAGCAGGCCGAGTACCTCGGCGGCGGTGCCGGTGTCGAGGGCGCCGGTGGGCTCGTCCGCGAACACCACGTCGGGGGTGGTGACCAGGGCGCGGGCGACGGCCACGCGCTGCTGCTGGCCGCCGGAGAGCTCGCCGGGCCGGCGCCGCGCCTTGTCGGCGAGCCCGACCTGCGCGAGCACCGCGGCCGCCCGGCCGCGGTCCTGACGCTGCCCGGCGAGGCGCATGGGCAGCAGGACGTTCTGCTCCACGGTCAGCGACGGCAGCAGGTTGAACGCCTGGAAGACGAAGCCGAGGCGGCTGCGGCGGAGCTCGGTGAGCTCGTTCTCGCTCATGCCGGTGATCTCCGTACCACCGAGGCGCACCGATCCCGCCGACGGCCGGTCGAGCCCGGCGGCACACTGCAGGAAGGTGGACTTGCCGGACCCTGACGGGCCCATGACGGCAGTGAACGTGCCGCGCGGGAGGGCGAGGTCGATGCCCGCGAGCGCGTGCACGGTGGCCGCGCCGCGGCCGTAATGCCGCCGGACCCCGCGCAGCTCGACGGCGAGACCGGGCGTGGCGGCCGGGGCCTCGGGGCGGCCGTCCGCCTCCGGCCCGTTGGATGCCTCCGACCGGTCGTACACCTCCGGCCGGTTGCCCGCCTTCTGCCGCTTGCCCCTGCGTAGCCTCATGGTCCCGTCTCCCTCATACGTGCATTTCTGTGACGGGGTGAAGAGTGCGGGGCCGGCTGCGCGCCGGGCGTCATACCCGGGAGCCAATGTGGAGGTGCTACCGCGGTAGGGGGTGAAGGCCCCTCCGCCGCCGATGGCGACGTGCTCGCGGTTCCGCGGCTGTCCTATTCGCCCGGGGCCACCAGTCCCGATTCGTACGCGAAGACCACCGCCTGGGCGCGGTCGCGCAGGTCGAGCTTGGTGAGGATGCGGCTCACGTGCGTCTTCACCGTCTGCTCGGCCAGCACCAGGGTCTGGGCGATCTCCGCGTTGGACCGGCCGCGGGCCACCAGGGTGAGGACTTCGGTCTCGCGTTCCGTCAGGGCCTTGAGCCGCAGCGTCGGCTTGCCCCGGGCGGCGGGCCGTTGCCGGGCGAAGTCCGCGATCAGGCGGCGCGTCACGGAAGGGGCGAGCAGCGCGTCGCCCGAGGCCACGACCCGTACCGCCGCGATGAGGTCGGCCGGCGGCGCGTCCTTCAGCAGGAAGCCGCTCGCGCCCGCCCGCAGCGCCTCGTAGACGTAGTCGTCGACGTCGAACGTGGTGAGCATCAGAACACGCGGCCGGTGCGTCACGCCCGGCGGGGGCGCGAGGAGACGGCGCGCGGCCTCCAGGCCGTCCATCTCGGGCATCCGCACGTCCATCAGCACGACGTCGGGATGGGTGCGTCGGCTCAGCTCGACGCCCTGGGCACCGTCGGGGGCCTCGCCCACCACGTCGATGTCGCTCTGGGCGGCCAGCAGCGCGGCGAAGCCGGCCCGCACCATGGCCTGGTCGTCGACGATGATGACGCGCGTCGTCACGTGAAGTCCTTTTCAGTCAGGGGAAGTTGGGCGGCGACCCGGAACCCGCCGTCCGGCAGCGGCCCCACGTCGAGGGTGCCGCCGACGAGCCGCACCCGCTCGCGCATGCCGACGAGGCCGTGCCCGGTGCCGCCCACCTCCAGCGGCCCGGCGGGCAGCTCCGGCGGCGGGTCGTTGATGACCAGGACGGTGAGTCGATCCCCGTCCTCCGACACCGACAGCGACACGTGCGTCGGGGCACCCGGCGCGTGCCGCACGACGTTCGCGAGGGCCTCCTGGACGATCCGGTACGCCGAGAGACCCACCGCCTCGGGCACCTCGGCGTCGCAGGGGGTGAACTCCACCGTCCCGCCGGCCCTCGCCGTCGCTTCCACCAGCTGCCCGATCTGCGTCAGGCCCGGCTGGGGCACGAGCTCGCCGTGCGCCTCCTCGTTCCGCAGCACACCGAGGAGCCGTCGCATCTCGCCGAGCGACTCCCGCGCGGTCGCCGCGATGGACGTGAACTCCTCCCGCACGTCCGGCGGCATCCTGTCGAGGCGGTACTCCGCGGTGTCCGCCTGCACCGTGATGACGGACATGTGGTGCGCCACCACGTCGTGCAGCTCGCGCGCAATGCGGGCGCGTTCCTCCAGCAGCGTCCGCCGGCCGCGCTCGGCCTCGCTGATCGTCTCCTGCTCGACCAGCCTGCGCTGCACCTCGTTCCGCTCGCGCAGCGCACCGCCCAGCAGGAGCGCGACGCCCCCGAGGATGGTGAGCAGCAGGTCCTTGGCGCTGGAGCCGTGGGGCGCGACGAACCCCAGGCCGACGTTCGCGCCCGCCGTCGCCAGCCACACCAGCAGCAGCGTCCGGCGCCGCTCGCGTAGGCCCAGGGCGAGGCAGAGGCCGACGTACCCGACGATCTCCATGGGCGGGAACGGCCACAGGAGCCGCTCTTCGAAGTCGACGGTGAGCAGGGCGAGCGCCCCGGCCACGTCCGCGGCGAAGATCACGTACCAGGCCTGCAGCGGGCGTACGACGGCGAGCAGCAGCGGCGCCGTCTGCGCGACGGCCAGCGCGCTCGCGAGGCCGCCGTTCAGGCCGTAGTCGGCGGTGAGGACCTGGATGGTGGTGGGCAGCAGGGCGACGCACAGCACGAACGCCACGCCCCACGGCAGCAGCCGCACCCACCGCCGCGAAGCCCCCGCGAGCAGCGCGCGCGGGCGTTCCTCCTCCACTGAGGTCACGGGCACCAGCCTATCTGCCCCGTGTGCGGCGCGACGGCGTCCGGAGAGCCGCACGGCGTCGGCTCCTCAGATGTCGGCACGCAGCGGTTCTCCCACTTCGTGCATGTGCCGCAGGGCCTGCCGGTAGGTGTCGACGAGGCCGGTCTCCGCGTAGGGGATGCCGACGTCGCGGCAGTGGGCCTTCACCGCAGACTGGGCGAGCCTCAGGTGCGGGCGGGGCATGCTGGGGAACAGGTGGTGCTCGATCTGGTAGTTGAGGCCCCCGAGGAACCAGTCGGTGAAGAAGCCGCCCCTGACGTTGCGGGACGTGAGGACCTGACGCCGCAGGTGTCCCCACTTCTCGCCGTCGGGGTCGGGCATGTCCATCCCCTTGTGGTTGGGCGCGAAGGCCATGCCCAGGTGCAGCCCGAACAGGGCCTGGTGGAGCGCGGCGAAGGCGAGGGCGTGCGCGAGCGGCATGGTCGTCAGGAGCAGGGTGACGTACCCGGCGATGTGGGCGATAAGGAGCGCGCCCTCCACCAGGCGCTCGCGGCCGGTCTGGCGGCGCAGGTCCTGGAAGCCGTAGAGCTTCAGGGCGAGGCCTTCGAGGAGGGTGAGGGGGAAGAAGAGCCATGCCTGGTGGCGGGTGAGCCAGCCGCGGAAGCCCACGCGCTGGGCGGCCTGCTTGCTGGTGAAGACGAGGACGTCGGCGGCGACGTCAGGGTCCTTGTCGATGTGATTTGGGTTGGCGTGATGGCGGTTGTGCTTGTCGTTCCACCACGCGTAGCTCATGCCGAGCAGCAGGTTGCCGTGGATGAGCCCGATGCGGCGGTTCGTGACGCGGTTGCCGCTGATCTGGGCATGGCCTGCGTCGTGGCCGATGAACGCCGTGCGGGCGCACAGGACGGCGAGGACGGGCGCGAGCGCGAGCACCCACCACGAGTCGCCGACGAGCGCCATGCCGGTGACGACGGCGGCCAGACCGAGCGCGTTGGTCGCTATCGTGCGCGCGTACCAGCCGGTGCGCCGTTCGAGTAGATCCTGTCCCTTGACGTTGCGCAGCAGGGGCGTGAACTCGCTGCCCGTGTCCGGTGGGGATTGCCTCGCGGGTGCCTTCTCGGGGTGCGGCAGAGCAGTTTCGCCGGCCAAGGACATGGTTGTACTCCGGTGTTCGGTGGATGGTGGATGGTGTTGATGCGGTGTGCGGCTTATCAGCCCAGCCCGAAACAACGTACGGATCCAGGGTGTTGGCGGGCCATGGGGCCATCACCCGGCCGATCGGGGGGGGATCCCTCACGTTGAAGGGAGGGTTATCCGCACGCGGCGCGGCGCAGAGTGTCGTGGTGCACGGTTTCGTTTGGCTCTCCGAGGTGCTTCGTGCCATCGGTGACGAAGCGGCGGGACGTGCTGGCCGCGGCCTGTGAACGGAGCGCCGGGCCAGCTGCCCACCGACGGGTCGTCGTGCGGAGGCGAGTGTCCGTGCGGCGGCCCCGGACCGCGGTGATACGGCGGTGCATACACATTGCTCACGCCGCGAGCGCGAAGTAGGCGAAGCCCGCCGCCAGCACGCCCGCCGCCACGCGGCGGATCGTGCCGGTGCGGTCCCACGGGGTCTCCAGGGGCTGGGCGAACTTCGCGATCGCCACGAGCAGCCCCGCGAAGAGCGGCATCCAGGCCATCCGCGCCAGGATCCAGCCGGCCGTGTCCGGCGCGGTGGTCAGGCCGGGGATCTCGCCGAAGTACGAGGCGGGCACCGCGGCGGCGAGCATCGCCGTCTGGTGCCAGCACAGGATGGTCATCGCCGACAGGTTGATGATCACCACCAGGGCCCACAGGGCTGGGCGCTTCAGCAGGCGCGCCAGCTTGTCGCGCAGCAGGATCGCCGCACCGGACTGGGCGGCCGCAAGCGCGAGCACGAGCAGGGACGGCGGGTGGGAGTTGGTACGGGCCTCGCCGGGGACGCCCACCATCGAGGTCGGGTAGTCGAAGGCGAGAAGCAGGGCGGCGAAGAGGGCCGCGCCGCCGGCGAGCAGCAGCCACGCCTCGCGCTGGCCCAGGCGCTTGTCCGCCCAGGACACGCCCAGCTGGTAGGCGAACATCCAGCCCGGAAGCAGGTTGAGCAGGCTCAGCCAGGACGGCATCGCGTCCGCATACGGCCCGTAACGCAGGAAGTCGACCACCGCGACCGAGCCGAGCAGCGGGGCCGCGGCCCAGAAGCCGAGGCGCTTGGAGGCGCGGACGCAGTACGGCGTGAGGGCCGTGATCACCGCGTAGACGCCGACGAACCACAAGGGCTGGACGACGAGCGTCGACGCGGTGTGCAGGGTGGCGGCCGGGACGCCGAAACCGTAATGCAGGATCGGCAGGAGCAGCGCCCATACGGCGGTGACGCCGAGGACCGGGCGGCCCAGGCGGGTGAGCCGGCCGGTGATCCACTGGCGCGTGGGTCCCTTGCGGCGCTGGTAGGAGAGGTACGAGGAGTACCCGCCGACCAGGAAGAAGATGCCCAGCATCTGGAGGATCCAGCTGGCCGGGGCCAGCGCGCCGAACGGGGCCAGCGGGCTGGCGTTGTGCAGGCCGCTGCCGGTGTCGAGGGTGAACCCGCCGAGCAGCCAGTGGCCGGTCAGGACGGCCAGGAGCGCCAGCGCGCGCAGGCCGTCGATGGCGCGGTCGCGGTGGGCGGGGGTCCGGTCGTCGATCTTGGCGGTGAGCTTCGCGAGCTTCGTGGGGGTCTTCATCACAGGTCTCCGTCGGCGATCGCCGCGAACGCGGTCAGGGTGGAGGTGCCGGGGGTGAAGTACTCGTCGTGCGCCGGGACGTCGTCGGCGGGCAGGACGGTCGCGCCGAAGTCGGGCGAGGTGGGGTCCGCGCCGTGGCCCAGGCCCAGGACCTCGACATTGGGGACGCGGTCGATCCAGTCGTCCGGGGACTTCGCCGCCCAGATGTGGGCATCGGTGTCGAGCGCGGTGACGTCGACGGCGCGCATGCCGGGCGAGCCCATGACGACGATGTCGCTCGCGTCGGTGTCGGAGGCGGCGAGGCCGCAGACCACCGAGCCGTAGCTGTGGCAGAAGAGGGAGGGGTCGGGGAGGCCGGCCGCGTCCAGGCCGGCGGTGAAACGGGTGAGGCGCTCGGCGCCGGTCTCGGCGAGCCGGCCCGTCGCCAGGTCGGGGCCGATGCCGGTGGGGGTGGTGTAGCCGGCCCAGGCGATGACGGCCGTGTCGTCGCCCGCCTCCTCCTGGAGGTCGGCGGCCCGCCGTGCCGTACCGTCGAACGTCGAGATGTCGATGTCCGAGCCGGGGACGATCACCGAGACGTGGGTGGCGTTCTCCAGGTCGCCCACCACCTGCGCGATCAGGCCGCGGCCGCGCGGGTCGTACGCCAGGACCTGGTCGCCTGCGGGGGCGTTGGCCTCGTAACGGAGGTTTACGGGGGCGCCGTCGAGGTTGCCCACCACGGTGGGGTGGTCCTCGACGAGTCGCTGCTGCTGAGCGTCGGTCAGGTCGGCGAAGAAGGCCGCCACTTCGGACGGGGAGGCCGTGGTGGGGTCCAGAGGTTCCTTGTCCAGAGAGTCGTCCGCCAGCCAGGCGGCGGCGCCGGGGAGCGGACCGCTCAGCGCGCTCTCGCTGCTCGCCGAGGCCCAGCCTGCCGTGCTGCCGACCAGCAGTGTGGTCAGTACGGCGGTGGTCAGGGTCTTCCTGAAGCGGCGCATCCGTCCGTCTCCCTCTGTCTCGTCCGTGGTGACGGGGAGGAAGGTAGGAAGGCGGTGGGGGGTGGGGCGTCACGCTGGGGAGCCAAGGCGGGAGTGATACCCCGGTAGGGGGTGGGCTAGGTGCTGGCCCCCGGGGTGGGCAGGGGTTTCCCCGCAGGACTGGAGGGCGAGGGCGCCGGGACGAGCGGCGAGACGATGGGAGAAGATGGAGCAGCGGGCACGGCAACCTTGCAGAGCGTGAAACGTAGAGAACTCCATGATCTACGGGCATGCTCGCTGGCGAGTTCGCCCAACTGCACTCGATGAGCGAATTGTGAGCTGGCCATCTGGGTCCGGTGTCGAACACGACTCGACAAGCGGGTCTGGGTGAGCGTTCGACCCGGTCGTAACGTGGCTGCATGGGCAGGGACGGCGTTCCCCGGCTGCGGCTGGTCGTGGTCGCGGACGACGACATCGGGCCGCGGTTGTGGCGCTGGTGCGGTGGTCCGCTGATGCCGGCGACGAAGGCAACAGCGGTGTTCTGTTCGTCGGCGTGCCGGTCGCGGCACTGGCGGCGGATGCAGCGGGCGCGGGCAGGGACCGAGGCGGTCCAGGCCGGCGTGACGGCCAACTGCCCGGAGTGCGGAACGTCTTGGACGGTCGGGGTCGACCGTCCCGCCTCGGCAACATACTGCTCTCCCCGCTGCCGTAAACGAGCCTGGCACACGCGGCGCACGTGACAGCGCGGGGTGTGAGACCGCGCATCCGGGGACCTTGGGTCCGCCCCACGCGCCGGGGCCGCACGCCCTTTCCGACGGCCAAAGGCCGTCGGATGACGCGAGGTGACGGGCCGTCAGGGCCAGTTGGTGGCATTAGCAGGGTGCCGCACCCGGGCCCGCGGGGGTGGTGTCCGGATGCCCGCGATGGTCGGCAGTGTGACCCGGGAACGCTACGCCGAACTGGTCAAGCTGGGACGGGACTGGGTCGCCACGATGAGCAGCGCCCAGTGGCGTCTGGGGATGCCGCTGTGGAGATCGAGCCGATGCGCTCGTATGGGGGTGCGAATCCGTCCGAGAAGGACGACCTGTTCACCGTCAGCGAGGCCATCCGCCTGTTCGCGGAGGACATCGGCCTGGCTTACACGACGGTCCGCAGTTACCGGTGGGTGTCCTCGCGCTGGCCGAAGGAACACCGGCGGGCGGACGTCTCCCACACGATCCACAAGACCCTGGCCAGCATCCCCGATGAGCAGGAGCGTTTCGAGACGGTCAGCAACCCCCTGCCCAACCTCCGTGGCGGTTCGCCCAGGTGGACGCACGACAGCGCGAAACGGGTGGTGGGCTGGAAGGTCGACTTCCCGGAGAGTGTCCAGGAGAAGGTGGAGGCGATCCACGACCTGGCCACCGACGATGCGGTCGCGGCGGTGGTGACCACCGACTTCCTGCGCCGTCCGGCGATCGCCTCCAAGGCGATGGCCGACGACACCGCAAGGCACGCCGTCAACGAGGCCCAGTTCGACAGGTTCCGCCAGCAGGCCCAGTTCGTGCACGAGGAGGCGGCTCCGCAGCTGCAGCGCATGGAACACAGCGCGCAGTTCATGGACCTGGTCGCGGCCTGCGCGCAGTTCGTGGCGACGGCCGGAAGGATTGTGCCGAACCTGCGCGGCGAGCACTACGACGACGGCGAACGCGAGACGATCGGCCGGGGCCTTGCGCGGCTACGCGCCGCCGCCGACTGGATCGAGGACGCCGTCACCCGTGGCGAGGTCGACCTGGACGAGTGGCCGCGGGGACCGCGCCGCGCTGAGATGCGGTGGCGCGCGCGGCAGCCGGTTTGCTCAGGCCCGGGCTGCAGCGGCGGTGTCCATGTCCGTGCCACCGGCCCGTTCGGCCCGCTGCTCGTTCTGCACGCGCCATCCATAGCGGGTGATGCCGCGTGGCTTGTAAATCGAGAGGGCCGTGGTCGTGAGCAGCACCAGTACGGCGGCAGCTGCGTCGGCCAGGAGCTGAACTCTCATCCCATCGAGGTCGGTGCTGGACAGGTTCGTCCGCACCGCTGCATCCGCCACGTGGTCGGCCACCTGCATGTGCAGCAGGAGGAGGAACGTGGCCACGACGGTCAGCGCGAGCTTCGCCAGCACCCAGTAGTGGCGCAACAGCCCCCATGTGGTGCCCAGCGACTGGACGAGCCCGGTCAGCAGCGAGGCGAAAGCCAGCGGGACGATCACGTACCAGCCGGTCAACTGCATGGCCAGATAGGCGCCTTGGGCTTGCTGGGTGTTCTCGCGGCTCAGGCCGACGACGGCGAGCACCAGAAACACCGCCACCGAGCCCAGCCAGCCGACAGAGGACGCGACGTGCGCGGTGAGCGCAAGCTTGCGGACGCCGGGGGCCATTGCCATCAGTGGCCACCATGCATGCCTGGCCCCATTCCGCTGCCGGTGAGGTGCAGAACCAGGAACAGTACGACGACGGCGAGCGCCACGGCTCCGGAGACCTTCACCCAGCGCGGGGCGCCAGGGGGCATCCCGCGGTCGGGGGCTGCGCCGCCGCCGGAGGGCTCGGACGGTGAGTCGGTCATGCGGGTCCCCTTTGTCGTGCGAGCGCGGCTGTGAGGCGCTTCTTCCATGACGGCAAGGCTTATCGAGACAGTGTGTCTACGTCAAGGCGCAGTGTATCGGCATCGTCGTCACGTACACTGGGTCGGTGCCGAAGCTGTGGAACGAGACCATCGAGGAGCATCGCCGCGCCGTACGCGACGCGGTGCTGGAAACCACGGCGGCCCTTGTGTCCGAGCATGGAGTGCGGGCCGTGACGATGTCGCAGATCGCGGAGGGCAGTGGCATCGGCCGGGCCACGCTCTACAAGTACTTCCCGGACATCGAATCGATCATGATGGCCTGGCACGAACGCCAGATCGCCGGCCACCTCGACCAACTCGCCGAACTCCGCGACCGCGCCGGTACCCCCGGAGAGCGGCTGCAAGCGGTGCTGGAGACCTATGCGTTCATCCAGCAGCAGCGGCACGGCCATGGGGGAGAGCTCTCGGCGCTGCTGCACCGCGGAGGCCACGTGGCGCACGCCGAGCAGCATCTCCGCCACTTCATCCAGAGCCTGCTGGTCGAGGCAGTCCAAGCGGGCGAAGTCCGTGACGATGTCGCGCCGGACGAGCTGACCGGTTACTGCCTGCACGCCCTCGCTGGGGCCGGCAGCCTGTCGTCCAAGGCCGCGGTCCGGCGGCTTGTCGCCGTCACACTGGCCGGGTTGCGCCCCTCACGCTGACACCTCGCCCGCCATGCCCGCGGGACTCCTGCCTCCGTCAGAGTGGTGCGTCCCGCCGGCGCCCGCGAAGTCTGGGGCATGGAACGCCAGGTCCGCCTCGTCGCCGGCTCCCTGGTCCTGATCGGCGTCCTGCTGGGCCTGGTCTCCCCGTGGTTCCTGATCCTCTCCGGCGGTATCGCAGCTGGTCTGGTCTTCTCCGCGGGCACCAACACCTGCGGCATGGCAGCCATCCATGGAAAGCTCCCCACAACCGCCCGCAGCCCGGCCCCCCGACCTGACACGACCCTGGCCAACTTCACCTCCTGAGGGCCCCTGGCGTACCGGCGCGGGCAACCGGCTCAGTGGCCGGGTCGCCCGCGCTCTCGCGTGCTGCCCTGGCGGAGGCCGACCGGCGCGCGGAGGGTGGGTCAATGCCCGCCAGTCGACTCGACGGCGAGGCGCTTGGTGAAGGTGCTGCCGCCGTCCTTCGACTCGTACACCCCGTCCTGGGTGGCGGCCAGGACGTCCTCGGAGTCGACGCTGGTGAGGGCCTGGGGCTGGCCACCGGGGACGGTGGTCAGCTTCTTCCATGTCGCGCCACCGTCCGCGCTGCGGTTCAGCACGCCGGAGGCGTCGATGCCATAGAGGGCGTCCTCCGCCTTCCAGGAGAGGTAGGCCATCACGGGCTGCTCGCCCTTGGCGAACGTCTTGCCTCCGTCCGTGCTGCGGGCGATGCCATCCGCAGTTGTGGCAAGTACGAGGTCGGCGTCATTGGGGCTGACCGCGATGTCGAGTGCCTCCAACTGCGCCCCGTCCTTCCAACTGGCCCCGTCCTTGCTGGTGCGCAGCAGACCGTTCGTGGCGTCATAGCCGTAGACCGTGCCGTGCGCGTAGTCCAGGGCGTGGAAGTCGGACTCCCCGGACAAGGACAGCGACTTCCAGGTCTTGCCGGCGTCGGTGCTCTTGATCAGCCCCTTGTTTCCTGGGCCGTCGGACCCGGAGGCCGGGTGGCCGCTGGCGTAGAACGTCTTGTCCTGAGCCACCGTGAAGCCCATGAAGTCGTCCTTGCTGTCGCCGACCAGCTTGGGCTTGCCGTTGGCGTCCGGGGTGTATATGCCTTCGTGGGTGGCGACGTACAGGCGCTGGTCGGAGGGGTCCAGGCCCAGGCCGTGGATGTGGCTCAGCGACGGTGTCCCGGACTCGGCGGAGGAGGCGGACGAGTCCGCGCCGTCTCCGTCGCTGGCGCAGGCGGCCACGGTGAGGGCGAGGATCAGGGCAGTGGCGGCCGCGGCGGCGTGGCGCTTGTTCATGGTTCCTCGGTGTCGTAAGGGCCCGCCGGGCGGGAGGCGGCCGGGCGCGATGACGTGGATGGCTGGAGGCACGACCGCCCGGGCTCCTCGACGTGTCCGCCTCGGAGCCCGGAACGGTCAGTGTTTGATGCGACTCAGAGCCGGTCGAGGATGCTCTGGAGCTGCTCGACCTCGGCGGACTGGCCCTCGACGATGGCGTCCGCCATCTTCTTGGCGTCGGCGTTCTTGCCGTTCTTCTGCTCGTCCTCGGCCATGGCGATCGCGCCGTTGTGGTGCTCGATCATCATCTCGGCGAACATCTTGTCGAAGTCCGTCCCCTTGGCGGCCTTGAGCTCCTCCATGTCCTCGTCGGACATCATCCCGTCCATGCCGGAGTGGCTGGAGTGATCCATGCCGGGCATGGATTCCATCTCGGTCGGCTTGCCCCAGGACTTCAGCCAGCCCTGCATCGTCTTGATCTCGGGGTCCTGGGCCTTCTCGATCTGCGCGGCCAGTTCCTTGATCTCGGAGTCGGATGCGCGGCCGTCGGCCAGCTTGGCCATCTCCAGGGCCTGCTCGTGGTGCGGGATCATCATCTGAGCGAAGGTGACGTCCGCGTCGTTGAAGTCCTCCGCAGCCGCGCTCTTGCCCGGCTCGGCGGTCGCCGTGGCCGAGGCCGTGCTGCCGTGATCCATGCCGCTCATGTCGTCGCCGTTGTCACTGCAGGCGGAGAGCACCAGGGCTCCCGCTGCGACAACGCCGACGGCAGCGATACGGCGGGAGGACTTGCGGCGCAGGGCACGCGTGAGGGCAGTCATCGTCGATTTCACCTCATGTATTGGTTCTTTGGCTGTTTTGGCGTACGCGTCATAGCGGGACGGCGCGTGGTGCGCGCCCGCGAGGCGGTTCGGCCTACAGCCGCAGGACCGACAACTGGGTGAGATCAGGTCCGCGTGGCGGAGGGTTGGGCCGCTGTACGACGGGGGCCTGGGCGAGGAGGTTGGCCAGCCAGTCGGGGCGACGGGCGAGCGCCGCACGCAACAGCGCGGCGAGCACCCATGCGCCGAGCAGCACCGCCAAACACAGCGACATCATGTCCATCGCCATGACGGGCATGTGCGCGGACGACGAATGCTCGCGATCCGTCGCCTGGCTCGATTCCATGGAGGCTGGATCATCGACAGGGGCGTGATCCGCAGGGGCCGTATCCATCGTCGCCGCCGACACGTGGGATGCCGCCGACACGTGGGACGCCGTGCTCGTCTCGGCGGACGAGTCGCCGGGGTGCCCCACGGTGTGCATCACGAACACGCCGAGCGCGAGAACGACGACGAGCAGGAGGTGCCCGAGGGCACCTCCTGTCCGTACGTGTCGGCTCACGTTCACTGCGGGACCTCCGGGTCCGGCCGCTCCAGACGTCTGTTCTCCGACGATACCGAACTGGATCCACGTCAGTGGGTGGCAGTGGTCACCGTGGCCCTCTTGGCCGGCGTCGCGATCGGTGTGCCGACCGGAGTCGTCTCCACACTCCTCTACACGCGGATGACCCCCGGTCTTGTGGTGGAACTATCCGGTTTGGCCGGCGTCGTCGCTGCTCATGGGGCTGCTGGTGTCGACCTACGTCGGGCAGCCCCCGACTGTGCGGACGAGCGGGCCGCGAGGGCGGCTGGGCCCGCGAGGCGGGAGCACTGTACCTCCTGGACGCCTGCCAGTCGGTGGTCAGCTCACCGTCGACGTGGCGGAGATCGGCTGCGACATGCTCTCCACCACTGGTCGCAAGTATCTGCGTGGACCGCGCGGGACGGGTCTGCTCTACGTGCGCCGGACGGTGCTCGACCAGCTCGTGCCGCCAGTTCTCGACCTGCACGCCGCCACGTGGACAGCGCGCGACCGGTACGAAATGCGGCCGGACGCACGCCGGTTCGAGACCTGGGAGGCCAACTACGCCGCTCAGCTCGGCCTCGGCGCGGCGATCGACTACGCCCTCGGGTGGGGGCTGCCCAGGATCCAGAGGCGCGTCACCGCACTCGCGGAGTCACTACGGGGACAGCTCGCGGAGATCCCGGGCGTCCGGGTCAGGGATCTGGGTGTTCAGCTCTGCGGCATCACCACGTTCACGGTGGAGGGCGCCGAGGCGGCCTGGGTGAGGTCGTCCCTGGCTGAGCAGCGGATCAAGGGAGTCGGTGGGTCCCGGTATCCGTTGATCGCCCCTCTGACAGCTTCTCGACGAACGGATCCGGTAGATCGCGACCTGGGCGTATGGGCGGTTCGCGCGAATCGACGTCTTCGTACCGGACGGGCCCAGCGCGTACACACTGGAGGCGCTGGGATATTCGCCGGAGCGAGCGGCCTGGAAGGCGCGGCCGCGACCTCCTGCGGTACACGGCCGAACGAGTGGCGTGCGCTTGCCAGTTGAGCTGATGGACCGTCGCCGGGGCCCGCAAAAACGTGCGTGCGTACGGGATCTCGGCCGTGCCAGGATGGCGTCGAAAGCGAGGTCTCGTGGACGAGTTGAGGCGTTTCCGCCGGGCGCTGGTCGCGTGGGCGGCCGGGGGAGCGGGGGCGGGTGCTGCCGCCGCGGTGGCGCGGGAGCTGGCCGGCGGCGGTGTGCGGATGATAGTGCTCGTCGAGGGGAGCAGTGATCAGGCCGCGCTCGAGGCGCTGGCCACGCGCAACGGCCGCGACCTCGGTGCGGAGGGCGTCGCGGTGGTACCGCTCGGAGGAGCGACGAACATCGGGCGTTTCCTGGACGTGTGCGGTCCTCCGGGGCTCGGCCTCCCGCTGGCCGGTCTCTGCGACATCGGCGAGGAGCGGCATTTCCGGCGTCATCTGGAGCGGGTCGGGCTCGGGTCCGGTCTCACGCAGGCCGGACTGGAGACACTCGGGTTCCACGTGTGCGACGCCGACCTGGAGGACGAGCTGATCCGCGCTCTCGGGGCCGAGGGCGTGCAGGAGGTGATCGAGGCCCAGGGCGAGGTGCGCCCCTTCCGCACCTTCCAGGGCCAGCCGGCCCAGCGGGAACGGCCCGTGGAGCACCAGCTGCGGCGCTTCATGGGCACGCACAGCGGTCGCAAGGCGCTCTACGCGCAGGCGATGGTCGCGCACCTGGACCTCGAGCGCGTTCCCCGGCCGCTGGAGCGCCTCCTTACGCACGTCTGACACGGCGAACGCCAACGCTCCAGGAGCATCACGACGTAACCGTGAAGGGCGCCCGCCGCGACACCGTGGCGGAGCCGGCCGGTTCAGCCGACGTGGACGCGGGGCCGGCGAGCGCGGTCGGGTTCTGCCTCGCGGAGGACCTCGCGGGTGACGGGGGCGACCTCGCCCTGGCCGAAGAGGAAGAAGCGCAGGAAGTTGGCGAAGGGGTTGCCCTCGGTCCACTCGAAATAGATGTGCGGGGTGCAGCCGGTGGCGTCGCGTACGTGGAGGACCAGGGCGGCCAGGGCATTGGGGATGGAGGAGCTCTCCAGGGTGAGGATGCGGTAGCGGTTGTGGAGGACTTCGCCGCGGACCGTGAGGCCCGCCTCGAACTCGGAGGGGTCGGTGACCGTGACCTCGACGAAGACGAAGTCGTCCTGGGACGGGATGTCGTTGTCGTGGTGGATCTGCTCGATCTTGTCGCGGTACTCGGCGACGTCGCGGCGGTCGGGCTCGTTGGCGATGAACCGGATCTTGCGGTGGGCGATGTCGCGGATGAACCGCTCGGCCATGTCGTCGAGCGTGACGTGGGTGACCCGGAGCTCGAAGGCGCGGGCGAGGCGGGAGAGGAGCGAGACGAGGATGATCCCGGCGATGAAGCAGGCGCCGATCTTCACACCGTCCGGCCGCTCGATGATGTTCAGAACCGTGGTGTAGAGGAAGACCGCGGAGATGACGGCGAAGGCGATGGTCCAGCCCTTCTGGCGGGCCTTGCGCGCGGCGATGGTGACCGCGATGGCCGCGGAGCTGATCAGGACCAGTACACCGGTGGCGTAGGCGCCGCCCTGGGCGTCGACATCGGCGTCGAAGATCCAGGTGACGAGGAAGCCGATCAGGGTGAAGACGATCACCATGGGACGTACGGCGCGGGCCCAGTGCGGGGCCATGCCGTAGCGGGGCAGGTAGCGGGGCATCAGGTTGAGCAGTCCCGCCATGGCGGAGGCGCCGGCGAACCACAGGATGGCGATCGTCGAGACGTCGTAGAGGGTGCCGAAGGTGTTGCCCAGGTACTCGTGTGCGAGATAGGCGAGCGCGCGGCCGTTGGCGTCGCCGCCCGACTCGAACTCCTTCTCCGGTATGAGCAGCGTGGTGATGAAGCTCGTGCTGATCAGGAACACGCTCATGATCAACGCTGCCGAGGTCAGCAGTTTCTTCGTGCCGCGTATCCGGCCGGCGGGCTTGTCCTCGGAGTCGTCGGGGTCGCCCTGGACGTGCGGCATGACCGCGACACCGGTCTCGAAGCCGGACAGGCCGAGCGCCAGCTTCGGGAAGACCAGCAGGGCCACGCCGACCATGACGAAAACGTTTCCGTGCTCCGCGGTCAGGGCGGAGGACCAGTCGGTCACGACATCCTCCGCGGTGGCCACGTGCCAGAGGCCGGTCGCCACGACGACGGCGTTGAGCGCGAGATAGACGCCCACCAGGACGACGGCGACCCCGATGGCCTCCAGGAAGCCCTTGAGGAAGACCGCGCCGAGGAGTGCGATCAGGATCAGGGTGATCACCATCTGCTTGTCGTGCAGCACGCTGGTCAGGTGGGGGTTCTCCACCAGGTGGGTGGAGGCGTCGGCCGCGGACAGGGTGATGGTGATCAGGAAGTCGGTGGCGGCGAAGCCGAGCAGCGTGAGGACGAAAAGCTTGCCCTTCCAGAACGTGAGCAGCCGCTCCAGCATCGCGATCGAGCCCTGTCCGTGCGGGCTCTCGTCGGCCACCCGCCGGTACACCGGCAGCGCGCCCGCCAGGGTCACGATCACCAGCACGATGGTCGCGATGGGGGACAGCAGGCCGGCGGCGAGGGCAGCGATACCCGGCTGGTAGCCGAGGGTGGAGAAGTAGTCCACGCCGGTCAGGCACATCACCCGCCACCACGGCTGACCCTTGTGGACGGGCTCGGGTGCGGCGTGCGGGCCCTGCTGGTGGCCCGCCATGTCGGAGAGGCCTTCCAGCATCCACGTCCGCAATCGACTCTCCGGCGGGTGTTCGGTGGTGGCCATCGAGGTGCTCTCCTGAATGCGGCTCAGTGCGGCTCAGCGTGGGATTCCGGCCATCACTCGGACGGCCGCACCAGCGTAAGCGGAGAGTGATGCTTGGGCCCGTGAATGAGACGGTCGACCGCGTCAAGCTTGCGTTAAGACTGGTCGATCGTTTGCCATGACACCGGCCGATCGTTGGTCACTGGGGCGTCACATGCACATGTACCAGGGCAAGAAGGGCGCGATCGTACGCGTAAAGGGCGCGGTCGCACGCGTAGGGGGACCGCAGGACGGGGCGACCGGCGGAGGTGTGGAGAACACGCAGCGTCATGCCGTGTCGGCGCCCGCCCTCGATTCGGCGCGGGCGCGGGTGTGGGCGCGGGCGTGGGCGTGGGCCTCGCGGTCGTCGGTCCCGTCCTGAGCGCCTCGGGGGGACCTTGCATTTCGGGCACGCGCCTCGTCGAGGAGCGCGTGGCGCTCGGCGCGGCCGGGCTGATCATCGTCATCTCGATGCTGGCCGAGGACGACCAGCGCCGCATCGTCGAGCAACGGCTTCCGGTGGTGCTGGTCGATCCGCTCAGCGCCCCCACGCTCGAGATCCCGAGCATCGGGGTGACGAACCGGAGCGGAGCCAGGGACGCGGTACAGCACCTGCTGGGGCTGGGGCTGGGGCTGGGGCTGGGGCTGGGGCACACCCGGATCGGCATGATCGCGGGCCGGCCGCACTCGCTGGCCGGGGCGGCGCGGCTGCACGGATACCGCACCGCACTCGAAGAGGCCGGGATCGCCTACGACCCGCGCATCGTGCGCTCGACCGACTTCTCTTCGACGAGGCACTGGTCGCCGGCCTGCAGCTCCTGCGCGGCGACGCCCCGCCCACAGGAGTCTTCGCGGCCAGCGACGCTCAGGCGCTCGGCGTCCTCGGGGCGGCCCGCCGGCAGGGGCTGAGCGTGTCGGACGACCTGGCGGTCATGTCCTTCGACGACACGCTGGCCGCCGCCATGGCCAGTCCGCCGCTGAGTGCGGTGCGGCAGCCGTTCGGGGAGTTGGGCCACGAGGCGACCCGGCTCCTCATGCAGATGGCCGAGGGCCGTCCGCCCGCGTCCCCGCGGATCGAGCTGCCGACGCAACTTGTGCTGCATACCTCTACTGCCGTTCGGCGCCAAAGCTGTTGACGTTGCGTCAGCTGTATGCTCTGTATCCGGCCCTGTGGTGCGCCGAGAGGCGCGAGAGCCCCCAGCGCTGACCTTAACCCGCTGACCATATGGGCGATTTGCCCCTTATTGACACTGAAGGTCGATTACATTCTCTTCACCCAAGTTTCAGGTGACTAGATGGTGTTTGGGTGCCAGGAATGCCGTTTCAGCCGTGATATGCCTCACGTCCTGTGTGTCCTGCCATTCTCCGCGGCTCTCGCTTCCTCCTTCATTCGGCTCGCGGGCAAAGGGAGTTGGGGATTGCCGGCGGTCGGCGGATTGCCGGATCTGTCCCCGCTGGACTCGCAATGTGAATTTCCCTGTGAATTAGGCCCTTGTTCCGCCCTGGAGTTCTCGCTTACGTTCACGCCAATCCGGGCGGCCGCGCCGAATCCTGTCGCCGCCACGGAAACCGATCACTCATGTATGGCAGGAGCGGGGAACCCAGGTAAGTCGCCGATCCGGAAACCGGACCGGCTAGGGGTGAAGTCGCATTCACACTGCGGCCGGGCATCTCCAGCCCGAACCCGACAGCTCACCTCGCAGGCGGCGGAGAGGAATTCGTCATGCGTGCAAAGGGAAAGCACCGTCGCCCCAGGACCAATCCGCTTGCTCGAGGCCTCGTCGCCATGGGCGCGGGTGGTGCCGTATTCGCCCTACCCCTGACGGCCGTGACCCATGCCGAAGCGGCACCGGCGGTGCAGTCCGCCGCCGCTGTGGCGGCGCTCTCGCCCACCGCCACCCTGAAGGCCGCCCCGACCACGTACACCGTGGTCCAGGGTGACACCCTGGCCAAGATCGCGCGAGCCTACAACCTGAAGGGTGGCTGGAAGAAGCTGTACGAGGACAACCGGGCAGTCATCGGCAACGACCCGTCGAAGATCCGCGCGGGCCTCAAGCTGACGCTTGGTGAGAAAGTCGCGGCCCAGACGTCGACCACGACCACCACGCAGACGTCCGCCAAGACGTACGCCAACAACCTCGACGGCTGGATCAGGCAGTCGCTCGACGTCATGGCCGCGCATGGAATTCCCGGCACCTACGCCGGAATCCACCGCAACATCATGCGCGAGTCCTCGGGCAATCCGAAGGCCGTCAACAACTGGGACTCAAACGCCGCGAAGGGAACACCCTCCAAGGGCCTCCTCCAGGTGATCGACCCCACGTTCCGCGCCTATCACGTGCCCGGTACGTCGTGGGACATTTTCGACCCGGTCGCCAACATCACTGCCGCGTGCAACTACGCGGCCAAGAGGTATGGGTCGATCGACAACGTCTACGGTCCCTACTGACGTATCCGCCTTCCACCGGAGGTATCCGCTTTCCGGTGGAAGAGCACGGAGGTCACGGAGATCAGGAGATCACGGAGATCACGGATGGATTCCGTGCGGGTCGTCGGTGACGCGCGTCGGTGACGTGCGGAGAAATCCAGGGAAAACGCGCGCACCCATCCCGTTCATGGTCGATCCGAGGGGGTAGCCGGACGGCAGGAAAGCGGCCGACCTGTGATGCGACCACGCTCGGCCCGCCACCGGACCCGCGCCCTGAGCGCTGGGTCCCGGTGGACGGGCCGAGGACGCGGACAAGGAGGGCCACCGTGGAATTCGACGTGATTGTGGAGATCCCGCAGGGATCCCGAAACAAATATGAGATGGATCACTCGGTCGGGCGGATCCGGCTGGACCGGATGCTGTTCACCTCCACGAAATACCCGGCCGATTACGGATACATAGACGGCACTCTCGGCCAGGACGGCGACCCCCTGGACGCTCTGGTCATCACCGGTGACCCGACGTTCCCGGGCTGCGCCATCGAGTGCAGGGCGATCGCGATGTTCGTCATGCGCGACGAGAAGGGCATGGACCAGAAGGTTCTGTGCGTGCCCGCCCACGACCCGCGGTACGCCGCCGTCCAGGACATCGGGGACGTCCCGGAGTTCGACCGGCTGGAGATCACCCACTTCTTCGAGGTGTACAAGGACCTGGAACCCGGCAAATCCGTCGAGGGGTCCCACTGGGAAGGCCGCGACCAGGCCTACGCCGAGATCGAGGCGTCCCGCCTGCGCGCCGTCGAGAGTCAGACCGTCGGACCAGGCTGAGGCCGACCAGGCTGATGCCCGCCGCGGTGCCGCGGTCGCGGCCGGCCCCTGGCACAGGCCCCCGGACACGGTGAGGCCAGGAGGCAACCGTGAAGCTGTCCTTTCTCGAACCGCTGTACGCACGGCCGGGCCCCTATGCATGCGCCTACGTGGACACCTCCCGGGACATCGAAGACCCGGAAACCGCGAACGACCTGCGACGACGTCATGTGCGTGATGACCTGACCGCGCAGGGAGCCGATACCGCCACCGTCGCCGCCGTGGCCGCCGTGATCGGGACCGACAGGGCCGTGTCCGGCCGGCACGGCCAGGCGGTCTTCGCGGCGCACGGGCGGCTCGCTCTGGTGGAGGAGCTGCCCGATCCGCCCGTCCATGACCTGGCCGAGTTCACGTCACTGCCCGATGCCATGCCGCTGGCGGTTCAGCACGCGCCGGACATCCCGTACGCGGCCGCGGTCGTGCACCGCGTCGACCTGAGGGGCGAGACCGGCGTCGAGGAGGAACTGCAGGTCGACATGGAGACGGGCCGGTGGCCCATCAGCAGGGTCGCTCCCGGCACACACTCCCGTCGGCGGATCCCCGTCGCGGACTGGCAGAGAGGCGTCACACAGGTCGTCGACGAGCTGGAGGAACTGGCCGACCGAGGCGGCGCGGACGTGATCGTGGTGTGCGGGGAGGTGTGGGCGCGCGGCGTCCTGCTGCACCGGCTGCCCCGGCGCCTGAGCGAGCGCGTGGTCGTCGCCGAGGGCGTCGCGGGGGAAGACGGCGAAGGCCGGGCGCTGCTGGAGGGCGAACTGGTCGAGCTGTTCCGTGGACGCATGGCGGCGCGGGACCGGGCCCAGGCGGGGACGTTCATGGCGCACCGTGCCCGGTACAGCAGCGCGGCGGAGGGCCTGGCGGCCACCGTCGCCGCGCTGCAGCGAAGCCAGGCGAGGTCGCTTCTGGTCAACGAGGATGCGGAGTTCAGCATGCCGGTGTGGACCGGACCGCAACCGACGCACATCGCACTCTCCCCTGCGGACCTGCGGTCCTTCGGCGTGAGCGCCGTCGAGGAGCAACCGGCTGACGCCGCACTGATCCGGGCAGCCGTCGGTACGGGCGCCGAGCTGGTCGTCGTACCGCCAGAGGAGGAGCCGCGGCTGGCCGACGGAGTCGGGGTGCTGCTGCGGTACTCCGACACCGCCACGACCTGGGTGTCGTAGGTGTCGTAGACCAGGGGCCACGCAGGCGCCCCGGCCACCTGCCGCAGGCAAGCAGCCGGACGCGCCTTGAAGACACCTTGAAGGCGCCCCTTGAAGCTGACGTCACGTCACCTTCTAGCGTGAGCCCTACGTAGCACCCCCGGAGGAGACGGATGGCAGAGCGGGACGAGAGCATGCGGAAGATCGGCGAGCTGGCGCGCGAAACCGGCCTCACCGTACGGACACTGCGCCATTAGCGAGGAACGGCTCCGGCAGACCCTGGAACTTCGGTCCCGCCTGCTCGGGGTGCTCGGCGCGCTCGGCCGGACGGCCGGGACGTCGACGGAACAGCTTCTGCAGGTGATCGAGGAGATGACGACCATGACCCAGCCCCTGAACCGGAGCAGGCCGCCAGGCTGATCGAGGCCCGTAGGACGTGGGCGGCCGGACTCGGCGAGGACGAGCTCGCCGAACTCAACCGGAAGCGTGAGCAGGTGTTTGTCGGTCTCGGCGAGGAGGAGCGGCAGCGGCTGACGGAACAGCGCCGGCAGATGTACCCGCTGACCGCGGGCGGGGCGGACGCGGACAGCTGAGGCCGAGGTCCCGGCGGACGTGGACAGCTGAGGCCGAGGTCCCGGCGGACGTGGACAGCTGAGGCCGAGGTCCCGGCGGACGTGGACAGCTGAGGCCGACTGCCTCAGATGCATCGCGGATCCGCCGGAGTGAGAATGGGCGTAGGCCAAGGCATCAGGAGGCGATCAGGGAGTCGTGGCTGATCGATCGGATGCCGCGGCAGATCGATCGGATCCCGTGGCTGATCGATCGGATGACATGGCATCCCTGCGCGCCTCCGAAGGCCGATCCGCTGCCAAGGAGGCTGTCATGACCAGTGCGCGAGACGTCATGCACACCGGTGCGGACTGTGTGGGCGAGCACGAGACGCTGGACGCCGCGGCACGGCGCATGCGCGACCTCGATGTGGGCGCGCTGCCGATCTGCGGTGACGACGACAAGCTGCACGGCATCATCACCGACCGCGACATCGTGGTGAAGTGCCTGGCCGCCGGAGGTGACCCGACGAGGATGACCGCCGGTGAACTGGCGCAGGGCAAGCCCGTCACGGTGAAGGCGGATGCGGACATCAGGCAGGTGCTGGAGACGATGGAGGAGCACCGGATCCGCCGCGTTCCGATCATCGACGAGAACAAGCGGCTGGTCGGCATGATCAGCGAGGCCGACCTGGCGCGCAACCTGCCGGAGAAGGAGGTGGGCCGGTTCGTCGAGGCCGTTGTGGCACACAGCATCTGACCGCTACGGCAGGGGCCACACTCAAGAGACCTCTCATCGACAGACAAACGCCAGACCTTTCAACACGCCTGCCAGGGCGCGGAAGTCACCGGATTCGCATCGGGGCGGTGCCGCCTCGCAAGCCGGTTCCGCGCCCCGCTTCCGCGCCGCACCCGGCCTTCCCCGCCGCACTCGGCCTTTCGAGAGCCCACCGGTAAATCGGACAGCCGTCGCATGGGTGAAGCAGAAAACGCCGGACGCGTGAGTGGATTGTGAATGGATCACCACATCCGAACGCATTTACAAGAAACGCCAGGCTTCGCCACCCCTTCCGCGCCGTAGAAATATCTACCAGCATGAGCGCGTCGGGCCCGGGTCCATGATCCGAACAGGTTTGTGCCCGGCGGGAGTTGACATCCGACCGATCGTCGGGAGTCGATGCCCGACCGATCGTGCAGAGCATGCCGAGCATGCAGAGCAGATGTTTCATGGAGGAGGGTCATGAGGAATTCGGCCTCGAGGCAGGCCATGGAGTGGCTCGCCGCGGCCGCGAAGGATCCCCGGGCATGCAAACGGGAATGGGAATACGGCGAACACGGGACGGTGGTCCTGGCTTCGGGACGGTTCTGGGACGTACTCAGCGTTCCCGAGGAACTCGGCCTCCTCACGCTGGACACCCTGCTGCGCACCCCGCAGTACGAGCCCGGGCCCACACTCGCGGATTTCGCAGCCCACAGAGTCGGCTTCTTCCTGCCACCGGATCCGGCCTGCCGCTGGATCGGCTCCGGTATCCGCTACGCAGGCAAGGGCTCCTGGGTCGCCGTGCCGCCCCCCTACCGGTCCGGACGGTCCCTGCAGTGGCTCGTCCCGCCGGACGGCAGCGGCGACCTGCATACGCCGGCCGCTCTCGAACTGGCGCTCCGTCAGGCAACGGCCCGGCTGGCCCTCATCGTCAGCCGGGAGGGGGCCGAGCCAGTCGGCCACTCCGAGCATGTCCCGGCTCAGGACCTGCGCGCTCAGGACCTGCGCGCTCAGCGCTGACGCCCTCAGGGGCGGCGTCCTGGGACTCGCGCCCGTAGCGTCGGCGTCCTAGGGGCTCGAGCCCCTCAGCCCGTGCCGGTTTCCCGAGCCGGGCGTTGCAGTACCTTGAGCGGATCTTCTTCAGCTCAACCGGACCGCAGCACCAGCGGATCCGGTATCGCGCAGCATGCGGACGGGCCGTCTGCCTGCCCCACACCGTGCCGAGGCCCGCACCGTATCGCTCCAAGCGCGCATCCCTCACTGACGCACCCGCTCGACGATGTCCGTTCCGTACGCGGGAGTTCGGTCAGTGTTTTCGTTCCACTCCGTGTCGCTGTTGGGCCGAACGGGTGACTGCTTGTAAGAATTGGCCGGTGCAGACGATGAGGACGAGCCCGGACGGGGTGGGGGCATGAACAGCCACGACGTCACCGACGAACAGTGGGAGGGGCTCGCCCAGGTCGTACCGCTGCGGAACCGCGACGAATGGCCGTCCTGGCCGGGGCATCGAGCGCTGCCAGAGGCGGAGACCGAGACGAACCGGCGCTTCGTGGTGCTGCGCGTCAACGTGTTCGGGGACGCCCGGAAGGTCGCGGAGACCCTGATGGCGCAGGTGCCGGTCCTGCTGGACCTGACAGGCGCGGAGACCGAAGTCGCCAAACGCGTCCTGGACTTCGCCAGTGGCGTCGTCTTCGGCCTCGGCAGCGGCATGCACCGTGTCGACCGCAACGTCTTCCTGCTGGCACCGCCCGGGACCGAGGTCCAGGGGCTCGTCGCCGGGGCCGGGACGCACGGCATGTGAGGCCACGGCCCGGCGGCGAGGGCGAACTCGGCCGCCGAGGGCCTGACTCGGCGAGCGCAGCGCGTCGGTGGCGCCGTCGACGCGGCCGTTTCGGGCGCCGGAAGCCGGGCCGTTGACCGGCGTGCCACCCCGGATTACCCCGGACCGGCTGGGACATCGACAGATCCGCACGAACGTCGACAGCGCTGCGGACCTGGTCCCTCGATCGTGGGAAAGCCGGTCCAGCGGAACGATTCGCCTGATTCCGCGCCGCTTACGGTCCCGGACATGACCGTGCTCTCCCGGGGCGCGACCCCGGCGGCGCCCGCGACGCGCCCGGACCGGCCGAGCATCACCGAACTCAGGCTCTCCGCCTTCGCGTCACACCGCCGCGCCGTCTTCCCACTCGGCCCGCTCACCTTCTTCGCCGGGCCCAGCGGCACCGGCAAATCGAGTGCCCTGCGGGCGTACGAGGCACTGGCGCGGCTCGCCGGCGGGGCGGAGCTCAGCGAGGTCTTCCCCGACCCGGTCGCCTGCGTGCCGGAGCGCGCCAGGCCCGACGCCCAGCAGCGGCGCGGATTCCGCCTCGGCTGCACGGTCGACGGCCCGGCCGGTGCCGTACGGCTCGACGTCGCCGTCCAGGCCGAGCCGGAACTGCGTATCGTCGGCGAGCGGTTGACGGCCGGCGGGCTCACGCTGCTCGAGACGGCGCTGCGCGACCCGGGGCGGCGCGCCGTCCAGGCGGCCTGGTACACCGCGGGCACCTCTCCGGTGACCCGCGCCCCGCTGCCCGACGACCGGCTCGGCACGGCGCTGCTGCCGCTCCGCGTGGCGGGCAAGACCGACGGCCAGCGCCATGTGCTCGCTGCTGCCGAGCAGGTGGTGGTCGCGCTGCGCTCCGTCTTCGCCTGCGACCCGCTGCCCTCGGGCATGCGCGGCGCGGTGCCGCTCGACGAGGGGCGGCTGCTGGGCGGCTGCCAGAACCTCGCCGAGGTCCTGTGGCGGACCCGGTCGGAGTGCGGCCAGCGGCACGCGCAGCTGGTTGCGGCGGTACGGGCGGGCTGCGCGGGCGGTCTCACGGACGTACGAGCGGAGCAGCTGGACAGCAGGACGGTGCGCGCGGTGCTCGACCGCGGCGACGGCGTGCGCACCCCCACGGGGCGGCTCGGCGACGGTGAGCTGCGGTTTCTGGCGCTCGCTCTGGTGCTGCTCACCGGACCGGGCGTCCTGGAGGTCGACCCGGTGGCCGAGGTGCCGCAGGCGCTGCAGTGCCTCACCGTGCTTGCCGACGGATTCGACCGCTGCCTGGACGAGCGGCAGGTGCGCGAGCTCGCGAGGCTGGCCCGGCTGACCTGCGAGCGCGGGCACATCCGGCTGGTGGGGGCGGTGCAGAACGCGTCATGGGCCGCTGAGGCGGACGGTGTCACGGTGGTACACCTGGACCGTGAAGGAACTTGATGTGGCGGGGCTGCAGCGCAGGCTGGCCGAGTTCGCGGTCGCCCGTAACTGGCAGCAGTACCACACGCCGAAGAACCTGGCCGCCGCGCTCAGCGTGGAGGCGTCCGAGCTGGTGGAGATCTTCCAGTGGCTGACGCCGGAGGAGTCGGCCGCGGTGATGGACGACCCCGAGTCGGCGCACCGGGTGACGGACGAGGTCGCCGACGTCCTCGCGTATCTGCTCCAGCTGTGCGAGGTGCTGGGGATCGATGCGCTGGCGGCCCTGGACGCCAAGATCGAGCGCAATGAGCGGCGGTTCCCGATCACTTGAAGCCCACGCAGCCCCGCCCGCGCAGCCCCTTGAATGCGCCGGGAGCCGCCCTTTGAGGGGCTCGCGCGCCGCGAAGGACCGTCGTTCGTCACTCTCCGGAGTGGTTGCGTTGTCCACATCCCGTTTTCTGTCCACAGATTCCGGACGACCTCTGGCTTTTCATTTCCTGGCAACTCACTCTGGGTAGTGGACACAGGAGTGCGGGCAGCGCGCGATAGCGCGTGCGGGACAGACGGGGGCGGCGATGGAGGCGGTGCGGCTCATCGAAGCGAACAGGCGTGCCCTGGCGCAGAGCCAAGGGGTGCCGGACATCGTGGTGGAGTCATGGCAGGCACAGGCCCTGGCGCAGGCGATCGGGAGCCGGCTGGCGGTCACGGGGCCGCCGGAGTTACGGGGCGAGGCGCTCGGTCTCAGCGAGGTGGGCGGCAGAGGCTGCGGCGCGCTCGGCGCTCCGGCGCTGGGCGTCGGTGAGATACGGGCGGCGCAGCTGACGGAGATCGGCGACGCGCGCCAGGCGCTGCTCCGCCTCGGCGCCCTGCTGGGCGAGGTCGGCATCGCCCTCGTCGGCATCGCCTGCTCCGCGGACGAGGAGGGGGCGTACTGGCAGTGCATGGAGGCGATCGACGCGGCTGACGAGTGCCGCGACCGGGTGCTGGAGATGCTGCGCAGGCTCGCGGTACGGGAGCAGAGCGTGCCGGAACCGGAGCCGGATTCGGCGGCGGGATAGGGGAGCGAGGCGTGGTCGAGCCGACGGGATAGGGGAGCGAGGGCGTGGTCGAGCCGGCGGGTGGTGATCGGCGACGGCTGGGTGTGCATGACGGCGTTGGGGCGCGGCTGGGAGTGAGGCTGGCGGGACTTGGGGGAGCGTGGACAGCTCAGGGACGACGCGCTGAGGGGACTCAGGGACTAGTGCGCGCTGAGGGGACTCAGGGACGCGTGGCACTCCGGGTGCAGCACCGTGCAGGATGGAGGTATGGATCTTCGCATCTTCACCGAGCCCCAGCAGGGGGCGACCTACGACACTCTTCTCACCGTGGCCAAGGCCACCGAGGACCTCGGGTTCGACGCGTTCTTCCGGTCGGACCACTATCTCCGGATGGGTTCCGTCGACGGGCTGCCGGGCCCCACCGACGCCTGGATCACGCTGGCCGGTCTGGCCCGGGAGACCAAGCGGATCCGGCTCGGCACGCTCATGACGGCGGGCACGTTCCGGTTGCCCGGTGTGCTGGCGATCCAGGTGGCGCAGGTCGACCAGATGTCGGGCGGCCGCGTCGAACTCGGCCTCGGTGCAGGCTGGTTCGAGGAGGAGCACAAGGCGTACGGCATTCCGTTCCCCAAGGAGAAGTTCGCCCGGCTCGAGGAGCAGCTGGCGATCGTCACCGGCCTGTGGGCCACGGAGGTCGGCGGCAGCTTCAGCTATGACGGCACGTACTACCAGCTGACCGACTCGCCTGCGCTGCCGAAGCCGGCGCAGGCCAAGGTGCCGGTGCTGATCGGCGGACACGGCGCGACGCGCACGCCGCGGCTCGCGGCCCAGTACGCCGACGAGTTCAACATGCCGTTCGGCTCGATCGAGGACAGCGAGCGGCAGTTCGGCCGGGTGCGGGCGGCGGCGGAGGCCATCGGCCGCAAGGGCAGCGACCTGGTGTACTCCAATGCGTTGGTCGTGTGCGTCGGGAAAGACGACAGCGAGGTCGCGCGCAGGGCCGCGGCGATCGGGCGGGAGGTGGACGAGCTCAAGGCCAACGGCCTCGCCGGGTCCCCGGCCGAGGTGGTGGACAAGCTCGGGCGGTACGCGGCGATCGGCTCCCAGCGGATCTATCTCCAGGTCCTCGATCTGGACGACCTGGGCCACCTGGAGCTGATCTCGTCGCAGGTGATGTCGCAGCTGTCGTAGCAGCGCACGCCAGTGGGCTGGGCAGGAAATTCCTTGGTCCGCACGGACGAGACGCGACCATACTCGGACATGTGTTCCTGACGATCAATACCACCGGTACCCCGGAGCGCCCCGCGACCGACCTCGGGTTTCTGCTGCACAAGCATCCCGACAACGTGCAGGCGTTCTCCACCTCCTACGGCACCGCGCACGTCCTCTACCCCGAGGCGTCCGTGTGGCGCTGCACGGCGGCGCTGCTGCTGGAGGTGGATCCGGTGGCCCTGGTGCGGCGGGGCAAGGGCAAGGGGCGCGGAGGCGCTCCGGACGCCGCGCTTGCGCAGTATGTGAACGACCGTCCGTATGCCGCGTCGTCGCTGCTCGCCGTGGCGCTGAGCAGGGTGTTCTCCAGCGCGATGAAGGGGCGGTGCGCTGCCCGGCCCGAGCGGGCCGGGCAGCCGCTGCCGCTGCGTATCGAGGTGCCCGCGCTGCCCGCGCGCGGCGGCTCCGAGCTGGTGCGTGCCCTCTTCGAGCCCCTCGGCTGGACGGTCACCGTGGATGCCGTCCCGCTGGACGAGCGGTTTCCGGAGTGGGGTGACTCGCGGTACGTACGCCTCGTCCTCGAAGGGGAGCTGCGGCTGGCCGATGCGCTGCGGCACCTCTATGTCCTGCTGCCGGTGCTCGACGACGCCAAGCACTACTGGGTCGCGTCCGACGAGGTCGACAAGCTGCTGCGGGCCGGTGACGGCTGGCTGGCCGAGCACCCGGAGCAGCGGCTGATCACCAGCCGCTATCTCTCGCGGCGCTGGTCGCTGACCCGGGCGGCGATGGAGCGGCTGGAGTTGGTGCGGCTCGCCGAGACGGACGACAGCGAGGTCGAGGAGATCGACAATGCTGTCGAGGAGATCGACGACGCCGTCGAAGCGTCCGCCGCTGATGCTGTCGACAAGTCCACCGCTGCCTCTGATGACGCAGAGGGCTCGGACAGGCCCGTGCCTCTGGCCGTGCAGCGACGCCAGGCGATCCTCGAGGCGTTGCGCGAGGCCGGGGCGAGCCGGGTGCTCGATCTCGGCTGCGGACAGGGTCAGCTGGTGCAGGAGATGCTCAAGGACAGCCGGTTCAGGGAGATCGTCGGCGTCGACGTGTCGATGCGGGCGCTGACCACAGCCGCGCGGCGGCTGAAGCTGGAGCGGATGGGCGAGCGGCAGGCGGAGCGGGTCACGCTCCTCCAGGGCTCGCTCGCCTACACCGACACCCGGCTCAAGGGGTACGACGCGGCGGTGCTCTGCGAGGTCGTCGAGCACGTCGACCTGGCACGGTTGCCCGCTCTGGAGTACGCGGTCTTCGGCTCCGCACGCCCCGGGACCGTGCTGGTGACGACGCCGAACGCCGAGTACAACGTGCGCTGGGAGACCCTCCCGGCCGGGCACGTCCGCCACGGCGACCACCGCTTCGAGTGGACGCGCGAGGAGTTCCGCGGCTGGGCGGGCCGGGTGGCCGAGCGGCACGGGTACGAGGTGGAGTTCGCGCCCGTCGGCCCGGACGACCCCGAGGTGGGGCCGCCCACGCAGATGGCCACGTTCCGTTTGAAGACCTTGAAGACCTTGAAGAGCTCGAAGACCTTGAAGAGCTCGACGACGTCGGAGACCGGGGCCGAGTCCCCGAAGAACACCGCACGACCGGCCGAGGACACCCCCCAGGACGCGGACGCGAAGGAGGCGAATGCCGCATGACACACCAGAACGAGCAGGGCACCGGCGCCGCCGGCGGGGGCCCGCGCATCCTGGGCGTGACCGACCTGTCCCTCGTGGTCCTCGTCGGAGCCTCCGGGTCGGGCAAGTCCACCTTCGCGCGCAGGCACTTCAGGCCCACCGAGATCATCTCCTCGGACTTCTGCCGGGGCCTGGTCGCCGACGACGAGAACGACCAGAGCGCCAGCAAGGACGCCTTCGACGTCCTGCACTACATCGCGGGCAAGCGGCTCGCGGCCGGCCGGCTCACTGTCGTCGACGCGACGAGCGTGCAGCAGGAGAGCCGTAAGCAGCTGATCCAGCTGGCCCGGCAGTACGACGTGCTGCCGATCGCCATCGTCCTCGACGTGCCCGAGGAGGTGTGCGCCGAGCGGAACGCGGCCCGCGCCGACCGGGCCGGCATGCCGCGTCGCGTCATCCAGCGGCACATCCGCGAACTGCGCCGTTCGCTCAGGCACCTGGAGCGCGAGGGCTTCCGCAAGGTGTACATACTGCGCGGCGTCGAGCAGGTCGAGGCGGCGCAGGTCGTACGGGAGCGGCGCTTCAACGACCTCACGCACCTCACCGGACCGTTCGACGTCATCGGCGATGTCCACGGCTGCAGCTCCGAGCTGGAGGCGCTCCTCGGCAAGCTCGGTTACGTCGACGGCGTCCACCCCGAGGGCCGTACCGCCGTCTTCGTCGGCGACCTCGTGGACCGCGGCCCGGACACACCCGGCGTGCTACGGCGCGTGATGTCCATGACCGCGTCCGGCAACGCCCTGTGCGTGCCCGGAAACCACGAGAACAAGCTCGGGCGTTGGCTGAAGGGCAGAAAGGTCCAGCACACGCACGGTCTGGCGGAGACCATCGAGCAGCTCGAGGGGGAGAGCGAGGAGTTCAGGCAGCAGGTCGCGGAGTTCATCGACGGGCTCGTCAGTCACTATGTGCTCGACGGCGCCCGGCTCGTCGTGAGCCACGCGGGCCTGCCGGAGAAGTACCACGGCCGTACGTCGGGCCGGGTCCGGTCGCACGCGCTGTACGGCGACACGACGGGCGAGACCGACGAGTTCGGGCTGCCCGTGCGCTACCCGTGGGCCGAGGACTACCGCGGCCGCGCCGCAGTGGTCTACGGCCACACACCCGTGCCCACCGCCACCTGGCTCAACAACACGATCTGCCTCGACACCGGCGTGGTGTTCGGCGGCAAGCTCACCGCCCTGCGCTGGCCGGAGCGGGAGCTGGTCGACGTACCGGCCGAGAAGGTCTGGTACGAGCCGGCCAAGCCGCTGGCGACCGAGGCGCCGGGCGGGCACGAGGGACGGCCGCTGGACCTGGCCGACGTGCACGGCCGACGGGTCGTGGAGACCCGGTACGCCGGTCGCGTCTCGGTGCGTGAGGAGAACGCGGCCGCGGCGCTCGAGGTCGTGAGCCGGTTCGCCGTCGACCCGAGGCTGATGCCGTATCTGCCGCCGACGATGGCGCCGACGGCGACCTCGCGCGTCGACGGCTACCTGGAGCATCCGGCGGAGGCCTTCGCGCAGTACGCAGCCGACGGGGTCGGGCGGGTCGTGTGCGAGGAGAAGCACATGGGCTCGCGTGCGGTGGCACTGGTGTGCCGGGACGCGGACGTGGCGCGCGAGCGCTTCGGAGCGACGGCCGCCACGGGTGAGACAGGCGTGACCGGCTCCCTCTACACCCGTACCGGCCGCCCCTTCTTCGACGACGCTGCCGTCACCGAGGAGATCCTCGGGCGGCTGCGCACCGCCGTGACCCAGGCCGGGCTGTGGGAGGAACTGGAGACCGACTGGCTGCTGCTCGACGCCGAGTTGATGCCCTGGTCGCTCAAGGCGTCCGGGCTGCTGCGCACGCAGTACGCGGCCGTGGGCGCCGCCTCCGGCGCCGTCTTCCCCGATGCGCTCGCCGTCCTGGAGGCGGCCGCGGCGCGCGGGGCCGAGGTGGGCGATCTCCTCGCCAGGCAGCGGGAAAGGGCCGCAGACGCCGCCGCGTTCACGGACGCGTACCGGCGCTACTGCTGGAGGACCGACGGTCTGGAGGGCGTGCGCCTGGCGCCGTTCCAGATCCTCGCCGTCCAGGGCCGGAGCCTGGCCGCGCTGCCGCACGACGAGCAGTTGGCGCTGATCGACCGAATGGTCGAGCACGACGGCAGCGGCCTGCTGGGGGCCACCCGCAGGCTCTTCGTGGACACCGGCGACCCGGCGTCCCTCCAGGCGGGCACCGACTGGTGGCTGGAGATGACCGGCCGCGGCGGCGAGGGCATGGTCGTCAAGCCCGTCGAGGCCCTGGTCCGCGACGGGCAGGGCAGGCTGGTGCAGCCGGGCGTCAAGTGCCGCGGCCGCGAGTACCTGCGGATCATCTACGGTCCCGAGTACACGCGCCCCGACAACCTGGAGCGGCTCCGCAGTCGCTTCCTCGGCCACAAGCGCTCCCTCGCGCTGCGCGAGTACGCGCTCGGGCTCGAGGCCCTGGACCGCCTCGCGGCGGGCGAGCCGCTGTGGCGGGTCCACGAGGCGGTGTTCGCGGTGCTCGCCCTGGAGTCGGAGCCGGTGGACCCACGTCTGTGACAGCCCGGCCCGCCTGTGACAGCCCGGCTGCCCCTGCCTCCCGCGTGGCGCAGGGAACCGCTGACCGCTGCAAACGAGGGGTGAAGGGGTGGCCGAGCGGTCAGGATGAGGGCATGGGATTCCATGTCGACTCCGAGGCCGGACGGCTGCGGCGCGTCATCCTGCACCGCCCCGATCTGGAGCTCAAGCGGCTCACTCCGAGCAACAAGGACGCGCTGCTGTTCGACGACGTGCTGTGGGTGCGCAGGGCCCGGCAGGAGCACGACGGGTTCGCCGACGTGCTCCGCGACCGCGGCGTGACGGTCCACCTCTTCGGCGACCTGCTCACCGAGACCCTCGACGTCCCGGCGGCCCGGAACCTCGTACTGGACCGGGTCTTCGACGAGAAGGAGTACGGACCGCTGGCCACGGACCATCTGCGGGCGGCGTTCGAGACGATGGGCTCGGCCGAGCTCACCGCGGCGCTGGTCGGCGGGATGACCAAGCGGGAGTTCCTGGAGCGGCACCCGGAGCCCACGTCCGTGCGCTTCCACGTCATGGAGCTCGACGACTTCCTGCTCCACCCGCTGCCCAACCACCTCTTCACGCGGGACACTTCGGCCTGGATCTACGACGGCGTTTCGATCAACGCGATGCGCTGGCCCGCCCGGCAGCGCGAGACGGTGCACTTCGAGGCGATCTACCGGCACCACCCGCTGTTCCACGCCGACCGGGCAGGCCCCTTCCACATATGGTCGGAGGGGCAGTACGACTATCCGTCGACCATCGAGGGCGGCGACGTCCTGGTGATCGGCAACGGCGCCGTGCTCATCGGCATGAGCGAGCGGACAACCCCGCAGGCCGTCGAGATGCTGGCGCACAAGCTGTTCGCCGCCGGGTCGGCACAGACGATCGTGGCGCTCGACATGCCCAAGCGGCGCGCGCTCATGCACCTCGACACCGTCATGACGATGATCGACGGCGATACGTTCACCCAGTACGCCGGACTGGGGATGCTCCGCTCGTACACGATCGAGCCCGGCGTCGACGGCCGGGAGCTGAAGGTCACCGACCATCCGCCGGAGCACATGCACCGGGCGATCGCCGCGGCCCTCGGACTGAGCGAGATCCGTGTGCTGACCGCCACACAGGACGTGCACTCCGCCGAGCGCGAGCAGTGGGACGACGGCTGCAACGTCCTCGCCGTCGAGCCGGGCGTGGTGATCGCCTACGAGCGGAACTCCACGACAAATACCCACCTGCGCAAACAGGGCATCGAGGTCATAGAGATACGAGGGAGCGAGCTGGGCCGGGGGCGCGGCGGGCCGCGGTGCATGAGCTGTCCGGTGGAGCGGGACGCTGTGGCCGGGTAGTACCTGCGGCGCACCGCACGTGCACCGTGACCGACCGCGCAGGTCGCATAGAAATGTTGACGATCGTATAGACTTCCATGGTTCCCGTATCCGTACACCCAGGAGAGCTTCCATGGCGACAGTCCCGACCGGTCTCACCGGCCGCCACTTCCTCAAGGAGCTGGACTTCACCGCCGCGGAGTTCAGGAGCCTGATCGACCTGGCCGCCGAGCTCAAGGCGGCCAAGAAGGCGGGGACCGAGACCCGGCACCTGACCGGCCGGAACATCGCCCTGATCTTCGAGAAGACCTCGACACGTACGCGCTGCGCCTTCGAGGTGGCGGCCGCGGACCAGGGTGCGTCGACGACGTATCTGGACCCCTCCGGCTCGCAGATCGGGCACAAGGAGTCGGTGAAGGACACGGCGCGCGTGCTCGGCCGGATGTTCGACGCCATCGAGTACCGCGGGGACAGCCAGGCGAACGTCGAGGACCTCGCGCAGTACGCCGGAGTGCCCGTCTACAACGGCCTCACCGACGACTGGCACCCCACCCAGATGCTCGCCGACGTGCTCACCATGACCGAGCACAGCAGCAAGCCCCTGGAGCGGATCGCCTTCGCCTACCTCGGCGACGCCCGCTTCAACATGGGCAACTCCTACCTGGTCACCGGCGCGCTGCTCGGCATGGACGTACGGATCGTCGCCCCGAAGTCGTACTGGCCTGCCGAGGAGATCGTCACCGAGGCCCAGCGGCTCGCCGAGACCTCGGGCGCCCGCATCACGCTCACCGAGGACGTCGCCGAGGGCGTGCAGGGCGCCGACTTCGTCGCGACCGACGTGTGGGTGTCCATGGGCGAGCCCAAGGAGGTCTGGGACGAGCGCATCACGGCCCTCGCGCCGTATGCCGTGACGATGGACGTGCTGCGCGCGACCGGCAACCCCGACGTGAAGTTCCTGCACTGCCTGCCGGCCTTCCACGACCTGGGCACCAAGGTCGGCCGCGAGATCCACGAGCGCCATGGCCTGGACTCCCTCGAGGTCACCGACGAGGTCTTCGAGTCCGAGCACTCGGTCGTCTTCGACGAGGCCGAGAACCGGCTGCACACCATCAAGGCGGTGCTCGTCGCGACGCTTGCCTGAGCCGTTACCCTGAGCCCTTCGCATCACCAGTACCACCGGTACCACCGGCAGGCCGGGACCACCCTTCCCGTGCCCGCTGCCGCGCGGCCCACCCCGTCGCGCACAGCACCACCAGAAACGAGAACCACCCATGGCCCGTCCACGCCCCTCTGGAGCAGGACTCCGCATCAAGTCCCCCGAACGCCTCGTCGCCGAATCGGGGGCGGACCTCGAAGGCCATGGCCTGAAGCGCACCATGGGGCTGTTCCAGCTTGTGTGCTTCGGTGTCGGCGCGGTCGTCGGCACCGGCATCTTCGTCGGCCTGTCCGACACGGTCGCCGAAGCCGGTCCGGCCGTCGTCATCTCCTTCGTGCTGGCCGCGATCACCTGTGTCTTCACGGCCTTCTCCTTCGCCGAGCTGGGCGGCGCGATCCCGGTGTCCGGCTCGTCCTACTCCTTCGCCTACGCCACCCTCGGTGAGCGCATGGCGTTCCTCGTGGGCTGGTGCCTGCTCCTGGAGTACGGCGTGTCGGTCTCCGCGGTCGCCGTCGGCTGGGGCCAATACCTCAACGAGCTGCTGAACAGCCTCATCGGCTGGGAGCTGCCCGGGGCCCTCGCGAACCCGCCCGGTGACGGCGGCGTCGTGAACGTCCCCGCCGTGATCGTGATGGTGCTCGCCGCGCTGCTCCTGGTGCGCGGCATGCGCGAGAGCGCACGGGCCACCGCCGCCATGGCCGTCCTGAAGATCGCCATCCTGGTGCTGTTCTGCGGCATCGCCTTCACCGCCTACCAGCAGGGCAACCTCTCCGACTTCGCGCCCTTCGGCCTCGCGGGCATCACCTCGGGCGCCTCGCTGGCCTTCTTCTCGTACATCGGCTTCGACGCCATCACCACGGCCGGTGAGGAGGTCAAGAACCCGCGGCGCAACATCCCGCTCGCGATCCTGATCTGCCTTGGCATCGTCACCGTGCTGTACTGCCTGGTCGCGGTCGCCGCGATCGGAGCCTTCTCCGCCGACGGCGTGGCCGAGACGCCCGCCGCGCTCTCGCTGATCGTCAACGAGGTCACCGGCTCGACCGTCGGCGGCGCCGTCATCGCCTTCGGCGCGGTCGTCGCGATCGCCTCGGTCGTGCTCGCCGTGATGTACGGGCAGACCCGCATCCTGATGTCGATGTCCCGCGACGGCCTCATCCCGCGCGTCTTCGAGCGGATCTCCCCGAAGACGTCCACGCCGGTCGCAGGCACCTGGATCGTCGCCGTCGTCTTCGCGATCCCCGCGGCCGTCGTGCCGCTCGACGCGATCATGAACCTGACGACCATCGGCACGCTCGCCGTCATGGCCGTCGTCAACTTCGCCGTGATCGCGCTGCGCCGCAGCCGCCCGCAGCTGAAGCGCAGCTTCCGGGTGCCGTTCTACCCGGTCAGCCCTCTGCTGGGCATCGGCTTCTGCGTGTATCTGATGTACGGCACCGGGGTCGAGACCTGGGTGCAGTTCGCCGTGTTCCTGGCGGTGGGGGTGCTGGTGTACGCCGGGTACGGGCGCCGCCACTCGAGGTACGGGGCGGACGGCGCCTCGGCGGAGGCGGAGCCGGAGTCGGTGGCCGGGCCGGGCGGCGAGCCGGAGGCTACGCAGGCCGCCGCTGCTGAGGCACCGCGGGGAGCCTGAACCAGACCGCCTTGCCGGTCTCGGTGGGGCGGTGACCGCACGACGAGCTCAGGGCGCGGATCAGCAGCAGACCGCGCCCGTGCTCCTGCCACGGGTCCGGCGGCTCGACGGGGGCCGGCTGGGTGAGCTGAGTGGGAGGCGCGGGCTCTGCGTCGTGGACCTCGACCTGGCAGCCGGTGGGCAGCAGCTCCACGACGAGCTCGATGGGGCCCCGGCCGTCGGTGTGCTCCACCGCGTTCGCGACCAGTTCGGCCGTGAGCAGCTCCGCGGTGTCGGTTTCCGCCGCGCAGCACTCGATGTCGGCGAAGGCGTTACGGACCAGGGCACGGGCGACCGGCACGGCTGCGGCACTGTGCGGCAGCGCGATGCGCCAGGAGGCGGCGGCAGGGCTGGATGCGGCGTAATCGTGCACGGTTGAGTCCGTTCGCGAGCAGGTGTTCCGGTGTCGTCCTGCTTTCAACCGTATGAATGGTAAGGGGTGGGTCATCAGAGGTTTTGGTCAGGTCTCTGTAGGACGTACGGCCCTGTTTCCGGTACCCCTTCGGCTCGTGCGTTGTTTATGGGCCGTGGCCGGTGCGCCCCGCCGGCAGGGGCGCACCGGCTCACGTCGAACCCGTGAGGACCCGGCTCACTTCGGACCCGTGAGGCCCCGATCGCGCAGTACCCGCCGCTCGATCGGGCCGAAGATCAGCGCCTCCACCAGCACGCCGATCGCCAGGATCACGATCACCGCGGCCACGATCAGTGTGAAGCTCGCGCTCTCCTTGCCCGCGTTCAGGACCTGCCCGACCCCCGGCAGAGGCGTCGCGGTGATCAGTTCGGCCGTCATCAGGGCCCGCCAGCCGAAGGTCCAGCCCTGCCGGAGAGCCGAGACCAGTCCGGGCAGCGCGGCCGGCAGCAGGACCTTGCGCACGGCGCGTAGCCCCGTCGCGCCCATCGTCACGCCCGCCCGCCGCAGCAGCGGCGGAATCTGGTCCAGAGCGCTGGCCAGCCCCATCGAGATCGACGGCACGGCGCCGAGCAGGACGACCGCGTACACGGCCGACTCCGACTCGCCGAGCGCGATCACCGCCAGCGGCACCAGCGCGGCCGCGGGCAGCGACTGGAACGCGGACAGGACGGGCGCGATGACGGTACGGACCAGTGCGTACCGGTACACAAGCAGGCCCAGCGGGGCGCCCACCAGCACCGAGGCGGCGAAACCGAACACGCAGCGCTCCAGGCTGTGCCCCAGCGCGGGCAGCAGCGTGCCGTCGCGCCACAGATCGCCGAGCTCCCCGGCCACCGACGCCGGTGACGGCAGCGTGGACAGGACGTCCAGCGCGTACGCCAGCTGCCACACCACCAGCACGAAGACGATCGCGGCCAGCGGCGCCACCGCCTTCTTCGCGGCGCGGCGCGCGGCGGGAGCGGACGGCGACTCCAGGGCGTCGAGGCCCGAGGAGATGTCGTCCCCGCCACCGGGGGAGGCCGCGTCGGCGCGTTTCAGGTCAGTGGCGGGCATGGCGGCGGATCTCCTCACGCAGATGTCCGGTGATCTCGAGGGACAGCTCGGCGACGTCGTGGTCCTCGATACGACGCGGGTACGGGATGCCGACCTGCCACTCGCGGGCGATCCGGCCGGGCCGCGACGAGAGCAGGACGACCCGCTGCCCCAGCCGGACCGCTTCCCGGACGTTGTGCGTGACGAAGATGACGCTCAGCCTGCGCTTCTCCCAGACGTCGGTCAGCACCTCGTGCAGGACGTCGCGGGTGATGGCGTCGAGCGCGGCGAACGGCTCGTCCATCAGCAGGAGCTGGCTGCCCTGCGCGAGAGCGCGCGCCAGCGCCACGCGCTGCCGCATACCGCCCGACATCTCGTGGATGCGCTTGCCGTGGGCGCCCGACAGCCGTACGAGAGCGAGCAGCCGTTCGGCCTCCGCACGTCGTTCCTTTCGGTCCAACCCGCCTAGCTCCAGGGCGAGTTCGACGTTTCCACCGGCCGTCAGCCACGGGAACAGCGCATGCTCCTGGAACATCAGCGCGGGCCGGGCGGCGCCGGCCGTCACCGTGCCCGCGGTCGGCCGGTCGAGGCCCGCCGCCAGGTTGAGCAGCGTCGACTTGCCGCAGCCGGAGGCGCCGAGGAGGCAGACGAACTCGCCCTCGGCCACATCGAGGTCGATGCGGTCCAGGACGAGCGCGTCGCCGAACCTCTTGGTGGCTCCCGCCAGTCGTACGGCCGGCGCGGCGGCCGCCCGGGTAACAGACGTGCTGGTCACTCAGGTCACCGCGCCATGCCTGCGGTCAGGGTCGCGCCGTCCGCCGGGTCGATCAGCAGGAACGAGCCGGTGCGGCGCACCTCGGAGTACGGGTCGAGCGCGAGCGGCTCGGCCGTGCGCAGCGTGACGCGGCCCAGGTCGTTGGCCGTGAGCTCGTCGGCGCCGTGCAGATCCTTGACGATCGCCCGGACGGTACGGGTGGTGTGCCGCAGCAGCACCCGATCCCCGTTCCGCAGCGGCCGGTCCGCCAGATGGCAGACGTCGGCCTCGACGTCCTGCGTCGTGAGCGGCGCGGCGGCCGTCGGCACGATCAGGTCGCCGCGGGCGATGTCGATCTCGTCCGCGAGGCACAGGGTGAGGGACTGCGGTGCGCAGGCCGCCGTCTCCTTCCGGCCCAGTACGTCGATCGCGGTGATCGTCGACGTCCGGCCGGACGGCAGCACCGTGACCTCGTCGCCGACGCGCAGCGTGCCCGAGACCAGCTGGCCCGCGTAGTGGCGGACCCCGTCGTGCCTGATCACGTACTGGACGGGGAAGCGGGGCGGCGCCTCTGCCGCGTCGTCGCCGACCGGCACCGTCTCCAGGTGCTCGAGGACGGTCGGGCCGCCGTACCAGTCCATGTTCGCGGACGGTTCGACGACGTTGTCGCCGGCGAGCGCCGAGATGGGGATGGCCGTGATCTCGGGGACGCCCAGCTCCGTCGCGTACTGGACGAACTCCGCCGCGACCTCGGTGAAGACCGGCTCGGCGTAGTCCACGAGGTCCATCTTGTTGACGGCGAGGACGACGTGCGGGACACGGAGGAGGGCCGCGATGGCGGCGTGGCGGCGGGTCTGTTCGACGACGCCGTTGCGGGCGTCGACGAGGATCACGGTCAGTTCGGCGGTCGATGCGCCGGTGACCATGTTCCGCGTGTACTGCACATGGCCGGGGGTGTCGGCGAGGATGAACCGGCGCCGGGGCGTGGCGAAGTAGCGGTAGGCGACGTCGATGGTGATGCCCTGCTCGCGTTCGGCGCGCAGGCCGTCGGTGAGGAGGGCGAGGTCGGGGGTGTCCTGGCCGCGGCTGGCCGAGGCGCGTTCGACGGCTTCGAGCTGGTCGGCGAGGACCGACTTGGAGTCGTGCAGCAGGCGGCCGACCAGGGTCGACTTGCCGTCGTCCACGGAACCGGCGGTCGCGAAGCGCAGGGTGTCGACGGCCGTGGCTGAGCGCCCCGTGCCGGTCGTGACGGCGGGGCTGGTGGTGGTGCTGGTCATCTCTAGAAGTACCCCTCGCGCTTGCGGTCTTCCATCGCGGCCTCGGACAGCTTGTCGTCGGCGCGGGTCGCGCCCCGCTCGGTCAGCCGCGATGCGGCGATCTCCGCGATCACCTTCTCGATGCTGTCGGCGTCGGAGTCGACGGCGCCGGTGCAGGACATGTCGCCGACGGTGCGGTAGCGGACCTGCCGCTTCTCGACCGTCTCGCCGTCCTTCGGGCCGCCCCACTCACCCGCGGTCAGCCACATGCCACCCCGCAGGAAGACCTCACGCTGGTGCGCGAAGTAGATGGACGGCAGCTCGATCTGCTCGCGGGCGATGTACTGCCACACGTCCAGCTCGGTCCAGTTGGACAGCGGGAAGACGCGCACATGCTCGCCGGGTGCGTGGCGGCCGTTGTACAGGTTCCACAGCTCGGGGCGCTGGCGGCGCGGGTCCCACTGCGAGAACTCGTCGCGGAGGGAGAACACGCGTTCCTTGGCCCGGGCCTTCTCCTCGTCGCGGCGTCCGCCGCCGAAGACGGCGTCGAAGCGGTGGTGCTGGATGGCCTCGGTCAGCGGCACGGTCTGCAGCGGATTGCGGGTGCCGTCGGGACGCTCGCGCAGCACACCGCGGTCGATGTAGTCCTGTACGGAGGCGACATGGAGGCGCAGCCCATGGGCGGCCACCACACGGTCGCGGTACTCAAGCACCTCGGGGAAGTTGTGTCCCGTATCCACATGCAGCAGCGAGAAGGGGATCGCCGCGGGCGCGAACGCCTTCAGCGCGAGGTGCAGCATGACGATGGAGTCCTTGCCGCCGGAGAACAGGATCACCGGCCGCTCGAACTCACCCGCCACCTCGCGGAAGATGTGCACCGCCTCGGACTCCAGCGCATCCAGGTGCGACAACGTGAACGCGCTGGTGGGGCTGGTCGTGGTGCTCACACCAGCCCCCTCGCGGCCAGCATGGCGTACACCGCGTCAGCCGACTGCTGCGGCGTCTGGTGCTGCGTCTCCAGTACGAGATCGGGGTCGACCGGCGGCTCGTACGGGTCGTCGACACCGGTCAGACCGGTCAGCTGCCCGGCCGCCTGACGCGCGTACAGGCCCTTCACATCGCGGTCGCTGCACACCTCCACCGGCGTCGCGACATGCACCTCGAAGTACGGCGTGTCGCTGCTCTGATGCCGCTTGCGCACCGCCTCACGGCTGTCCGCGTAGGGCGCGATCACCGGGACGACCGTCAGCACGCCGTTGCGCGCCAGCACCTCGGCGACCAGGCCGATGCGCTGCACGTTGGTGTTGCGGTCCTCGCGGCTGAAGCCGAGGCCCGCGGACAGGAAGCGACGGATCTCGTCACCGTCCAGGACCTCCACGCGGTGGCCCTCCGTCCGCAGCCGGCCCGCGAGCCCGCGCGCGATCGTCGTTTTGCCCGCGCTCGGCAGGCCGGTGAGCCAGATCGTGGCTCCCTGTGCCCGTGCCGTGGTCATACGTGAAGTCCTTTCGCGGCACCGTCGTGGTGCCGGGTCTCGTGGAGTTCGGTGAAGAGGGCCTCCCACCGGGGGTGGACGGAGTCCGGCCCGTAGGAGGCCGCCGTCAGCAGGGCCGCCGTGCCCATCTCGGCGCGCAGCTCCTGGTCGGCCATGAGCCGGCCCATGGCATCGGCCAGCGCGACGGTGTCCTCGGGCGGCACCAGCAGCCCGTCGACGCCGTGCGTGAGGACGTCGGCCGGTCCCGTCGGGCAGTCGAAGGCGACCACGGGCAGAGCGTGGCTCATCGCCTCGATCATCACCATCGGAAGGCCCTCGAAGCGCGAACTGAGCACGTAGAAGGAGGCCTTGGCGAGCTCGTCGTCGAGACGATCGGTGTGCCCCATGAGGAAGACGTGGTTGTAGAGATGGTGCTCCTCGATGAGGGCCCTCAGCTCCGCCTTCTTCTCGCCGCTGCCGTAGATCCTCAACTGCCAGTCCGGGTACTTCTCGACGAGCCGCGCCCATGCCGGGATCAGCAGGTCGAAGCCCTTCTGCGGGAAGAGCCGCCCGGCCGCCACCGCGATCTTCGAGTCGTGGCGTGACGGGATCTGGTCCAGCGAGTGAACGGCGTTCGGAATCCGGATGACGCGTGTGCCCGGCAGCAGCTGCTGGTAGTCCTGGCGGTCGCGCTCGGTCAGCACGGCCACCGCGTCGAACCGCGGATAGCACTCCACGATGCGCCGCTGGACGTCCGCCCGGTGCGTGCCGTGGTTCATGTGCTCCTGCGCGACCCGGACCACGCCGCCGGTCGCGTGCCGCGCGGCGAGGAAGTTCAGGGCCGGCCTGGTGGTCACCAGGACGCCGTCGCGCAGCGACGCCACGTACGCGATGACCGCGTCCTCGACGTGCCGGTTGAAGTAGCGGTAGCCGAACTCGCCGCGGGGGATCTCCCGCGCGGGTTCCTCCAGCTGCCGGGCCCGGCGGCGGTCGCGCAGGCGCGCCAGGAGGCCCCGCGGCGGCTCCTGGGCGCTCTCGCGCAGGTCCACCAGCGTGGACACGGTCACCCGCGGGTCCAGCGGGAACTGCACCGTGTCGCGGCGGCGCAGCACGCTCACCAGCTCGACGTCCCAGCCCGCGGCCACCAGCGAGTTGGCCTGGTTCATGACGGTGCGGATGGTGCCGCCGCGGCCGTACGCGTGCAGCAGCAGATAGCGGATCGTGATGCCGGATGTCATACGCGGCACTCCAGCGACAGGTTGTCCTGGACCGTGTAGTACGGCTGCACCGTGAGCGTCCCGCGTGCGGCCGGCACCCGCTGCGCCGGAAAGACCATGATGTTCTTCTTGCCGCGGATGTCGTCGAGCTGCCGCCCGGCCCGCAGCTTCACCTCGCCGTCCGTGAAGTGCAGATCCCACTGCTCGATGCCCGCCGGGTCGTACGCGGCGAGGTCCGCGACCGGCACCTCGCTCTCGAAGCGGTCTCCCTCCACCCGGGCGCCGTACCGCAGCTGTTCCCGCGTGCTGCTCCTGCGGACCAGCAGCAGCTGCCAGTCCCTGCCGCCGTCCCCGCGCCTGCCGTGCAGCCGGCCCACGACGCGTATGCGTCCGTCCCGCGGCCACACCTCTTCTATCTCTGCGTGTGGCTTCATCTCTGCGTGTGGCTTCACGATATGTAGCCCCAGGACGCGCACATCGGACGGAGGATCTCGGGGATCTCGTCCTCGGTGGGCAGCGCACGGCCGGACTGCACCGTGCCCGTGCGGATCTTGTCGCGCCAGTCGCCGAGGCCCTTGACCAGCTCGCCGTCCTGGCGCTCGCCGTAGGAGAGCATCGAGGGGTCGAAGTCGATGCCGAGGAAGGCGCACAGGTCCCGCAGCTGCCCCTCGGGGTCCTCGGTGAGCTGCTCGTAGCGGATGGTGTGACCGCCGGTGAGGCCCTTGCGGGCGTTGTCGACGGCCTTCATGTAGCGCAGCGCGTCGGCCGCGGCCTCGTCGTAGGTGCGCTTCTCCGGGTCGGCCTCGTGCCAGGAGCGCGCAATGGACACGGGGTGGCGCAGCAGGAAGACGAACCTGGCGTCCGGCCAGCAGGCGGCTATGCGCTTGTATGCAAAGGCGTTGCTCGGCGTCTTCTCGACGATGAAGTCCTTGCCGGACTTCGCCAGTTCCCGGTGCAGCACCCGGTCCCACAGCAGATGCTCGAGATCACCGCGCTCCAGGTCGAGGGCGCTCATCGCCTTCTGCGAGAGCTTGCTGCCGAAGCCGACCTCGAGGCGGCGGATGTGCAGCTCGTGCGGGGCGTGCAGGCGCGGGTGCGCGTTGAGGAGCATCCGCAGGAGCGTGGAGCCTGACCGCACGGGCGACATGATGAAGACGGGTTCCCGCAGCAGCCGGTCGACCTCGGGGTCGTCGGGACATCGGAACGGCACGTCGGGACGCTTCTTCGGTGGCGCGCTCTTCGCCGGCGCCTTCTTGGCGGGTGCCGTGGACGCGCCTCCCGCGCGGCGGACCTGATAGCCCGTGGCCGATACGAGCGCCTGGTTGAGCTTGGGCAGCAATCTCATGCGGCCCGATGGTATGAGCGATTTCTGAGAAGAGGGGAGTGGAAACCTTAGGGTTTACTGAGCGACTCAAATTGTGACCGACGCCTCACTAGTCACAGACGTCACATGAACACCTGGCCACAGCGGCGTGAACACGCGGTCCCGGCGGTCACGTGACCTCATGCGGGGCGCACGAACTCCTTCCCGGCGTCCCGCAGCCGGGCCCGCAGTTCCTGGAAGACCTGCGCCGACCGGACCCCCGGCCACCCCTGCGGCAGCAGCTCCGCGGGCAGTCCCGGATCCGCGTACGGCAGACGCCGCCACGAATCCAGCGCGAGCAGGAAGTCGCGGTACGCGTCCTCCGCGGGAGTGCCGGCCCGCTTCCCCCATGCCCGCAGCACCGGCTCCTGGCGGTCCAGGAACTCCTCGTGCAGCTTGGCGATGGCCGCGAGGTCCCACCAGCGGGCGGCGGCCTCCGCGGTCGGCGCGAAACCGAGGTGGTCGCCGCGGAACAGATCGACGTACCGCGCCAGTTGCAGGCGCTCCAGCGTGTGCCGGGTCTCCTCGTACAGCCGGGCGGGCGCGATCCAGACGCCCGGTGCCGCCGTGCCGAAGCCGAGTCCGGCCAGACGCGAGCGCAGGACGTGCCGCTTGTGGCGCTCCTGCTCGGGGACGGAGAAGACGGCGAGCACCCAGCCGTCATCGGCCCGTGGCGGCTGCGTCGGGTAGATACGGCGGTCGCCGTCGTCGAGGAGCTGGCGGGCGTCGGGCGACAGCGCGTATCCGGCCGTGCCCGTGCTGGTGCGCTCGGGGACCAGCAGTCCGCGCCGCTTCAGCCGGGACACCGACGAGCGCACGGACGGGGCGTCGACGCCGACGGCGGCCAGGAGGCGGACCAGCTCGGCCACCGGCACGGCGCCGGGGAAGTCTCGTCCGTACGCGCCGTAGAACGTGACGATCAGGGATCGCGGAGTGTGCTGCTCGGCCACCTGATCACTCTACGATCCCCGGCTCCCGGCGTCTCTGCGATGTCCCGGTCGCGGTACAGCGCGGCCCGCACCCGGCGTCACCGGGCGGAGGTAGCGTGGTGACGCCTAGGCCCTGTCGTCAAACTCCCGCCTGCCCCGCGGCGCCCGCCCTTCGGGCGGACGACGGGAGTTTGACGACAGGGCCTAGGACCAGGGGTGCAGGACACGACGACATGGGGGCCGTCATGCCGAAGACCGAGCTGAGCGTGGGCACCATCGAGTACGAGGACACGGGGGGATACGGCGTCCCCGTGGTGCTGCTGCACGGCCCTGCGCAGGACGGAACGGTCTGGCGGCGTGTCGTCGACGCACTCGGCCCCGGGTTCCGGTGCATCGTCCCGACCCTCCCGTACGGCAGCCACCGCACCCCTCTGCGCCCCGGAGCGGAGCTCACCCCGCACGCGATGGCCCTGCTCGTCGGGGAGTTCGCCGACACACTGAGGCTGGGCGACGACGCGGTGTTCGTCGAGAACGACGCCGGACGGCTGCAGCAGCTGGCCGCCGAGCGGCCGGACCGCGTCGGCCGCATGGTCATCGCGGGCTGCGAGGCCTTCGACAACTATCCGCCTCGCGCGGGCGGCACGATGCTGGCGGCGGCCGCCAGGATCCCCGGCGGTATCGCGCTGATGGCACACGCCCTCGCCGTCCGGCCGTTACGCCGGATCCCGGGCACCGGGTACCGGGTACGCCGTCATGGCCCACAAGCCCGTACCGGACGACCTGGTCGACCGTTGGATCGAACCGCTGCGCAGGGATCGCGCCGCCCGCGCCGTGCTCGTCGGTTACCTGCGCGGCGTGCGGAAGACGGAGATGTCCGAAGCGGCCGAGCGCCTGCGCTCCTACGACCGCCCCGCACTGGTGGTCTGGGGCAGGCAGGACCGCATGATGCCGCCGGACCACGGCCGCCGGCTGGCGGAGCTGCTGCCCCGGGGACGCCTCGTCGAGCTCGACGAGTGCCGCACCCTGATCCCGCTGGACCGGCCCGACGGGCTCGCCGACGCGATCCGGACGTTTGTACGCGAGACGGCATCGCCCTGATGCACCAGCTCGGTTCCGTCAGCTGGGGTCCGACAGCTCGTCTTCGCAGCTGGGGGTTCGTCAGCTGGGTTGGACAGCTCGGGTTGGGCGGTTCGGGTTCGTCAGCCCGGTGACGAAGCCGTGTCTGGCGGCGTGCCAGGGTCCCGTCTGCCGTGGCGGTCCGGCGGTGCGGTGCGGGTGGGTGCCGGTGCCGCCGCGGGGTCGCCGTGCACATCGCGTTGCGGAGGCGTGCAGAGGGCGGCCGCCAGGGGAGCCGCTCGCATGATCGCCGCCACCTGGTCGTACGGCTCGTCCGGGTGTGCCGGCTGCTGACGCGACGTCATGGGCGGGGCGATGTGCGGCGTCGGTGCGGGCAGGCCTGCGCGGCGGCGAGGAGACTGTGGATGCCGTCGCCGGCCTGGGCGGGGTCGCGCACCGGCTCGGGGAACACAAGCCGGAGGTCACCGTGGCCGCGGGCGTACTCGCAGCGCAGCGTGATGCCGTACCGGTCGAGGGCGACGGGCTGCACGCGGACGACCCCCTGCAGCAGCCGCGGCCCGGCCAGCTGGGCGAGCCTCGCCACCATGTCCTCGTGGGCGTCGACCAAATGCGTCAGCAGGGCCGCCTCCTCGACCGCCAGGGGATCCGCTTCGGCGAGCACCAGTTCGTCCAGACCGACGACGACCATGTCCGCGCCCGCTTCGAGGGTGGCGCGCGCGAGGTCGAGGCGCAGGCTCGAGCCGTCGCCCGCGCCGTCCTCCGCGTCGTCGGTCAGGGCGAGCCATCCCGAGAGCGTCACCTTGGCGCGTACCCGGGCCCGGACGGAGGTGGGGGAGACGTCGGTGAACTCCAGCAGGGCGGCGAGCGCGCCGCGCGGGGCGCACACGGCGCGCGCGACCAGGGGGCTGTCGGCGGGCAGCCGCAGTCTCACTTGTCCTGTGCCGTCGACGTGGTGGAGGCCGACGAGGTCGTAGCGGTGCCCGTCCGTGGTGAGGGTCAGCGACCCGGCGCGGGCCAGTACCGAACGGATCCGTTCCGCGGCGGTTGGTTCCGTTACGGAGGCGGTGGTGGGCTTCATCGGACCTCCAAGGAGAGCGAGTCAGGTTAGGCTAACCTAACTTACGCCTCTTGGGCAGTCCTTTCTGGGGCTGGCTCACGGAGCGGGCAGATCTGACGAGGCAGAGGCTGACGAGGCGCCAGTACCCCGTTCGCTCCCCTCCGCTGCTTCCTCGGTCGTGCCGACACCTGCGCCGGTGACCTGGGCAAACGATCAAGCGGGAATCCCGCTGCGGCTGACTGGGCGACAGATCTGGCGGGCCGTCATGTTGCGGGGCTGACGGACTGTCGGTTGCCTCGTGAGCGGAGCACAGCAGAGGCGCCGCGCAGACAGGCCGGACACTGCTCCGTTGGAGGATTCTCATGCGTTACACACACGTCGGTGCAGGTGTCGGCCTGGTTCTCGGTGCCCTCGGCATGCAGGTCCCGGCCGCTCTCGCCGCCGATGGCTCGGATGTCCAGATCAACCCGTGGAGCGCTTCCCCGGGCTCCACGGTCACCGTCACGACCACGGCCTGCGGTCCCGACGTGGACTACGGCAAGGGCTGGTCGAAGGTGGGAGGGCAGTTCCACCTCTTCGAGGGCGACTACCCGGGAGAGCTCGTCGGTCAGTTCGAGATCCCGGAAGGAACGAGACCAGGCAACGACACGATCACCCTGAAGTGCCCACCGCGGATCAAGATCACGGATACGTACCAGGTCACAGGGCGCCCCCCGAGCGGCTCGGTCGGCGCCGGCTTCGGGCCGGCCGAGAGCGACGGCATGCAGCTGGCCCTGGGCGGTGCGCTGCTCGCCGGAGCCGCGGCCGGCGGTGTGATCAGGGTCCACCGCCGTCAGAGGGCCCACCGGGGCTGACCGCCCGCCGCCCCGGACACCCCCGCACCCCAACCCAATCCCCCCGACCTCCCACCCCAACCCGCTACGAAGCACCCGCCCTGCAGCAAAGCAAAGGCTCAACGCAAAGGCTCAACCGCGATGGAATCCGGGCACAACACCAGCGCTCCCCGAGACCCGTTCATCCCGTCAGTCGGCCTTCTGGCGTGCGTGCTTCTGGCGGGTGCGGTGCTGCTGATCAGCGGGGCATCCGAGGAGGACCGGCCGCCGCAGCCCTCGGCCGCTCAGGCTTTCTCCTCCTCTGGGGACCCCACGCCGCCCGGCGCGGCTTCGCTCTCCGGCGCCGCCTCGCCCACCCCGGCCGCCACGCCGCCCCGCACCGCGTCACCCACTCCTACCGCCGCAGCAGCTCGTCCCACTCCACCAGCCCATCCGGCTTCACCTGCCGGTACTGCTCCACCGGCTCGTACCAGTTCCCCTCCCGCCGCCCGCACCGGTCCCGGACCGGCCCGCCCCGGAGTCCCGCCGCTGCGACCGGCGGCTCCCGTCCGGCTCCGGATCCCCGCCATCGGCGTCAACGCCCCCATGACCCGGCTGGGCCTCGACGCGGCTGGTGCCCTGCGGACCCCGCCGGCGGGCAAGCCGGGCCTCGCCGGCTGGTACGGCGACGGCACGCCTCCCGGCTCGGCGGGGACAGCCATCGCCATCGGGCATGTGGACACGCCCACCGGGGCCCCCGGTGTCTTCTACGGCCTGGGCGCCCTTCCCAAGGGCGCCACCATCGACATCAGCCGGGCGGACCGGCGCACGGCGGTGTTCACCGTCCGCGCCGTCGAGCTCTACGACAGAAAGAAGTTCCCCAGCAAGAAGGTCTACGGCAGCTCGGGCCGGCCCGAACTCCGGTTGATCACCTGCGGTGGCGGTTACACCAAGCGCACCGGCTACCAGGGCAACGTCGTGGTCTACGCGACGCTGACCGCGGTGAAGTAGCAGGCGTGCAGATGAAGCCCGAGAAGACGGCGCTGTAGGACCGCAGGAAGCCGCTCCCCCGAGGGCCCGTTGCCCGGACCGCGTGTCCGGGCAGCGGGCCCTTCGCGTTGCTCGCGGAACCAAGGCGCCGCCGCCATGGGGACGTTGGGCAGTGATCTGCGTCACTGCAGCCCGTTTGCCGTGATGTTTTCCGGTCGGGGGGCGCTGTACGGGTCGGGCCACCTATGTGACGGGTGTGCCTTATGGGACTTTCTTCCGTGGCCTGAACCTGGCCTGGCCCGGCCGTCTGTGGGGTGGATACGTCGTGAGTCGTCGTACGTTGCATGCGTACAGGCCGCTGAGTCTGAAGCGACGGGCGTGGCTGACGCTCGCTGCGGTGGTCCTGGGGGGTGGCGGCCTCGTGACGTACGCCGTCGCCAGCCCGTCCGCCGATGCGGGCGCGGCGGGCCGGGTCAAGCGGCCGGTGAAGGTCTACGACCTCGCGCTGAAGGGCTCCACAGCGGACAGGCGGGAGCTGCCGCGCACGGACACCGAGCAGTTCTCGATGCTCGGCGTCTCCTGGACGGGCGCCACCAAGCGGCTCCACGGCACGGTGCAGGTGCGTACCCGCAGCCGTGAGACCGGCGAGTGGAGCGCCTGGCAGGACCTCGAAGTCAACGTCGACCCGCTGGACGACCCCGGTCCCGGTGTGCGCGGCTCGTCCGAGCCGATCTGGGTCGGTCCCTCCGACGGCGTCCAGGTCCAGGTCGTCCGCAAGAACGGCACCACCAGCTCGCTGCCCAAGGGGCTCGAGGTCAACCTGGTCGACCCGGGCGTGGTGACGGCGGCCGAGACCAAGTCCGCCGCCGATGCCGACCCCGCCGCGTTCGTCGCCGAGGAGACCCCAGGCGCCACGACCGCCGCCCCCACCGACACCGCCGCGACCACCGACTCCCCCACGCCGAGCGACGGCACCACCGCCACGCCGACGGACGGTCAGACCACCACATCGCCAGCTCCCACCGAGAGCACGCCCGTGGCCACCCCGACCGCTTCGGGCTCCGCGTCCCCCTCGGCGAGCGCGTCCGCGAGCCCGTCGGCCACCAAGCCCTCCGCGCCGCCGTCCACCGTGCCCGAACCGCCGATCGTCTCGCGCGCCGGCTGGGGCGCCGACGAGTCGATGAGCCCTGACCCGTCGGAGTACAACGCCGACGTGAAGGCCGTGTTCGTCCACCACACCGACGGGACCAACGACTACTCCTGCGCCGACTCCGCGTCGATCGTCCGGGGCATCTACGCGTACCACACGCAGGTCAACGGCTGGAACGACATCGGCTACAACTTCCTGGTCGACAAGTGCGGCACGATCTTCGAGGGCCGCAAGGGTGGCGTCGACCTGCCGGTGCTCGGCGCCCACACCTACGGGTGGAACCGCGAGTCCACGGGCGTCGCGGTGCTCGGTGAGTACACCTCCACGAGCGCCTCCAAGGCCGCGCTGACCGCGGTCGCCCGCGTGGCGGCCTGGAAGCTCGGCCAGTACGGCGCCGACCCGGCCGGGACCGTCCAGCTCACCGCGGGCGCCAGCCAGACGAACTACTTCGGCACGAGCTTCACCGCGGGCAGCAAGTACACCTTCAACCGGATCTCCGGCCACCGCGACGGCTACAACACCCAGTGCCCCGGCAACTCCCTGTACGCCCAGCTGCCGACCATCCGCACCTGGGCGTCCGGCCCGGTGCAGGGCCTGAAGGTCACCTCGGTCGACGGCGCGGGCCTTTCGGGCTCGACGTACTACACCAAGGGCGCCGTCACGGTGCACTGGTCGGCCACCACGCCGGCCTCGCTCATCTCGAAGTTCGAGCTGCTGGTCGACGGCAAGACCGTCGCCACCACCTCCGGCACCGCCACCTCAGCCGGCACCACCCTCGCCCTGGGCAGCCACACCGTCGCCGTGCGGGCCGTGCACCAGTCCGGCAAGACCGCGACCAGCACCGGCCTGAACGTCGTCGCGGAGACGACCGCACCGACCTTCAGCACCACCCCGAAGCTCTCCCTGCGCAGCGGCACCGTCAACACCACCGCCGTCCCGGTCACCCTCGGCTGGAAGGCCACGGACGACAAGGCCCTGCGCTACGTGAAGCTGCTGGCCCCGACCACGGCCACCTTCGGCCCGACCACCACCAGCTCCAGCCGCACCGCCAAGTCCGGCACCGCCACCACCTGGTCCATGCGGGCCTACGACTACGCCGGCAACTACCGCACGTCGTCCCCCTCCTACACCCCCGTGATCCTGCAGGAGACCGCCGCCACCAAGTCAGGCAGCTGGACCACCCGTTCATCCACCAGCTACCTCGGCGGCAAGTCGTACTCCAGCGGTTCCAAGGGCGCCAGTCTCACCTGGACCTTCACCGGCCGCTCCGCCGCCTGGGTGGTCTCCCGAGCCTCCAGCTCGGGCCAGGCATACGTTTATGTCGACGGCACCAGGGTCACGACCGTCGACCTGAAGTCCTCCAGCACCCTGTACCGGCAGGCGATCTGGACCAAGACCTGGTCCAGCAGCGCCAAGCACACCATCAAGATCGTCGTGGTCGGTACCAGCGGCCGTCCCACCATCACCACCGACGGCCTCGTTTACATCAAGTAGTCCCCACCCCATCACGTAGTCCCGAGCCTGCGGCGGCCGCATCGCGCCACCGCCACGGATGCCGCCGCACCCCTTCCCGGCACTTGCTGTCAGGTGGGGTGCGGCGGCATTTCGGCGGACGCCTGCGGAGTCTCCGTCCCAGGGATCGGCATAGGGCTGCGATCCTGCGACACTGACTGCATGAATGAAAACGAAAATCATGTGGAGCGGGAGCTGCCCGGAGGAGATCCGTACGCGCTGTCGGCCGAGTACATCGACATCATGATTGCGGAGACCTGGGAGGGGCTGGCGCCCGAGGTCGTATCGGTCCTCAAGGGATTGCACGCCACGGAGGGGCCGGTGGTCGACCTGGGGGCGGGATCGGGTAGGGGGGTGCGGGCCGTTCGGGAAGCCCTCCCGGGCGCCCCGGTGCTGGCCGTTGAGCCTTCCCCGGCTATGAGGGCCGTGCTGCTGGCGCGGGTGCATGACGAGCCGTTACTGCGTACGGGTGTCACGGTGCTCCCCGCCGATGCCTCGAGCGCCGAGTTGCCGGACGGAATGCGGGCGGTGCTCGCTATGAACGTCCTGGGGCACCTGTCGCCGGACCAGCGCCGCACTCTCTGGGGGAAGGCTGCTCGTCGTCTCGCTCCCGGTGGGGCCCTGCTCGTCAATGTGACGCCCCCCTTCACGCCGCAACCCGTGCCGCGAACGCGGATGGCACACCTGACTCTGGGGGATCTGACCTACGAGGGCTGGGCGCAGGCCGAGCCGGCCGGTCATGATCAGGTGGTCTGGCGCATGGACTACCGCGTCGCGCGGGGAACTCATCAGGTGTCCCAAGTGTCGGTCGACTATCGGTGGTGGGTGATGGGGGACGACGCGCTGGCCGATGAGGTGGCCGTGGAGGGCCTGGTGCTCCGGCCCATGGGAGGGTCGGAGTTGGGTCTGCGTGTTCTGACGCGCGTCGGCGAGTAGGCGTCGGCATGCGGCCTGCGGAGCGGCCGCCATGGCCGCTCTCCGTGCCGACGGAGCTGTTCCTGGCGCCCCTCCAAGGCGGCGTGGACCTGCGACCGGCAGGCCGTTCACAACTTCCTCATCAGTTCCCCCAGATACCGTTGCCCCTCTTGTTGAAAATGATTACCATCACACTTGTTCGTGCACGTACAAGCACGTGCGCAGCCATGATCCAGGGGGGATCACTTTGCGTGCCTTCACCCGCACCCGCGCTCTGACTGTTTCCGGTTCCCTTGCCGCGGCCCTGGCCGTGACCGGCCTGGCCGCCACCCCGGCCGCCGCCGCGACCACGCTCAGCAGCGGTCACATCGACGTCCTCGACGCCGAGTTCGACGGCTCCGCCTTCCATCTGCACGTCCACGACGAGTCGGTCACCCCGGACGTCGAGTACGCGCCGGCCGACGTCACGCTCAACGTGAAGTCGGCTGCCAAGACCACCCGCCCCTCCGGCACCGCCTACAACTTCCTCGGCGCAGCCGGCTCCACGGTGTGGGTCCTGCCGCAGGACGAGGCCGCCGCCACCTCCAAGGGCGTCATCTGGCCTGGCATATCCACCGAGCACCTGACCACCGGCGTCTTCACCAACAACCGGGTGACCTACACCCTGACCGGCGCCCAGTACGACGCCGCCGGTGACGGCACCTACGAGGACACCACCGCCGAGTTCAGCGTGTACGGGGTGTCCGGCTCCGGCACCGTGACCAAGTACTACGACGGCGGGGACGGCTTCGGCTCCGCCGACGCCCGCAGCTTCGTCGTCGGCGGCCACAACCACTACAACTGGGCCTTCGAGGCGGCCGGCACCTACCGGATCACCTTCCAGATCAGCGGCACCCGGACCTCCGGCGGCACCATCCCGCCCACCACCGAGTCCTACATCTTCACCGTCCAGAACTAAAGGACACGGACGGTGAGACCAACGGGTTCGAGACGGCCCCCGCGGGCGGGGGCCGTCGCCGCTGTGAGCGCCGCCCTGTTGATCGGCGCGTTCGGCGCCGTGACGGTGGGCAGCACCGACGTCAGTGCCGCCCCCGCGGCCGTCGTCCTCGACGAGGGCGAGATCGACTTCGCGCCCCGGATCGTGGACGGGCGGCTCCAGCTCCAGATCGCGGACCGGACGGCGGACTCGGGTCCGGTGTGGCGGGAGCCCTCGGAGGTGGTGCTGCACGCCAAGCCGGAGACGGAGTACTTCGTCGACGGGCCGATGATCGATCCGGTCGCCATGTTCGACGCCGTCCCGGGCGATCCCGCGTGGCTGCTCAACGGCGTGGAGTCGCAGCTGCGTTTCGACCTCGATCCGGGGTGGTCCACAGGTCAGCTGCCCGGTGATGCCGCCGGGGCGACCGAGGTGCGGCTGAAGGAGGTGCGCGGGCCGGGCCAGTTCGCGATGTTCGACTGGGACTACGCGAACGGCGAGAACGCCGTCCCGTATTTGGTGCAACGGCTGCCGGAATACCACTCCTTCACGCTGCCGCCCACCGACGGGACCGGGGACCGGTTCGCGCCGATGTGGGGGTTCCTGGCGGAGGGGGTCCACAGGATCACCTTCGAGGTGAGTACGACCGTCGGTGGCGAGCGCACCACGGACACCGAGACCGTGGCCGTCGCGGTGGGCGACGACGTCGACCCGGGGCAGGTGCTGCCCGGTGACGGGTCGACGCCCCCGGTGAGCCCGCCACCCCCGTCGACCACCACGGCCCCGCCCACGGACACCGCGGTGATCGGCGAGGGGCATGTGGACCTCGCGGCCCGCATGGCCGGCGACCGGCTGCGGTTCCAGCTCAAGGAGGGCTCCAGCGCCGATTTCACGGTGCACGAGCCGGACGAGGCGGTCCTGCATGTGAAGCCGCGCGCCAAGCGCAGGCTCGGAGAGGGGCTTGAGTTCATCGGCGGCCCCGACGACACGGTGTGGGTGCTGCCGCAGACCCAGACCAATGGGCTGCTGTGGCTTGGCTTCGGCTCCACGGAGCTCGACACGGCCGAGGTCACCGAGCTGTCGTACGAGCTGTCCGCGCTGCGCGGGCCGGGGCACATCGCCGTCTACGAAGGGTCGTCGCTGGGCGGGGTTACCACCCACTTCAACAGCGCCGACGGCCTCCCCGACCGCTACCCGTACGGGGCCAACCGGCACACCCACGCAACCTGGGTCTTCACCGAGGAGGGCGTCTACCGCGTCACGCTCACCGTGCGGGCGACCCTGGCGTCGGGCGAGAAGGTCAGCGACACGGGGACGGTGGCGGTGGCGGTCGGGGAGGCCGACCCGTCGACGGTCGTCCCGGGGGAGGGGGACGGCGGCGAGCCGACCGCCACCCCGACGGCCACCGGCTCGGCAACCTCCTCTGCTAGGCCCACGGGCTCGGCGGCACCCACGCCCACGGACACGGCGACGGTCACGCCCGGCGACTCCCCGAGTGCGAGCGCCACCGGGTCGTTCGCCCCGCCAGGGCCGGGGTCCGGTTCGGGCGGTGGGGACGGTGCGTCGACGAGCGGCGGCCTCGCCTCCACCGGTGCCGGGGTGACCGTCCCGCTCGCCGTGGCTGCCGCGGCTGTCGCTGTCGGGGCCGCTGCCGTGGTCGCCGTACGCCGCCGGCACACCAGCGGCGTGACAGACGCCTCCTGACTCCGGGTCCGGGGCGGGGTGGGGAATGGCAGCCCCCGGCCCTCTCCCGGGCCCGGCATCCGCAGAAAGAAGGTTGAGACAGTGACAGACAGCAGGCACAGGCACCGACGCCCCACGGCCGCTGTCGGTGCCGCCGTCGCCGGAGCCCTCCTCGCCGCGTGCAGCGGCGGGCCGGGGGGCTCCGGCGACGCCGCGCTGAAGGTGTCCACGACCACCGCGATCATCGCCGACCTCGTCGAGCAGGTCGGCGGCGACCGGGTGGACGTCACCTCGATCGTCCCGCATCACGGCGACCCGCACTCCTACGAGCCCAGTCCCGGGGACGCCTCGACCGTCGCGAAGTCGGACATCGTCTTCAGCAACGGGCTGTTGCTGGAGGAGCCCGGGATCACGAAGATGATCCACAACAACACCCGCAAGGGGACCCCGAAGATCGCCATCAGCGAGAAGCTGGAGGAGTACGGGGGCACGGTCATCAAGCTCCAGGAGGACCTGGGGCTCGACGTGTTGTGGCTCGGCTGGGCCGTCGAGGGCGAGGTCGCCGGTGAGGGCTCGCAGGTGCGGGTCACCGCGACCGGCCTGGAAGGCCCCGGCGACCTCCACGTCTACCTCACCGACACGCTCGGCACACCCAAGAGCTACATCGACTCCGCCGACGGCTTCGACGGCAAGGACTCCTTCACGCTGCCGCCTGAGGCCCACACCCACGTCAACTGGGCGTTCACCGAGCCCGGTACGTACCGGCTCACCGTCAAGGGGCAGACCGAGACCCTCGACGGCACGCGGACGGACGCGGGCGGCGGCACCATCACCTTCGCGGTGGGCGGCATGGGCGACCGCGGCGCCGAGGGCAGGACCCTCCTCGGCACCGGCCACGCCGACGTGACGCTGAACGCCGCGAAGGGGGAGGTGTCCGTACGGTCCGACGACCCGGAGACCGGGAAGCGGGAGCACCACGCGGCCGACGAGGTCGTGGTGTCCGTGCCCGACAAGGCGAAGGAGACCGTCCCCAAGGAGGACGCGTACCGCTTCCTCGGTAAGGCGGGCGACGACCTGTGGGTGCTGCCGCAGGCCGTCATCGGCAAGCACGTGCACGGCGACATGGACCCGCACGCCTGGGAGGACGTCGCCAACGCCGAGGCGTACGTGCGGCGCATCGAGGCCGAGCTCATCAAGGCGGACCCGGACGGCAGGGCGACGTACCGCAAGAACGCCGCCGCCTACCTGAAGACGCTCGGAAAGCTCGACCAGGAGGTCGCGGCGAAGCTGGCGACGATCCCCGAGGCCAACCGCAAGCTGATCACCACGCACGACGCCTTCGGCTATCTGGCCAAGGCGTACGGCATGGAGATCGCCGGCTTCGTGGTGCCTGTGCCCAACCAGGAGCCGAGCGCGGCGGAGGTCGAACAACTCGGCGACACCATCCAGGACAAGGGGGTTCCCGCCGTCTTCCTGGAACCGAACCTCGCGGCACGCGCCGACGTGCTGCGCCGCGTGGCGGAGGACCAGGGCGTGGGGATCTGCACGATCTACGGCGACTCCTTCGACGACAAGATCCACGACTACGTCTCGATGATGCGGCACAACGCGAACGAGCTCGCGAAGTGCCTTGCGGGCTGAGCCCCGAGAGGTGCGTCCCGCGGCACGACGCCAAAGAACTCGGCGGAATTCGCACAACCAAGGAGGACTCGACCTGTGAAGGCCACAGCACCAACAAGGAGAAGCAGGGGACTGGCGGCGGGGCTGCTCGCCGCCGCGCTGCTGCCGGGGGGAGCCACGGCGATGGCGGCGACCGCCGCGCCGGAGGCCGATCCGGCGGCGCGGATCATCCTGGGGGAGGACGGGCTGGGCTTCGCGCCCGCGGCGGACCGGGACGCGCCCCGGGTCGTCGAGGTCGACGACACGCATGCGACCGTCATACCGCGCGACGAGGCGTACGGCTTCCTCGGGGAGCCGGGCGCCTGGCACTGGGAGACGGCGGACGTTCCCTGGGACACCACCGGCGTCGCGGCGGGAACGCTGGACGGTGACGGGGTGGATTGGTCGCTGACCGCCGTCGAGGGGCCGGGGGCCGTCCGAGCGTACGAGGTCGGGGCGGACGGCGAGCCGACGGTCCGCTTCGACAGCGCGGACGGGCTGCCCGACGTCCATCGGCTGCCCGTCGGCGAACAGGGCGGAATGCGCTGGTCGTTCGGCGCTCCGGGCACGTACCGGCTGACCTTCGGCGCGAGCGGCAGCACTGCCGAGGGCGAGGCGGTGCGCGCAGAGACGGTGTACGAGGTGCGCGTCGGTGACGCCGCCATCGCGGAGGCGGCGGACGGGGAGGCCGCCGCACCGAATCCGGCCGAGCCCGACGAGGCGCCCGCGGCCACTGGAGAGAGCGGTGGCGCCGTGGCCGCTCCTCAGCAGCCGGGGGCGGCCCCCGGGGCAGGCAGCGCCGGGGCCGCCGGGGCAGACGCCCTGACCCGCGAGCTGCCGGCCCGGACCGCCGCGGCGAGCGCAGCGGACGACACCGCCGTGTCGGAGAAGAAGGTGCTGGACGAGGGGCACCTCGACCTCGCGGCGCGCGTCGTCGACGGCAGGATGCAGATCCACATCAAGGACGGCACGGTCGCCGGGAAGACGACCTGGCGGGAGCCCTCCTCGGTCGTACTGCACGTCAAGCCGGCCGCGAAGAAGGAGATCCCGGCCGCCGAGGACTTCGCCTTCCTCGGAAAGGCCGGAGACCCGGTCTGGCTGCTGGATCAGGTGCAGCAGGACGGACTGCTGTGGCCCGGCTGGTCGACGGAGAACATCGAGGCGGGCAAGACGAAGGGGGGCGTGGAGTTCAAGCTCGCCAAGGTCGAGGGGCCCGGCAACTTCGCGCTGTACAACTACGACGGCCTGTCCGGGGCGACAGTCCGCTTCAACAGCGCGGACGGTGTGCCGGACTCCTTCGACGTGCCGCAGAACACCCATGCGCACGGAGGCTGGGCCTTCGGCAAGGAGGGCGTGTTCCGGCTGACGTTGACCATGACGGGCACCCTGGCGGACGGGACGAAGACCAGCGACACGGAGACGATCGCCTTCGCCGTCGGTGAGACCGACCCGAACTCCGTGAAGCCCGGCGACGGTTCGGGATCGGGGTCGGGTTCAGGGACCGGATCCGGTTCCGGGTCGGGGTCGGGCTCCGGGTCCGGCAGCGGCGGCTCGGGCTCCGGCGGCTCCAGAACCTCCGGTTCCGGTGACTCCGGGTCCATGGCCTCCACCGGCGCCGGCGCCCCCGCGCTCCTCGGCGCCACGGCCGCCGGACTGGCCGGTGCGGGCGTGGGCGCCCTGTGGCTGGCCCGCCGCCGCAGCGGCAGGGGCACTCCCGCATGACAGGCACCGAGACCGGGAGCGGAAACCGCACCGGGACCGAGACCGGGACACAGATCAGGGCCGGCACCGGGGCCGAGAACGGGCCCCCGGCCGAGACCCAGACCGAGACAGGGCCCGGGACCGGGAGCCGGGCCGAGACCGGCACCACCATCGAATCCCTCCTCCGCGTGGAGTCCGCGTCCGTCACCCTCGGCGGCAGGCCGGCGCTGGAAGACGCCTCGCTCACCGTGGACCCCGGGGAGCTGGTCGGCCTGATCGGACCCAACGGAGCGGGCAAGACGACCCTGCTGCGGGCCGTACTCGGCCTCGTCCCTCTCGCCTCCGGCCGGGTGCGCCGCCCCTCGGGTCACCCCGTCGGCTACGTGCCGCAGCGGCACGAGTTCGCCTGGGACTTCCCCATCGACATCGCGGGGTCGGTGATGTCCGGCCGTACCCGCTCCATCGGCTGGCTGCGCCGCCCCCGGGCCGCCGACCGGGAGGCCGTCGACCGGGCGCTGGAGCTCGCCGGACTGACCGAGCTGCGCCGCCGCCCCATCGGTGAGCTCTCGGGCGGCCAGCGCCAGCGCGTCCTGGTGGCGCGCGCACTGGCCGCCGAACCCGGACTCCTCCTGCTGGACGAGCCGTTCACCGGGGTGGACGTACCCACCCAGGAGCATCTCAACGAGCTGTTCCGACGGCTGGCCGGCGAAGGCAAGGCGCTGCTGATGACCACGCACGACCTGGCGGCGGCAGCCCGCACCTGTCACCGGGTGGTACTGATCAACCGCACGGTCGTCGCGGAGGGCGGCCCCGAGCTGCTGGCCGACTCGGAGCAGATGCTGCGCGCCTTCGGTCTTCACCGGGCGGCGACGGCGGCCGGGGCGGTGGCGGCGTGATCGAGTTCCTGCTGGACCCCTGGGATCTCCCGTTCATGCAGCGGGCGTTCGCGGTCGCCGCCGTCACGGGCCTGGTCTGCGGGGTGGTCGGCGTCTTCGTCGTGCTGCGCGGCATGGCCTTCATCGGTGACGCGGTCGCCCACTCGGCCTTCCCCGGGGTGGCGCTCGCCTACACCTTCAACGGCAATCTGCTGCTGGGCGGCGCGGCGGCGGGCATCGTCACCGCCGTCGGCATCGCGTTCGTCTCGCAGAACCGCCGCCTGAAGGAGGACACCGTCATCGGGGTCTTCTTCGCCTTCGCCTTCGGACTCGGCATCGTGCTGGTCTCGACACGCGACACCTGGACCACAGACCTGTCGTCGTTCCTGTTCGGGCAGGTACTGGCGGTGAGCTCCGGCGACGTGTGGACGGCCGCGGCGTTCGGGGCCGTGCTGGTCACGGTGGTGCTGGCCCTGCGCAAGGAACTGGTGGCCGTCAGCCTGGACCGGGAGACGGCGCGCGCCGCCGGTCTGCCGGTCTTCCGGCTCGACGTCACCCTCTACGTCGTCGTGACGGCAACGATCGTGATGTCACTGGAGGCGGTCGGCAACGTCCTCGTGCTGGCGCTGATGATCACCCCGGCGGCGACGGCCCGGATGCTGACCGAGCGACTCGGCACGATGACGCTGCTGGCGTCGGGCATCGGCTGCGCGGGCAGCATGGCCGGGCTGTACGTGAGTTACAGCTACGACCTGGCGGCCGGCGGCTCCATCGTCGTCGTCCTGACGTCGGTGTTCGCCCTGGTCTGGCTGCTCGCGCCGCGCCACGGCCTGCTGACCCGCGCCCTGCGCCGCACGACAGATGCGCCTCGGGTCAGTCCGCCGGCAGAGATCCCCGCCGCGACAGCAGGAACTCCTTGAACGCGGCGCCGTACGCAACCAATTCCACTATTGGCTAGTGCCGGAGCGCCCGGTGCATGTCCACGACCTCGGAAGAGTGGCTGATGGAAATCGATCACGTGGTGCTGGCAGCCCGGACCAAGGCCGACGCCGAACAGGCGTTCAGCCGGGCTGGACTGGGTATCGCACGCGGCCGAACCATTCCCGGCGTCGGGCTGTCCAACCTCGTCGTACCGCTGGGGCAGGCACTGCTGGAGATCACCTACCCGAACGGTGAACTTGCCGCGCCAGGCGCGCCGCCGCTTCTCGAGATCCACAGAAGGGCCCTCGCAGCGCACCCCTCGGAGCCCTTGGTCCCGGTGGCCTGGCTGGTGCTGGTAGAGGACGAGCAACGCCTGCGCGAACTCGCCGCCGAAAACCATGCGCCCGTGACCGAGTCGCCAGCGGAAGGCCCCGGATTCCCGCCGTACACGCTGGCGGGATTCGGCGTGACCTTCGACCGGCCGTGGCTGCCCTATCTCATCCACTGGCCGGTGCCGGAGGCCGAACGTCCCGCTGCGCTCAGCGCCCCACACCGACGCCAGCCCACCGGCATCACCAGCATCCTCGTGGCCGGCCCGGCCGATGACATTCAGCGCTGGTGCGGCGGGCGGCCCCCCGGTCTGCACACCGTGCCCGGCACTGCGGGCCCGCTGCGGTTCGAGGTCGGCTTCGTCGATGGAACGTCCCTCACGCTGGGGATCACCGGCTAGATTCTGGCAGCCGGCCGGGCCGGGCACCGCGTGGGCTATCTGCCGCAGCGCCGATCCTTCGACGCGTCGCTGCGGATCCTGGGCCGGTACATGTGACAGCGCCACGTGAGCACCGTGGTCACGAGCCATGACGGGGCGGTCATGTCACGCCGGTTGCCAGATCTGGGCGAGTGTCGAGGGGGTGAGGAGCTGCTCGGGGCGCCCCTGTCCCACCAGGTGACCGTCGCGGAGCAGGAGGCAGGCGTCCGCCGAGCGCGCGGCTTCCAGGTCGTGCGTGGCCTGGACGACGGTCACTCCGTCGGCGACCAGCTCCGTCAGCAGCGCCGCGATCCGCTCCCTTGCCTCGGTGTCGAGTCCCGTGGTCGGTTCGTCCAGCAGCAGCAGGTCCGACTGCTGGGCCAGCCCTTGGGCGATCAGGGCGCGCTGCCTCTGTCCGCCGGACAGTTCCCCGAGCTGACGGGTGGCGAGGTCGGTGATGCCCAGTCGCTCCATGGCGGTGTCCACGGTGGCGCGGTCCTGCCGGGTCAGCCGGCGCCACGGCCCGCGCTCGCCCCAGCGCCCCATCTCCACCGTCTGCCTGACCGTCAACGGCAGTGCGTCACCGACGGCCCCGCGCTGTGGGACGAACGCCGGCGGCCGGTCGCCGGCGTGGCGGAGCTCGCCTGATGTGGGTTGGATCACACCGGCCAGGACTCCGAGCAGGGTGGACTTCCCGCTTCCGTTCGGGCCGACGAGCGCCGTGATGGCCAACGCCCGTATTTCGCCGTCGAGTTGGTGGAGGACGGGGCGGCCGGGGTAGCCGGCGGAGAGCTCCGTGAAGCGGACGCGGAGCGTGCTGTCCCCGGCGATGGCGGGAGGGGGCGCCTGTGTTTTGAACATGATTTTCATTGTAGTGTGCTCGTATGGAGTGGTTGACGGGCCCCTTCGAGGTGACCTTCGTGCAAAGGGCCCTGTGGGGCGGGATGTTGGTGTCGGCGATCTGCGCCCTGGCCGGCACCTGGGTGGTGCTCAGGGGGATGGCCTTCCTCGGCGACGCCATGTCCCACGGGCTGCTGCCCGGAGTCGCGCTCGCCGCGCTGTTCGGCGGCAACCTGCTCGTGGGGGCGCTGCTGAGCGCGGCCGTCATGACAGCCGGCGTCACCGCCCTCGGCCGCACCCCGAGGCTGTCCCAGGACACCGGTATCGGCCTGCTGTTCGTGGGAATGCTCTCGCTCGGCGTCATCATCGTCTCGCGCTCGCAGTCCTTCGCGGTCGACCTGACGGGGTTCCTCTTCGGCGACGTACTCGCCGTCCGTGAACAGGACCTGGTGCTGCTGGGCGGGGCGCTGCTGCTGGCGCTGGCCGTCTCGGTTCTCGGCCACCGGGCCTTCCTCGCCCTGGCGTTCGACCCGCGCAAGGCCCGGACGCTCGGCCTGCGCCCTCGCCTCACTCACGCCGTGCTGCTCGGCCTGCTGGCGCTGGCCATCGTCTCCTCCTTCCACATCGTGGGGACGCTGCTCGTGCTGGGTCTGCTCATCGCTCCGCCCGCGGCCGCGTTGCCCTGGGCGCGCAGTGTGCGGGGCGTCATGGTCCTCGCGGCGCTGCTCGGCATCACCGCCACTTTCTGCGGCCTGCTGCTGTCCTGGCACCTGAGCACCGCGGCCGGCGCGACCGTCTCGGCCCTCGCGGTGGTCCTGTTCTTCCTCTCCCACCTGGCATCCGGTCTCCGTCACCACCGCCGTGCGCGCCTCGCCGGTGCTCACGCCGCGGCAACCGACTGAAAGAAACCTGAGGCGGTCCCTTTGTTCGTCCGAAGAAACGTCACTACTTGGGGGTCGGCCGCGCTCGTGGCCGTCTCCCTGCTCACCACGAGCTGCGCGGGCCAGGACGGCACCGCGTCCGGCGCGAGGACGACTCCCTCGGCCTCTGCTCCGCACGGGTACGTCGAAGGGGCGCAGGAGAAGGCCGAGCAGCAGTCCCGGCTGGTGCTCAACGACCCGAGGACCGGAGACACCCGGGTACTCGATCTGATCACCGGGAAGGTGCATGAGGTGTCCCGGACGACGGGCACCACCGAACTCACCACGGACGGCCGGTTCGGCTACTTCCACACCGCGGGCGGCACGCACGTCCTCGACGGCGGCGCCTGGATGGTGGACCACGGCGACCACGTGCATTACTACAGCGCGGCGATACGCGACGTGGGTCGGCTCCCCGGAGGTCCGGGTACGCGCATCCGCAGCGACGCCGCCGTGACCGCGGTGACCGACGAGGACGGCCGGGCCAGGGTCTACCGCCGGGCCGGTCTGGAGAAGGGCAAGGTCGGCTCCGCCCGCACGCTTTCCGGAACACACGCGGGAGCTGTCGTGCCGTACGCGGAGCACCTGCTCGGGGTCACGGAGGACGGGAAGGTCGTGGTGTACGACCGCGAGGGCAAGCGGGCCGCGTCGCCGGACGCCCAGTGCAAGGAGGTGCGGGGCGACGCCGTCACCCGGCGCGGAGTGGTCCTTGGATGTGCCGACGGCGCCCTGCTCGTCCGTGAGGACGACGGCACCTTCACCGCCCAGAAGATCCCGTACGGCAGCGACGTACCCGAGAAGGAACGGGCCACGGCCTTCCGGCACCGGCCCGGCAGCGACACGCTCACGGCGCCGGCCGGGGAGCGGGCCGTGTGGGTGCTGGACGTCACCGAGCGCAGGTGGACACGGGTGAAGACCGGTCCCGTCGTCTCCGCCAACACGGCCGGCGAGGGCTCCGTCCTGATCGTCCTGGAGACCGACGGCGCACTCCACGGCTACGAGATCGCCACCGGCAAGCAGGTCTCCAATACAAAGCCGCTTGTGACGGGCGCCCCCGACGCCGGCCGCGAAGGCAGCAATGCGGGACCGGTCATCGAAGTCGACCGCAGCCGCGCCTACCTCAACGACCCCAGGGGCAAAAGCGTGTACGAGATCGACTACAACGACAACCTGCGCATCGCGCGCACCTTCCACCTGGACATCGAGCCGGCCCTGATGGTGGAGACCGGACGATGACCACACGGACGCGAGGGTCGCGGCGGCTGCGCACCCTCCTGCTGGCCCTGCTCACCCTCGCCCTGGCCGGTGCCGGCACCGGCTGTACGAGCAGCGACGACCGGCCCCGGGTGGTGGTGACGACGAACATCCTGGGCGACATCACCCAGGAGATCGTCGGCGACGAAGCCGACGTCACCGTGCTGATGAAGCCGAACGCCGACCCGCACTCCTTCGGTCTGTCGGCCGTGCAGGCCGCCGAACTGGAGCGCGCCGACCTCGTGGTCTTCAACGGGCTGGGACTGGAGGAGAACGTACTGCGGCATGTGGACGCCGCGCGTGAGTCCGGGGTGGCCACCCTCGAGGTCGGCAAGGCGGTGGGCCCCCTCGCGTTCCAGGCGCATGACGACGGAGGACCCGAGGAGGAGGCCGGGCAGCCCGATCCGCACTTCTGGACCGACCCCGACCGCGTGCGCAAGGCCGTCGGCCTGATCGCCGATCAGGTGGTCGAGAACGTGGATGGCGTGGACGAGAAGGCGATCCGCGACAACGCCGACCGCTACGACGAACAACTCGCCGACCTCACTGCCTGGATGGAGAAGTCCTTCGATCGCATACCCGAAAAGGAGCGCGCGTTGGTGACCAACCACCACGTCTTCGGCTACCTCGCCGAACGCTTCGGCTTCCGGGTGATCGGTGCGGTGATCCCGAGCGGTACGACGCTGGCCTCGCCCAGCTCCTCCGACCTGCGCTCGCTCACCCGGGCCATGCGCGAGGCAGGAGTGCACACCGTCTTCGCCGACTCCTCCCAGCCCAAGCGACTGGCCGAGGTGCTGCGCACGGAGATGGGCGGCCGGGTGCGCGTGGTCGAGCTCTACTCCGAATCGCTGACCGAGAAGGGCAAGGGCGCCGGCACCTACCTGCAGATGATGCGCGCCAACACCACCGCCATGACCGACGGCCTGACCGGCGCCTGAACCAGCGCCCCTGACGTGGACACCGGCCGACCGGCTGGTCAAGCACACCCGCACCCACTGCCGCGCCCGCGCGGCCCAGAAAGGAACACATCGGTGAACAAGTCGATACGCAACAGAGCCTTCACGGGCACGGCCCTGGCCCTGGCTGCTTCCGCGGTCCTGACCGCCTGCGGAGGCAAGGACGCCTCCTCGGCCGACGCGAAGGCCACGGCCGGGCCGAGCACCAAGGCCGTAGCGGTCAAGGACCCGCTGGTCGCCACGTTCGACGGCGGCCTGTACGTCCTGGACGGTGAGAGCCTGAAGCTGGCCAACACGATCGAGCTGCCCGGCTTCAACCGTCTCAACCCCGCCGGCGACGACTCCCACGTCATCGTCTCCACCGACGCCGGTTTCCGCGTCCTGAACGCCGCCGAACAGACCTTCACCGGCTTCGAGTACAAGGGCACCAAGCCCGGGCACGTCGTACGGCACGCCGGCAAGACGGTCCTGTTCACCGACGGCACCGGCGAGGTCAACGTCTTCGACCCCGACGACCTTGCCGGCGGCAAGAAGCCGGAAGGCCGCACCTACACCTCCGCCGAGCCGCACCACGGTGTCGCCATCGAACTGGCCAACGGCGAACTCCTCAGCACTCTCGGCACCGAGGAGAAGCGCACCGGCGCCCTCGTCCTGGACAAGAACAACAAGGAGATCAAGCGCAACGAGAACTGCCCCGGCGTCCACGGCGAGGCCGCGGCCAAGGGCGAAGCGGTCGGCATCGGTTGCGAGGACGGCCTCCTGATCTACAAGAACGGCAAGTTCACCAAGGTCGATGCCCCCGACGACTACGGCCGCATCGGCAACCAGGCGGGCAGCGACGCATCGCCGATCCTCCTGGGCGACTACAAGACCGACCCCGAGGCCGAACTGGAGCGGCCGACCCGCATCTCCCTCATTAACACCGAGACCGGGAAACTCCGCCTGGTCGACCTGGGCACCAGCTACTCCTTCCGCTCGCTCGGCCGCGGACCCCACGGCGAGGCCCTCCTCCTCGGCACCAACGGCACCCTCCACGTCATCGACCCGGAGACGGGCAAGGTGGAGAAGAAGATCCCCGTCGTGGACGAGTGGCAGGAGCCGCTGGACTGGCAGCAGCCCCGGCCCACCCTCTTCGTCCGTGATCACACCGCGTACGTCTCCGAGCCGGGCAAGCGCAAGCTGCACGCGGTCGACATCGAATCGGGCGAGAAGCTCACGTCCGTGACCCTGCCGAAGAGCACGAACGAACTGTCCGGCGTCGTTGCGGGCCACTGACCCTCCGACGCCGGCGAGGCCGTCCCGCACCCCCCGCACCGGCCCGGCAAGGGCCGGTGCGGGGCAGCAGGCGCAGCATTGGAGTTTGGCGCCGCGTTCGGCGAGCTGAGCGCCCACGGTGTGCCTGAACCGGTGGGCAGTGACGGTGCCGCGGCCGGTGCCCCCATGGCCAGGATCAGCCGGGGTCGTGGACACCGAGCCGCAGGTGCTCGATGTGGTGGACAGCCTGGTCGAGGAGCTGGGCGACATGGTCGTCGTAGAGGCGGTAGACGATGCGGCGGCCCTCCCGCCGGCCGGTGACCAAGCCCAGGGTGCGCAGCAGCCGCAGCTGGTGGGAGACCGCGGACTGCTCCATGCGCACGGCGGCGGCGAGTTCACCGACCGAGTACGGTGCCTGCCGCAGGGTGGTGAGGATCAGCAGCCGCGAGGGGGTGGCCAGCGCCTGGAGCGTGGCGGCGACGGTCGCTGCGGTGGCCTCGTCGAGCGGAGCGCAGGCGGAGCGAATGGGGGTACCTCCCGTGCCCGAAGGGCCCCGGGGGAGGGCGGCCGCGAGCACGTCGCGGCCGCCATCGGCCTCATCGACGTGCACGGGCACGGGCCTCACGCGGCGGGCGGACGAACTGCAGCTGCAGCGCGGCCGGCGGCTCGGCGACGCCCGGGCCGCCGGCCGCGGCCCAGCGCAGCAGGTCGTCGGTGCAGTCGTCGTCCAGGGCGAAGCCGATCCAGGTGGCGCGGCCGCCGGCCAGACGCCCGGCGGTGGAGGGCTGGACGACGATGACGTTGGCCTGGTCGCAGGGGCCCAGGCAGTCCGTCGTACGGACGGTGAACCGGCCGCCGGAGTCGGCCGCGCCGGCCCGCAGCCGGTCGAGTTGCCAGGCGTGGTCGGTGCCGGGGTACTTGCGTGGGTTGCCGCAGCAGCAGCCCCGGCAGACGACCACCGTGCAGGGCCGGTGCGCCGCACGGATCACGGGCCGGTTCACAGGGCGTTCCGGGAAGGCACGCCGTACGCCCGGACCCGTCCGTCGCGGTGGGCCGTGACCAGCAGATGCGGCCCGGCCCAGGCTAGTGCGGCCACCGCCGAGCCGTCTCCGTCCAGCTCCCGTGCCGGGCGCAGCCGGGACTCGGGCCGTCCGGCGGTGGCGTGCCACAGGGCGACCGTGCCGTCGTCGCCGCCGCTGGCGAGGTGCCCGGCGGCGCCGGGCCGCCAGGCGAGTGCGGTGATGGTCTCGTGGCAGCGCAGGGACCGCGGCGCAGTGCCGACCGGTCCCTTGCCGGAGAAATCCCACACCGTCACGTCAGGCGCGCCGTCGGCGGCAAGCCAGAAGCCGGACTCGTCGAAGGCGAGCCGGGAGACCTTCTCCGGGTAACCGGACATGGTCAGTTCACTCGCGTCGCGGGTGCGCCAGATGTGGATCGAAGCGTCCTGGTTGCCGCTGCAGATCCACCGACCGGTGGGGGCGACGGCGAGCGCGAGGTGGGAGCCGATGTAGGGATAGGTGACCACCGGTTTCTCAGTGTGGCGTTCGTGGCAGCACACAGCCCCGTACGCGGCCACCGCCAGCCGCCGCCCCTGGCGCATCCAGGCCAGGTCGGTGACGGTCGAGGCGGCGGGCTCCGTGCGCCACAACTCGGCACCGTCCGCGTCGAGTACGAGGGCGCGGCGGCCGGAGGCGACCGCCACCTTGCTGCCGTCCGCCCACGCCGCAGCAGCGGACCAGGCACCGGACTCCCGTACGGTCGTGCATCCGTCGTCCCGCCGCCACAGTGCGTACCCCAAGGGTCCCGTGACGGCCAAGTGGCGTGCGTCCGGGGCGAGTTCCACGTCCAGGGCACCGCCGGGCAGGTCGAGGGCGCCCATCTCGGCGCCCATGGCGGCGTCCAGCACGCGAACGGCGCCTTCGGCGCCGGCGACGGCCACCAGGTCACCTCGCGCGCTCAGTGCGACCGGCGCGTCGTCGATGCGGATCTCCCAGGCGACGGCCAGCGCCTGGTCGGGTGCGGTAACGCTCACGCGGCCGCTCCTGCGGTGGCCAGGCAGTCGGCGAAGCCGCGCTCCAGCGCCTCGCGGTCGAGGTTGCGGCCGATGAACACCAGCCGGTTACGGAGCTGTTCACCCTCGCGCCAGTCCCGCCCGAACTCGCCGTCGAGCAGCATGTGCACGCCCTGGAAGACGTACTGCTTGGGTGCTCCTGCGATGGCGAGGATGCCCTTGGAGCGGAAGATGTCGACGCCCTTGGTCCGCAGCAGGTGGCCGAGCCAGGCATTGAGCCGGTCCTCGTCGAGCTCGCCGTCCAGTTCGATGCCGACCGAGGTGACGGTGGTGTCGTGCTGGTGCTCGGTCTCGGTGAGGAAGGCCGGGTCGTCCTTGAGTACCCGGTCCAGGTCGAACGCGCCGACGTCCAGCACCTGGTGCAGGGCGACGTTGGCGTGCTGGGTGCGCAGGATCTGCACGGGGGTGTTGATGACGCGTACGCGGGCCTCGACCTCGGCGATCGTGGCCTCGTCCACCAGGTCGGTCTTGTTGAGCACCACCCGGTCGGCGAAGGCGATCTGCTCGACCGCCTCGTTCTCCACCCCCTCAGGCTTCTCCTCGTCCAGGTGCTGGACTACGTGGGCGGCGTCGACGAGCGTGACGATGGCGTCCAGACGCAGCTGGGAGGCGATCTCGTCGTCCATGAAGAAGGTCTGCGCGACCGGCGCGGGGTCGGCCAGGCCGGTGGTCTCGATGAGGATGCGGTCGAACTTCTCGCGCCTGCGCATGAGCGCACCGAGGATGCGGATGAGATCGCCGCGGACGGTGCAGCAGATGCAGCCGTTGTTCATCTCGAAGATCTCTTCTTCGGCGTCGAGGACGAGGGCGTCGTCGATGCCGACCTCACCGAACTCGTTCTCGATCACGGCGATCCGCATGCCGTGCTCCTCGGTGAGGATGCGGTTGAGCAGGGTGGTCTTGCCCGAGCCGAGGAAGCCGGTCAGCACGGTGACGGGGACGCGGCCGTCGACCGCCTCAGCAGCTTCGCCGGCTTCAGTGGCTTCCGGTGCGGAAGCGGTGTCGGTCATGGCGGTCAGGCTCCTTCTGGTGCGGTGGAGAGCAAGGCGCGCAGGTCGTCCTCGGTGACCTGTTCAGCGGGGCGGTGCAGGGTCCAGCGGCGGGCCGGGCCGCTCATGGGAAGTACGGCGATGACAGTCTCCAGCGGCGGGCAGCCCGGCTCGGTGCAGGCGAGCTGGCGGACCATCACGGTGGTGTCGTCGTCCAGGTCGAGCAGGCGCCGTACGGTCTGCTTCAGCTCGCGCAGCTGCGGCGATCTGCTTGGCGGGCGGGCTCCGAGCGGCATGACGCTTCTCCTTCGTCGGCGGCGGGCATGGCGGGCCGGCAGCGGGCACAGATGCCGGTGAGTTCGACGGTGTGCTCGACCGCGGCGAACCCGGCGTCGGCTCCGACCCGGTCGGCCCACGCCTCCACCACCTCGGAGTCCACCGGCCGGCTACGGCCGCAGGAGCGGCACATCAGGTAGTGGCGGTGTTCGTCGGCCAGGCGCGGACGGTACAGCCGCTCGCCGGCCTCGTCGCGCACCACATCGGCACGCCCGCACGCCTCCAGCTCCCGCAGGGTCCGGTAGACGGTGGTCAGCCCGACCCGGATCCCGGCGGCGGACATCTGGGCATGGAGCTGCTGGGCCGAGACGAAGTCCGGGCAGCCCGCCAGGACGTGCAGGACCGCGACTCGCTGCCGGGTCATCCGCCCGGCCGGCAGGGCGCGCGCCAGCTCCGCGGCCGTCTGGCAGCTCACGGCGGATCACCCCCACTGGATATGCGGCATCGGGCACGCCTCACGCTAGATGAAAATGAAATCCATGTCCATATGGGGTGGGTCTCGACGGCGGTTCGTACGGCGACGGCCTGCGCTCCAAGGGCATTCTTCCGGCTCGCTACCCGACCGACCGTCACTGGACTGTGCTCACGGGCCGGTTCGCGCGCAGACTTCGAGCGGGACGGGTTCCACAGCAACCAACATCAGGCGTCGGAACCGGTGTTCATCGGCACCGCGCTACGTACCGGCGTCCGCATGTGAGCACGTGCGAGGCAGTGGCCGCCTCCTCGCATACTGCTGACAGCTGATGGTGGCGAAGTTCAACTATCCGGACCAAGCTCGACATATCAGCATGAAGAGGGAGAATTGAGACAGTCGTGTACGAAACACGGTGCGGATGAAGGAGTTCTCCATGCATCCTGCTGGGGTCGTCGGTGCCGCTGCCGGCCGTCTTGTGCACTACGCCGTCTCGGGTGTCGTCGGCGGTGCTGTACTACGTGGAGCGGCGAAGGCCGCACCGCGAGTGAAGCCTGCAGCTCGCAAGGCGTTTGTCGGTAGCCTGGCGGGCGGGATCGTGGCGGGCCGGTGGCTCGGATCCGCTGCTGAGGAAGCCCGGCTCAAAGCGGGCGACATGCTGGCCGAGGCTCGTTCGTCACTGGGTGAAGAGGCGCCACCGCCTTCCGCGGTCGATGTCGAGGGCCACACGCACGACCACGAGCACTGAGCACTGAGTACTGAACACTGACTGATCATGTCCGATGTCCTTGTGCGCTCCATCGCCGCAGGCCGGGTCCGGCTGATCGTGCCCTGGCTGCGGGCGCGGCCCGGTTGTGCCGGGCTGGTGGATGAGCGGCTGGCCGGGATCCAGGGGTTCCGGGCGCTGCGGATCTTCCCCCGTACCGGAAGTGTCCTGATCTGGATCAAGCCCGACCACATGGACGTGGACCGGCTTGTGTCGGCGCTGGAAGAGCCCCCGCCGCCTTCGGCGCCCGCCAAGCCCAGCCGGTCGACCCCCGATTCCTCCACCGGCGAAGTGGCCCGGCTGGTCGTCGGCGGGGCGGTCCTCGCCCTCGTGGCCGTGCGCCGCCTGCTGCTGCGTCGTCCACCGTGGTCGGCCCGTGCTCCGTCCGGTTTCCTCGGTGCCGTCACGGTGTTCAGTGGCCTGCCGTTCTTCCGCGGCGCATTCCTCACGCTTATCGGCCGCAGGCATGCGGGCACGGACACGCTGGTCACGGCCGCCACGGTGATCTCCCTGCTGCTGCGGGAGAACGTGGTGGCCCTGACCGTGCTGTGGCTGCTCAACATCGGCGAGTTCCTGCAGACCCTGACCCTGCGCCGCACCCGGCGTGCCATCGAGGAACTGCTGAGCATCGGCGAGGAGCGGGTCTGGCTGGTGCGCGACGGCGTCGAGGTGGAGGTCGCGCTCGAGGAGGTGGAGGTCGGCGATGTCGTCGCGGTGTACGAGCACCACAAGATCCCCGTCGACGGCGTAGTGGTCACCGGCGAGGCGCTGGTGGACCAGGCGGCGATCACCGGCGAGGCCCTTCCCGTCTACGCCCGCCTGGGCTCGGAGGTTTACGCGGGCACCATCGTCACCTCCGGCTCGCTGAACGTACGCGCCACCTCCGTCGGGAGCGATACCACGGTCGGCCGGATCGTCAGCCGCGTCGAGGAGGCCCAGGCCGACCGGGCGCCGATTCAGACGGTGGCCACCCGCTTCACCCGCCGCTTCGTGCCCGTCTCGTTCGCCCTCGCGGGACTGACGTATCTCCTGACTCGGGACGCCCGGCGTGCGATGACCATGCTGCTCATCGCCTGCCCCTGCGCCGCAGGTCTGGCCACCCCGACCGCGATCAGCGCCGCCATCGGCAACGGCGCCCGCCGCGGCACCCTCATCAAGGGCGGCACCCACCTGGAGGGCGTGGGCCGGGTCAGCGCGGTCGTCTTCGACAAGACCGGCACCCTCACCTTCGGCCGCCCGCTGGTCACCAGCGTCGTCGCACTGCACGAGCGCTTCACCGCCGACGAGGTGCTGAGCCTGGCCGCCTCCGGGGAGCTGCACGCCCGGCACCCGCTCGCTCAAGCCATTGTGGCGCGCACGGAGGAGCAGCACCTGCACATCCCCATCCACCAGGCGTGCGAGGTCGTGCTCGGCATGGGTATGCGCGCCGAGCTCGACGGCACCCGGCTGCTGGTGGGCAGCCCGGCGCTGCTGCGCCAGCACGGCATGGAACTCAGCGAGGTGGCCCAGGAGTGGACCGAGCAGCTGCGTCACCGCGGCGAGACCGTGATCTGCCTCGCCCACGATGAGGACCTGATCGGCATGCTGGGTGTGTCCGACGCCGTACGCACCGGAGCCCACACCGTCGTACGGCAACTGCAGGATCTCGGTGTCTCGCGGATCATCCTGCTCACCGGAGATGCGCCGGAGACGGCTCAGACCGTCGCCGACGCCCTCGGGATCGCCGAGGTGCACGCGCACGCCCTGCCGGAAGGCAAGCTCCAGCTGATCCGCGACCTGCAGGACGACGGGCACATCGTGGCGATGGTCGGCGACGGAACCAACGACGCCCCTGCCCTGGCGTTGGCGGATGTCGGTATCGCCATGGGGGAGCACTCCTCGCATGTGGCGCTGGAGACCGCCGACATCGCCCTCGCCGGCAACGACCTGCGGCAGGTCGCCGCCGTGGTCGAACTCAGCCGTCACACCCTCCGCGTCGTCCGCCAGAACTACGGCCTGGCCATCGGCGTCAACCTGGTCGGGCTGGTCGCCGGTGCCGGAGGCTCGATCAACCCGGTCGCGGCGGCACTGCTGCACAACACCAGCAGCATCGCGGTCGTCGGCAACTCCGCACGGCTGGTCGCCCACACCCCTCATCTGCCCGGCGAACCCGCTGCCCGGCTGCGCGCAGCCCCACTCGAGGAACACCGGGTGCGCTGAGCCGCCCCTCACGAGCCGTCGGCAAATCCGGCGCTGCAGCACGCCCTGCCGCATGCCGGTGATGTCCCAGAGGTGCCGCCGCACCCTCCAGACCTGCATGAGCGCAGGCGAGACAGGGTGCGGCGGCATCCGCCATTCAGATGTCCCGGAAAATCTCGATCTGTGCCCCCACCGAGTTGAGCCGCTCCGCCAGGTCCTCATAACCCCGGTTGATGACGTACACGTTCCGCAGCACCGACGTGCCCTCGGCGGCCATCATCGCCAGCAGGACCACGACCGCAGGCCGCAGGGCGGGCGGGCACATCATCTCCGCGGCGCGCCAGCGGGTCGGGCCCTCGACCAGCACCCGGTGGGGGTCGAGCAGCTGCAGCCGGCCGCCGAGGCGGTTCAGGTCCGTCAGATAGATGGCCCGGTTGTCGTACACCCAGTCGTGGATCAGGGTCTTGCCCTGGGCGACGGCCGCGATGGCCGCGAAGAACGGGACGTTGTCGATGTTCAGGCCGGGGAACGGCATCGGGTGGACCTTGTCGATCGGCGCCTCCAGTTTGGAGGGCCGGACGGTGAGGTCCACGAGCCGGGTGCGGCCGTTGTCGGCGACGTACTCCGGGGTGCGGTCGTGGTCGAGGCCCATCTCCTCCAGGACCGCGAGCTCGATCTCGAGGAACTCGATCGGGACGCGGCACACGGTGAGCTCGGACTCGGTGACCACGGCGGCGGCGAGCAGGCTCATCGCCTCGACCGGGTCCTCGGAGGGCGAGTAGTCGACGTCCACGTCGATATTCGGTACGCCGTGCACGGTCAGTGTCGTCGTGCCGATGCCGTCGACCTTGACCCCGAGCGCCTCCAGGAAGAAGCAGAGGTCCTGGACCATGTAGTTGGACGAGGCGTTGCGGATGACGGTCGTGCCGTTGTGGCGCGCGGCGGCGAGCAGCGCGTTCTCGGTCACGGTGTCGCCGCGCTCGGTCAGCACGATCGGGCGCTCCGGCGCCACCGCACGGTCCACCTGCGCGTGGTAGAGGCCCTCCGTCGCGGTGATGTCGAGGCCGAACCGGCGCAGCGCGATCATGTGCGGCTCGACGGTACGCGTGCCGAGGTCGCAGCCGCCCGCGTACGGCAGCTTGAACTGGTCCATGCGGTGCAGAAGCGGGCCGAGGAACATGATGATCGAGCGGGTGCGGCGAGCCGCCTCCGCGTCGATGGCGGCCATGTCCAGCTCGGCGGGAGGCACGATCTCCAGGTCGACCCGGTCGTTGATCCAACGGGTGCGCACGCCGATGGAGTTGAGCACCTCCAGGAGCCGGTACACCTCTTCGATACGGGCGACGCGGCGCAGCACCGTACGCCCCTTGTTGAGCAGCGAGGCGCACAGCAGCGCCACACAGGCGTTCTTGCTCGTCTTGACGTCGATGGATCCGGACAGCCGGCGGCCGCCCACCACGCGAAGATGCATCGGACCCGCGTACCCCAGTGAGACGATCTCACTGTCGAGCGCTTCCCCGATGCGGGCGATCATCTCAAGGCTGATGTTCTGGTTGCCGCGTTCGATGCGGTTGACGGCGCTCTGACTGGTGCCGAGGGCTTCCGCGAGCTGCACCTGTGACCAGCCGCGATGTTGGCGCGCGTCACGGATGAGCTTGCCGATGCGTACGAGGTAATCGTCTGCCATGTGGCGCAGGTTATCTCAGATATGAGATGGACTTCGCGTCGGGGTGGCATTCGAGTGAGGTCGGTACGTGGCCGGTATGCGTGCAGCGGGCGCCTTTTGACGGTCTGTCGGGCATCCGCCCCATGCAACCTGAGCGCAGCCGAACGGGTGTCGAGGTACCCCTGTGTCTCGATTCGTCCCTTAATGGCCTTAATGGACGCGGCAGGGGGCAGGGCATGACCGATCGGCGCCCATGTACTAGAGTTATCTCGACATCGAGATATCTGCCGAGGCGCACCGCAGCCACCACCCTGGTAAGGGTGTCCTAACTTAGCCTTACCTTAGCGGATCGGCGACGAGTCGTGGCGGCAGGATGCGGTGGTACGCGCACAAAAATGAAGGAGACTGTCGTGTCGGCGAACAGCTTCGACGCCCGCAGCACGCTGCAGGTGGGCGACGAGTCGTACGAGATCTTCAGGCTGGACAAGGTCGAGGGTTCCGCTCGCCTGCCCTACAGCCTGAAGGTGCTGCTGGAGAACCTGCTCCGCACCGAGGACGGCGCGAACATCACCGCCGACCACATCCGGGCGCTCGGCGGCTGGGACTCGCAGGCGCAGCCGAGCCAGGAGATCCAGTTCACGCCGGCCCGCGTGATCATGCAGGACTTCACCGGCGTGCCCTGTGTCGTGGACCTCGCCACCATGCGCGAGGCCGTCAAGGAGCTCGGCGGCGACCCGGCGAAGATCAACCCGCTGGCCCCGGCCGAGCTGGTCATCGACCACTCCGTCATCGCCGACAAGTTCGGCACCCCGGACTCCTTCAAGCAGAACGTCGAGCTGGAGTACGGCCGCAACAAGGAGCGCTACCAGTTCCTGCGCTGGGGCCAGACCGCGTTCGACGAGTTCAAGGTCGTCCCGCCGGGCACCGGCATCGTGCACCAGGTCAACATCGAGCACCTGGCCCGGGTCGTCATGGTCCGTGACGGCAAGGCGTACCCCGACACCCTCGTCGGCACCGACTCGCACACCACCATGGTCAACGGCCTCGGTGTGCTGGGCTGGGGCGTCGGCGGCATCGAGGCCGAGGCCGCGATGCTCGGCCAGCCGGTCTCGATGCTCATCCCGCGCGTCGTCGGCTTCAAGCTGACTGGCGAGCTGCAGCCGGGCACCACCGCCACCGACCTCGTGCTGACCATCACCGAGATGCTCCGCAAGCACGGTGTCGTCGGCAAGTTCGTCGAGTTCTACGGCGAGGGCGTCGCCGCCACCTCGCTCGCCAACCGCGCCACCATCGGCAACATGTCGCCGGAGTTCGGCTCCACCGCCGCGATCTTCCCGATCGACGACGAGACCCTGAACTACCTGCGTCTGACCGGCCGCTCCGAGCAGCAGGTCGCGCTCGTCGAGGCGTACGCCAAGGAGCAGGGCCTCTGGCTCGACCCGGCCGCCGAGCCCGACTTCTCCGAGAAGCTCGAGCTGGACCTGTCGACGGTCGTCCCGTCGATCGCCGGCCCGAAGCGCCCGCAGGACCGTATCGTCCTCGCCAACGCCGCCGAGCAGTTCGCGCAGGACGTACGCAACTACGTGGACACCGCGGACGAGGCGGGCGAGGAGTCCTTCCCGGCCTCCGACGCCCCGGCCAGCATCGACGGCGTGCCGACCCGCCCGACCACCGTCACCGCCCCCGACGGCTCGACGTACGAGATCGACCACGGCGCCGTCACCGTCGCCGCGATCACCTCCTGCACCAACACCTCGAACCCGTACGTCATGGTCGCCGCCGCGCTGGTGGCCAAGAAGGCGGTCGAGAAGGGCCTGACCCGCAAGCCGTGGGTCAAGACCACCCTGGCCCCGGGCTCCAAGGTCGTCATGGACTACTACGACCGCGCGGGCCTCACGCCGTACCTCGACAAGCTGGGCTTCAACCTCGTCGGCTACGGCTGCACCACCTGCATCGGCAACTCCGGGCCGCTGCCGGAGGAGGTCTCCAAGGCCGTCAACGACCACGACCTCGCCGTCACCTCGGTCCTGTCCGGCAACCGCAACTTCGAGGGCCGGATCAACCCCGACGTCAAGATGAACTACCTGGCGTCCCCGCCGCTGGTCGTGGCGTACGCCATCGCGGGCTCCATGAAGGTGGACATCACCAAGGACGCCCTGGGCACCGACAAGGACGGCAAGGCCGTCTACCTGCAGGACATCTGGCCGTCCGAGCAGGAGGTCAACGAGGTCGTCGCCAACGCCATCGGCGAGGACATGTTCTCGACCTCGTACCAGGACGTGTTCGCCGGCGACGCCCAGTGGCAGTCGCTGCCGATCCCGACCGGCAACACCTTCGAGTGGGACCCGCAGTCGACCTACGTCCGCAAGCCCCCGTACTTCGAGGGCATGACGATGGACACGACCCCGGTCAGTGACATCACCGGCGCCCGCGTCCTCGCCAAGCTGGGCGACTCGGTCACCACCGACCACATCTCCCCGGCCGGTGCCATCAAGGCCGACACCCCGGCCGGCAAGTACCTCACCGAGCACGGTGTGGAGCGTCGTGACTTCAACTCCTACGGCTCCCGCCGAGGCAACCACGAGGTCATGATCCGCGGCACCTTCGCCAACATCCGCCTGCGCAACCAGATCGCGCCGGGCACCGAGGGCGGCTACACGCGTGACTTCACGCAGGAGGGCGGCCCGGTCTCCTTCATCTACGACGCGTCGCAGAACTACCAGGCCGCCGGCACCCCGCTGGTCATCCTGGGCGGCAAGGAGTACGGCTCCGGCTCGTCCCGCGACTGGGCCGCCAAGGGCACGGCCCTGCTCGGCGTCAAGGCCGTCATCACCGAGTCGTACGAGCGCATCCACCGCTCGAACCTCATCGGCATGGGCGTCCTGCCGCTGCAGTTCCCGGCGGGCCAGTCGGCCGACTCGCTCGGCCTGACCGGCGAGGAGACCTTCTCCATCACGGGCATCACCGAGCTGAACGAGGGCACCACCCCGCGCACGGTGAAGGTCACCACCGACACCGGCGTCGAGTTCGACGCGGTCGTCCGCATCGACACCCCCGGTGAGGCGGACTACTACCGCAACGGCGGCATCATGCAGTACGTGCTGCGCAGCCTGATCCGCAAGTAAGCGGTACGGCACGGCAGTCGAGGGCCGCACCCCCGTGCGCGGGAGTGCGGCCCTCGCGCGTCCGCGGGCAGGCTGCGTGCTGCGCCGGGCGTTTACAACTGTGGCGGCCCTCGCTAACTTCACCAGGAGTGGGATGGGAGCGCTCCCATAAGAGGCGGACCGGAACCCGCCCGGCGGGCGCTCCCATCTCACGGTGCACGTTCCTCACGACCATCGAGCAATCGACAAGGGAACGCGAGAGGTGACCGTCACCAACACCGGCGACGCGCCGATGCTCGGCTGGGTGGTCGACTGGCCACTCCCCGACGGGCAGACGCTCGAGGGCCTGTGGAGCGGCACCGCGACGACCGAGGGCCAGGACGTGATGGTGCACAACGCGGAATGGAACGGGTCCTTGGATCCGGGTGAGAGCACGACGTTCGGGTACGTCGTCTCCGGTTCGGGGGATGATCCCGCCATCGATCTGGGGTGCCGGGTCGGATGACGGCCGGTGGGGCGGGAGCGGTGTGTCGGCTCCCGCCACGCCTGTACGATCCCGCCTGCTCAGCCTGCGGACGGGATCATCTCTGGCCGCCTCGCTCGGTCACGACGGGTTGTTGAACTTCAGGAGTGCGGAGAGGTCCATCTCGACTGGGAAAGGGACTTCGGTGCCTAGCGTGTCGCGGTGCACGGGATGCACGGGGGCGGTGACGTACGACCGCGTGTCGTCATGCCGCCAGTATTCGTGCACGGCGAGACTGTCGTTCTGCTCGAGTTCGACTCGCCAGTAGCAGGCGATTCCGGCCTCGGAGAAGAAGGCCGGCTTGCGTACCCGATCATCTTGGCGAGAGCCGGGGGAGACCACCTCGACTGCCAGGGCGACCCTTTCTGCGGGTACGCAATCGAGTTCCAGGAGGCCGAACCCTCGGGGATCGAACACGATGACGTCCGGTTTCGCGGTGTTGTACGGGTCGAGCAGAATGCACTGCTCGACCACGACCTCGTATGGCGCGACACACGCATCCTCCAGAGCACGCGCGATTCGGTCCCGGACCCGGTTGTGCCAGAACCGGGTCTGCCCACGAACCACGATGACTCCGTCCACGAGATCCCAGTCGAAGGGCAGTTCCAAGTGCTGTACCTGGTCGAAGGTCCAGCCGTCCGCCGGCGGGAACATCCAGGTGTCCTCGGTGGCCCGTTCCTGCCGGTGGCTGATCATCACTGCTCCCATGGGCGCGAGTGTGGACGCCGGTGTGCGTCGTGGTCTCCGGTACGACGGTACCGCCACCCGAATTGAGGGCGCTACGGCGCGCCGTTGACACGGCCGAGGCATGTGTCCGCGAGGTCTCAAGTAGGGAAAGAACGCAGACCAAACCCGCATTCGATCTTGATCCCCTGATGGAGAGTGGACTATACCTGTCGGCGTCCACCCAGCCGTTCGACCGGTCGTGGACAGGGAGGGGGAGCCGGGGGAGAGACGGAGGCGGGCCGGCCGATGCCGCGACCGCCGTGTCGTTTCCGCTGATTCCCATACTCCAGCGCTCCAGCACGATCCAGCTCCACCGAAGACACAGCACTTCACCGCGGTGCCGGGGAGGATCCGGTTCACCGCCTGAGTCCTGGAGAAGGCGAGGACTTGAGCATGGGATCCACTTCCGCCGAGACCGGCACCGGCACCGAAGGCGTCGGCCGCCGTGATCTGATCAAGAGGTCGGCCGCGCTCGGGCTGATCGCCGTTCCGACGATGAGCTTCCTGTCCGCGTGTGCCAGCGGTAGCAGCGACAGCGACGAAAAGGTCGAGAAGGGCAAGAAGAGCGCCGAGAACCCGCTCGGCGTGAACGAGACAGCATCGATGGAATTCGTGCTGTTCGACGGCGGCTTCGGCACGCAGTACGCCGAGGACGCGGTCAAGGAGTACGAGAAGAAGTACCCCGGGGCGAAGGTCAAGTTCTCCTCGACCCAGAAGATCCAGTCGGTTCTCCAGCCGCGCTTCAACGGGGGCAACCCGCCGGACCTGATCGACAACTCCGGTGCCGAGCAGATGGACATGGGCGTCCTCGTCGGCAAGAAGCAGCTCGCCGACCTCACGCCGCTGCTGGACGCCCCGTCCATCGACGATCCGAACAAGAAGGTCCGCGACACGCTGCGCCCCGGCATCGTCGAGATGGGCCAGTTCGACGGCGACGCGGTCTGGATCATGTACTACGCGTACACCATCTACGGCGTGTGGTACTCCCAGAAGGCGCTGGACTCGCTCGACGCCGAGTACCCGGAGACCTGGGACGACATGCTCGCCGTCTGCGCGAAGGCGAAGAAGAAGGGCATGGCGGGCTGGACGTATGCGGGCAAGCACCCGTACTACATCCCGTTCTCGCTCTACCCGATGATTGCCAAGGTCGGCGGCCGCGAGGTCCTCGACGCCATCGACAACCTGGAGCCGAACGCCTGGAAGCATCCCGCGGTCAAGACCTGCTTCGAGGCGTACTACGAGCTCTACAAGAAGGGCTACATCCTCAAGGGCACCCCGGGCCTCGACCACATCCAGTCCCAGACCGCCTGGACCGAGGGCAAGGCGCTGTTCATCCCGAACGGCTCGTGGGTGGAGAACGAGGCCGCGAAGACCATGCCGGCGGACTTCGACCTCGCGGTGTCGGCGCCGTCGGGTATCGACAGTTCGGACAAGATGCCGTTCGGCACGATGTGGGCGTCCGGCGGTGAACCCTTCATCGTCCCCGCCAAGGCCAAGAACCCCGACGGCGGCATGGAACAGCTGCGCATCATGCTCAGCGAGGCCTCGTCGAAGAACTTCACCAAGTCGGTGAAGTCGCTGACCGCTTTCAACGGCGGCACAGACGGCATCGACCTCACCCCGGGCCTCAAGTCCGGTGTCGCGGCACTGGAGAAGGCCGGCGACAACGTCGTCAACCCGCGCCTCCAGGACTGGTACGTGGCGCTGCAGAAGGAGAAGATCGGCGTCGGCGGCCTGGGCGAGATGATGGCCGGCCGGCTCACCCCGGCCGAGGCGATCAAGAAGATCCAGGAGTACGCCGACGAGGCGGCCAAGGACGACTCCATCAAGCACTACAAGCACCAGTGAGCGCAGCCGGGGCCCGGCCGGACCGACCGACCGGCCGGGCCCCGGCTCTTGATACGAGGTGCCGGCGGCGCGCGCAAGGAGATCGGGGTCAGTAGGGATGCAGCACGGCAAATACCGTTTCATCGTGGGGTTCTTGACGGTCCCCTTGGCCATTTACGGCCTTTTCGTCATCTGGCCCTTCATCCAGTCCATCTTCTACTCGTTCACTGACTGGAGCGGGCTGAGCCCCGAGTTCGAGATGGTGGGCTTCAAGAACTTCACGAGGATGCTCGACGACGAGGTCTTCTGGAAATCGCTGCAGCACAGTGTGATGTTCGTGGTGCTGCTGCCGCTCGTGACGCTCACGCTGGCGCTGTTCTTCGCCTTCATGCTCAATGTCGGGGGGCGGCGCCGGAAGAACGCGGCGATCGCGGGGGTCCGGGGCTCCTCCTTCTACAAGGTCGTCTACTTCTTCCCGCAGGTGCTGTCGATCGCCATCGTCGCCCTGCTCTTCCAGTTCGCGTACAACCCGAACAGCGGCGCGCTCAACTCCGGGCTGAAGGCGGTGGGCCTGGACGGCGTGCAGCCCGACTGGCTCGGCGATCCCGACCTCGCCCTGTGGTGCGTCTTCGCGGTCCTCGTCTGGTGCACCGTCGGCTTCTTCGTGGTGCTGTTCTCCGCCGGAATGGCCTCCATTCCGAAGGACTACTACGAGGCCGCTCTGCTGGACGGCGCGAACCGCATGACGACCTTCTTCAAGATCACCCTGCCGCTGCTCTGGGACACCGTGCAGTCCGGCTGGGCCTACATGGGCATCCTGGCGCTCGGCGCCGAGTCCTTCGCGGTCGTGCAGATCATGACCGTGGGACCGAACGGCGGCGGCCCCGACTACTCGACGACCGTGCTGCCGCTGTACGTGTACCAGAAGGCGTTCCGTGACGGTCAGGCCGCCTATGCAACGACGATCGGTGTGGCCCTGCTCATCGTGACGCTGCTGTTCGTGGCGGTCGTGATGCGGATGGGCCGGCGCGAGCGGCTGGAGTACTAATGCTGTGTTTTCCCGGGGGACACCCCCCGGACCCCCGGCCGAGAAGAACGCCAGCCGCTGATGCGGAGGCACGCGCCGAACAGACCGAGCGGACCGAGCCGCGAGGAGGACACGAGTGAAGACGACCGATACGCCTCCCGCCGACACCACCGAGGAGCGGCCCGCCGTCGCCAAGGTGGACGCCGCCGGGGGCCCGTCGCGAAAGGCGACCGAGGGTCAGACCCTCAACGTCTTCTCGCACGGCATGCTCGTGCTGTGGGCGTTCATGGTCGTGATGCCGCTGCTCTGGGCGGTCATGACCTCCTTCAAGGACGACAAGTCCATCTTCACCTCGCCCTGGGCGCTGCCGGACACGCTGCATTTCGACAACTGGTCGCGCGCTTGGACCGAGGCGCACATGAGCGACTACTTCCTCAACACCGTGATCGTGGTGGGGTTCTCGCTCGTGGGCACCATGCTGCTCGGTTCGATGGCGGCGTACGTCCTCGCGCGCTTCGAATTCCCCGGGAACCGCTTCATCTACTTCCTGTTCATCGGAGGGATGAGCTTTCCGATCATCCTGGCGCTGGTGCCGCTGTTCTACGTCATGCAGAACATGTCGCTGCTGAACACGCTGCCCGGCCTGATCCTCGTCTATATCGCGTACTCCCTGCCGTTCACCGTGTTCTTCATGACGGCCTTCTTCCGTACGCTGCCGACCTCGGTGGCCGAAGCGGCCTTCGTGGACGGCGCCTCGCACACCAGGACCTTCTTCCAGGTGATGCTCCCGATGGCCAAGCCGGGCCTGATCAGCATCAGCATTTTCAATTTCCTGGGGCAGTGGAACCAGTACATGCTGCCGACGGTGCTGAACACCGAGCAGGAGGACAAGGTGCTGACCCAGGGCCTCGTACAGCTCGCCGTGAGCCAGGGCTACAAGGGCGACTGGTCAGGCCTCTTCGCCGGGCTGGTCATGGCCATGCTGCCGGTGCTGGCCGCGTACGTCGTCTTCCAGCGGCAGGTCGTCGCCGGTCTGACGGCCGGCGCCCTCAAGTAGCCTCAGGACACCAATCGGGCCCGGTTCTCCGTGACGACGCAGGGCGGCACGGCGAAACCGGGCCTTTGGCGTGCCCCGAACCGTCGATCCCATGGAAGCGATTTCCGTCAAGGTCTTGACTGTGGTAACCCGTTCAGCACAGCTTGGAGTTCACAACTTGTACGTGGCCCGGTTTCCGCTGCTGTGAATCTGCTGTGAACGGGCCCACGGGCGGCATCGGAGCTGCCCGTCCTAGGGCAGGAGTGGATGGGTCGATGGAGACTCCGGGGTCGCAGTCGTCGCTGCACCGGGCCAATCTCGAGCGGGTCGTACGTGCCGTGCGGCTGGCCGGATCGCTCACGCAGGCGGAGATCGCAAGGACGACGGGTCTGTCGGCGGCGACGGTCTCCAACATCGTGCGGGAGCTGAAGGAGGGCGGAACCGTCGAGGTCACGCCCACCTCGGCGGGCGGCCGGCGGGCGCGCAGCGTGTCCTTGAGCGGTGCCGCCGGCATCGTGATCGGCGTCGACTTCGGGCACACGCACCTGCGCGTCGCGATCGGGAACCTCGCCCATCAGGTGCTGGCCGAGGAGTCCGAGCCGCTGGACGTGGACGCCTCCGCCGCGCAGGGCTTCGACCGGGCGGAAGAGCTGGTCAACCGCCTGATCTTGGCCACGGGGGTCGACCGCACCAAGGTTGCGGGCGTCGGGCTCGGCGTGCCGGGGCCGATCGACGTGGAGTCGGGCACGCTGGGCTCGATGGCCATCCTGCCCGGCTGGACCGGAACCAGACCGGCCGAGGAGCTGCGGGGCCGTCTCGGCGTCCCGGTGCACGTGGACAACGACGCCAACCTGGGCGCTCTCGGCGAGCTGGTCTGGGGCAGCGGGCGCGGGGTGAAGGACCTGGCGTACATCAAGGTCTCGAGCGGTGTGGGCGCCGGTCTCGTGATCGACGGGAAGATCTACCGGGGACCCGGCGGAACCGCGGGAGAAATCGGGCATATCACTCTGGATGAGTCCGGCCCGGTCTGCCGTTGCGGCAACCGCGGATGCCTGGAGACCTTCACGGCCGCCCGCTATGTGCTGCCGCTCCTCCAGCCCAGTCACGGCACGGATCTGACCATGGAGGGCGTCGTCAGGCTGGCGCGCGACGGCGATCCGGGCTGCCGGCGCGTGATCGCCGACGTCGGCCGTCACATCGGGAGCGGCGTGGCCAGTCTCTGCAACCTTCTGAACCCGTCCCGTGTGGTGCTCGGCGGCGATCTCGCCGAGGCGGGTGAGCTGGTGCTGGGTCCGATCCGCGAGTCCGTCGGGCGGTACGCGATCCCAAGTGCCGCGCGCCAGCTGTCCGTACGCCCGGGGGCACTGGGCGGCCGGGCCGAGGTGCTCGGCGCCCTGGCGCTGGCGCTGAGCGAGATGGGTGATTCGACCCTTCTGGACGGCTCGCTCGCCGTGGCCACCCCTGCCTTCACTTAGTTCACGCATGGCACCGTTGTCATCTCGTTAAGGATTTACTCCTTGACGACGGCCGTTACCGCCGAGTTGACTTCGAGCACCTCGGCCGCAGCGACGCGGCCGCGTCAGGGAGGTTTCTGAAGTGAACACGCGTATGCGTCGTGCCGCCGTTGCCGTCGCCGCTTCCGCGATGGCCGTCTCGCTCGCCGCCTGTGGCAGCGCCAAGGAGGCCGATGGTGGTAGCGACAAGGCCAGCAGCTCGAGCAAGGGTGACGCGCTGACGATAGGTCTGCTCCTTCCGGAGAACCAGACGGCGCGTTACGAGAAGTTCGACAAGCCGCTCATCGAGAAGAAGATCAGCGAGCTCACGGACGGCAAGGCGACGGTCAAGTACGACAACGCCAAGCAGGACGCGACGCTGCAGGCCCAGCAGGTCGAGACGATGATCACCAACAAGGTGGACGTGCTCATCGTGGACGCGGTGGACTCCAAGGCCATCGCCAGCTCGGTCAAGAAGGCCAAGGACGCCGGCATCCCCGTCGTTGCCTACGACCGCCTCGCCGAGGGCCCGATCGACGCCTACACGTCGTTCGACAACGTCCAGGTCGGCAAGGTCCAGGGCGAGGCCCTCCTCGGCGCCCTGGGCGACAAGGCCAAGGACGGCAAGATCGTCATGATGAACGGGTCGCCCACCGACCCGAACGCCGCGCAGTTCAAGGAGGGCGCCCACTCCGTCCTCGACGGCAAGGTCGAGGTCGGCAAGGAGTACGACACCAAGGAGTGGAAGCCGGAGAACGCCAACGCCAACATGGAAGGCGCGATCTCCGCACTCGGCAAGAACAACATCGTCGGCGTCTACTCCGCCAACGACGGCATGGCGGGCGGCATCATCACCGCCCTGAAGGCCGCGGGCGTGTCGAAGCTTCCGCCGGTCACCGGCCAGGACGCCGAACTCGCCGGTGTGCAGCGCATCGTGGCGGGCGAGCAGTACATGAGCGTCTACAAGCCGTACGCCCCCGAGGCCGATGCCGCCGCCGAGATGGCCGTCGCGCTCGCCAAGGGCGAGAAGCTCGACTCCATCGCCAAGGACTCGGTCGACAGCCCGACCACGAAGGGCATCCCGTCGGTCCTCGTCGCCGTCACCTCGCTGACCAAGGACAACATCAAGGACACCGTCATCAAGGACGGCGTCTACACGGCCAACGAGATCTGCACGGCCAAGTACAAGGCCGACTGCGAGAAGCTCGGTCTCCTCGACTGAGTTTCTCCTCGACTGAGTTCCTGCCGAGCCCCTTTCAGGGGCTTTCCCGGAGTGCTTTTTCCGGGATTCTCTCTCCGAGTCCCTTTGCGTGTACGGGAGTTCATTCCAGAATTCCCGTACGGGCCCGTCACAGGGCACCTTCGGGACTCGTCATAGGGACAGGACTCGTCATGCGGAAGCCGTCCGGGCGCCCCGGATCCATCAGCCCCGCAGCTCCGGCGGGGCGCGCCGGACGGCCCACCCCCCTTTCGTTTCTGCACAACCTCCCGCCGGGTCAGGCGGCGAAGGAGATGGTTCACGTGTCCGCTACGCCTGTGCTGGCGTTGCGCGGGGTCTCCAAGCGGTTCGGTGCCGTCCAGGCGCTCACCGACGTAGAGCTCGAGGTCCATGCCGGTGAGGTGGTCGCCCTGGTCGGCGACAACGGCGCCGGAAAGTCCACGCTGGTCAAGACGATCGCCGGCGTGCACCCCATCGATGACGGCGTCATCGAGTGGGAAGGCCGTCCCGTATCGATCAGCAAGCCGCACGACGCCCAGAACCTGGGCATCGCGACGGTCTACCAGGACCTCGCGCTGTGCGACAACATCGACGTCGTCGGCAATCTGTTTCTCGGCCGCGAGTTGAAGAAGCGCGGCATCCTCGACGAGGTCGAGATGGAGCGGCGCGCCCGCGAGCTGCTCACGACCCTGTCGATCCGCATACCGAGCGTGCGCATCCCGATCGCCTCGCTCTCCGGCGGTCAGCGCCAGACGGTGGCGATCGCCCGGTCGATGCTCGGCGAGCCCAAGCTGGTCATCCTCGACGAGCCCACCGCGGCCCTCGGCGTCGAGCAGACCGCGCAGGTCCTCGACCTCGTGGAGCGGCTGCGCGAGCGCGGCCACGCCGTGATCCTCATCAGCCACAACATGGCCGACGTCAAGGCTGTCGCCGACAAGGTGGCGGTGCTCCGGCTCGGCCGCAACAACGGTGTCTTCGAGGTCAAGAGCACCTCGCAGGAAGAGATCATCTCCGCCATCACCGGCGCCACGGACAACGCCGTGACCCGTCGTGCGGCGCGTACCAACGGGGAGGCTCAGAAGTGAGCATCGACAAGACCTCCGCGGCTCCGGCGGTGGAGAACCCCGAGGCCGCCGCCGACGCCGTGACCGCAGTGGACCCCCGGCTGCTCGTGCGCGAGGAGGGCCTCAAGGGCTACGTCACCGAGTTCAAGCGCAAGATGCGCGCCGGAGACCTGGGCTCCGTACCGGTCGTCGTCGGCCTGATCATCATCTGGGCCATCTTCCAGGGCCTGAACTCGAACTTCCTCTCGGCCGAGAATCTCAACAACATCGCCGTCGCGATGGTGGCCACCGGCATGATGTCGGTGGGCATCATCTTCGTGCTGCTGCTCGGCGAGATCGACCTGTCGGTCGGCTCCGTCAGCGGTGTGTCCGGCGCGCTCATGGCGGTGCTCAGCGTCACGCACGGCGTCAGCGAATGGCTGGCGGTTCTCGTCGCCATCGCCGGCGGCGCCCTCATCGGCTGCATCCACGGCTTCTTCTTCGCCCGCGTCGGCGCGCCCGCCTTCGCCGTCACGCTGGCCGGCCTGCTGTTCTGGCTCGGCTTCATGCTGCAGATCCTCGGCGACAACGGCACGATCAACATCGACTCGGACGGTGTCGTCGGCCACCTCACCACGTACTACTTCTCCGACATCGCGGCGGCCTACGGGCTCGCCACGCTCGCGGTCGTGGTGTTCTTCGTCACCTCCTTCCTGGACAGCCGCCGCCGCGAGGCCGCGGGCGTGCCGTCGCGGCCGCTCAGCGAGATCGTGCTGCGCACCGCGGTCCTCGCGGTCATCGGCTTCGCCGCCGCGGCCATGTTCAACCAGTACAAGGGCCTGCCCCTGGCGCTGGTGCTGTTCATGGCGGTGCTGGTGCTGACGGACTTCGTGCTGCGGCGCACCGCGTACGGGCGGAAGGTCTTCGCGCTCGGCGGCAGCGTCGAGGCGTCCCGGCGCGCGGGCATCAACGTCACCGCGGTGCGGATCTCGGTCTTCGCCATCGCCGGTACGTTCGCGGCCATCGGCGGCCTGTTCTGGGCCTCGAAGATCGCCGCGGCCAACCAGAGCGCCGGTGCCGGCGATCTGCTGATGAACGTCATCGCGGCGGCCGTCATCGGCGGAACGAGCCTCTTCGGCGGCCGCGGCCGCACCTGGAACGCGCTGCTCGGTGTCATGGTGATCACCTCGATCCAGTACGGCCTGGCCCTGGAGGGCATCGCCACGCCGATCCAGTACATGATCACTGGCGGTGTGCTTCTCGCCACCGTTGTTATTGACTCGGTGACGCGGAAGACCCAGAAGACGGCCGGCAGGGCGTAGTCGCTCCGCGCGCCCCTGAAGGGGCGCAGCCCCTGACCTGTGCCCGGCACCTTGGTGGTGCCGGGCACAGCCACGTACGGCCGACGGCGTGACCTACGACGCACGGCCCGGACGTCGGCCGTAACGGCGGAACATTAGACTCGACAGACCCGCGAAGGCTCGAACAGCTCTACTGCAAGGAGGCACGGGTGCCGCTGCTGACCCGCATCAGGGGACCGCGCGATCTGGACCGGCTCAGCCCGGAGCAGCTGGACCAGCTGGCCGACGAGATCCGGACCTTCCTCGTCGACGCGGTCGCCAAGACCGGCGGCCACCTCGGCCCCAACCTCGGCGTGGTCGAGCTCACGATCGCCCTGCACCGTGTCTTCGACTCGCCCAAGGACAAGGTGCTGTTCGACACGGGCCACCAGAGCTATGTGCACAAGCTGCTGACCGGCCGCCAGGACTTCTCCGGTCTGCGCACCAAGGGCGGCCTGTCCGGCTACCCGTCGCGCGCCGAGTCCGAGCACGACGTCATCGAGAACTCGCACGCCTCCACCGTCCTCGGCTGGGCCGACGGCCTCGCGAAGGCCAACCAGGTGCTCGGCAAGGACGACCACATCGTCGCCGTGATCGGCGACGGCGCCCTCACCGGCGGCATGGCCTGGGAGGCGCTCAACAACATCGCGGACGCCAAGGACCGCCCGCTGGTCATCGTCGTCAACGACAACGAGCGTTCGTACGCCCCCACCATCGGCGGCCTCGCCAACCACCTCGCGACGCTGCGGACCACGGACGGCTACGAGCGGTTCCTGGCCCGCACCCGCGACCTGCTCGAGCGCACGCCGGTCGTCGGCCGGCCGCTCTACGACACGCTGCACGGCGCCAAGAAGGGCCTGAAGGACTTCATTGCGCCGCAGGGCATGTTCGAGGACCTGGGCCTGAAGTACGTCGGCCCGATCGACGGCCACGACATCGCGGCCCTGGAGTCGGCGCTGTCCCGCGCCAAGCGCTTCGGCGGCCCGGTCATCGTGCACTGCCTCACCGAGAAGGGCCGCGGCTACAAGCCTGCCGAACAGGACGAGGCCGACCGTTTCCACGGCATCGGACCGATCCACCCCGACACGGGTCTGCCCATCGCCGCGTCCGGTCTGGACTGGACGTCCGTCTTCGGCGAGGAGATGGTCAAGCTCGGCCGGGAGCGCGAGGACATCGTGGCGATCACCGCGGCCATGCTGCAGCCGGTCGGCCTGCAGAAGTTCGCCGAGGAGTTCCCCGACCGCGTCTACGACGTCGGCATCGCCGAGCAGCACGGCGCCGTCTCGGCCGCAGGCCTCGCCACCGGGGGTCTGCACCCGGTCTTCGCGGTGTACGCGACCTTCCTCAACCGTGCCTTCGACCAGGTGCTGATGGATGTGGCGCTGCACAAGTGCGGCGTGACCTTCGTCCTGGACCGGGCCGGCGTCACCGGCACCGACGGCGCCTCGCACAACGGCATGTGGGACATGTCGATCCTGCAGTGCGTGCCCGGTCTGCGGATCGCCGCGCCGCGCGACGCCGACCAGGTGCGCCTCCAGCTGCGCGAGGCCGTCGAGGTCGACGACGCGCCGACCGTCGTGCGCTACTCGAAGGGCGCCGTCGGGCCCGCCGTACAGGCCGTGGGCACGGTCGGCGGCATGGACGTCCTGCGCGCGGCCGGGACGGACCGGCCGGACGTGCTGCTCGTCTCCGTCGGCGCGCTCGCCCCGATGTGCCTGGAGATCGCCGACCTGCTCGACAAGCAGGGCATCTCCACGACCGTCGTCGACCCGCGCTGGGTCAAGCCGGTCGACGAGGCGCTGCCGCCGCTGGCCGAGCAGCACCGCGTCGTGGTGACGGTCGAGGACAACTCCCGGGCGGGCGGCGTCGGTTCGGCGATCGCGCAGGCCCTGCGTGACGCGGGCGTCGACCTGCCGCTGCGCGACTTCGGCATCCCGCCGCGCTTCCTCGACCACGCCTCGCGCAAGGAGGTCCTGGCCGAGATCGGGCTGACCGCCCCGGACATCGCGCGCCAGGTCACGGGTCTGGTGGCGAAGCTCGACGGCCCGTCATCGCAGTCCCAGCTCCGTTCGGCCGACGCGACGCCCACGGCGCGCACCGCCGCCGACGAGGTGGATCCGGTGGAGCCGGTGCGGGACTGATCCACCGGGCGCGCGGTCACCCGGCTGGTCCATGGGGCCGGTCTCACCCCCTGCACGGGTGGTGAGACCGGCCCATTCGCATGAAACCGGACATAACGTGGCATATGGACCATACCCGCTCTCGACCGAGTCGAGGCGACAAGCGTGGGAGGTCCAGTCTTGTTCAGCGCTCTCTTCCGGACGAAGAGTGTCGAGCAGTCGATCCGGGACACGGCAGAGCCGGAGCATGCGCTCAAGAAGTCCTTGTCCGCCCTCGATCTCACCGTCTTCGGCGTCGGTGTCATCATCGGCACCGGCATCTTCGTGCTCACCGGCCAGGTGGCCAAGGAGAACGCCGGTCCGGCCACCGCGTTCGCCTTCATCGTCGCGGGCATCGTCTGCGCGCTCGCGGCGTTGTGCTACGCGGAGTTCGCCTCAACCGTGCCGGTGGCCGGATCCGCGTACACCTTCTCCTACGCCTCGCTCGGGGAGCTGCCCGCGTGGATCATCGGCTGGGACCTGGTGCTCGAATTCGCACTCGGCACGGCCGTGGTCGCCGTCGGCTGGTCCGGCTACGTCCGCTCGCTGATGGACAACGCGGGCTGGCACCTGCCCGACGCGCTGGCCGGGCCCGATGTCGCCGAGGGCGTCGGCTTCGACATTCTCGCCTTCGTACTGGTGCTCGTCCTGACGGGCATCCTCGTCCTCGGCATGAAGCTGTCCGCCCGGGTCACCCAGGTTGTCGTGGCCATCAAGGTGACCGTCGTGCTGATCGTCATCATCGCGGGCGCCTTCTTCATCCAGTCCGCGAACTACTCGCCCTTCATCCCCGAAGCGCAGCAGATCCCGGCGGGAGGCGGACTGCACGCCCCGCTCGTCCAGCTGCTGTTCGGGTATGCGCCCACCAATTTCGGCGTGATGGGCATCTTCACGGCCGCCTCCGTCGTCTTCTTCGCCTTCATCGGCTTCGACATCGTGGCCACCGCCGCCGAGGAGACCAGGCACCCGCAGCGGGACATGCCCCGCGGCATCCTCGGCTCCCTCTTCATCTGCACCCTGCTCTACGTCCTCGTGTCGATCGTCGTCACGGGCATGCAGCACTACAGCCGGCTGTCCGTGGACGCCCCGCTCGCCGACGCCTTCAAGGAAACCGGGCACCCCTTCTTCGCGGGCATCATCAGCTTCGGCGCTGCCGTCGGCCTCACCACGGTCTGCATGATCCTGCTGCTCGGCCAGACCCGCGTCTTCTTCGCGATGAGCCGGGACGGACTGCTGCCCCGGTTCTTCTCCCGCGTCCACCCCAAGTACAAGACGCCGCACCGGCCGACCATCCTGCTCGGTGTGCTCATCGCGATCCTGGCCGGCTTCACCAGCCTCAGCGAACTCGCCGAGCTGGTGAACATCGGCACGCTCTTCGCCTTCGTCGTCGTCGCGCTCAGCGTCATCATCCTCCGCCGCACCCGCCCCGACCTGCACCGGGCGTTCCGGACCCCGTGGGTCCCCGTGGTGCCTGTGCTCTCGGTGGCGGCCTCGCTCTGGCTGATGCTCAATCTGCCCGCCGAGACCTGGCTGCGGTTCGCTGTCTGGATGGCGCTCGGCATCGTCGTCTACTTCCTGTACGGGCGCACGCACAGTGAGCTGGTCAAGCGACGGAAGTAGCCGCCTGGTCCGTACTCGCCAGCCATCCGGCCCCGTATGTCCTGCTTCGGTGGGGACTGCGGGGCCGGATAGCGTGCCCGTATGCTCGCCGAGCCCACAGCTTCGCCACGCTCCGTCATCGAACCGCGAATGCCGCGGCCGCCTCGGACGCCTCAGATCCCGCAGACGCAGTCGCCGACACCGACGCAGACACAGACGCAGACGCGGCCGGCGCCGCATTCGCCGCGTCCGCCGAGACCCCGCACGGAGCTGCCGGCCGCCTCCCGGTACCGGTACTGGACCCGGCTGCTCCCCGCCCTGGCCGCGCTGGCCTGCATCACCCACGTACCGGCGTTCCTGCGCCCGCTGTGGAACCCCGACGAGGGCTATCTGGCGGTGCAGGCGCGGATGTTGGCGCACGGCGGAGAACTGTACGAGACGGTGGTCGACCGCAAACCGCCGCTGGTGCCCTGGCTGTACGCGGGCGCGTTCGCGCTGTTCGGCGACGCGTCGCTCACCTCCGTGCGGGTGCTGGCGGTCCTCGCCCAGCTCCTGACCGCCGTGCTGCTGGCGTCCCTGGCCCGGCGCCGCTGGGGCGACGGCGCGGGCCGCACGGCCGGACTCCTGTACCTGCCGGCCTCCATCGGCCTCAACCCCGAGGATGCCCAGGCCGCCACCTTCGAGATCTTCATGCTGCCCTGCACGGCCGCGGCCATGTGGTGCGCGGACCGCCGCCGCTGGGGTGCCGCGGGTGCCGCCGTGGCCTGCGCCTTCCTGGCCAAGCAGACCGGCGGGGCCGTACTGGTGCCGGTGCTGTGGCTGCTGTGGCGGTCCGGCCCACCGCGAAGCGGACTGCCGCGGTTCCTGGTGGGGCTGGTGGCGCCGGTGCTGACGGTGGCCGCGATCACCGATCCGGCCGGATTCCTGTTCTGGACGGTCACCGGCTCCGGCACGTACGCCTCCTTCACCGGTTCCGAACTCCACGTCCTGGGGCGCGGCCTGGCCAACACGGCGATTCTGGCCGTGGCCTGCGCGGGGCTGATCCTCCCGGTCGTACGCGTGCTGAGGATCGCCAGGACCGGATCGGGCGATCTGTGGCTGTGGCTCGGCTCCTCGGCCGCCGCCGTCCTCGCCGGCTTCCACTTCTTCGGCCACTACTACCTGCAAGTCATCCCGCCCCTCGCGCTGTTGGCCACAGCCGCACTGCAGATCCTGCCCCGCGACCGGCTGGCGACAGCGCTGTTCACCTCAGCCTGCACCTGCACGCTGTTCCTCGCCTGGGGAGTGCTGGCGCCCCGCCCCGAACTGGCGCACGCGCAGCGCGTCGCGGAGGCGGTGGCACATCGCACGGCACCGGACGACAGGGTCCTCGTCTGGGGCATACACCCGGAGACGTACTGGCTCGCCGACCGCACCCCGGCCACCCGCTATCTGACGGCCGGCCTGCTCACCAACTACAGCGGCGGCCGCAACGGGCCCCAGGTGGGGGAGAAGTACGCGGTCGCGGGCACGTGGCCGGTCTTCCGCGAGGAGATGAGGACCCACGCGCCGGCACTGATCGTCGACGACTCACGCGGAAAGCCGTACGCCCCGGACCGCGTGCCGTCACTGGAGCACCTGCTGGAGGCCGGGTACGCGGCGGTGGGGACGGTGGACGGAGCGGTGTTCTATGCGCGGGTGGCGTCGTAATGGGGGGTGGCAAAGGGCGGCCGGGGGATTGCTGGGGTTGCGATGAGGCCGCTGTCGCGTCAGCCGTCCCCCAGGACCGTCCGCGGCCCGGCGACCTGCGCCCCCAACTCACCGACGCGCCGCCTCAGTTCACGGTCCGCCGTGACGACGAGACAGGGCCGGTCGGGTGCCGCCTCGCCCACCAGCTCCACGATGCGGTCGTCGCCGCTGCCCGGTGCCGCCTCCACGTGGACGCCGGACACGGATGCCACTCCGCGGGCCGCGCCCTCCACCACGAGCACGATGTCCACGGGACCGGGGTGGCCGGGCAACCCGTCGACGGCGTACCGCACGAGCCGGTCCCTGAGCCGCTCCGCCGCGCCGTGCCGATCGCGCCACCAGCCGTCGGGGACGGAGCCGACGACGTTGGCGGCGTCGATGATCACGAGTGCCGTCACGGGGGCCTCCTCTGTCGTCCCTGGCCTCGGGCTGAGCGCGTGGGGTACCGCCACTGCCAGTATCCGCGCCGGTGTGGGAACCGGATTCGGAACCATCTGTACCGGCGTCGCGGGCCCCCAGCCGGCGCCCGGAGAACTGATGCGCGAACGGCATATGATGTGGCGCGAATCAAGGTATCCGTTTCCGTGTCGGTGATGCGGTGGGCTTCAGGAAGGTGACGCCAGACCATGCGGAGAAGGTCGGCAGGCGCCGTGGGGTATGCCCGCCCGGTAGGGAACGGCGAGGCGGCCGGCCCGAGGCATGTCGCCTCCGGGACGGCCCACGGGAACTGGCTCACCCTCGGCAAGGACGGCCGGCTCACCCTGTACGCACCCACGGACGGAGGGTTGCTGCGCTGGTCGGAAACCGCCGTCGGGGGCCCTGCCTGGAGCGGGCCCCACTTCGTGGCCGTGGCCGACCTGACCGATCTGACCGTGGCCCAGGGCGCCGACGGTTACGTCCACTTGCTCGGTCGCAGACAGCGCACCGGCTCCGACGGTGCCCGGAGCGTGGACATCGTGCACGCCATCCAGTACCAGACGGGCCGTGCGGTCACCGACTGGCGATCACTCGGCAACCCGCACAAGGACCACGAGCAGGGCCGCGGCCTGGGCGTGCCGGTGGGCGCGATCGCATCGGACGGCACCGTGCACGTCTTCGTACGAAGCGCCGGACGCGGCCTGATGCTGCGGCGCGAGGCGCCGAACGGCAAGTGGAAGGCGTGGGAGGACCTGCTCGGCAGCGGCATCGACGCACCGCCTGCTGCTGTCGCTCTCAGCGGCGGGCGGGGGGAGGTCTGCGCCGCTGCCGAGACGGGCGTTTGGATGTGGCGGCAGGCGGAGGCAGGCGGAAGCTTCGCCACGCCCCGGGGATTCGCACTGAGGCCGACGCCGGGCACGGTCGCGGCCCTGGAGACGGGACCGGACCGCGCCACGTACTTCTGGACGGACGCCGCAGACGGCGGCACGGTGGCCTGGCGTCCCGGCGGCTGGCCCGTCGCGCTGGGGCCGGCCCCGGCGGAGCGACCGTACGCGGCGCTGCGCACAGCGCTGGACGGCTACGACTGTGTCGTGCTCGCCTGCCGAGGCCAGGACGGCACAGCTGTGCTCGGTGTGGGCGGTACGGAGAACGAGGCGAACGGCTTCTGGTGGTACGCACTGCCCGAACGCTGTCAGGGCACACCCGCACTGGCCCGCGACGGCCTCGGCCGTGTGGTCATGGCACTGATCGACCCGGACGGGGTGCCGCGCCTGGCACGGCAGGACGAGGGCGCCGGTCTCGCCTTCACCCGCTGGCAGCGGCTCTGACTTCACCCGCTGGCAAAGGCTCTGACCAGGTCCGGCGGCGTCGGCTCTCACCGGTGCCCGTGCGACCTGCCACCGGGGGCGCGGCCCTTGACGGTCCGACGCCCCCGGTGCGGAATGATGACCGGCTCAACCGCCCGTCGCCGGGGACTTCTTGGCGGACTCGGGGATCTCGTCGTCATTGCGGATCGCCTTCCACAGCTGCGTCGCCTGCGGCTCGGCGGGCACCACACGGTTCGGGTCGGCGGTGTCGTACTTCACCGGCAGCATGATCGTCTCCATGGTGGAGGGGTTCACACCGTTCATGCTGCGGGCGAATTCAGCCAGGTTCGTCAGGGAGGCCAGCTCGGAGTCGGTGGTCAGCGACTCGGTGAGCGTGTCCGCGATCTTGTACGTCTTCGTGGGGCTGCCCAGCAGGTCCTGCTTCTTGATCTCGGAGAGCAGAGCGGTCATGAACTGCTGCTGAAGGCCGATACGGCCGAGGTCGCTGCCGTCGCCGATGCCGTGCCGCGTCCGCACGAAGGCCAGCGACTCGGTGCCGTCGAGCTTGTGTGTGCCTGGCTCGAGGTCCAGGCCGCTCGACTTGTCGTGGATGGCCTCCTCGACGGTGACCGTCACGCCCCCTATGGCGTCGACGAGACCCTTGAAGCCGGCGAAATCGATCTCGACGAAGTGGTCGAGCCGCACTCCCGACATCTGCTCCACGGTCTTGACCACACAGGCCGGACCGGCAAGCGAGTACACGGAGTTGAACATCACACGGTTCGCGGAAGGCAGCGTTGAGCCGTCCGACTTGGTGCACTTCGGGCGGGTGACCAGGGTGTCCCGGGGAATGCTGATGGCGGTCGCCTGCTGGCGGCCCTCGGGTATGTGCATCACGAGGGCGGTGTCGGAGCGGGCTCCTGAGACCTTGCCCGTGTTCAGCGACGCGTTGGCTCCCGAGCGCGAGTCGGAGCCCAGGACGAGGATGTTCTGACCCGACGTGGGCAACTTCTCGGGGCGGTCGTCGCCGAGGGCCTTGTCCAGGTCGACGCCCTCGATATTGCCGTTGAGGTCGCTGTAGAGCCAGTAGCCGGTGCCGCCTGCGGCCAACACCAGGACTAGTAGCGTCAGAAGCGCTATTCGTCCCTTTCGCCGCTTTCCGTGACGCTCGGAGCGTCGTCGCCTGCCGCGTTCAGGCCGCCTCGGGTCAGGTGTTGCCCGGTGCCCGCGCCGCGACTCGGTGGTGGCGCTGTGCGTCATTCCCTTCGGTCCCTCTCCTCACAGGCTCCGCCGTCGGCGGAGTGTGGGACCCGGGTGGGGGGAGGCCGGCCCACTTTTGTCATCTGCCATGTGTTCAGTCGGAACTATATGCATTCCTTGAAGCAGTGCAGGCCCATACCGGAAGCGGAAGTAAACATCACATGGCGGACTCTTGACCACCCATAGGAGTGACCTAGGATGTGTGAGCCCTGTGACCGTTGTTTGGTCACGAGGTGTGACGGGTCTGAACGGCTGGGGGGTTGATTCAGGCAAGGTCAGCGGGAGGGGACACCCGAGGTAGTCCGGCCAGTGCTGTCCGGCGGTTACTCGGTGTGTTGAAGTGTCTGGTGGGAGTAGATCTTGGCTGAACGGCCGCGTCTCAGTGTTGTCGTGCCCTTTCAGGACGTTGAGGTCTATCTCACCGAGTGCCTGGAGTCGATAGCCCGGCAGTCCTTCAAGGACTTCGAGGTGATCCTCGTCGATGACGGTTCCACCGACAGGTCCACGGAGATTGCGGCCGACTTCTGTGCACGCGACCCGCGGTTCCGCATGATCAGGCAGGAAGCCCATGGGCCTGGCCAGGCCCGGAATGTCGGTATCCGTGCCATGCATCCTGAAGGTGAGTTCCTCGCCTTCGTCGACGGGGACGACGTCATCCCCGAGTACGCGTACGAGCTCCTGATCCGGACCCTCGAGGAGTCCGGATCGGACTTCGTCTCAGGCAACGTGCAGATGATGAACTCCACCAAGAAGTGGCAGTCTCCACTGCACAAGGGCCCCATGCAGCGGAATCGGCGCGGCACGCACATCACCAAGTTCGACGCGCTCATCTATGACAGAACCGTCTGGAACAAGGTTTTCCGGCGATCCTTCTGGGACTACCACTACATCGAGTTTCCCGAGGGTGTCCTCTATGAGGACTCCTGGGTGAACATGTTCGCTCACTTCCGGGCCACCAAGGTCGATGTGATCACGGACATCGTCTACTTCTGGCGCCGCAGAGAGGGCGGTGCGGCTCCGTCCATCACCCAGCGCCACACCGAGTTGAGCAACCTCCGCGACCGGGTTGCGGCTGTGCAGTCCGTGAGCCGCTTCCTCGCCGAGCGGCGCTCGCGTACGTATGTCGAGAGCAAGCGCAAGTACGACCTCGCCTGTCTCAAGTCCGACCTGATGTTGCACCTGAAAGTGCTCCCGGACGCCGACGAGGAGTACCAGGACGCGTTCATGGACTGGGCCAACCAGTTCCTGGACGAGGCCGACCCCGACATCATCGACGAGCTTCCGGCCGATGCGCGCGTGAAGTGGCTGCTCGTGCGTGAGTGGCGACTCGACGAACTGCTCAATGTCATCGAGTTCGAGAGGCGCGGCGGGCCGATGCCCGTGCAGAGGCGCGTTCGGCGTTACCTGAACTACCCCTATCTGGGAGACCGTCGAGTCGGTATCGACAAAAAGGCCTACCGTCTCGACAAGGAGTTCTCACTGCACGGCTCGGTGAGCGGCGCGCAGTGGAAGTCCGAGTGGCTGGTCCTCACCGGTACCGCATATGTCCGGTTCATCAATGTGCACAAGAAGCACATGTCCGTGAAAGCGCTCGCCCTGCGGAACAAGAAGCAGGGGCGGATGGTGATCACCCAGGCGAAGACCACGTACGCGCCCCAGGCCACCGAGCACTCCAACCAGAACCGTTACTGCTACGACTGGGCCGGCTTCGAGGCCCGGATCGACACCACGCGCCTCAAGCGCAAGGGGGAGTGGGTCGAGGGCACCTGGGACGTCGCCGCGGGCGTGCTCAGCCGGGGCTTGTTCCGCTACCGGGGCCTCGACCGGGGAAGCGCTGGTACGGCAGCCAACCCGCCGTACCGCTATGTCGACAAGAACACCCGGATCCTGCCGCTCTTCCTCCAGGGCAAGCTCAAGCTACGCGTGGAGACCGTGCGCTGCCGCATCACCCGCCACCGGGTGGTGGGCGATCAGCTTGAACTCGGGGGCGTCTACCTCGGCCCCAAGGTGCCCGAGTGGGGCAAGCTTCGGGTCGCCAGCATGAGCGGGGCGGGGCGCCACGACGCCTGGGTCCGGTTCACCCCTGGGGGCGAGGGCTGGTGTACCTGGGTCACCCGTCTTCCCCTGCGCGAACTCGTGCCGGGATTCCGTACCGAGGCGCGGGACGGCGCAGAGATCCCGCAGTCATGGAGCATGGGCAGCAACGGCTGGAAGACCACCTTCCATGTCGAGGGCCGCAAGATGACCATCTATCCCGTCATGGCCGAGGAGACGCCGGACGGGCATTACCGCATGCCGGCCTCCCTCCAGACACGTGAGGGCGACCGCGAGGTCGTGGTGCACCGCAACGGCTCCGGATACCTGGTCCTCTTCGAGCGCGCCACCCTGCCCACCGCCACCCGCTTCGCCTGGGGGGAGGACGGATCGCTCGAGATCACCGGCCACTACAAGGCAGCCGACCGGCTCTCGGCCGCGGAGTACAGGGCGGCCCACATGGTGGTGCGCTCGCGCGCCCACGGCGCCGAGCGTGCCGTCCCGCTCGTGTGGAACGGCAACGAGTTCCGTTGCGTGGTGACGCCCGCGGCCATGCGGACCCTGGCCGGCGACATCCCGCTCGCGGCCGGGCGCTGGGACTTCTTCCTGCGCCGCCAGGACCTCTCGGCAGTGGCTCCCGAGGACCGGCTCGAGGACCTGATGGTCAAGATCGAGCAGGACCTCATCAGCGGTTTTCCGGAGGAGTACGAGGAGAACGAGCGCCGGTACGAACTCCAGGCCGAGGCGTACGACCGGCTCTCCCTCCTCGTCCACTCCGCCATGCCGGACTACGCGCGCGGCCCGTACCGCCAGAAGCTGCTGCGCACCAAGGCGTACCCGGCGGCCCGCCGCAAGAAGGTGCGCCCCGCGATCCTCTTCGACGCCTTCAAGGGCACCCAGTACTCGGACAGCCCTCGCGCGCTGCACGAGGAACTGGTGCGCCGCGGCGTGGACCTGGAACACCTGTGGGTTGTGCGCGACGACCAGGTGGAGGTGCCTCGCACGGCGACCCCGGTGCGCATGTGGTCGCCGGAGTGGTACGAGGCGCTGGCCCGAAGCCGTTACGTCATCGCCAACAACCACCTTCCCGACTGGTTCCAGAAGCGCGACGGCCAGGTCGTCGTGCAGACCTGGCACGGCACTCCGCTGAAGAAGATCGGCCACGACATCGAGGCCATCCACTTCGCCGACCAGCGCTACCTGGAGCGGGTCGAGAAGGAGGTGCAGAACTGGGACATGCTGGTCTCACCCAACAGCTTCTCCACCCCGATCCTCAAGCGGGCCTTCGGCTTCCCGGGCGAGATGGTCGAGTGCGGCTACCCGCGCAATGACATCCTGCGCCGCCCCGGCATGGAGGTGCGCGAGCAGGAGATCCGCCGCCGCATCGGCCTGCCCGAGGGCAAGCGGATCATCATGTATGCCCCCACGTGGCGCGACGACCAGTTCTACGCGCCCGGCAAGTACAAGTTCGACTTCCGCATCGACCTGGACGACGCCCGCGCACGCCTGGGCGCCGACCATGTGCTCATGGTCCGCCGCCACCCCAACGTGGTGGACCCGGTGCCGGGAGCGGGTGACGGTTTCGTCTTCGACGTCTCCGACTACCCGGACATGGCCGACCTGTCCCTGATCACCGACGTGATGATCACGGACTACTCGTCCCTCATGTTCGACTACGTCAACACCGGGCGCCCGATCCTCTTCTTCACGTACGACCTGGACCACTACCGCGACACGCTGCGCGGCTTCTACTTCGACTTCGAGCGCAGCGCGCCGGGCCCCCTGGTGTACACGTCGCAGGACCTGATATCCGCCATCCGCGACATCGACCGCATCCAGGACGCCTACGCGGAGCGCTACCGCTGGTTCCAGGGCGAGTTCTGCGACCTGGACGACGGCTACGCGTCCGCGCGGCTCGCCGACCGGCTGCTGATCGCGGGCGGCGACCTGGCACCCGAGGACGCGAAGGCCCCGGCTGTCGGCACGGTGGACACCCGGCACGCGGTGCGCGCCATCACGCCCATCCAGTGGAGGGCGCAGCAGTGGTTCGGCCCCCAGGGTCAGCAGCGGCAGCCCGCACATCCGCATCCGGCCTCGGCGAACGGCCGTCTTCTGGGCGCCGTGCCCGTACAGCCGGGTCCGCAGGCGCACGAGCAGCCGTATCCGGCCCCGCAGCCGTATCGGGCCGGCGAAGCACAGCCCCACCAGCCGTGGCAGGACGAACAGCAGCCTCGCCCCCACGCGGTGCTGGAACCGGCACGCTTCGAGCTACCGGCTTTGCCGCCCGCAGCACGGACGTCCGACGGCCGGACCTACGAGGGCGTGATCGTCTGATGCCCGCTCATGCCGTCCGCACCCTGATCAGCAGCGCCCGGTGGTCCGACGCGCCGGTGTCCCGCACGTCGCATCCGGACCGCGGCAGCCTGGTGAACAGGTAGTCCAGCTTGTGACCGGAGGAATGGGTGGGACGGCCCGAGCGCGAGGATGCGGACGACTGGTCGCACTCCCGATACGCGCTGTACGGGCCTGCCGGCCATACCCAGGCGGAGGGGCTGCCGTCTTCCGGCGGATCCACGTTGAGATCGCCGCCGTAGACCGTGCGCCGGCCGGACGCGGCGCCCACCAGTGCCTTGAGCTGGTCGTCGCGGAACTCCCATTCGGGGTGAGCCGTGTCGCTGCCCGGCGGGCTGAGGTGGGCGTTGCAGATCCGGATGCGGTGCGCGGCCACCGTGGCGCAGAGGATGCCGCGCTGCAGTCCCACGGTGGGCTGCTGCGACGCCACCGCGGTCACCTCGGACAGCGCGGAGTCCGAGAGAATGCCGAAACCTGCCGCGCCCTGATCACGTGCGGTGCACCGCACGGTGCTCTTGCGCCCGTTGCTGTCACGCCACGTGTAGGCCTTGAAGGAGCTGCGCCAGGACGATCCGAGCGCTTTGCGGGTGGCTTTCAGGTCGGCGGCGCAGATTTCCTGCACCAGGATCACCCGGGCGCCTGCCCGGGTGGCGAGCCGTTTCAGCTGACGGTTCTTCTCGCTCCTGCTGCCGGTATCGGCACAGCCCCACTGCTGTACGCCGCACATGTTCCAGGTGGCCACGGTCACCTCCCGTGCCGCGGCGACCGAACGCTCCGAGACGACGGACTGGGTCACGGACACCGCGGATGCGAGTCCCAGCAGCGCGAGCGCCGCGACGACGAGCCTGAGTCCTCGGTGCCTGCGCCATCCGGACGCCGACTGAGTAGGTATCAGCAGCATCCCGTCATGATGTCCCATCGGTTGACTGTGCACCAATGTGTCAACGTATCAACCTGTCTCGGACATTCGTCCCGCCGGGGGTACAGCACCCGCCCGACGTCCAAGCATCTGATGAGAGTGGTACCGCACCATGTCTAGAGCATCCGCGAAGGGCCGCCATGTGGTCCAAGGGATAGACGCCTCCGGCGGCTACCCCGTCGAGTACCGGTTTGCCCACGCGCGGAGCGGTAACCGGCACCTGACCGTCGTCTTCGCCAACATCTACGCTCCGGACGACTACGGGTGGGCCACCGGTGTCTTCGACGGCCTCCGGTCGAACATCCTCTGGATCCGCGACCGGTTCGACGGCGGGAACACGTACTACCTGTGCAGGGAGATGAACTTCACCGTCGAGAGGTCCGTTATAGGGCTCATATCGAAGGTGATGAAGTCCCTCGGCCTGACGCCCGGCGACGTCACCCTGTGGGGCAGCTCGAAAGGCGGAAGCGCGGCGCTCTACTTCGGCCTGAGGTACGGGTTCCGGAACATCGTGGCCAGCGTTCCGCAGCTCCGGATCGGCACGTTCGTGCGCGAGGTCTATCCCGACACCGGGCGGCACATGCTGGGCGAGGCGATGCCGGACGACAACGTCCGCGTTCTCGACGCGATACTGCCCGATCTGCTGATGTCGGGGGCGAACCCTGACGCGCATATCTACGTGGTGTCGTCGCCCCAGGACGAGCAGTACAAGGATCAGGTGGAGCCTTTCCTGGGGCTGCTGCAGCGGTACAAGAACTTCAACTTCATCTTCAGCGAGTCCCCGTTCATCACGGGCCACGGGAAGGTGACCCAGCGAAACACCCCTCCTCTCCTGGGAATCGCCTACCTGCTCGTCGAGGGAATCGCTCCGCGTCTCGGCCTCGCCCGCCACGGCTACGAGGAGCCCGACGCCGACAAGTCGGGCATCGAGGCCTACCTCAGGTCCACGTCCGTGGTGCAGGACTCGCTCGCCGCTCCGGTCGTGACCATGCCGACGACGCAGTCCCTGCTGCCCGCAGCAGGTGTCCGCCTCGCGGGCTGGGCGCCCGGGGCGGTACGCGTGAGCTTCTGGGAGACCGGCACGTACCTGGCGTCGGCTCCTGTCGGCGCCGACGGCGGCTGGACCTGGGAGCAGGAGAAGCCGTGGAGCACGGGCGAGCACGTGGTGAGGCTGTTCGCCGTCGATGCGAACGGCTACCAGTCCCAGCGCACCGACGTGCAGTTCACGGTGTCGGAGCATGCCGCGGTGCAGCCGGGCCCGGGCGCCCACGCGCTGCACGCCGACGGGCCGGGATACGCCGCTCAGGGGATGCCGAGCGGCCTCCAGGCGCCGGCGGTGCAGATGCCGAAGGCGTACCAGCAGGTGCTGGGGACGAAGGTCGGCTTCACGGGCGCCGCCAGGGGCGCCGCCCAGGTGGGGTTCAGGGAGAACGGAGTCTTCCTGGGGGCATGCGCGGTCGCCCCCGAGGGCCGTTGGTCCTGGGACCCGGGCTGGCTCTGGGCCGAGGGCATGCACACCGTCGAGGTCTTCGCGGTGGACGCGGCCGGGAGAGAGTCCCCGGCGGCTGCCGTCCCCTTCACCGTCATGAACGCCCCAGCCGGAGCGGCACCCGCCGGCTACTGAGCCCGCCCGACGTCGAAGCACATCTGAGAGTGGAGTCCGTACATGTCCAAAGCACCCTCGAACGGGCGGCAGCTGCTCAGTGGGATCGAGGCCTCAGGAACGTTTCCCGTCGAGTACCGGTTCGCCCATGCCAAGAACGGCAACCGCCATCTGGTCGTGGTCTTCGCCAACTTCTCGGCGCCTCACGACTACGGATGGTCGAACGGCGTCTTCGACAACGTCAGGGCCAACATCCTGTGGATCCGTGACCGGTTCGACGGCATGAACAGCTACTACCTGTGCAAGGAGATGGACTTCTCCCTGGAGAGATCCGTCGCCGGACTCGTCTTCAACGTCATGAACGCCCTGGAGCTCACCCCGGACGACGTCACCATGTGGGGCGGCTCGAAGGGCGGCAGCGCGGCGCTGTACTTCGGGCTGCGGTACGGCTTCCGGAACATCGTCTCCATCGTGCCCCAGTTCCTGGTCGGGACGTACGTGAAAAAGGTCCACCCGAAGGTGGCCCGGTTCATGCTGGGTGAGGGGGTCCCGGAGGAGAACGTCCGCATCGTGGACGCGATCCTGCCCGACCTGGTCCGGTCGGAGACCAACCGCGGCGCCAACATCTACCTGCTCTCCTCGCCCCAGGACGAGCAGTACAAGGAGCAGGTGGAGCCTTTCCTGGCCCTCTTCCAGCGGTACGAGAACTTCAACTTCATCTACAGCGAGTCCCCGTTCATCACCGACCACACGCAGGTCACCCGGCGCAACGTCCCCGCTCTCATGGGCATCGTGAACCTCCTGGCCGACGGCACCCCGCCGCGCCTGGGCTACGTCCGCAACGGCTACGAGGAGCCCGACCGCGACCGGTCGGCCATCAACTCCTATCTCTCCTCCACGTCGGTGGTGAGGGGCGCGGAGTTCCCGAAGCCCGTGGTGACGGCACCGGCGTTCCAGGAGGAGGTGCGCAGGGACGCCGTACGGTTCACGGGCTACGCACAAGGCGCCGTCCGCGTGATCGTCTGGGAGCACGGCAAGTACCTGGGGCAGACCGATGTCGCCGCCGACGGCAGCTGGTCCTGGGAGCTGGGCAGGGCCTGGAGCAAGGGCAAGCACCCCGTGAAGATCTACGCGGTGGACGCGGCGGGCTTCCAGACCGAGCGGACCGAGGTGCACTTCACGGCTGTCGACAGCCCGAGCGGGGCCGCCGTCCCGGCGGGCTCCGGGATGCCGGGCATGGACCGGGGTGCGGTGCTGTCGACGGTCGGGCAGAGCGCGGCCGCACCGGTGGTGCTGGAACCCGTGGCCCACGAGCAGGTCATGGACTCCCGGGTGGTCTTCACCGGGGCCGCCACAGGCGCCGCGCAGGTCGGATTCCGGGAGAACGGCGTGCTGTTGGGCGGTGCCGCCGTCGCCCCGAACGGCAGTTGGTCGTGGGACTCGGGCTGGGCCTGGGCAGCGGGCATGCACGTCGTCGACGTCTTCGCGGTGGACGCCTCCGGTGCCGAGTCCCCGGTGACCCAGATACCTTTCGCCGTCATGAACGCCGCCTCGGCCGGGGCGGCGGCGACCCCGTACTACGGCGGAAACTACTGACGACGCGCACGACAGAGCACGACAGAGGGCCTCCGCCATGGGCGGAGGCCCTCTTCACATACCGGAGCGTGCGACGCCTACGCCGGAACCGACGCCACGCCCGCCTCCAGGAACCGCTTCCCGTTCACCCGCTCCGAGACACCCTCACGGTCCAGGTAAGGCGTGATGCCACCCAGGTGGAACGGCCAGCCCGCGCCCGTGATCAGGCACAGGTCGATGTCCTGGGCCTCGGCGACGACGCCCTCGTCGAGCATCAGGCCGATCTCCTGGGCCACGGCCTCGAGGACGCGGGCCCGCACCTGCTCCTCCGTCAGGACGGTGTCGCCCTGCTTCAGCAGCGCGGCGACCTCGGGGTCGAGCTCGGGCTTGCCGCTGTCGTAGACGTAGAAGCCGCGCTTGCCCGCCTCGACGACCGCCTTGAGGTTCGGGGAGACCGTGAAGCGGTCGGGGAAGGCCCGGTTGAGCGTCTCGGAGACGTGCAGACCGATCGCCGGGCCGACCAGTTCGAGGAGGACCAGCGGGGACATCGGCAGGCCCAGCGGCTCGACCGCCTTCTCGGCGACCTCGACCGGGGTGCCTTCGTCGATGACGTTCTGGATCTCGCCCATGAAGCGGGTGAGGATGCGGTTCACGACGAACGCCGGGGCGTCCTTCACGAGGACCGCGGTCTTCTTCAGCTTCTTGGCGACGCCGAAGGCCGTGGCCAGCGACGCGTCGTCCGTCTTCTCGCCGCGGACGATCTCGAGCAGGGGCAGGACCGCGACCGGGTTGAAGAAGTGGAAGCCGACGACCCGCTCGGGGTGCTGCAGCTTCGACGCCATCTCCGTCACCGACAGGGAGGAGGTGTTCGTCGCGAGGATCGCGTGGGCCGGGGCGACCGCCTCGACCTCCGCGAACACCTGCTGCTTGACGCCGATCTCCTCGAACACGGCCTCGATGATGAAGTCCGCGTCGGAGAAGCCTTCCGCCTTGTCCAGGACACCGCTGACCAGGGCCTTCAGGCGGTTGGCCTTGTCCTGGTTGATGCGGCCCTTGCCGAGCAGCTTGTCGATCTCGGCGTGGACGTAGCCCACACCCTTGTCGACGCGCTCCTGGTCGATGTCGGTCAGGACGACCGGCACCTCGAGGCGGCGCAGGAAGAGCAGCGCGAGCTGCGAAGCCATCAGACCGGCGCCCACGACACCGACCTTCGTCACCGGGCGCGCCAGGCTCTTGTCCGGCGCACCCGCCGGGCGCTTGGCGCGCTTCTGGACGAGGTTGAAGGCGTAGATGCCCGCGCGCAGCTCGCCGCCCATGATCAGGTCGGCGAGCGCCTTGTCCTCGGCGTCGTAACCCTGCTGCAGGTCGCCGTTCTTGGCCGCGGCGATGATGTCCAGGGCGCGGTACGCGGCCGGGGCCGCACCGTGCACCTTGCCGTCAGCGATGAACTTGCCGCGCGCCACGGCCTGGTCCCAGGCGTCACCGCGGTCGATGACCGGGCGTACGACCTCGACGTCGCCCTTGAGGACGTCCGCGGTCCACAGCAGCGACTGCTCCAGGAAGTCCGCGCCCTCGAAGATCGCGTCGGCGATGCCGAGCTCGAAGACCTGCTGGCCCTTGAGCTGCTTGTTCTGGTTGAGCGAGTTCTCGATGATGACCGAGACCGCGCGGTCCGCGCCGATCAGGTTCGGCAGCAGCGTGCAGCCGCCCCAGCCGGGGACCAGGCCGAGGAAGACCTCGGGCAGCGAGAAGGCGGGCAGCGCCTTCGAGACCGTGCGGTAGCTGCAGTGCAGACCGACCTCGACACCGCCGCCCATCGCCGCGCCGTTGTAGTACGCGAAGGTGGGGACGGCGAGGGCCGAAAGGCGCTTGAAGACGTCGTGGCCGCCCTTGCCGATGGCCAGCGCGTCCTTGTGCTCCTTCAGCAGCTCGACGCCCTTGAGGTCGGCGCCGACCGCGAAGATGAACGGCTTGCCCGTGATGCCGACGCCGAGGATCTCGCCGTCCGCGGCCTCCTTCTCGACCTGGTCGATGGCGGCGTTCAGGTTCGCCAGCGACTGCGGGCCGAAGGTGGTCGGCTTGGTGTGGTCCAGGCCGTTGTCGAGGGTGATGAGGGCGAAGCGGCCCGCGCCCTTGGGCAGGTCGAGGTGGCGTACGTGCGCCTGCGTCACGACCTCGTCCGGGAACAGCTCGGCCGCACCCTTCAGGAGCTCAGCGGTGGTGGTGCTCACTTGTCGCCTCCGTCGAAGTGCGGGTTCTCCCAGATGACCGTCGCGCCCATGCCGAAGCCGACGCACATGGTGGTCAGGCCGTAGCGGACGTGCGGCTGCTCCTCGAACTGGCGCGCAAGCTGCGTCATCAGACGCACGCCGGAGGAGGCCAGCGGGTGGCCGAAGGCGATGGCGCCGCCGTACTGGTTGACGCGCTCGTCATCGTCCGCGATGCCGTAATGGTCGAGGAAGGCCAGCACCTGCACGGCGAAGGCCTCGTTGATCTCGAAGAGGTTGATGTCCTCGATCCTCAGGCCCGCCTTGGCGAGGGCCTTCTCGGTCGCCGGGATCGGGCCGTAGCCCATCACCTCGGGCTCGACGCCCGCGAAGGCGTACGAGACCAGGCGCATCTTGACCGGGAGGTTGTTCTCGCGGGCGAAGTCCTCGGACGCGATGATCGAGGCCGTCGCGCCGTCGTTCAGACCGGCCGCGTTACCGGCGGTGACCCGGCCGTGGACGCGGAACGGCGTCTTGAGGCCCGCCAGGTTCTCCAGCGTCGTACCCGGGCGCATCGGCTCGTCGGCCGTGACCAGGCCCCAGCCCGTCTCGCCGCCCTCGGGGTTCGTGCGGCGTACGGAGATCGGCACCAGGTCCTGCTGGATCTTGCCGTTGGCGTACGCCTTGGCGGCCTTCTCCTGCGAGCGCACGGCGTACTCGTCGGCGCGCTGCTTGGTGATGTGCGGGTAGCGGTCGTGCAGGTTCTCCGCGGTCATGCCCATGAACAGGGCCGACTCGTCGACGAGCTTCTCCGACACGAAGCGCGGGTTCGGGTCCACGCCCTCGCCCATCGGGTGGCGGCCCATGTGCTCGACACCACCGGCGATGACGGCGTCGTACGCGCCGAAGGCGATGGAGCCCGCGGTGGTCGTGACGGCGGTCATGGCGCCCGCGCACATGCGGTCGATCGAGTAGCCGGGCACCGACTGCGGCAGCCCGGCGAGGATGCCGGCGGTGCGGCCGATGGTCAGGCCCTGGTCGCCGATCTGCGTGGTCGCGGCGATGGCGACCTCGTCGATCTTGGCCGGGTCGAGACCGGGGTTGCGGCGCAGCAGCTCCCGGATGGCCTTCACGACGAGGTCGTCCGCGCGGGTCTCGTGGTAGATGCCCTTCGGGCCCGCCTTGCCGAACGGGGTGCGGACGCCGTCGACGAAGACGACGTCCCTGACGGTACGAGGCACGATGGCTCTCCTCCAGGGTGCGGGATGGCACTGCTGCGGGGCGCACGCCACTGAGCGCGCGCTCACCCCTTCATGCTACTTGCGGGTAACCATGCTGCCCAGTCCCCCCGCCCGGAGCGGTGAAGGTCACACAGGGGCGCAGCCGCGGCGGCGGTCACGCCACCGGCTCGGCCAGCGGCTGCTCCGCCCAGATGATCTTGCCGTTCGCGGTGTAGCGGGTGCCCCAGCGGCGGGTGAGCTGGGAGACCAGGAACAGGCCGCGGCCGCCTTCGTCGGTCGTCCGCGGATGGCGCAGGTGCGGGGCGCTGCTGCCGGTGTCGGAGACCTCGCAGATCAGGGACCGCTCCATGATCAGGCGCAGCCGGAGGGGGCCGGAGGCGTGCCGGATCGCGTTGGTGACGAGCTCGCTCACGACGAGCTCCGTGGTGAAGGTCAGCTCCTCCAGGCGCCATGTGGCGAGTTGCAGGGCGGCCGCCTGGCGTGCCTGGGCGACGACGGCCGGTTCCGCGGGCAGGTCCCAGGAGGCCACCCGGTCGGCGCCGAGGCGGCGGGTCCGCGCCATCAGCAGCGCCGCGTCGTCGTGCTGTTGCGTCGGGACGAGGTCGTCCACGATCGTGCTGCACAGGTTGTCCAGCGGCAGACGGTGCGCCTCCAGCGCGCGGCGCAGCCGCTCCCTGCCCGCTTCGGCGTCGGGGACCGTGCCGTCGGGTGCGTGCGTCGCCAGCAGGCCGTCGGTGTGCAGCGCGAGCACACTGCCCTCCGGCAGGTTGAACTCGGCGCACTCGAAAGGCAGACCGCCCACGCCCAGCGCGGGACCGAGCGGCAGCTCGGCGAAGGTGACCGTGCCGTCGGGGGCCAGGATCGCGGGCGGCAGATGGCCGGCGCTCGCCATGACGCAGTCCCCGCCGACCGGGTCGTAGACCGCGTACAGACAGCTCGTCCCCACGGTGTGGGCGCCTCCGGCCGGGGCGCCGGGGCCCGATGCCGCCTCTCGTGCGGCCCGGCAGATCAGGTCGTCGAGGTGGGCGAGCACCTCATCCGGCGGCAGGTCCAGGTCGGCGAGGGTCTGTACGGCGGTGCGCAGCCGTCCCATCGCGGCTGCCCCCTCGATGCCGTGGCCGACCACCTCGCCCACCACCAGTGCCACCCGTGCGCTGGACAGCGGGATGAGGTCGAACCAGTCGCCGGCGAGGCCGGTCAGCTCGTCGGCGGGCCGGTAGCAGGTCGCCACGTCGACGGCCTCCTGCTCGGGGGCGCCGTGCGGCAGGAGATTCTGCTGCAGTACGAGGGCCGCGTCGCGCTCCCGCGTGTAGCGGCGGGCGTTGTCGAGGCACACGGCCGCACGGGTGACGAGCTCCTCGGCGAGGCTGAGATCGTCGGCCTCGAACGGCTCCTGGCTCTCGCGCCGGAAGAACGTCGTGATGCCCAGCGTGATGCCGCGCGCGCGGATCGGCACGATCATCACGCTGTGCAGCCCGAGGTCGAGGAACGTGGCGGCCCGACCGCCGGGGATGTCGGCGGGCCATTCCCTGGCCAGCGGATCCAGGCGCTCCTCACGCCAGGACTTCCCGCTGGTCAGGCACTGTATGGGCGGCGAACCGGCGTGATACCGGGCCATGCCCCCGATCTCGACGACCGCCTCCGGGACCCCCGGCCGCACGGACTGGTGGCCGGCCCGGCGCAGCGGGACGACCTCCGGGTCGTCGAGGGTGCGGTGCGCCGGCTCGGCCCCCTCGAGTACGGACTCCAGCAGGTCGACGGCGACGAAGTCGGCCAGCTCCGGTACCGCCGAGTCGGCGAGCTCCTGTCCGGTCTGGATGACGTCGAGCGTGCGCCCGATGTGCTCGGCCGCCCGGTCGAGGAGCGCCAGGCGCTGCCGGGCGCGGTAGCGGTCGCTGATGTCCGTGACCGTGTAGTACACGCCCACCGGATGGCCGTGGTCGTCCTCGAGCCGGATGAACGACATCGAGTGGGCGACCTCCCGGTACGGGGCCGACCGCAACCGGCCCACGTGCTCGTAACCGATCACGGGCTCACCGGTCTCGAGCACCCGGCGCATCTGCGCCTCGATCCCCTGCGCGTCGAGGTCGGGCTGGATGTCGCCCAGCCGGCGCCCGAGCCGCTGCTGCGGTGCCCCTCCGCCGAATCTCTCGAGGGCGGCGTTCGACCACACGTACCGCAGGTCCGTGTCCACGACGGCGATGCCGATGGGTGACTGCGAGGCCATCCGTTCCAGCAGGTGCCGGCTCATGTCCCACCCCGGTGCCTCGCTCAGGTCTCCGGCCAGGACGACCCAGCGCGCACTTCCACCGGTCTCCTGTACGGGGATCAGCCGCACCATCAGCTTGACCGGCCGGCCGTCCCGGTGCCGCGCCGTCAGCAGGCCGCTCCAGCCGCCGTCCTGCATGCACCGTTCGGTGATGGCCGGAAGCCGCGCCGCGTCCTCGTCGGTCAGGAGGGACGTGACGCCGCGGTCCAGGAGGGCGCCTTGCGGGTAGCCGAGGAGCCGTCCCGTGTTCCCGCTGCAGCTGAGCACCACGCCACCGGCGTCGAGCAGCAGTATCGAGGCATCCGCCACATCGAATGCGGCCTGGCGTCGGGTGCGGTCTCTCTCCTCGCGCATCCCCACGGCTGCCCCTTCGGTATTACGAGTGCTATACGGCCTCATTCCCGGATTGTTCCCGTGGTTACCCTGCGGGGTGGGGTGGCCTGCCGGGGCGTGGGCTGGGGCGCGTGCGCGTCTTCCGGCTTGTGGGTGGTTCGCACCTGCCGGTGGGCGGGTCGGGGCCGCACCGGGATGTACGTCCTCGGTCTGGCGCCTGGCCGTAGCTCA
>NZ_LOHS01000087.1 GCF_001642995.1 Streptomyces jeddahensis
CCGCCGGGTCGCTCGGCTGGAACATCGGGGACGACGGCAAGCTGACGTACCGCATTGAGCACCCTGAGTACCTCGAACATCTGGAGTGGGTGCGCAAGCTGTTCGCCGCGGGTGTGGTCCATCCCGACGACAAGGCGAACACGGGCGACGTGGGCCAGCGGTTCACCGCTGGGCAGGTCCTGGTCTACAACGGCAACACGGCCGACTGGTGGGGCAAGACCGCCGAACAGGCCAAGTCCAACCCGGACTTCGAGATCGATGGCATGGACTACTTCGGCGCCGACGGCGGCAACCCGACGCTGTATGCCGGCCAGCCCGCCGGTATCTGGTCGATGATCCGCAAGGGCGCCTCGAAGGAGACGATCGAGAACGCGCTGGCCGCCGCCAACTTCGCGGCAGCGCCCTACGGCACCAAGGAGCGGATGTTCGTCGACTTCGGCGTCGAGGGCACCCACTACACGGTCAAGGACGGTGTCCCGGTCAAGAACGATCGGGGTATCCAGGAGGTGAACAACGCCTGGGTGCTGCTGGCGGCCCCGGCTCCCTACACCGCCCACCCCGACTTCCCCGAGATCGCCCGCAAGCAGGTGGAGTGGCAGCAGCGGCAGGGTGCCTTCGTGAAGAAGACGTCCACGTTCGGCATGAACATCGTCGAGCCGACCCGCTACGCCACCCTCTCCAGCCAGTTCGAGCAGCTGGAGATCGACTTCGTGCGCGGCAACAAGAAGCTGTCCGACGTGCAGCAGGCCATCTCCACCTGGAAGTCCTCCGGCGGTGACAAGCTGCGCGACTGGTACAAGAAGCTCCT
>NZ_LOHS01000088.1 GCF_001642995.1 Streptomyces jeddahensis
TGCCGCCCGGCGAACTCGGCACGGTCTACATGACGATGTCCACCGGCGGCTTCAGCTACCACAAGGACGAGTCCAAGACGAAGAAGAACCGCATCGGCGATTTCTTCACCGTCGGCGACCTCGGCTACCTCGACGAGGACGGGTATCTCTTCCTCCGCGACCGCAAGATCGACATGATCATCTCGGGTGGCGTCAACATCTACCCGGCCGAGATCGAGGCCGCCCTCCTCACCCACCCCGCGGTCGCCGACGCCGCCGTCTTCGGCATCCCGCACGACGACTGGGGCGAGGAGGTGAAGGCCGTCGTCGAAGCGGCCGACGGCCACGAGCCGGGGGAGTCCCTGGCCGCCGACATCCTCGCCCACTGCGAGCGGCAGCTCGCCGGGTACAAGCGCCCCAAGAGCGTCGACTTCATCGCGTCGATGCCGCGCGACCCCAACGGAAAGCTGTACAAGCGGCGACTGCGTGATCCGTACTGGGAGGGACACACCCGGGCCATGTGATCGGCCCGTTCCAGGTGGGCATACCCGGTGGACCTCGGTGGCCGCCGAGGCGCGGGCGCCGTCAGCAGCGGCAGGCGGTCTGGCTGAGGCAGGGACGGCCTGCGGTAGCGAAGTGCGCCGTCCGACGTGCCTCCGCGCAGACGCAGACGTCTTGACCTCCCGCACGGCGGCCCAGAAGATCACGGCATGACGGGTGGACGCAGCAGCACGGTCGACGGGATGGTCCGGCGCAGCGCACGGCGAACGCCGGACCGGACCGCCGTCCGGTACCGGGACCGGACCTGGACGTACGCCGAACTCGACGAGGCGGTCTCCCGCGCGGCAGGCGTGCTGCGCCAGTCGGGGCTCGCTCCCGGCGACCGCGTCGGCGCCCACGGGCACAACTCGGACGCGTATCTGATCGGTTTCCTCGCGTGTTCCCGGGCCGGGCTCGTGCACGTCCCCGTCAACCAGAACCTCACCGGCGACGACCTGGCGTACATCGTCCGCCAGTCCGGGAGCGCCCTCGTGCTCGCCGACCCCGATCTCGCCGGCCGCCTCCCCACCGGGGTCCGCACCCTGGCCCTGCGCGACACGGACGACTCCCTGCTCGCCCGGCTCGCGTCCACGGCACCGTACGACGGGCCGGAGCCGGCGTCCGAGGACCTCGTGCAGCTGCTCTACACGTCCGGTACCACCGCGCTGCCCAAGGGCGCGATGATGACGCACCGCGCCCTCGTCCACGAGTACGTCAGCGCCGTTCACGCGCTGGATCTCTCCGGCGGCGACCGGCCCGTCCACTCGCTGCCGCTCTACCACTCGGCGCAGATGCACGTGTTCCTGCTGCCGTATCTCGCCGTGGGCGCCGAGAACACGATCCTCGACGCGCCGGATGCAGGCCAGATCTTCGACCTGGTGGAGGCGGGCCGCGCGGACAGCCTGTTCGCGCCGCCCACCGTGTGGATCGGGCTGTCCAACCACCCCGACTTCGCCACACGGGATCTGAGCGCTCTCCGCAAGGCCTACTACGGGGCGTCGATCATGCCCGTGCCCGTCCTGGAGCGGTTGCGCGGACGGCTGCCGGGGCTCGCCTTCTACAACTGCTTCGGGCAGAGCGAGATCGGCCCGCTGGCCACCGTCCTGGGACCCGACGAGCACGACGGGCGCATGGACTCCTGCGGCCGCCCGGTGCTGTTCGTCGAGGCACGGGTCGTCGACGAGTCGGGCAAGGAGGTCCCGGACGGCACACCGGGCGAGGTCTGCTACCGCTCTCCGCAGCTGTGCCAGGGCTACTGGGACAAGCCCGAGGAGACCGCCGAGGCGTTCCGGGACGGCTGGTTCCACTCCGGCGACCTCGTCGTCCGGGACGCCGAGGGTTACTTCACCGTGGTCGACCGGGTGAAGGACGTCATCAACTCCGGTGGCGTCCTGGTCGCGTCCCGGCAGGTCGAGGACGCGTTGTACGAACACCCCGGGGTCGCCGAGACCGCCGTGATCGGCCTCCCGGACGAGCGGTGGATCGAGGCCGTCACCGCGGTGGTCGTACCGCGCGGCGAGGTCACCGAGGCCGCACTCATCGCCCACGCACGCGAGAAGCTCGCCCACTTCAAGGCGCCCAAGCGCGTCCTCTTCGTGAACGAACTGCCGCGCAACGCCAGCGGAAAGATCCTCAAGAGGGAGCTGCGGGACCGTTTCCGTCAGTGAGCCTGCACGCGGTCACTCGCCTTCCTGCAACGGGAGCCCTGTGGCGCGGGCCCAGTCCGGGGGCCCGCCGACGAGGGCGGCGACGTCGTGCCGGCCGGCGCGTTGCAGGATGCTCGCAGCCGTCATGGCGCGCAGGCCCCGCCCGCAGGCGACCACCGCACGGGCGGGTGCCTCGCTCGCACGAGCCGGAAGCTCGCCGAGTTCGAGACTGATCGCGCCGGGGATGTGCCCGGCGACGTGCTCGGAACGCTGCCGGATGTCGAGGACCGGGCGGTCGGCGATCTCGTCGGCCGTCACCAGCTCGACCGTCTGCTGCTCTCCGCCGTCGGAGACCCACGCGTCCATGCCGCCCGCGAGATGCCCGGCGAGTCGCTCGTATCCGATCTTGAGGGCCTGCCAGGTGAGTTCCGCGAGGTCCTGACCGGGCGCGGCGACGAAGACCAGCCGGGTTTCCGGGGACAGCAGCCAGCCGAGCCAGGTGGCGAACTGGTCGCGCAGCCGGATGGAGAGCGCTCCCGGAATGTGTCCCGCCGCGAAGTCCGCGACCGGGCGTACGTCCACGATCTGCGCACCCTGGGCCACCGCGGCCCGCACAGCGCCGGGTGTCAGGCGGGCGAGTCCGGGGTGGGAGCGCAGGACCGCCGGACCGCGCCGGTTGATCTCGGCGAGCCTGCCGAAGTACGCCGGGTAGGAACCGAGACTGCCCAGCATCTGCCGTACGAAGGCGTCCTCGTCAGGCGCCCTGAGCAGCGGGTTGGAGTGGCGCTGGGCGCCGATGGTCGTGGTGCGCTCGGCGCCGGGCGGGGCCGAGCAGAACGAGCCCGCGCCGTGCGTGGGCCAGACGGCCACCTCGTCCGGCAGCCTGGCGAGCCGCCTGAGCGAGCGGTACTGCGCCCGGGCGAGCTCCTCCGTGCGGTCGGCGCCGATCAGGTCGGTGCGGGCGGCCGAGCCGACGATCAGCGATCCGCCGGTGAACACGCCGAGCGGACGGGAGCCGTCAAGGAGCAGGTAGGACAGGTGCTCGTCGGTGTGGCCCGGCGTGGCCAGTGCCCGCAGGGTCAGTCCGCTGAGGTTGATCTCGTCGCCGTCGCGCAGGGGCCGGTGAGGGTACGCACGGTGTCCGTCGGCGGACGCGAGGACCGTGGCGCCCTCGTCATGAGCGAGCTGAACGGACCCGGTCAGGAAGTCCGCGTGCAGGTGCGTGTCGGCCGCGAACGCGACCCGCACCCCGTGCCGCTCGGCCGATCTCCGCAGGGCACGCAGGTCCCGGCTCGCGTCCACGGCCAGGGCCCGCCCGTCGCTGAGGTCCACGAGATAGGCGCTGTTGCCGAGACCTGCGTCGACCAGCGGAATCAGATGATCGTCGGCGAAGCCCATCGGGTCCTCCAGGTGCCACGGCTGTCCCGGCGCTCCAGCACGCTCTGCTGGGCCAGTACCCGCAGTGGCGGTGCCTACCACGGCGTAGGCACGGCGTGTGAGGCCTGGGCCCGGCCGCCCTACTCGCCCCCCGCCGACCCGTCCGCCGCCAGCGCCACCGCCCGCGCCCACCGATAGTCCGCCTTGCCGCTCGGCGAGCGCTGGATCCGCTCCGTGAGCACCAGCTGGCGCGGGATCTTGTAGCCCGCGAGACGGGTACGGCAGTGGGCCTGGATGTCGTCCAGGGAGGGCCGCGCCGCGCCGTCGCGCAGCTGCACCACGGCGGCCACGTGGTTGCCCCACTTCGCGTCCGGCACGCCCGCCACCAGTGCGTCGTACACGTCCGGATGGGCCTTGAGCGCCTCCTCCACCTCATCCGGATAGACCTTCTCGCCGCCGGTGTTGATGCACTGCGAGCCCCGGCCGAGGACGGTGACGATGCCGTCCTCGTCGACCGTCGCCATGTCGCCGAGGAGCACCCACCGCTCGTCGCCCTTCTGGAAGAACGTCTCGGCCGTCTTCCGCGGGTCGTTGTAGTAGCCGAGCGGCACGTGGCCGCGCTGTGCGATGCGCCCGATCTCGCCGGGCGCCACGGGCTCGTACGTCGCGGGGTCCACCACCTGCGTACGGGCGTTGACGCGGATCCGGAAGCCCGTGTCAGGGCCCGAGTCGGGCGTCGCCGTGCCGTTGAAACCGGATTCGGACGACCCGAAGTTGTTCAGCAGCATCACGTTCGGGACGAGCGCGAGGAACTGCTTCCGCACGGTTTCCGACAGGACGGCGCCCGAGGACGACACGCTGAACAGGGCGGAGCAGTCGGTGCCCTTCAGCGGGCCGTTGAGTGCGTCGATGAGCGGCCGCAGCATCGCGTCGCCCACGAGCGCCATGCTGGTGACCTTCTCCTTCTCGATGGTGCGCAGGACTTCCTCGGGTACGAACTTGCGGTGCACCACGACGCGTTGGCCGAAGTTGAAACCGATGAACGCGGTCAGCGTCGAAGTGCCGTGCATCAGCGGGGGAGTGGGGAAGAAGGTGATGCCGTCGCCGCCTGCCGCGACGCGTTCGGCCAGCTCCTCCGGTTTCTTCACGGGCTCTCCGGTCGGTGCGCCGCCGCCGAGCCCGGAGAAGAACAGGTCCTCCTGGCGCCACATCACGCCCTTGGGCATCCCGGTCGTGCCGCCGGTGTAGATGATGAACAGGTCGTCGCCGGAGCGGGCCGGGAACCCGCGCTCGGCGGAGCCGGCCGCCTCGGCCTCCGCGAAGGGCACGGCCGGCACATCGGGTGCGCCCTCCGGCGGCGTCCCCACGCGCAGCAGGTGCCGCAGCTTGTCCGTGTGCGGCAGTGCGGCCGCGACGCGCCCGGTGAACTCCGCGTCGAAGACGAGAGCCGCCAGGTCCGCGTCCCGGTAGAGGTAGACCAGCTCGTCCTCGACGTACCGGTAGTTGACGTTCACCGGCACGATGCGCGCCTTGAGGCACCCGAGCACCGTCTGCAGGTACTCGATGCCGTTGTAGAGATGGAGCCCGAGGTGCTCACCCGGCCGGATGCCGCTGTCGGTCAGATGGTGCGCGATGCGATTGGCGGCCGCGTCCAGCTCGGCATAGGTGAGTCTGCGTTCCTGCCCCGTGCCTGGGTGGTCGATGTACACGAGCGCCTCGCGGTCGGGCACGACATCGACGACCGATTCGAACAGATCGGCAAGGTTGTACTCCACCGCTCCTCCTGACACCGGCATCCATGGCGGCCATCGGCTCGTCCGCCATCAGAGCAAAGCCCGCCGCAACTGTGAAGGCCCCGGCCCAAGAAATCTGACTGCCTGTCAGAAAACTATTGAACTGGGCCCGCGCCTCCTGCAACCTGTTCCAGTCTGAAGACGGGAGGACGGGACATGGGTGGGACGGAACACCTCACCGTGCAGCGCGAAGGCGCCACACTGGTGCTCACGCTCAACAGGCCGGAGGCGAAGAACGCGCTCTCTCTGCCGATGCTGGTCGGTCTGTACGACGGATGGGTCGAGGCCGACGAGGACGACACGGTCCGCTCCGTGGTACTGACCGGCGCCGGCGGCGCGTTCTGCGCCGGCATGGACCTGAAAGCGCTCTCGGGCAAGGGGATGGAGGGCCAGCAGTACCGCGACCGGCTCAAGGCCGACCCGGATCTGCACTGGAAGGCGATGCTGCGCCATCACCGCCCGCGCAAACCGGTCATCGCCGCCGTCGAGGGACACTGCGTCGCGGGCGGCACCGAGATACTCCAGGGCACCGACATCCGGGTCGCAGGGGAGTCCGCCACCTTCGGGCTCTTCGAGGTCAAGCGCGGACTCTTCCCCATCGGCGGCTCCACGGTCCGCCTGCAGCGGCAGATCCCTCGTACGCACGCTCTCGAGATGCTGCTCACCGGCCGCCCGTACACCGCAGACGAGGCCGCGCGCATCGGGCTGATCGGGCATGTCGTCCCTGACGGCACGGCGCTTGAGCGCGCTCTCGCCATCGCCGAGCAGATCAACGCCTGCGGCCCGCTCGCCGTCGAGGCGGTCAAGGCCTCCGTTTACGAGACCGCCGAGATGACCGAAGCGGACGCGCTGAAGTCCGAACTCGAACGCGGCTGGCCGATCTTCGACACCGCCGACGCCAAGGAAGGCGCCCGCGCCTTCGCCGAGAAACGCCCACCCGTCTACCGGCGCGCCTGACTCCGCACCCCGACCCTCCCACGAGGAGACCCCGTGCCCGAAGTCCTCAAAGCCCCCCTCGTCGTCGAGTTCCCGTTCACCCGCTCACTCGGCCCCGTCCAGAGCGCCTTTCTCACCGGGCTGCGCGAACGCGTCGTGCTCGGCGTGAAGACCGCCGACGGCAGGACCCTCGTGCCGCCCGTCGAGTACGACCCCGTGACCGCCGAAGACATACGCGACCTCGTCGAGGTCGCCCCCACCGGCACCGTCACCACCTGGGCCTGGAACCACGAGCCCCGCCGCGGCCAGCCCCTGGACAGGCCCTTCGCATGGGTCCTCGTGCAACTCGACGGTGCCGATACCGCTCTCCTGCATGCCCTCGACGCTCCAGGACCCGATGCCGTCCACACGGGCATGCGCGTCCGCATCCGCTGGGCCGGCGAACGCTCCGGCGCCATCACGGACATCGCCTGCTTCGAGCCGTACGACGGTGCGGCACCCGAACCCGGCGGGCACGACGGGCGGTTCGAGGAGATGGTGACCGGCATCGTCGCGCCCGCCCGCCTCGACTACACCTATGCGCCGGGCCGCGCCCAAGCCGACTACATCAACGCCCTCGCGGAGCGCAGGACGGTCGGAGAGCGCTGTCCGTCCTGCCGCAAGGTGTACGTACCGCCACGGGGCGCCTGCCCGACCTGCGGCGTCGCCACATCGGAACAGGTCGAGGTCGGCCCCCGCGGCACCGTCACCACCTACTGCATCGTCAACATCAAGGCGAAGAACCTCGACATCGAGGTGCCGTACGTCTACGCGCACATCGCCCTCGACGGCGCCGACCTCGCCCTGCACGGCCGCATCGGCGGCATCCCCTACGACCAGGTGCGGATGGGCCTGCGCGTGGAGCCGGTGTGGAGCGAGGGCGGCCGCTACCCGGACCACTACCGGCCCACCGGCGAACCCGACGCGGACTACGAGACGTACAAGGAGCTGGTCTAGATGCTAGGCACCCCACCGGCGCGCGAGATCGCCGTCGTCGCCTTCGGACAGACCGACCACCTGCGCACCACCGACGAGCTCTCCGAGGTCGAGATGCTCATGCCGGTGCTGCACGAGGTCCTGGACCGCACCGGCCTGAAGACCAGCGACATCGGCTTCACCTGCTCCGGCTCCAGCGACTACCTCGCCGGACGCCCCTTCTCCTTCACCATGGCGCTCGACGGGGTCGGCGCCTGGCCGCCCATCTCCGAGTCGCACGTCGAGACGGACGGCGCCTGGGCGCTGTACGAGGCATGGATCAAGCTGCTGACCGGCGAGGCCGACACGGCGCTCGTGTACGCGCACGGCAAGTCGTCGCCGGGATCCGTGCGGGACGTGCTGACCCGTCAACTCGACCCGTACTACGTGGCGCCGCTATGGCCGGACGCGGTGGCGCTGGCGGCCCTGCAGGCGCAGGCGCTGATCGATGCCGGGGACACGGATGAGAGCGCCCTCGCGGGCGTCGCGGCGCGCAGCCGTGCGGCCGCAGCGGACAACCCGCACGCCCAGGTGCCCGGTCCGCCTCCCCAGGGCGAGTACGTCGTACGGCCCCTGCGCACCGGGGATTGTCCCCCTTCGCGCGACGGAGCGGCGGCCGTGATCCTCGCCGCGGGCGACCGGGCCCGCAAGCTGTGCGAGCGGCCCGCCTGGATCCGCGGGATCGACCACCGCATCGAGGCGCACAGCCTGGGCGTACGCGATCTCACGGACTCGCCGTCGACGCGGCTGGCCGCCGAACGGGCCGGAGCCTTCGAACGGCCGGTGGACACCGCGGAGCTGCACGCGCCCTTCTCATCCCAGGAGGTGGTGCTGCGCAAGGCGCTCAGGCTCGACGACACGGTGAACGTCAACCCGTCCGGTGGAGCGCTCTCAGCGAACCCCGTGATGGTCGCGGGCCTCATCCGGATCGGGGAGGCCGCCGCACGCATCCACCGTGGCGAATCGGACCGTGCCCTCGGTCACGCGACGTCCGGCCCGTGCCTGCAGCAGAACCTGGTCGCCGTACTGGAGGGAGACCCGCGATGAGCACAGTGGGAGCCGCGACAGCGGGCAGGGCGGGCAAGGAGCCCGTGGCGGTCGTCGGCATCGGCCAGACCAAGCACGTCGCCGCGCGCCACGACGTGTCCATCGCGGGACTCGTCCGCGAGGCAGCCGTGCGCGCTCTCGAAGACGCCGAGCTGACCTGGGCGGACATCGACGCCGTGGTGATCGGCAAGGCCCCCGACTTCTTCGAGGGCGTCATGATGCCCGAGCTGTATCTCGCCGACGCGCTGGGCGCCGTCGGGAAACCCATGCTCCGGGTGCACACGGCGGGTTCCGTCGGCGGCTCCACGGCGCTCGTGGCCGCCAATCTGATCGCGGCTCGCGTCCACGGAACGGTCCTGACCCTCGCCTTCGAAAAACAGTCCGAGTCCAACGCCATGTGGGGCCTGTCCCTGCCGGTCCCCTTCCAGCAGCCGCTGCTCGCCGGCGCCGGCGGCTTCTTCGCCCCGCACGTGCGCGCGTACATGCGACGCAGCGGCGCGCCCGACACGGTCGGCTCCCTCGTCGCATACAAGGACCGGCGGAACGCTCTCAAGAACCCCTACGCACACCTCCACGAGCACGACATCACCCTGGAGAAGGTCCAGGCGTCCCCGATGCTGTGGGATCCGATCCGCTACTCGGAGACCTGCCCGTCCTCCGACGGCGCCTGCGCCATGATCCTGACCGACCGCTCGGGCGCCGCCCGTTCACCGCGGCCGCCCGCCTGGATGCTGGGCGGTGCGATGCGCAGCGAACCGACGCTCTTCGCCGGCAAGAACTTCGTGTCGCCCAAGGCCGGAATGGACTGCGCGGCCGATGTGTACCGGCAGGCCGGCATCGCCGATCCGCGACGGGAGATCGACGCCGTCGAGATGTACGTGCCGTTCTCCTGGTACGAGCCGATGTGGCTGGAGAACCTGGGCTTCGCGGACGAGGGCGAGGGCTGGAAGCTCACCGAGTCCGGGGTCACGGAACTGGACGGCGATCTACCGGTGAACATGTCCGGGGGAGTCCTGTCGACGAATCCCATCGGCGCCTCCGGCATGATCCGGTTCGCCGAGGCGGCGCTCCAGGTGCGCGGGCAGGCGGGGGAGCACCAGGTCGACGGTGCCCGCAGGGTCCTCGGACACGCCTACGGAGGCGGCTCTCAGTTCTTCTCCATGTGGCTGGTCGGAGCACAGCCGCCGACCGTCTGAGCGGACTGGCGGGCCGGACGCGGCCACGTCCCCGCCTGTGGCCTGTCCGGCACGCGAACCGCTCGCTAGTCTGGCCGCGGACGACGAGCCGGGAGGAGCAGGGACGTGGCCGAGAGCACCATCACGCAGCATCCGCGTGCGGGCTGGGAGAAGCCGGAGCAGCTGGACCTGAGCGGCGCCGAGTGGCGCTCCAGCAGCCGAGGGATGGGGGACGTCGAGATCGCTTTCGTCGAGGGCTTCATCGCGATGCGCAACGGCGGCCGCCCGGAGAGCCCGTCCCTGATCTTCACTCCGGCCGAGTGGGGAGCGTTTGTGCTGGGAGCGCGCGAAGGGGAGTTCGACCTCACCTGAGCGTCGGCCCCTGAGCGCCGATCACGGCAGGGCGCCCATGGATCATCGATTCTTCCGGACATGTGACCTTTGACCCTTTTCTCGGGTACTCGCCTGAGCGAGTCTGGCCCGAGGAACTGGTCGATCGTGGCACCGTGCCGGAGACGAGGAACCCATGAGCACCCTGCCGGTCATCGCGGCAGTCGACGGATCGGAAGACAGCCTGCGCGCCCTGGAGTGGGCCCTTTTGGAAGCACGGTTGCGGGACGCGCCGCTACGGGTCGTGCACGTGCGGCAGTACACCGAGTGGACACAGCCCGGCGCCGCGGTGGTGATGCCCCCGCCCCCGGTCCCGGAGGGCGATCCGGTGGGGGACCAGGTCCGCGCCTCGCTCGCCGGCCGTGAGGGTCTGCCTCCCGTCGAGTACCTGACGCTGGACGGTGCGCCTTCCGTCGTACTGCCGGAGCTCAGCTCCGACGCCCAGCTGATCGTGATGGGCTCGCGCGGCCGGGGCGGCTTCGCCAGCCTGCTGCTCGGCTCGAACGGCATTGCCACCGCACGTGACGCCGCCTGCCCGGTCGTGGTGGTGCCGCGCCCCGGACGCGAGGTGCACGGCGATGGTCCCGCCGAGCCCGGCCCGCGCGTCGTGGTCGGTCTCTCGGCGGAGTCGCCCGACCACCAGGCCCTGACCTTCGCGTTCGCCGCGGCCGGCCGTCGCGGCGCCCGCCTCGAGGTGGTCTCCGCCTACCCCTGGCCCTTCTACGCATGGTCGGTGCCCACCGACTTCGCGGCGATGGCCGTCGTCGACAAGGACGCGGTCGAAGCCGACACGAAGCGCCTGCTCGACGACGTCCTCGCCGTCCACCGCAAGCAACACCCGGACCTGCGCGTGGACGTGTCCGTGCTGGGCGGTGACGCCGCCGGTCATGTCGTCGCCGCGTCCAAGGACGCCGACCTGGTCGTGGTGGGACGCCATCGCAGGCGGCTGCTCCAGCCCGCACGGATGCTCGGCTCGGTCACGCATGCGGTGTTGCTGCACGCGGCGAGCCCGGTGGCGGTCGTGCCGCCGGCACGGGAGGACGGCGACTGAGGAACGACTGATCTCTGCTCGACGGAGCGGGCGGACGGCCGGGCGGCAGTCGCCGAGTGACTGCCGCCCGGCCGTGTCCTGGCAGACGCCGGGCGCTCAGCGCAGCAGGACACAGCCTCTTCTCTCGAGGTCCCGCAGCACATCGCGCGGGACCTCGACGTCGTTCCACCGCAGATCCAGCTTCTCCAGCGCGGGGAGCTCGGCGACCCAGCCGGGCAGCCGCCGCAGTCGGTTGCCGCGCAGATCGAGCCGCCGCAGCCGAGGAAGCCCACGCAGCGCCTCCGGCACGGCCATGAAAGCGTTCTCGCGCAGCTCCAGTTCCCGCAAGTGCCCGAGATGCCGTACGGAGTCGGGAAGGCCGGTGAGGTTGTTGCCCCGCAGCCACAGTTCGCGCAGTGCCGCCAGGCCGCCGATGGAGGACGGGAGCGCGGTCAGCCGGTTGTGCTGGGCGCGCAGCTCCACCAGACCCGTCATCGAGCCAAGCGACGCGGGCAGCTCCGTAAGAGCGTTCTCGCCGACGTTCAGATAGGCCAGCCGCGTCAGGCGACCCAAGGACTCCGGGAGCGAGACCAGTTCGTTGTCGTGCAGATACAGGAACCGGTGGAGCCCGGCGAGGTCGCCGATTTCGTCCGGCACGTGGGTGAGCTTGTTGTGCCCCAGGTCCAGGGTGTGCAGCGCCTTCAGCGCGCCGATGCGCGGCGGGATGCTGGTGAGAGCGTTGTCCGGGAGCAGCAGGACGGTGAGATCCGGATGGCGCCAGACCTCCTCGGGGACGGCGTGGAGTCCCGCCCGCCAGTAATTGAGAATGCTGTCATCGCCGGCCACACCGGCCACATCCTCCGGCTCGTTCACGGTCAAACCGATGGCTCCGTTTCAGTGGTTCATGGTCATGCCATGAGTCATGGACACGCACAGTCCTCACCATGGCAGAGGCCCGTCACCGGCGCGGCCCCGACCACGGCGTATGGCACGTTGATCAAGCCCTGCCCCCGACGCCGCAAAGCCACCGCGGACACGTACCATGGCCGCATGTCCTTCCTCCGCCGCCGCAGCTCCGCCACACCCGCTGGCCCGGACTTCGACGTCCTGGCCATGGACCCGGGCGACTGGCCGGGCAATCTCGGCGCGGGCCTGCTGCCCGCACCGGACGGCAGCTGCCAGGGAGTGTTCCTGCGCTACGACCTGTTCGGCGGCCGCGGCCCCGCGATGATCATCGGCAATCTCCCCGAGGGCTCGCCGGCCCGCGAGACCGCCGAGGGGCAGATCCCGTTCGAGGTCGCGCAGCTGCTGCTGGCGCTGGAGAACGACGAAGAGGTCACCCTCCTCGACACCGAGGACATGCCGGTGATGCAGGGCGACAACCTCTTGATCGTCCGTCGCCTGAAGCTCTCCGAGAGCCGTATCTCCTGCGTGCAGTTCGACCGCAGCGACGGGGTGCTCGTGACCATCGCCGCGTGGGACCGGCCGATCACCGAAGACCTGTACGCGCTGCTCAAGCCTCTGCCGGCCGAGCTGTTCCAGCAGCGCTGACCTTCACGTACGCACGGGCCGGGTCCACACCAGGCAGACCCGGCCCCATCTGCTGCTGGGTACGCAGTCGACAGCGGCCCTACGAACCCGACGACACCACATCCACGTCGGCCGCCCGCACGAACGCTACCCGGTGCCCGAACTGGATCTCGTAGTACTCGTCCGCACCCCGCACGACCTTGTGCGGCGCCGTGTCGAAGGTCGTCGAGTAGTAGTACTCGCCGGGAACCTTGTCACCCACCACGTACCTCTGCCCGGCGAGCAGCTTGTAGGGCAGAGGTGAGACCGCCTGAGCGGGCACGCCCGCCGGATACGCCTCCTTCTCCGGGTACGCGCGCCCGTACACGGGAACGTCCGCGGCGCCGGCCTTCGGCGTCACCACGAGCCCGGACGCGTTGACGGCGGTCGGCTGCGTCTTCGAGTTCCTGAACCAGGCCTTCTGCCCCAGGTACCAGATCGCCGTCCAGTCGCCCTCGCGGCCTGCGACCGCGTACTGCTGGCCGGTGGACACGCGCGACGCCGTGTCGTTCACATCGATCGTGGAGTCCTCACCGCCCGGCCGCAGGCCGATGTCCTTGATCAGCGGAGCGTCCTCGCTGGGCCGAGTGTGCAGCCGCACGGCACTGGACCCGTGCGCACGGCAGGGCTCGCCTTGTGCAGCACAGCCCGTGAACTCCGGCTGGTTCTCGGTGAATTCCGGCAGTACGGTCACGAGCCCGCCGTTCGCGCTCGCCGTGGCGTGGAACGGCTTGCCCATCAGCGTGAAGTAGTGCTGCCAGTCCCAGTACGGGCCCGGGTCCGTGTGCATCGACCGGATGTTGGCGGTGGTCGGCCCGGGGACGTTGTCGTGCCCGAGGATGTGCTGCCGGTCCAGCGGGATGTCGTACTTCTTGGCCAGGTACTGCACCAGCCGCGCCGACGTCCGGTACATCGCCTCCGTGTACCAGGCATCGGGATCCGCGAGGAAGCCCTCGTGCTCCAGGCCGATCGACTTGGCGTTCACGAACCAGTTGCCCGCGTGCCACGCGACGTCCTTGGCCTTCACGTGCTGGGCGATGTGCCCATCCGTCGACCGCAGCGTGTAGTTCCACGACACATAGGTCGGGTCCTGCACCAGCTTCAGGGTGGTGTCCCAGCTGCCCTCGGTGTCATGGATGACGATGTAGTCGATGCTCTGGGACGCGGGCCGCCCGGACAGGTCGTGGTTGCCGTAGTCGCCGTCGCCGAACTCCTCGTACGGCGCCGGGATCCACTCACACGCCACGGTCGGCGGGCACTCCGTGTCGTCTCCGTCCGCCTTGCGCAGGCCCATCCGCTCGATCTGGGCCGCGTCCGTCCGCAGCCCGGGCGATGCCGCGAGGTCGATGCGTTGGCCCTCGTCGTTGGTGCGCTGCTCGCCGTCGCGGATCACGGCGTAGACGTCGTTGGCGTAGGTCGCCGCGGTCGCGCTGTCGTCCGCGCCCGAGAAGCGCGCCACAGCCCCGTACCAGTCGGCCGCGTCGTCGCTGAGCGGCCGGCCCAGTTGCTTCTGTGCGGCGGCGAGCAGTGCCGCGCCGCCTCGTACGTTCGCGGCCGCGTCCGTGCGCAGTTGCTCGGCGGAGAGCCCGGTGAGCCCCGCTGCCTTGGACAACGTCTTGAGGCGAGCGGGGAGTTGGGAGATCTCGGGGACGGCCGCCGGAGACACCTCCGGGACGCGGGCGGGGCGTGAGGAGTCGCCGCGGGCGTCCTCGTCGCCTTCACTGTGGTGCTGGGTGGCCTCGGCGAGCGCGGTGCGCGCGTCGGTGAGGTGCATGGGGCCGTAGCCGCCGGCCACACTGGGAGCCCCGCCGTGCGTGTCCCAGCGCGACTGCAGATACGAGACCCCGAGCAGCACACTCTGCGGCACGTGGTACTCGGCGGCTGCCGCGGCGAAGGCCTTCTGCAGACGCTCGTTTGGGGCCTGTTCGGCTGTGCCGGACGGTGCGGCACCCAGCAGAGGCAGTAACAGGGCGACCGACGCGACGGCTCCCGCCGTGCGACGCGCACTCTTGTGTGCGGCCAGGGCGCGGACAGGGGCGGATCCTCGCAATGCAGCCTCCCGGGACAGTCGAGCGTTCTGGTGCGTGCGGGGCCGTGACGTGCGTCAGTGGTATCGGCTCTCCGACGATCCGTCAATCACGCTCAGCACAAGGGTTTTCCCAAGTCAGCGCCGGTTGGCGTGGGTTTTCGCGGGGAGGGTGCCACGGCCAGCGATGCGTCAGTGGAGTGGACCAATGAGCAGCCTGGACGGCGTCCCGCGACGCGCAGCACCGCCTGGCCGCACAGGGCCTTACGTGGCCGTTGACGGCCTCAATACGTCCACCCGTCCGGCTGAGTCCCAGGCACCCGGCCAGGCGCCCGGGGGCCGGTTGCTGCCGACCGCCGCCGCACGCACGAAGGTCCGCGGCACGCCCTCGTGAGGGCGCACCGCGGACCTGTATCCCCGTCAGCGAGTGCCGACCGCCGCACGCACGGCCCGGCGGGCCATCTGGCAGTCGTCGTGCAGCCGCCTGAGCAGCAGCCGCTGTTCCTCGCCGGACGGTACGGCACCCGGGTGGGCAGGACCCGGTGCCGCCGGGGTCACGTCGTGCATCGAACGCTGCACAGCCGTCTCGTACGTCCTGATCTCACGCGTGAGGATGAGCATCAGATTGATCAGGAACGCGTCGCGTGACGCGGGTCCTGAGGACTGCGCCAGCTGACTGATCTGCCGCCGCGCCACCGGTGCGTCACCGAGCACCGTCCACAGGGTCGCCAGGTCGTACCCCGGCAGATACCAGCCCGCATGCTCCCAGTCGACCAGCACCGGACCCGGGGGCGACAGCAGGACGTTCGACAGGAGTGCATCGCCGTGGCAGAACTGCCAGAGCTCGTGCCTGCCCGCCGACTTCGCGATCACGTGCAGCAGCTTCTGCAGATCGCCCATGTCCCGGTCGGTGAGCAGCCCCAGGTCGTGATAGCGCGAGATCTGCCGACCGTAGTCGAGGGGCCTGCCGAACGTCGCCTCGGGCGGCTGCCACTGGTTCAGCCGGCAGATCGCACCGAGCGCCGCGCGGATGTCCGCGCGGGGCGGCGCCTCCAGGGGGTGTCGCTGCAGTGCCGCAACCCGGCCCGGCATCCGCTCGAGCACCAGCGTGCCGTTGTCCGGATCCGCGGCGATCAGCCGGGGCACCCGCACCGGCGGCCGGTGCCGGACGAACGAGCGGTATGTCGCTATCTCATGGCGGATCCGCTCCACCCAGGCCGGCGCGTGATCCAGTAAACACTTGGCGACGGCGGTGCTGCGGCCCGTCGTGCCGATGAGCAGCACGGAGCGTCCGCTGCGCCGCAGCACCTGCACGGGGCTGAACTCCGGGCAGATCCGGTGCACCGACGCGATCGCCGTGCGCAGCTGCGCGCCCTGAGGGCCGGACAAGTCGATTCTCCCGCTGAGCGGTTGCGTACCGAACCCCGGTGCGCGCCGCGCCCGGCCTGCACCGAGCGTCCCGGCCGCCGTGCGTGCGGGGTCGAGATACGGGCCGCTGCCCTGCTGTGAAGGTACGTCCCGGGTTCTCCGGGCAGGGGGGTAGCTGTGCAGCGGCCGGGGGGGTGCGGACACGGAGGACGATGCTGTGTACATGGGCGAAACAGATCCCTTCGTGTGCCTGCGAGTAGCTGACGCCGCCCTTCCCCGGCCGCCTCGGTGCACCCTGGGGAATGTCCCTGGGGCCGCCGGGTCGGGGTGGCGCACATCTACCTGACACCGGATGGCCAGTGGCAGACCATCTGGCGCACCCTGGCGAACCGTGGCGAATAGTCGCCCAGCAACTGACAGCGGGTTACTGTCAACTCAGCCGAGAACCTGGGGGCTTGACGTGAGCGGACAACCCAACACCCGTCTTTCGGACCTGTTCGGCCTCGCCGGCTGGTCGAAGGGCGAGCTCGCGAGACTGGTGAACCGGCAGGCGGCGGCCATGGGCCACCCCCAGCTGGCCACCGACACCTCGCGGGTGCGGCGTTGGATCGACATGGGAGAGATCCCGCGCGATCCGGTCCCGCGGGTGCTGGCGGCGTTGTTCACAGAGCGACTCGGCCGTGTCGTGACCATCGAGGACCTCGGTCTGGTCCGGCACGGGCGCACGGGGAAACGGCGTGATGACGGGAGTGTGGAACATCCCGACGGAGTGCCGTGGGCGCCCGAGCGGACCGCTCAGGTCCTCACCGAATTCACGGGAATGGACCTCATGCTCAACCGACGCGGCTTGGTGGGCGCGGGTGCCGCGCTCGCCGCAGGATCCGCACTCAGCAGCGCCATGCACGACTGGCTGCACACCGACCCGGCCCTCGTGGCCGACTCTCCCGACCTCAACGATCCCCTTCACGCCGACCCCGCTGGATTCGACCGCTATGAGGCCGCCCCCATCGGGTCCCAGGAGATCGAGGAGCTGGAGCGCTCGGTCGAGGTCTTCCGGGCCTGGGACGCGGCCCGCGGCGGCGGGCTGCAGCGCAAGGCTGTGGTGGGCCAGCTCAACGAAGTGGGCGGCATGCTCGCCTACCGCCACCCCGACCATCTGCAGCGCCGCCTGTGGGGCGTCGCCGCCAATCTCGCCGTCCTCGCGGGCTGGATGTCCCACGACGTCGGCCTCGAACCCACCGCCCAGAAGTACTTCGTCATCGCCGCCCATGCGGCACGTGAGGGCGGTGACCGGCCGCGCGCCGGGGAGGCGCTCTCCCGCGCCGCCCGTCAGATGGTGCACCTCGGCCGGCCCGACGACGCCCTCGACCTGATGAAGCTCGCCAAGTCCGGCTCGGGCGACCAGACCCTGCCGCGCACCAAGGCCATGCTGTACACCATCGAGGCCTGGGCTCAGGCGTCGATGGGACGCAGCCAGGCCATGCGGCGCACCCTCGGTCAGGCGGAGGACCTCTTCGTCTCCGACAAAGGTGACGTACCGCCGCCGAGCTGGATGCAGATGTTCGACGAGGCGGACATGCACGGTATGCAGGCCCTCGCGTACCGCACCCTCGCCGAACACGATCCGTCCGCGGCCGGCACGGCGCAGCGCCATGCCAAGCAGGCCCTGGAGCTCCGGGCGAACGGACGGCAGCGGTCGCAGATCTTCGACTACATCTCGCTGGCGTCGGCCTGCTTCATCGCGGACGACCCCGAGCAGGCGGACCGTTACGCACGGCTGGCACTGGTGTCGATGGGGTCGAACTCCTCGCAGCGCACCTGGGACCGGCTGCGCGAGATGTACCGTCTGACGGCTCACTACGCCGGCTATCCGAAGATCGAGGACCTGCGCGAGGAGATCCAGCTCGCCCTGCCCAAGGGCTCCGTGAAGCCCAAGGGCGGACGCTGGGCGCAGGCCTGACGGGAGAGGCCCGAGAAGCAGGTCTCGGAACGGGACCGACCACGTCCACGGAAACGGGGCTGACCAAGTCCATGGTGTCAGTGTGGCCTTGGCTCCACCCGAGTCCGTGGTGTCAGTGTGGCCTTGGCTCAACCGGTCACGGGACTCAGGTCGTCCGTCTTCCTCAGGCTCGGTTCTCCGGACCCCTCGGACTCAGGCGCGCACGACTCTCTCAGTAGATCCTTGCGATCAGTACGCAGGCGTCGTCCTCGCGCTCGGTCTCGCCGAACTCCTCAATCACCGTCCGCACACAGTCCTGGGCGGTGCGGGCCTCGGTGAGGCGTGGTGCGAGTGCGAGCAGTCTGTGCTGGGCGGCGTCGCCGGTGTGCCGCGGAACCAGTCCGTCGGTGTGCAGCAGGAGCAGATCGCCGGGTTCGAGGGTCTCTTCGGCCTGCTCGTATGTCGCGCCGGAGGTGGCCCCCAGCAGTACGCCGGCCGGGGGCGCCAACACACATCCCGTTCCGCTGCGGAACAGCAGCGGGGCGGGATGGCCTGCTTGGGCCCATGCGAGGGTGCGGGTCTCGGGCGTGTAGCGGCAGTACACGGCGCTGGCGAGAGTGGGCTGGACGGAGGCATCCAGTAGCTGGTTCAGCCAGCCCATCAGCTGGGCTGGCTGCGCCCCGGCTACTGCCATGCCGCGCAGGGCGCCCAGGAGCATGGCCATGCCGGAGGTGGCGGCGATGCCCTGTCCGGTGAGGTCGCCGACGGTTAACAGCGACTGGCCGTCGGGCAGTTCCAGTGCGTCGTACCAGTTTCCGCCGATCAGTGCGCTCTCGGACGACGGCAGATAGTGCGCGGCGAGGTCCAGGGTCTCGGGACCGCCGTGCGGGAACCGCAGGGCGCCGCGCCACTGCGGCAGCACGGCCTCCTGCAGTTCGACCGCAAGCCGGTGCTCGGTCTGCGCGATGTGCCGCTGGCGTTGCAGCGAGTCACGGGTCTCGCTCACCGCCCGTTGGCTGCGGCGCAGTTCGCTGACGTCACGCAGGACCGCCCACATCGAGGCGGTGGTGCCGTCGGTGTCGAGCACTGGCTCGCCCATCATGTGCACGGTCCGGACGCCGCCGTCGGGGCGGACGATGCGGAACTCCCCGTCGATGGGCTTCCCGTCGACGAGGCAGTCCGTCACCATCGCGGTCAGTCCGGCCTGATCATCCTCGTGCACCAGCGACGGAAGCTCGTCCAGCGTGAGGGGGGGAGCGGCAGGGTCACGGCCGAGGATCTGGTACAGCTCTCCGGACCACGTCGCCTCGTCCGTCAGCAGATTCCACTCCGCGCTGCCCACCCGGCTCAGCAGAGACTCGTGCCGGGCACCGCCGGGCGCTGTGCGGGGGTGGGGCGCGGCGGTCTCGAGGACCGCCGGCTGAGGGCCGTCGCGCAGCTGCGCGAGGTGCTCGTCCAGATCGTTGAGCTGATGCACCGCCAGATCGCACAGCGCCCGCTGCCAGCGTGCTTCGGGGTCGCTGTCGTCTGGCAGTCCCTCGCGCCGTACGGCGTCGACATCGCCGAGGAGCCTACGGGTCTGCGAGATCAACGCATCGACCGAGCCGCGCTGCGGCGGCTGGGCGGCTGAGCGGTCCGCAGAGACATGGGACGGCATGACGCACTCCGATGCAGGACGGCACGACCAACGCTGGAAGAAGGACCGGTTATGACTGTCGCACAGCCTGGAACCTCATGTAAGGGATTTGGCAACACACGATTCGGTGATGCTTCTGGCATATGTCAACGTCCCTGGTTGACGGCGTGCTCCTGAACGGGGCTCCGGCAAAAAGGAGTTGGCGTCGTCCTTGTCGGGGACCGCTCGCCGGCCCGCTGCCCGCGCCACGCAACCATCCGCGACACGCGTGAGACCTTGCGTCGCTGTTCTCGCGTTGCCGCCGGAACCGTGCGTACAGTGCCCGCGCAAGAGCGGACGAGAGGCTGTCCTTTCCCTCGCCTGCTTCCGAGCGTCAGACGAGGCCAGCAGCCGTGAGCGTGAGCATTCGCAACCAGATCCCCGGCACCGTCGTCTCCATCACCTCCGGGAAGGCCATGGCCGCCGTGAGGGTCGGCCTCGCCAGTGGGCGGCACATCACCGCCGCCATCACCCTGGAAGAGGTCACAGAACTCGGCCTCGTCGAGGGATCCGCGGTCCGCGCGCTGTTCAAGTCGACAGAGGTCGCGCTGGCGACGGGGCCGGTTGCGGGGATCAGTATCCGCAACCAGATCCCGGGCACGGTGGCCGGCGTCCGTGTCGGTGGGGCCATGGCCTGCGTCAGGGTGAGCGTCGAGGGCGGCGAGCTCACCGCCGCGATCACCCGGGAGGCCGTCGACGAACTCGGTCTGACCAGCGGCTCTTCCGTCGTCGCGTTGATCAAGTCGACCGAGATCGCACTGGCTGCCGACTGACCTCGGGAGTACCGGCCTTCCGGCCTCCGGCGTCAGTGCGGAGGCCTCACCACTCACCGTCCGCGACCGGGCTGCCGGGTGCGTCGCCCAGCGGCTTCACCTGGCCCGGCGAGGGCTGCTGCCAGGGCTCGTGGGCGGCGCCCAGCCAGTCTCCGACCGGCTTGACCGCGCCCAGGGTGCCCGAGGGCGCCAGGTCCGCGCCGTCCTCGTCGTAGTAGTCGAACCAGGGCAGTCCGGCCCTCGTATATGCGGCCCGGTCCACCGGGGACGGCGGCGGCTCCTCGCCGGTGACGCGCCGCCACTCCGGTGACGTCATCAGATGGACGAACACACGCCCGGCCTGCTCCTGCGCCCAGTCCGTCTGCGGGCCGGTCGTCCCGGTAGACCTGCTGGCGCATGGTGCCGCCGGCCCCGAGGCCCATCGCGACCGCGGACTGCGGCGCGGCACCGGGAGCGGGCGGGACGGCACTCGGTGCAGGTGGTATGGCGCCCCACGCGGCCGGCGCCCCGGCAGCCGTGGGTACTGCGCCGCCGTACGCTTCGGCGGCCGCTGCCCCGAACCCGCCGGGAGCCCCGAGCGCGCCGGGAGCACCGAGCGCCGTGGAAGCCTGGCGGCCGCATGGCCGCGCGCTCGGCGAGGCGGCAGCAGCAGGCTGTCGCCGTCGATCCGCACACTGGTGTCGGCCACGGTGCGCTCACTCATGCCCGTACCGCTTCTCCGTACCGGTGGGTGCGCCGGCCTGCGGCTGCAACCCGCAGGGTTTCTGGGGCGGTCCGCATGCCGGTCGGGTCATTGCCGGGCGGCCCCGTGACACGATCCGTACGTCGGTGTCCTCTGCGCGGGCCGAGTGGCGCACGACGCGCATCTGCAGGGAGCCGCAGGCGCAACGCGTCCACACTGTCTGTCCCTGGGCGGTCGCGTGCCGGGACACCACCTCGTACGGCTGGGCGTCCGGCCACCCGCAGTGGGGGCAGTGGCTCGTCATGGCGTGCTCCTTCGTCATGTCGCTGGTCCGGTCGAGCGGTTGCCGTTCCGGTCCGTCGGCTTCCGTTCCCGTTCCGGTCCGTCGGCTTCTGTTCACGGGCATGCGGGCGCGCCGGCAAGCCAAGGGCCTGTCCGCCCCCCCGCCGCTACAGCAAGCCTGGTCGTGGTCTTCCTTGTTCGTCCAGGTTGACTTTCTGGAGCAGACCTTGAAGCGTGGGCTACATGATTGACCTGCGCCGTCTGCACGTCCTGCGCGCGGTCGACCACTACGGCACGGTCACCGCCGCCGCACAGGCCCTGCACTTCACGCCGTCCGCCGCCTCCCAGCAGATACGCCAGCTCGCCCGCGAACTGGATGTCGTACTCCTCGAGCCGCAGGGCCGAGGGGTCCGGCTCACGCCCGCCGCGCGCAGCCTGCTCGCGCACGCCGACGCCATCGAGGCACGCTGGGAGCAGGCAGAGCACGAACTGCGCGACGGTGACGACCGACCTGCCGGACTGCTGCGCCTGAGCGGGTTCCCCATCGCGATCTCGAACCTGCTGGCCCCGCTGGCGGCCACTCTGAGAGCGCGTCATCCGCGGCTGACCGTACGTATCCAGGAGGCCGAGGTCCCCGAGAGCTTCAACCTGTTGTTCGACGGGGAGGTGGATCTCGCGATCATCGAGGCCACACCCGAGAACCCGCCGCGCAGCGACGGGCGCTTCGACCAGCAGCCGCTGATGGACGACCCGTTCGACCTCGTCGTACCCGACAACCATCCCTTCGCCGCACGCGACAGCGTCCAGCTCGCCGAATGCGTGGCCGAGGACTGGATCGTGCCGCTGCCCAGCTGCCCGTGCTGGCCGCACGTCGTAGCCGCGTGCAGCGCCGTGGGGTTCACGCCGCACGTCGTCCACCGGGCCCAGGAGTGGAACGCCACCGCCCATCTGGTCGCCCACGGCCTCGGCGTGGCCCTCGTCCCCCGCCTGGCCCTCATCCCGCCGCACCTGCCGGTCACCCGCGTGGCCTGCGCGGGCACGCCGCACCGGAAACTTCTCACCTGTACGCGCAGCGGTGCGCGGCAGCGCCCTGCTGTGGCGGCCGCCCTGGAGGAGCTGCGTGCGCATGCGCCCACCGCCGTGGCCTGACACAGCAAGAAAGGGACCCGAATCCCATGGCGCACCAGCCGATCTCCCTGGACGACCTGGACCGCAAGATCCTCGCGGCTCTCGTCGCCAACGCCAGAACGAGTTTCGTGGAGATCGGCCACGACATCGGGCTGTCGCCGGCGGCCGTGAAGCGGCGTGTCGACCGGATGCGGGAGGCCGAGATCATCACGGGGTTCACCACCCTCGTCCGCCCCAGTGTGCTGGGCTGGCGCACGGAGGCGTACGTCGAGGTGTACTGCGACAGCGCGGCGCCGCCGCGGCGGCTGGCGGAGGTGGCCCGGACGTATCCGGAAGTCGTGGCGGCCATGACGGTCACGGGCGATGCCGACGCGCTGCTGCACATCCGTGCGGCGGACATCGAGCACTTCGAGGAGGTGCTCGAACGCATCCGGGCGGAGTCCTTCGTCCAGCGCACCAACAGCGTGATCGTCCTGAGCCATCTGCTGCCGGGCAGCCCGGAGGCCGCCTCGACGGAACCGTCCGCCGATGCTTCCGCCGCGCTGACCGGCGGCGCCTCGGCCCGGCCTGCTGACGGGCCCTCGGGCAAACCGTCCGACACCGCTTCGCCCCAGCCGTCCGGCGCCACCTCGGTCCAGCCGCCCGACAGATCCCCGGATGGACCGTCTGGCGAAAAGAACCGCCGCTGAACCGCCGAGAACGCAAAAATCCTGCGCGGACACGCAATCGCCGCTGGTTGTGCGGCGTTTCCCGGTCTTTTTACCGTTTGTTGCACACCCCGGATCACCCGGTGTCAGCACTCCTTCGCGGAAAGGAAGCACTGGTGCCGCTCACCCGTCCCGCGCCCGCGCGGCCCACACCCACCCGTCGCGCGCGCACGCGCCGCTATCTCCTGTGCCAGCCCAGGTATTTCGCCGTCGAGTACGCCATCAACCCCTGGATGCAGGAGGCCACGGAAGTCGATCCGGCGAAGGCCCTCACACAGTGGCAGTGCCTCGTCGACACCTACCGGGGCCTCGGTCACATCGTCGAGACGATCGACCCGGTGCCGGGCCTGCCCGACATGGTGTTCGCCGCCAACGGCGCCCTCGTCGTCGGCGGACGCGTCCTCGGCTCGCGCTTCCACGCCGAGCAGCGACAGCCGGAGGCCGCCGCGTACCAGGCGTGGTTCAAGGCGGCCGGATTCGACGTCCGGGAACCGGACGCCGTCTGCGAGGGTGAGGGCGACCTCGTCCCGGTCGGCCCGTTTCTGCTGGCGGGCACCGGCTTCCGTACGACACCTGCGGCACATCAGCAGGCCCAGGAGTACTTCGGCATGCCGACGGTGACGCTGCGGCTGACCGACCCGTACTTCTACCACCTCGACACCGCACTGTTCGCGCTCGACGACGACACCATCGCGTACTACCCGGGCGCCTTCACGGCCGGCAGCCGGGACGTGCTCCGCCGGCTGTTCCCGGACGCGGTCATCGCCACCCGCGACGACGCCATGGCCTTCGGTCTCAACTCCGTGTCCGACGGCAGGCACGTCGTCATCGCGCCCCGGGCCACCGGACTGATCGCCCAGCTCGCCGACCGCGGATACATTCCCGTCCCCGTCGACCTGTCCGAACTGCACAAGGCCGGCGGAGGCGCCAAGTGCTGCACCCAGGAGGTACGTTCCGCATGACCGCGACCACGCACACCACCGGCGCGCCGCTGTCCACCGCCCTCCGCTCGTCGGCCGAACTCATCCGGGCGGAGGCCGAGACCGTCGCGCACAACTACCATCCGCTGCCCGTCGTGGTCGCGCGCGCCGAGGGCACCTGGGTCGAGGACGTGGAAGGGCGCCGCTACCTCGACATGCTCGCCGGCTACTCGGCCCTCAACTTCGGCCACCGCCACCCGGCACTCATCGCGGCGGCACGGCACCAGCTGGACCAGGTCACCCTGACCTCGCGCGCGTTCCACAACGACCGCCTCGCGGGCTTCGCGGAAGCACTCGCCGACCTCACCGGCCTCGACATGACGCTGCCCATGAACACCGGCGCCGAGGCGGTCGAGAGCGCCCTCAAGATCGCTCGCAAGTGGGCGTACGAGGTGAAGGGCGTGGCCCCCGACCAGGCCACGATCGTCGTCGCGGCGGGCAACTTCCACGGCCGCACCACCACCATCGTCAGCTTCTCCGACGACCCGGTCGCACGAACCGGCTTCGGACCCTTCACCCCCGGCTTCCGCACGGTGCCCTACGACGATCTCGCGGCCCTCGAAGCGGCGATCGACGACACCACGGCGGCCGTGCTCATCGAGCCGATCCAGGGCGAGGCCGGCGTCCGCATCCCGGCCGACGGTTACCTCGCGGGCGTACGCGAACTGACCCACCGCGCGGGCGTGTTGTTCATCGCCGACGAGATCCAGTCCGGTCTCGGACGCACCGGCACCACCCTGGCCGTGGCGCACGAGGATGTACTGCCCGATCTGCTGCTGCTCGGCAAGGCCCTGGGCGGCGGCATCGTCCCGGTGTCCGCGGTCGTGGGCCGCCGCGACGTCATGAGCGTGTTGCGGCCCGGCGAGCACGGTTCGACCTTCGGCGGCAACCCGCTGGCCGCGGCCGTCGGCTCGGCGGTCGTCGACCTGCTGCGCACCGGCGAGTTCCAGGAGCATGCCCGGACACTCGGCGCCGTGCTGGCGGACGGCCTGGCGGGTCTGGTCGGACGAGGTGTGCTGCGCTATCGCTCGCGCGGACTGTGGGCCGGCGTGGACGTGGACCCGGCGATCGGCACCGGACGCGAGATCAGCGAACGCCTGCTCACCGAGGGCATCCTGGTCAAGGACACCCACGGCTCGACGATCCGCATCGCACCGCCGCTGACCATCACCCGGGAGGAACTGGACTCGGCCATCGGCGCTTTGGGGAAGGTGCTCGGTGCGTGAGGATCCGTCCTCACGTACTCGGGCTCACGTCCTCGAGGCCGAGCGATCGGGCCGGGGCAGGGTTTTCAGGGTTTCAGGGGTTTTCGGAGGATGTGGTTGAGTCCGAACTCCGTCTCCGTGTCACGGACATCGGAGTAGACCAGCTTGAGGTAGAACCGGTGGGCGGTGAGGCTGGCGCCCGTCTCCATGTGGTCGTAGCCGTCGTGCGCGGCCAGGGCCTCGATGTGCTGCATCAACCGGCGGCCGATGCCCCGCCGGGCCAGATCAGGGTCGACGAACATGCTGTAGACCCTGTTGCCGTCCCGCGAGACGGTGCCGACGACTCTGCCGACCGCTGTGCTCCCGTGATCCACCGCGACGTAGACGAGGCGGCACCGTGACAGTTCGATGAACCGTTCGGCCGTGAAGTGCGCGCACATCCTGTCGATGATGTCGGCGGGGTAGTCACGGCTGTTCACCTCGCGCAGGCAGCGGTGGACGATCTCGGCGACTCGCGGGGCATCGCCGGAGCGGAACGGCCGGACTGTGATGGCCACGGCACCTCCTTGTGCGGCTCGGCCTACTCGGCCTGCTGGGCGAGCAGGCGGAGCTGGGCCTGCTCGCCCAGCCAGGCCCGACTCCGGCCAGGATGCCCCAGGTCGGCAGCACGCGTCAGACCAGGCTCCGTGAGAGCGGCTTGCGCCATCGCGTTCCCGAGCCCGTCAGCCCGCTCCGTCACACCGGCGTCGCCGCGCCGTCCGGCGCCTCGTCCTCGTCCTCGTCCGATGCGTGCGGGACGGTGCCCACCTGGCGTGAGAGGACGTTGGTGACGTAGTCCTCGACGGCCGCGTCAAGACCGATGTCGTGCTGGGCGCGCTCCGACAGGTACCAGCGGTGCTCGAGCAGCTCGTGGTACAGCTCGGCCGGGTCCATGGAGCCGCGCAGCTCCTTGGGGACGGCGCGCACCGTGGGCCGGAAGACGTCGCGGACCCAGCGGTGCGCGAGCACCTCGGGGCGGGCGCCCAGCGGGTCGCCGGGGGCGTAGTCGTCCTGGGTGGCCATCCAGCTCTCCAGGTCGTTGAGGAGGCGGCGGGCCTGGTTCTCCTCGGCGTCCATGCCGGTCAGGCGCAGCAGTTGTCGCTGGTGGTGGCCGGCGTCGACGACCTTGGGGACGAAGGTGACGGTGTCGCCGTTAGAGGAGTGCTCGATCTGCATCTCGGCGACGTCGAAGCCGAGATCGTTCAGGCGGCGGATACGGCGCTCCATGTAGTGGTGCTTGCCCGCCGGGTAGACGGAGGTCCGGGTCAGCTCGTCCCAGAGAGCGTTGTAGCGGTCGCATATCTCGTGGCCGAAGGCGATCGGGTCCACTGAGGGATGGAGGTTGCCGGCCGCCTCCAGGTCCAGCATCTCGCCGCTGATGTTCACGCGAGCGAGGTCGATGTCGTACTCGCGCTGTCCCCGGCTGAGGCTCGGGTGCAGATCGCCGGTCTCGGCGTCGACCAGATACGCGGCGTAGGCGCCGGCGTCACGCCGGAAGAGCGTGTTGGAGAGCGAGCAGTCGCCCCAGGCGAAGCCCGCCAGATGCAGCCGGACGAGAAGCACGGCGAGTGCGTCCATGAGCCGGTGCACCGTGGTCGGCCGCATGGTGGTCTCGAACATCGAGCGGTAGGGCATCGAGCCGCCCAGATGGCGGGTGATGAGCACCGGCTCCAGCGGCGCGCCGTCCTGGTCGGTCCGGCCCGTGACGACCGCCAGGGGATCCACGGCGGGGATGCCCAGCCGGTCGAGGGTGCGCAGGAGCTCGTACTCGCGCACGGCGGGCCGCTCCGCGAGCTCCTTCACGGCCACGACCTCGGCTCCCGCGCGCGCGTAGCGCACGACGTGCCGGGATATGCCGCGCGGGAGCGGCACCAGGTATTCCTCCGGCCACTCCTCGAGCGGCACATGCCACGGCAGCTCCAGGAGGAGCGCCGGGTGCTCCGGGTTCGTGGCGCTGATCTGCAAAGCCATCCATGCCTCGCGTCGCTCGGGGGCAGAGGCCACCAGTGTGGCCCGGCGGCCCGCGCCGGGTGCGACGGGGGTCCTGATAGGCCGGACGGGGTCCCCGGCAGGCCATACGCGCAGGTGGGGGTCCGTGGCGGCTCCGGCAGGCCAATGCGGCCCCGGACGCTCCACAATGGTCGTAGACGACGCCATGGTCGTAGGTCGGAGACGGTCTGGGTCAGAGACGGTCACAGGCCAAAGGAAGTCACAGGCCATAGACGGTGAAGCCGGGTTGCTGGGACAGGCCCTGCCGAACGGTTCCGCCCCGGTCCGGCCCGACGCTCCGGAGGAGGTGCGCATGGAGACCGACGCAGCATGGGGAGACGACGTCTATCAGCCCGACGGGTCCGAGGTGCAGGACGACGAAGGCCTGCTCGACGCCGAGGACACGCTGATCGACGAAGGCGTGCGTGACCCCTTCGACGAGGGCTACTCACCGCCCGAACGCCCGCGCGCTGTCGAGAGCACCGGCGTCACCGCCGCGGAGCAGCTCCACGGCGAATCGCTCGACGAACGCCTCGCCAAGGAGCTGCCGGACATCGCCCCACCGGAGGGCGACGGCATCGGCGACACCGTGGACACCGACGGCGAGGTACTCGACAACGAGGTCGGCGGGGCACGAGCAGGGCGTCTCGTGGCGCCCGACGAAGGGGTACGCGAAGACCACGAGAGCCACCTGGTTGCCTACGACGTGGGCATCGACGGGGCGGCCGCGTCGGCAGAGGAGGCCGCCGTACACATCGTCGAGGAGACCGTCGAGACCGAGTGAGCGGGCTCCGTCGGCCTCGCCCCGAAGGGCCTGCCCCGACGCGCTTGCCCCAGCCGAGCCCGGCGCGCACGCGCGCGTGGAGGGGAACCGCCCTTGGCCCGGCGCATGCCTGCCGTCGCCTGCGAGCGGAGAGACCGCTTCCGGCCAGGCGGAGCCGTCCGCGCGGCAAGGTCGAGCAGGTCGGGCGAAGTCCGCTGCGGTTCTGCAGCGCCCCGAAGGGGCGCGGGGCTGTGACATATGCGGCTCCGCCGCGATGGGGGTCCCCCTGTTCGAGCGAAGCCGAGAACTTGGGGGAGCGACCAGCCACGATGGTGCCGCAGACGATCGACGGCACATCGCGGCACTTCACCCGTGCCACGCCGCCCTCAGTCCGCCCCGCCACCCGCCCGCCCGGCGGTGGAGCCCGGCTCCAGAGCCGGGGCGTTCACTCCGAGGTGGGAGCGGCACATCGGTTCCGGGGCACCGCGCAGGCACCTCGGGCCGTGTGGCCGGACGAAGAGCGCCGCCACGGCCGAGCTGACCACGAACAGCAGCGCGCAGCCGACCGCGGCGCGGTGGAACGCGGTGTTCACGGCCTGGGCGTCCTGGTAGGCGTCGCCCGACAGGCCGACCGCGAGCGGCAGCCCGGCGACGACGAGGAGCTGGGCGATGCGCGCCGCGGTGTTGTTGACCCCGCTGGCGAGCCCGGCCCGGTCCGCCGTGACGGAAGCCAGCACCGTGGCCGTCAGCGGCGCGACGAAGACGCTCATGCCGAGTCCCAGAGCCACGACGGCCGGGAGCACGTCCGTGGCGTACGGGGATCCGGGCCGCACCCGCAGCATCAGCAGGACACCGGCCGCGGCGATCAGCGGCCCCACCGTCAGCGGCAGCGCGGGCCCCACCCGGCGGGCGAGGTCACCGGCGCGCGCGGACAGCAGAAGCATCAGCACCGTCACCGGAAGCGTCGCGACGCCGGCCTCCAGAGCGTCGTATCCGAGCGCCGTCTGCAGCTGAACGGGCAGGAAGAACAGGATGCCGCCGATGCCCGCGTAGAGCCCCAGGGTCATCGCGTTGGTGGCGCTGAACAGCCGGGACCGGAACAACGTGAGCGGCAGCATCGGGTCGGGTCGCCTGTGCTCCACGACGAGGAAGGCGGCGCCCGCCGCGAGGCCGAGCAGACCGGGCAGCACGACGGCGACGGGGGAGGGGTCTCCCGAGGCGCCGATGAGCGCATAAGTGACCCCTGCGAGGAACAGCGCACCGAGACAGGCGCCCAGGACGTCGAAGGGCTTCGCCGCGGCCTCGGTGTCGCGGCTCTCCGGTACGTGGCGCAGCGCGACGGCCAGCACCAGCGCGGCCAGCGGAACGTTGATCAGGAAGATCCACCGCCATCCGGGGCCGTCGATCAGCCAGCCGCCCAGGAACGGCCCCAGCGCCCCGGCGACGCCCGTGAGGCCCGACCACGCGCCGACGGCGCGCGACTGGTCGTCCGGGTGGAAAACCGAGCGCACAAGGGCCAGCGACCCCGGCGTGAGGAGGGCACCCCCCACTCCCTGCAGGGCACGCGCCGCGATCAGCGTGCCCTCGTCGGGGGCCAGCCCGCACAGGGCGGATGCCACGGCGAACCCTGCGACGCCGAGCACCAGCGTGCGCCGGCGGCCCATACGGTCTCCCAGGGCACCGCCCCACAGCAGCAACGCCGACAGCGTGAGCATGTACGCGTTCACGACCCACTGCAGTGCCGACAGCGACGCGTCGAGGTCCCGGCCCATCCTCGGGAGGGCGACATTGACGACCGTGCCGTCCAGCATCGCCATCCCGGACGCCAGCACCACGCAGCCCAGCACCCACCGGCCGCGCGCCGAGGACAGCCGGACGCCGCCCGCGGCATCGGACCCGGTGGCGTTCACGGCCTGCCTGCCGACCGCCTGAGGCGCTCCAGATGACCCGCGTGCTCCATCGGCGTCACTTCACTGTCCTGTCCGGATGCCGGCGACCCTCGGCCGGACGCATTGCCGTCACTCACCACACAGTCACTCACCCCACAGGCTATTGCTCGGGCACCTGGGCGAGTGGTCTCAGGGCCCCCCGGACCCCGTCCGTGCGCGTGCATGTCGTCGCCGGATATGCGCTGGTGGATCAGGCGATCGCCGCCTGCCCGCCGTCCGCGCATGCCCGGTTCGACAAATGGGCCACTCGATGGAGTGAGGGCCCTTGGCCATAACTCTGTTGGCCCTTCGGCGTTTTCTCCGGTGCGAGCGAGTGCTCGCGACGATGTCTGGAAGGCAGGGAAACCGATGAAACGGGTTGCCCGTAATGGACTGATCGCCGCAGCTGTTGCCGGAGGCGCCATGGCCTCCGTGGGGGCGGCATACGCGGACGCCGGGGCGAACGGCAGCACGACGGGCTCACCGGGTGTGATCTCCGGCAACACGGTCCAGATCCCCGTGCACGTGCCGCTCAATGTGTGCGGCAACACGGTCAATGTCGTGGGGGTGCTGAATCCTGCCGCGGACAACGCCTGCACGAACGGGGCGGACCAGAGCGGGGACGGCGCTTCGGCTGTGGGCCAGGCGCAGGACTCTCCGGGGGTGGTGTCCGGCAACGTGGTGCAGGTGCCGATCGATGTGCCGGTCAACGCGTCCGGTAACTCGGTGAACGTCGTCGGCGTCGGCAACGCCGCCTCCGGGAACGAGTCCTCGAACGGCTCGGATAACGTCACCGAGCCGGTGTCCGAGCCCGCGAACCCGCCGCAGACGTGCGGGGACGCGACTTCGGTGCCGTGCGGCAACGACCAGCCGCAGCCGCAGACCCCGGTCTCGGTGCCGAACGAGGACGCCACGCCGGAGACGGTCGGGGCCCCCGAGGGCGGCGACGAGCCGGAGCTGGTCCCGGCGGGGCACCCGCTGGGGAACTCGGCCGGAAACTCGGCCGGGCACTCGGCCGGAACCCTCGCGGACACCGGCGCGGACGCCGTGATCCTGGCGTTCCCGGCCGGTCTGGCACTGCTCGGCGGAACCATTCTGTACCGGCGCTTCAGGCCCGCCGGCCTGGCGTAGCCGCCGTAGCACCCCTGGCACCCGACGGCACAGCGCCGTACGGGTCGGGCCCCACCGGTCGCCGCATGGCGGTGGGGCCCGCGTTTCTCCCAGAGGTGGCCCGGGAGGTCCCCCGTTCGGCGCGCGAGGGGCCGGGTGACTGGCTAGCGTGGCAGAGGAGCCGCCGAACGGGCGAAGGGGAGCAGCCGTCACGCAGCGCCGACAGCCGAGGACCGAATCGCCGACCAGGAGAGTGCAGAGTCATGGCCGTAGAACCTGAGGGCACACCGTGCTGGGCCGACGCGATGTTCAGCGATCTCGAGGGAGCGAAGAGCTTCTACGGTGACGTGCTGGGCTGGACGTTCGGCGAGTCGTCGTCGGAGTACGGCAACTACACGCAGGCGTACTCGAACGGCAAGGCGGTGGCCGCCGTCGTGCCGCCGATGCCCGGCCAGGAAGGCCAGTCGGCATGGTGCCTGTATCTGGCGTCGCCGGACGTCGCCGCCACCGCCGAGAAGATCCGTGAGGCCGGCGGCCAGGTGCTGATGGAGCCGATGCAGGTCGGGGAGTTCGGTTCGATGCTCCTGGCCCGCGACCCCGGCGGCGTGGCCTTCGGGGTGTGGCAGGCGGGAACCCATGAGGGCTTCGAGGCCAAGGCCGAACCGGGCGCGTACTGCTGGGCCGAGGTCTTCACACGGCAGCCCGAGAAGTCGGACGCCTTCTTCCCCGCCGTCTTCCCGTACAGCGTGAAGCGGCTGGAGGAGGAAGGGATGGACTTCAAGCTCTTCAACATCGGTGACGAGACGGTCCTGGGGCGGATGAAGATGACGGAGGAGTTCCCTCCCGAAGTGCCGCCGTACATCAATGTCTACTTCACCGTCGACGACTGCGACGCTGCCGTGGCCAAGGCCACCGAGCGTGGCGGAGTGCTGAGGTTCGGGCCGATGGACAGCCCGTTCGGCCGCTTTGCGGCGCTCAGCGACCCGCAGGGGGCGTCGTTCTCCGTGATCGACATCGGCACGACCGAGGGCGAGATGCCCAAGATGTCAAACGCGTCCTGAGCCCCACTCGTCGAGAGACTGCTCTCATCAGGCCTGGGCCGGACGACGTACGGTCCAGGCCAACGACGTACCATGCGCGTCATGGAACAGCGAGTACTGGGCAGGACGGGCCGGAACGTTTCCGTGGTCGGGCTGGGCACATGGCAGCTCGGCGCCGACTGGGGTGACGTACGGGAAGAGGACGCACTGGCCGTCCTCGACGCGGCCGTCGACGCGGGTGTCACGTTCTTCGACACAGCAGATGTGTACGGCGACGGCCGCAGCGAGCAACTGATCGGTCGTTACCTGCGGGAGCGCCCGGACGCCGATGTGTTCGTCGCGACGAAGATGGGCCGCCGGGTCGAGCAGATCCCCGAGAACTACGTGCTGGACAACTTCCGTGTCTGGAACGACCGTTCACGCAAGAACCTCGGTGTCGACACCCTCGATCTCGTACAGCTGCACTGCCCGCCCACCGCGGTGTACTCGTCTGACGCCGTCTTCGACGCGCTCGACACCCTCGTCGCCGAAGAGCGCATCGCCGCGTACGGCGTAAGCGTCGAGACGTGCGCCGAAGCGCTGACCGCGATCGCCCGGCCGGGAACGGCGAGCGTCCAGATCATCCTGAACCCGTTCCGGCTCAAGCCGCTCGAGGAGGTCCTGCCGGCCGCCGCCGAGGCCGGAGTCGGCATCATCGCGCGCGTGCCGCTCGCCTCCGGGCTGCTGTCCGGCAAGTACACGAAGGACACGGTGTTCGCGCCCGACGACCATCGGACGTACAACCGGCACGGCGAGTCCTTCGACCAGGGTGAGACCTTCTCCGGAGTCGACTACGAGAGCGGTCTCGAGGCGGCCGCCGAGTTCTCGGCCCTGACCCCCGAGGGCGCCACGCCGGCGCAGGCGGCTCTGCGGTGGATCATCCAGCAGCCGGGCGTGACCAGTGTGATCCCGGGCGCCCGCTCGGCGGCCCAGGCCCGTGCCAACGCGGAGGCCACGGAGCTGCCCCCGCTCTCCGAGGCCACGCTGGCGGCGGTGCGGGAGCTTTACGACACGCGGATCCGGCCGCAGGTGCACCACCGTTGGTAGGCGGCGGTAGCCCGGTGGCCTGAGGGCCGGGCCGGAGGCTCCTGCACGGTGCCTGGCCATGCGGACCCGGCCCGGGTGTGATCGCCGTGGGACAGCACCCTAAGATGTGTCATGTACTCGATCGATCTCAGGCGGTTCTGACGCATGCCGAGTCGGCTGGACACCAGCGACGCCCGGGGTGGCGCGAGGGGGCCCGCCAGGCGCCCCTCGCACACGTCGACCGGCCTCCGCTGATGTGGACCGCAGCGGCCCCAGCGGCCACGGCTGGGCCGTACGCCAATCCGCCGGACCGCGGGATACCCGCCTCGCCGGGCGGTGTCCTAGCCCTGCTGCGGGCTGCACACGAGGGCGGGCCGTGCACGGACCAGCCCCCGCGCCACGCAGTACGCGCACGGAGTACACAGCGTATGCAGCACGAAGAAAGGTGAACGACATGGCACTGGCACTGTTCCGACGAAGGCGCCCTCTGGGCGGGTCGCGCGCCGGAGCGGGGCTTGTGCTTCCCCTCCCGGCGGGAGCAGGCGGCTTCAGCCGGACGGTGGTGGACCCGCTGGGCCATCCGCTGGGCGGCGCCGACGTCACGGTGACCTCGGCGGACTCGCAGCGCATCGCCGCGCAGGGCACGACCGATCCGTACGGGACGTTCAGCGCGCTGCTGCCGCCGGGCGGCTACAGCGTGATGATCACAGCCGAGGGCCTGCAGCCGCATCGTGAGAGCGTGGACATCGTGCCCGACGCGATGTTGCCGGCGGACACCGTGCACATGGCGACGGCCCCTCAGCTCGAACTGCCGCCGCCCGGCACGTGGCTCTTCGACCCGCCGCACACCGCGATCCGGTTCATCGCCAAGCACGTCGGCATGGCGAACGTCCACGGCCGCTTCACACGCTTCAACGGCGGCATACGCGTCGAGCACGAGATGGAGCGCTCATCGGTCGAGGTGAGAATCGACGCCGCGAGCATCGACACCGGCAACAAGACCCGCGACAACCATCTGCGGTCGGCCGACTTCCTCGACGTGGAGCACTTCCCGTACCTCCACTTCGCCAGCGACCGCTTCATCTACCGCGGCGGTACGAAGTGGACGGTGCAGGGCTCACTGACCATGCACGGCGTGAGCCGCACGGTGGCGCTCGACACCACGTATCTGGGCGCGGTCAACGGCGGATACGGTGAGGAGCTGCGCTGCGCCGCCCTGGCCAAGGCCGAACTCCACCGCGAGGACTACACCCTGAACTGGCGGAGCATGCTCGCCCGCGGCATCGCCGTCGTCGGCCCGACCATCAAGCTGGAGCTCGACGTCCAGGCGATGTACCGCAGCCACGACACTCCGGTTCCGCCGGAGTAGGCATCTGACCTGCGAAGCGCCCCGCCGAACCACTTCAGAGCGGGGCGCCTTCATGTGTGGGCGCTACACGAGCTTGGCTTCCTTGGGGTCGAACTTGTGCTTGCATGTGCCGCAGTACAGAGCGCGCTTCCACTCCGCCCGTTTCTCCCGCGCCGCCTCAGCCTGATTCCACATCCGTGCCCCCGCCGCGACCGCTACGAGCAGGATCAGCAGCCCGAGGAGCACCCCGCCCGACGAGATCACCAGCACGGCCAGGACCACGCCCAGCACCGGCCACGTGTACCGGGTCTCATAGCCCGGCGGCGGGGCGAGATCCTTCTTCGCCTCAGCGTCCTGCGACAGCGCCCGCCACTGCCCTTCCAGGTTGACTACCTGACTCGATCCCCCGCACTGCGGGCACGCCAACGCCATCCCCGCCCCCTTCGTCCGTCACGGCGATGCGTGCAGGATCCACATGGAACGAGGTATTCGGCAGAGCGCACACGGAAACGCCCGGAACGCGCCGCCCCGAGTCGGCTGGGGTGACGTCGTGTGCCGAGCTACAGGCGGGTCACCGATAGACTCCGGCAGCGGCGGCAAGGGTGCGCGCCAGCGCGTCAGCCAGCACGGCCGCCTGACTCCTCGGCACGCTCCGGAATCTCCTGCCAGATCCTGGCGGCCACCATATCAACTTGGTCCTGCGACAGGCCCGGCTTACAAGCGATGACGAACCTCCTGCCGTCCGGCAGTCTCGCCTCCCGGATCTCCGTGGGCCCTGGTGTCGGCTCATCCGCCATGAGAGCTTCCAATCGTCGACAGAACGACCAGGCTAACGAACAAAACTCACGCCACTAGCGGGCGCGCTGTCGTGCGTCTGGCTACTGCCCCGTCAAGCGGTACGGCGCCGGCAGCGGCACTGCGAAGAACAGCGCGCCGATGCGGCGCTTCTACCACGAGTGGAGCCGCTCGTGCAACGAACGCTCCCGGTCGGCGCGTACTCGGGTACTGTGCCGCCGGTGTCGGGTTCAACTCGTATGCGCCGTACGTGATGTGAGCCGTCACGTCACACAGACTTCGCGCTGATCACCTACCGGAGCGGGCAGCCATGACGACCGTCGACCTTTTCCACACCGACCTGGGTCCCGAAGACGCGCCCGCCGTGCTCCTGGTGCACGGCTGGGGCAGCGACGGCCGGGAGTGGTCCTGGCACTCGGAAGCACTGGAGGACGACTTCCGCGTGATCGTGCCGGATCTGCGGGGCCACGGCCGTTCGCCGGTGCTGGAGAAGAACAACACACCACTCGAGATGGCACACGACCTGGCGGTGCTCGTGGCACGCCTGGGCTGCGGGCCCGTCGTCGCCGTCGGTCACTCGATGGGTGGGCAGGTGGTGAATCTGATGGCCGTTCATCACCCTGAGGTGGTGCATTCCGTGATCGCACTTGAACCCGCCCATGGTGCCCCGGAATCCGACCTCGCCTTCATCCGCCCGAACCTCGCCGCGTACGAGAAGAACGGCTCCGAGGAAGCGGCCGACTTCATCGAGGCCATGCTGGCCAAGACCGCCCCGCCCGGCCTGCGCGCCGCACACGTACGGACGATTCTCGGGACGCCCGGCCATGTCATCGCGCAGTCGTACGGGGGCATGTATCTGGACGCGGGGGCCGTCGGCGTCCGCCCGTACTCGGAGCAGTATCTGCGCATGCGGTCCTGCCCGTCGCTGACCGTGTGGACGTCCGACGCGATGGCCGCTTGGGAGCGCACCACGTTGAACATGCCCGAATCCCGCGTCGAGCACTGGTCGGCCACCGGCCACTACCTGCACGAGGAGCGTCCCAAGCGCACCTCCCGGCTCATCAGCGACTGGGCCCAGTCCCAGTGAACGGTGCCTTCACGTGACCGTCCCGGTTGAGTAACCGTCTCGGTTGCATGGCGGTCCGTCTCGGTTGCATGGCGGTCCTGTTCACACGCGGCGCGCCACGACCAGCCGGCAGCGCGGGCTTCCGTCCGGCTGCCGGCCGAGGTCCAGCAGGGGCAGCAGCTCCACCGAGAACCCGGCGGCTCTCAGCTCCCGGCATACGTGGGACAGCCGGAACGTGCGGTAGTACATGACGAAACGGGGCCGCCACACAGCGTTGCGCACGCGCATGGCCACATCGAAGGACCACAGCGCCCAGTAGAGCCGTGAGCCCACCCGGGGCGGTGCCACGATGGGGAAGGCGAACCGGCCGCCCGGCCGCAGTGCGGCATGCACCTGCGCGAACAGCACACCCTGCTCGTGAGGCAGGAAATGCCCGAACGCGCCGAAGCTCACCGCCAGATCGAACACCGGCCGGAAGGGCAGCGCCCGCGCATCGGCGCGCACCCAGTCCACCACGGGGCCTCCGCCCGTACGGCCCCGATCGCCCGGCCCGCCTGGCTCGGCACGATCGCCGTGATCATCCGTACAGCCTGGGTCCGTACCGCCTTGGTCGTGAGGAAAGGCGGACCGTGCGGCGGACAGCATGCCGGCACTGAAGTCCACCCCGGTGACCCGTTCCTCGCACAGCTCCCGCAGTACGCCCACACCGGCGCCCGTGCCGCAGCAGACGTCGAGGCCCTTTTGGAACGGGCCCAGCGGCCGAAGAGCGCACGCCACCGCGTCCAGCAGCCGGTCGGGGGTCCGGAACGGCGTCTGGTCGAACTTCGGCGCGAGCAGGTCGTAACCGCGCTCGGTGGACGACAGCGCCTGCACGGTGAGCTCGAGGAAGGTGGGGCCCTGTGGAGTGAACATCAGTGATCAGCGTAGTCATGCGTGGAATGCCGCACGAGAGGTGTGAGACGGCCCCCGTGGACGCCTTACGTGCATGCTGGAAGCGCTCTCCCGCGTGCCAGGGCGCCGACCGCCATCCGATGACGGCCGACGTGATCCGCGCCCCCAGGTCGCGGCCGGGTGGCACCTGTGCCTCGACGTCGCCCGAGCGCCGGAGGACTATTCCTGGGCGCCGCCCGGTCTCGTTGCGCACCAGGGGCTGATGCCCCCGTAGGCGGGCGTGTGCCCCGGCCTCCTGCTGCGTCCTGAGGTCGATCCGTCTCTCAGAGTGATCCGACGCTGATCCTGATCCGGCGTGGCGCGTCAGGCGGTGGCACCGTCCTTCTGAGTCATGTCGTCCGTCTCCGCAGCGGGGGCCGGTGAGGTGGTCACCGGCGTGCTGCCGGCGGCGAAGTAGAAGACGGACTTCTGCTGCTTGTTCCGCTGGACCTGGCCCTTGGCGACGAGAGCTTCGAGGGTGTTGCGTACCACGGTTCCCTGGAAGGTGCGGTCCGGGTGCGCCTCGGCCAGGCCCGTGGTGACTTCGGCGGCCGAGCGCGGCTCGCTCTGCCCGCCGAGGTGATCGAGCACGAGTTCACGGAGCGTGGGCGCCGCGGCGGCCTTCGGCTGCTTGGCGGGGGCTGCCGCGGGCTGGGACTTCTTCCTGCCCTTCGCGGTCGCCTTGCCCGCGGCCGCCTTGCGCCCCGCCGTCTTGTTCTCGGCGGTCTTGCCGCCGTCCTTCGGCTTGCGGGCAGTGGGCACCGCCGCCGGCTTCGGGGCCGAGTCCGGTTCCGGCGACGCGGTGCTCGCCACGTCGGACAGAGGCGTGGACGACTCGTCCGTGAGGGCCTGTTGCACGCTCAGGAGCAGGGCGTGGTCACGTCGCAGTGCCTGCAACTGGTCCTCGAGAGCGGCCAGTTCGGCACCAATACGTTCCTGCTCCTTGACGTTGCGTTCCAGGTCGCTGGCGACCTGGGTGACGTACTGGGACTTGAGGTTCGTGGCGTCCAACGTGTCTTCCGGCATAACGGCCTTCTTCCCTGGTGTGTCGAGATGATGTGGTGTCAGTGCCGGAATGGTACTCACCTATGGCAGGCGAGGAGGCGGAGTGGGTGATGCCCACCCGCCCGGGTGGTGTCACCGTGGCGTCGATGTGACGCCGCGCGGGACCAGGGGCACCGTCGCGACGCCGCCCGCCCATGGTCGGCGAGGGCCTGGGGGCTGCCCGGCAGCGACGGTGTCCGCTGCCGGGCATACAGGTGCCGTCTGTGTGGAACCGGTCTATGCATGACCGAAAGTGCGAGCCCCTACATTTCGAACCCGCGGATCGTTGTGCTGGCGGTGCAGCCCGGTGATCCTCCCTTCCGCATCGTGGAGATCGACGGAGCTGTGGTCGGCCAGGCCAGGACCATGACGGACGTGCTCTTCCATGCGGCGGTCGCCGGCATCACGGTCCATGACCTCGACGATCCGGACGTGGTGCGCTGGGTGGGTGGCGACAAGTACACCTGGAAGGTGCACTGAGCGCTCCGCTGGGGGTGCCGCGAAGTGCTGCGATGTGCCGTCGATCGTCTGCGGCGCCGTCGTGGCTGCTCGCGCAGTTCCCCGCGCCCCTTTGGGGCGCACCCGCCTCGGCCCGCAACAGCGGCGTCGGCGGTGCGCCGCTGTCACCGCCTGCAGACGGTCGGGCCGCGGTGCTTCAGACCGGTGGCGAGGTCACCCCTGCACCTGTTCGCGATGGCCGTGAGGCGGCCCCGGCGACCGTCAGCGACGCCGGGGAGGCCGTCGCGGAGTCGATCAACCACACCTGCTCTGCGGATTCGTCGCGGATCTTGACCACGATCTGGGAGCCCCCGGTCGGCGCGGCCGGAGTCACGGCCAGCTCCGCGCGCCAGCGGGGAATCAGCCGGCCCTGCAGGGTGAGGTCGTAGCGTACATCGGCGGCATCCGGTGTCTTGCGTCCCGCGCACTCACCCAGGGCGACGACCCCGTCGTCGGCATGGGAATCCAGGCAGAGGCCGGGCTCGGCCACGCTGCGCAGCAGCCCGTCACTCTCGTACGACCACTGCTGTGACGTCGCGGACGAGCATGTCGCCAGCTTCGTCGCCGTACCCGCCTTCGGTGTGCGGTCCTGGAAGTCGAGGCACAGGTCAGCGGCGGCATTGCGCAGCCTGGTGCGCAGAGGGGACGTGGAGATCCCGGTGGAGGACGGCGGGAACGTGGATGAATCGGTGGGGGCCTGCGAGCCGGGGGCGGCCGTAGTGGAGGCGGCTCCACCTGGGAGCCCCGGTCCGGCGTCGCTGCTGGTGTCCGGCCAGAGGCTCGCGGCGAGGAGTCCGGCCAGCAGGACGGCCGATCCGACGCCCATCCCTGTGATCACCGCCCTGGAGTTGTCCCGGGCAAGAAGAGAGCGCATGCCTGCGGCGGTGACACGTGGCAGGTGGCGGTGGCGTCCGGGTCCGGAATGGCGACGTGGGGGCACGGGCGAGGGTTCGGATCGTGCCGGTGCCGGTGCCGGTGCCGGTGCCGGTGCCGGTGCCGGTGTCGGTCCGGGGCGGCGGCGGCCGGGCCGTGTGTCGAGATAGCGTCTGGCGCCCCAGGCGAGCACGGACTCGGCCAGCAGGACACCCAGCCTCCCGTCGAAGTGGCCGAGCTGCTCGGCCGCGTACCGGCAGTGCCGGCATTCGTCCACATGGCGTTGTACGTCGGGTAGCAGCGCGCCGCCGCGGCGAATGGGAACGTCGAGCAGTCGGCTGTAGTAGCGACATTCCGGGATCGCGGCGAGTTCGGTATGGGCGCGGAGACATCCTGACCGGAATTTTTCGCGGGCCTGCTCGAGTTCGGCGAGTGCCGTGTCGGTATCCATGCCGAGGAGTTCCGCGGGTGACGATATCGGTTCGGCTTCTACCTCGGTGTGCCACAGGAGGCACTGCGCTTCCGCAGGTATCGCCTGAAAGGCGCGTGCGGCGAGGATCCGGTTCTCCGGTGCGGTGACTTTCGACGTCCTCATCTCGCGGCCGTTGACCGGCTTTCTGGGCTCCGGGAGAAGGGTGGAGACCCGCTGATCGGTGGACCACGCCTTGGCGATGTCCCGGACGGTCACCAGGAGTTGTGGGCGCAGGGCGGCGGATGGCTCCGACCGCCGAAGGGTCCCCAACACCTTGTCGAATGCCGCGGTCGCCAGTACCGCTGCCGCCTTCTCCGAGGAGGCGGAGCAGATGGCGGCGTAGTCGCGGACGGGATCCCAGTGCCGTACCAGCAGGACGGCCACGGCATGTGTGTCTTCGGTCTCGGCGGGCTCCCGCAGTACGGCAGCCAGGCGCGCGTCGGTATCCGCGGCGTCCGGACCGGGGGCGGGTGGATAGGGCGGTTGAGGGGGGTGGGGGGTGCGCACAGGGACGTTCCTTCCGGGGCAGCACTATGCGGCACGCAGAAGCCCTGTCCGAGGAAAGGGAGCCACGCTTGGTGCAAGCCTTTCGGCAATGGGGACGGGGAAAGCGGACTCGGCTTGCGGGACTGTTCAACTCGGTAGTTTTCCTGCGTGAACAAGCCATCACCCTTACACAGGGTCCTCTGGCGTAACAAGGGATTCCAGCAACCCGCTTTTGGAGGAAAGGGAGTTGGTGCGCGCGGTGCCCGTGGTCATTCGTACCGGCTTTCGAACCGCAGGAGTTGAGGCGCCTGCTCGGCGTGCGGGCGGCGGCGGCCGCGATCCGCCGTCGATGACCGGCGCCCGGCCGTACGGCTCACAGCTCACAACTCGTGGCTCACCGTTCTCGGCTTATGGGGCTCTCAGTAGAGCATCATCCACACGACGGCCGCGGTGATCGCGACGGTCGCCATGCCGGCCATCCCCGCGTGCATCCAGAAGACGGCGGATCCGTCGCGACAGGGCGCTTCTTGTTGATCGTCGCGCGTGTGTGTCGCCTCGCGGAGCTGGATGCACCAGATGCATTCGTCCTCCGCATGCACCGGCGGATTCGGCGGTGCGACCTCGGTGCGCGCGCGTGGCGGACGGACGCCGGAAGCCTGGATGTCGTCGTGTCTGTCGAAGCCGTCCATACCTTTGGCCAACGGCTTCCGGCCTGTTGGGCAACGGCATCGAGGCTCACCACGCCCCATCGTCACCCGAGTGGCGGTCAGAGTGCGCCCGAGCGTTGCCCGGGCTGCCGCGCAACACTCCCGTGCGGGGCGCGGAAGGGGGCGCGCAACACGATCGGGGTAACATTCGGTGCATTCACTGCTTCCGGTGGAGCGGCGCGAAGCCGTCACATCACCGGTCCCCATAGCGCGTTGGATGAGGCCATGGACAGTACATCCGCCACCCCTGGGTGCCTGCCAGGACACACGCACCATCACGCGACGTATGCCGAACTCACCGACGCCTACTGGCTCGAGCCGCCCATATACACCCACAGCCCGTACGTCGTGGATGAGGTTCAGGACGACACGGCATACGCGGACGAGGGGGCAGACGGGAGACAAGAGCCGCAGCACAGCCCGCATCCAGAGTTCCACCACACCCCGGTACACGCCTTCGACTGAGCTTGTCGGACACCGGTGACGCCACGCCACGGACGGGAGCGGTCGGCCGGTGGGCCCCGGCCCCCGGCCCCCGGTCCCTCGCCTCCGGTCCCCGAGGCGAGCGAGCCGGCGCCTGCCTCTCACAGCCCGGGACTCTCACAGCCCGGGCGCCCCCCACACCGGGAACCAGCGCGTCAGATCCTGCTCGATCCGAAGATCGTCTGCGATCGCCGCCCTGACCTGAAGCTCCAGGGCGTGGTCGCGGCGCTCGCCGGGCAGCGGCGCGAAGGGGTAGAACGTACCCCGCTTGTAGAGGTAGACGAGCGCCAGTGTCCGTTGTTCCGCATCGCGGAAACCCACCAGCGAGCACAGCAGCCCGGTGGCGAAACCGCTGTCCTGGAGGGTGCTGTTGACCGCGTGCAGATCCCCGACCAGACCGGGCAGGTCGTCGGGGTCGCGCTGCGAGAGCAGCCACGTGTAGCCGTACTCGTCGCGGCTGAACTCCACGGGGATGCCGCCCCGGCCGCTGTCCGCGTCGAGCAGTTCCCCGGCGTCCTGCCGGATCTGCTCGAAGGCCGCGCCCTCGGCGGTGGCGAAGCACACCGAACCGCGTCCGGTGGGTGTGAACCCGACGGCGGCCTGCAGGGTGACCGCCGCCGACGGCAGCCCGAAGAGACGGTCGAGATCGGGCAGCGCCGGTTTGCTGCGGCCCAGCAGTACGTCCAGGAAACGCACGGCGTCGTCAACTCCTCGGTGCGTCCAGGCGAGATCGGTGCGTACGGGCGAGACAAGCGCCTGTGCGAGTGACCAGCGCGTACGGGTCCGGATCCGTGTGTGAGCCCGGCATCAGGCGGGCCGTCCCAGTTGCGCGGAGATCTTCGCCAGTTGGTCCAGGCGCTGCTCCAGGGTGGGGTGCGTGGAGAACACGCGTCCCACCCAGGCTCCCGCCCCGAGCGCGGGGATGAAGTAGAAGGCGTTGAACGCCTGCGCGGTACGCAGGTCCTTCGTCGGGATCCGGGCGATGTCGCTCTCGAGCCGGGTCAGCGCCGATGCGAGGGCGGAGGGGCGGCCCGTGAGCAGGGCGGCGGCGCGGTCCGCGGCCAGCTCGCGGTAGCGCGACAGCGCCCGGATGAGGACGAAGCTGAGCGCGTAGACGAGTGCGGAGACCCCCATGACGCCCAGGAAGACGACGGCGGTGTTCTGGTCGCGGCGCCCGAACATCTGGGAGTAGAACGCGAAGCGCACGATTAGACCGGCGATGACGCCCAGGAACGAGGCGATCGTGATCACCGCGACATCGCGGTGCGCCACGTGCGAGAGCTCATGGGCGAGCACACCCTCCAACTCCTCCGGCTCCAGGCGGCGCTGCAGCCCGGTCGTCACGCACAGCACCGCGTGATCGGCGTTGCGGCCGGTGGCGAACGCGTTCGGCAGCTCCATGTCGGAGACGGCCAGCCGCGGTTTGGGCATGTCCGCCGTCGCACACAACCGGTCGACGATGCCGTGCAGTTGCGGCTGCTCCTCGCGGCTCACCAGGCGTCCTCGCATCGCGTACATCGCGATGCGGTCGGAGTACCAGTACTGGGCGCCGAGCATCGCCGCCGCGATGACCACCACCAGCACCCACGACTTGAGGAGCACGATCAGGGCGGCCACGAAGGCCACGTACAACAGGCCGAGCAGGAACAGCGTCAGCCCCATGCGGGCGGTCAGCTGCCGGTCGGGCTGGAATCGGGAGCGCATGTCGTCATCACCCCAGTCACCCCGTGAAACGGCCGCCGGGTCGCGGCGGCCTCGCGGCGTCCACTCCATCATGGCGCATCCGCAGCGATGCGGTCGCGAGCGCCGGTGCACACACGGTGAGCCCCATGTCGCTTTGGGTGGTCGGTTTGTCGGTGGGCGAGGAAGCGGGAGACATGATGGAGGCATGGCACCAGGGGGTGTCCTGACCACCTCCGCCTGGGTCGTCGACCGGCCCGGGCCGGTCGACGACGGCCCACTGCGCCGGGTCGCACGGGACGTGGCGGCGCCTGGGCCGTACGAGCTGCTGCTGGAGGTCAGGGCGTGCGGGGTGTGCCGTACCGATCTGCACCTGGCGGAAGGCGACCTGGCCCCGCGGATGCCGCAGTGCACCCCCGGCCATGAGGTGGTCGGACGCGTCGTCGCCGTGGGGGAGTCCGTGGAAGGCGTGCACGCCGGAGAGCGCGTGGGTGCCGCCTGGCTGGCCGGGACCTGCGGGGACTGCCGCTACTGCCGCTCCGGACGGGAGAACCTGTGCCCGCGCTCCCGGTACACCGGCTGGGACATCCACGGCGGCTACGCCGGACACACCGTCGTCGACGCACGGTACATCTACGAGCTGCCGCAGGGGTGGACCGACGAGGAGGCCGCACCCCTGCTCTGTGCCGGAATCATCGGCTACCGCGCACTGCTCCGGGCCGATCTGCCCGCCGGAGGGCGGCTGGGCATCTACGGCTTCGGGGCCTCCGCGCATCTGACGGCCCAGCTCGCGATCGCTCGCGGGGCCACCGTGCACGTCGTCACCCGCTCCGCCGAGGCCCGGCGGCTCGCGCTCGAGCTGGGAGCCGCATCCGCCGCGGCGGACGGGCCGCCGGAGCCACTGGACTCCGCCATCCTGTTCGCGCCGGCCGGCGTCCTCGTGCCCGTCGCGCTCATGGCGCTCGACCGTGGTGGGACGCTGGCGGTGGCGGGCATCCATCTGACCGCGGTGCCAGGGCTCGACTACGCACGCCACCTGTACCAGGAACGCACCCTGCGCAGCGTCACCGCCAACACGCGGGACGACGGGCGCGCCTTCATCGCGGAGGCCGCGCGCCTGCGGCCCAGCGTCCGGCTGGCGCGCTACCCCATGCGGCAGGCCGACCGGGCGCTGGCGGACCTCGCCCACGGACGCATCACAGGCGTCGGCGTGCTGGTCGCGGACTGAGCGGCCCGCCCTCCGCCGACCTCGCGACTCGTTGCGCTGCCGCTGCAGCATGCGACATGGGGTGGACGCAGTGTGTTCGAGAAATGGTCACAAGGGCTGCGCAACTCTTCCGAAAGCGCTGTAATTGCGGACGTGGTGAGTGAGGGTGCAGCAGACCGCCGATCGCGGACCCTGCGTGCCGAACTCGCCCTCACGTCGCTTCCCGGTGACGCCGGGCCCCGAGAGCGCCTCCGCTCGCTCGTCGAGCAGGCACTGGTCTTCTCCAGGGCGATGCTGGTGGCCGTCTACGCAGCCGACGGGACGGCTCGCACACTGCGGCTGGTGGAGTCGGCCGGCGTGCCGCGCGCCTTGTATGGGCTGCGGGAGGTCTATCCCGTATCGGGATCGCTGGTGGCGGCCGCGCACCGTTCCGGTGGGTCGCTGTGGTTGACGCCCGAGGACCTCGCCGCCACGGTCCAGGCCGAGGGTGTGCCGGCCGATGACTTCTCGTTGGCCGTCCTGCCGCTGGGCGATGCCAGGCGCACGGCCGGGTGCCTGCTCGCCGTGACCGACGGCCCGGACGGCTTCGACGCCGATGAGCGGCGGTGCCTGGAGCTGTTCGCCACGGCCGTCACGGCGCTCTCTCCGTCTCCGAACGTGCCCGCACGCGCGGTCACGTCGGTGTCGCCGCCCCTCGTCACCTCGCACGTCCCGTCGCAGCCGGCGGCACCGTATGTGCCTCCTTCCTCGCGCCGGGACATTTCCGACGCCGCGGCCCTCACCGTGCATAACAACGGGGCCCCGGCGCATCCGGCCGACGCCCAGCGGAACGGGGACAGGCGCGCCAGCTCGTTCAGCCTCGCCATGGACACCGGGCGCATCGACGTGGACGAACAGGTGCTCGACCTGTTCGGGCTGGCGCCGGCGGAGTTCGACGGGAAGGTGGAGACGCTGCTGGCGCTGACCGTGCCGGAGGACCTGCCCACCCTGATGTCCGTGGTCGAAGCGGACCACATGACCATCGGCGACCGCGAACTGGAGTTCCGCATCCGGCAGCCCTCCGGCGAGCAGCGGTGGCTGCGCCTGCGCGGGCAGCTCTTCTCCGCCGGAGACGGCCGTCCGGCCCGGCTGCTCGGCACCGTCGTCGACGCCTCCGACCTGAGGACGCAGGTCAACGACGTCGCCCGCGTGCAGCGGCTGGCCGCCGTGCTCGCCACGGCGACCACCGTCCGCGAGGTCAGCCAGGCGGTCGTGGGAGCCCTGCGGGCGCCGATGGGGGCCGACCGGATGGCCCTGGCCGAATTGGAAGGCGACCGGCTGGTGGTCACCGTCCTGGAACCGCCCGAGCCGGAGGCCTGGCCCGGGGTGTGGCGCAGCGAGTGGCGCTCGGAGTGGCCGGACGCGCCCGTGCGCGCCATGCCCACGCTGGCGGCGGCGCTCCGCGAGGGGCGTCCCGCGGTCTGGCCCGCCGGGACCGAGCTGGAGCCGCCGCTCGCCGAGGTGGGACGCGGCGGGCTCGCCGTTCTGCCGCTGCCGGCCGGCGACCGCATGGTGGGCGTCTGCCTGATCGGCTGGGACACCCCGCACGAATTCGGCGCCGACGAGCGCGCCCTGCTCACCGCGGTCGCGGGTCTCGCCGGGCAGGCGCTGATGCGTGTCCGCGCGTTCGACGCCGAACACGAACTCGTCGGGATGCTGCAGCGAACCCTGCTCCCGCGCAGGCTGCCGGCCCTGCCGGGCGGCGAGGCCGTCGCGCGCTATCTGCCCGCCACCGCGGGCCTGGAGGTGGGCGGGGACTGGTACGACGTGATCCCGCTGCACGACAACCACGTGGCCCTGGTCATCGGCGACGTCCAGGGACACAACGCCGGAGCCGCGACCCTCATGGGCCAGATGCGCACGGCCCTGCGTGCCTACGCCATCGAAGGACACCCCCCGGACGTCGTCGTCTCCCACGCCAACCGGCTGCTCATGGGCATGGAGACCGACCTCTTCGCCACCTGCGCCTACGTCGACGTCGACATGGAGGACGGCACCGCCTGGTGCGTACGGGCCGGCCATCTGCCCCCGGTGCTGCGCCACCCGGACGGCACCACCGAGGTCGTGGAGGCCGAGGGCGGGCCGCCACTCGGTGTGATCACCGAGGCCGATTTCCCGATGACCCCGCTGCGGCTCGGGCCCGGCACGCTCCTGGCACTCACCACCGACGGGATGGTCGAGTCCGCGGATCTGGAACTCGACGAGGGCATGCGCAGGCTCAGCGGCGCACTGTCCGCCGCCGACCAGGACGACCTGGGCCTCATGGCCGACGCACTGCTCGGCAACGCGCACCGGGGCGACGACGTGGCGTTGCTGCTGATGCGCTACGACGGCATGGCCGTGAGGCCATCGCGCGAGACCTGGACGGTGTGGCGGGTTCCGGAAGCGGCCCGCCACGCACGCCGCTTCACCAGGCGCACCCTGCGGAAATGGGCGGTGACACGTGAGACCGACACCGTGCTCCTGGTCGTCTCCGAGCTCGTCACCAACGCCCTGGTGCACACCGACGGCCCGGTGCGGCTCGACCTCACACGAATCGAGGACCGGCTGCGCGTGGCGGTCGCCGACGCCTCACCCCGTACCCCGGTCAAGCCGGCGAACGTCGGCTGGGAGGCCACCGGCGGACGCGGCGTCCTCCTCGTCGAGGCCCTCTCGGCGGCCTGGGGCACGGTACCCGCCGGCGGGGGCAAACAGGTCTGGTGTGAGATCGAAGTGGGTTGACGCCTCGTCCCCGCCGTGGCCCACGCTGTGCTCCACCTGGCCGTCTTCGCCATGCCCACGCCTGGATCAACACGGCCGCGCCGCCCCGGTCCTACTGTCCTATGGATCCGCACATTCCCCCTCGACCATGGGAGATTCACATGCGGATCCGTACCACGGTCGCCGCGGCCGCCCTGGCCGCCGGCGCGGTCTTCGGCGGCGCAGGCGCCGCAGTCGCCGACACCAACGCCCCCCGGGACATCGACATCGACATCCCGGGATTCTCGATCACCATCCCTTCGATCGTCCTGCCGGATGACATCGCCGACTTGCCGAGCGCCGTGTGCAACGCCGTGGTCGGGGCGATCCAGGCGTTCGATCCAGACTTCACCTACATCTGTCCCGCCGGTCCCACCGGGTGACGACCCGGCCGGCTGGGGTGCCGTCGTGCTCGACGCGCTCCGCGGCACCACAGCCGGCAGGCCGCGGATACGGTGAAGAGCGTGCGCCTGCTGATCATGTCCGACACGCATCTGCCCCGCCGGGCCAGGGAACTTCCCGCCGAGCTCCTCGCGGAACTTCCGCACGCCGACGTGGTGATCCACGCCGGTGACTGGGTGGACACGGCCACCCTGGACCTGCTGGAGAGCCGGGCACGGCGGGTCATCGGCGTGTACGGCAACAACGACGGGCCCGAGCTGCGGGCGCGGCTGCCCGAGGTGGCGCGGGCGGAGCTCGGCGGTCTGCGCTTCGGAGTCGTCCACGAGACCGGCTCCGCCCAGGGCCGGGAACGCCGCTGCCGTGAGCGGTTCCCCGACCTGGATGTCCTGGTGTTCGGCCACAGCCACATCCCGTGGGACACCACGGCGCCCGGTGGCCTGCGGCTGCTGAACCCGGGTTCGCCCACGGACCGGCGGCGCCAGCCCCACTGCACGTACATGACCGCTGTCGTGGAGAAGGGCCGGCTGACCGACGTGCACCTGCACCGGTTGCCGCCGCGGACCGGGTGAAGCGACCCGCCGCCCACCCGTCACGCGACGGCCGGCACCGCCCGCTCAGTGATCCTCAGCCGCCGGCTCCAGCACGAAGACGGGGATCACCCGGTCGGTCTTCTTCTGGTACTCGGCGTAGTCCGGCCACGCCTCGACCGCGCGCTCCCACCACAGGGCCTTCTCCTCGCCCGTGACCTCACGCGCCGTCATGTCCTGGCGTACCGGACCGTCCTGGAGCTCGACCCTGGGGTCGGCCACGATGTTGTGGTACCAGACCGGGTGCTTCGGGGCGCCGCCCAGCGAGGCGACCACCGCGTAGACACCGTCGTGCTCCACCCGCATCAGCGGGGTCTTGCGGATCTTGCCGGTCCTGGCGCCGCGGGTCGTCAGGATGACCACCGGCTTGCCGCGCATCGTCGTGCCCTCGGTGCCGCCCGAGCTCTCGTAGAGCTCGACCTGATCACGCGCCCACAGGGTTGGGCTCGGCTCGTACTCGCCCTCAAGTGGCACAGAATCCTCCGTCGTTCCACTGCGTCTCTTCGCTGATGTCCCATCATCCTCGCCCGCACACGGTCTTCGGGCGATTACGCGAAACGGACTTGGAGGAGATCGGCCGACCCTGAGACGCGGTTACGAGGACGAGAGGTCCGGAAGAGGGGTGCGCAGCGCGGTGCGGTTGTCGCGCCAGGCCCCGAGAAGCCGGTTCCCGAGCCGCTCCTCGAGCACGCCGGTGGCCTCGACGCCGAAGGCCACGTCGGGAGCGAGCGCGGGCTCGTCGGCGAGCAGGCCGCCGATGACCTCATGGCGGACCACCTGCTCGTGCACGGCGTCGGCCTCCACGTGCTCGGCGTAGAAGCGCTCCGCGGCAGGACCGGCACCCGTACGGCGCATGGCCTCCGCGAGCCGCCGTGAACCGGGCGACGACGTCACCTCGACGAACGCGAAGTGCCCGACCAGCGCGCCGCGGAGGACCCGGTGCAGTCCGAACAGGGACATGAGATTGACCGTGGCCAGCCCCTCGGCCGGTGCGACGTCGACGTAGTGGCCGTAGGTGGTGTCAAGACCCAGGTCCGCCATCAGGTCGGCGAAGAGCTGGGCGTGGATGTCCTCCGCGTGGCCCGCGCCGAACTCGTCGTATTCGACGGCCACCATGGCGGCCTTGGCCCGGCCCCGCAGCCGAGGGATGACCCAGGCGTGCGGGTCGGCCTCCTTGAGGTGGTAGAGCGAACGCACCGCCGCGTACTCGCGCAGGTGCCACAGCTGCCCTTCGTTCCTCAGGAAGTGGGTGACGCTGGTGCCGTCGTCGCCGACCGGTTCGACCAGCAGATCCGCGAGCGCGTCGTCCACGCTCCGGCCATGCGGCGTGTCCTTCCGCAGCGCGGTGAGGAAGCGGTCCTCCAGGATGCCGCGCAGACCCAGCAGACCGGCGTTCCACTCGAGGTGGTCGTCGACCCCCTCGAAGCCCCTGTAGTGCATTTCGTAGAGGATGTAGAGGGCGAGCTGCAGATCCTCGCCGTACGGGTCGGCGCGGGCCACGTCCGCGTGCCCCGGCAAGGGGTGGGCAGCACCCTGCAGCGCCGGGATCACCGAGGCGGACAGGGCGCCGCGCGGCTGCGGAAGCACGGTACCGGCGGGCCGCCGGCGGAGCGACTGCACCAGCCTGCGCCGTTCTTCCCGTGGCGAGAGCACCGGGCCTTCCTGGGATGTGGTCATTCCGGGGCTCCGTCCGACCTGGGGCACGGCTGCTGCGGTTCGCCCCTGGCACGGCTGGTACGGCGGCGGTGGCTGGTGTCGCACCACGGATACGTACGGCTGCGCCGGCACGTGCAGATGGCCGCGGCGAACCGTTGCGAGGTCACCACGCTGCCGTCCTCCAGGACGACCTCCACGGGTCCCTCCACCACGATGGGACCGTCGCGGTCGATGGTGACGCGGCGGGGGCGGTCAGATGCGTTCGGCACGGACGACCACCAGCTCCTCCTGCTCGTCGTCGACGCCCAGCAGGCCGCGCGAGCGCAGCCACGACAGCCGGGAGCGGACGACCGGCCCGAACGGGACGGACATCCGGTCGGTGACCTCGGCCCACAGCCCGGCGGCCGAGAGGCGCTCCAGAGTGGCCTCGGTCCCGCACAGGGCGGAGTGCACGAGAAGCAGCCTGCCGTGCGGGCGCAGCAGGGACGGCGCTGTGTCGCAGATGCGGTCCACGAACGCCCGCCCGTCGGGACCGGCGTCCCATGAGCGGGCCGCGCCGTTCCGCGGCAGGGAGCCCGGCGGCGTCGGCACGTAGGGAGGGTTGCTGAGGACGATGTCGAACGACCGGCCGCGCACCGGCTCCAGCAGGTCTCCTCGGTGTACGGCGATGCGCCGCCGGGCCAGCAGCGCGTTGAGCCGGGCAGTCAGAACGGCCCGCCACGAGATGTCCGTCGCGGTGACACGGGCGCCCAGGCGCGCGGCGTACAGGGCCAGTGCTCCGCTTCCGGTCCCCACGTCGAGCACGTCCGCGCCGGGTCCCACGGCTTCCCGGCGCAGTGCCTCAGCCAGCAGATACGTGTCGTACTGCGGCGCGTACACCCCCGGCAGCGTGAAGACATGGTCCATCCCGGGCAGCCGCACGGCTGCTGCCGTGGTCATCCGACACCTCCGTCACGCGGCACACCGGCCACTCGCTTCTGTCGGGCTGCGGGTGCCCCGCCGGGGGTGATCCACACGTCAGGGAGCGGTGGCAGAGAGATCCGCCGCAGGTCCCGGCGGCGCGGTCGCGCGTTCGCCACACGCCCTACTCCGTATGGGGCGCGCCGGGCCGACCCGAGAGGCCACTCCATGTTGCGGTCGGGTTACACAGCGTGGCGGAACCGGCTGTTGTGCCGTAGGGAAAACCGCAGGTCAGAGCCGTGCTCGGCTACCCAGGGTGCTCCTGTTGCAGGAGTGGACTCATGCCCCCACGCTGGAGGCAACTCAGAAGCGACCACTGCTCACGCTTCGTGTTCGGGGCTCTCCCAGTCGGGAGGCGAACGCAATGAGCTTCGCGGGTGAGGAGCCAACGATGAACGTTCCGGTCAACAGCAGCTACTACATGGTCGAAGTAGAGGCGCGCCGCGAACGGGTTCCGCAGGTCAGGCGCATCGTGGCCGCGCATCTCAGGTACTGGAGGCTGGAGAACCACATCGGCCCCATGTGCCGCGGCGTCGACGAGCTGATGCTGAACGTCCTGGAGCACACGGGCGACGACAAGCGCTGCGTCGTCGAGCTGTGGTGGAACGGCAAGAACCTGATAGCCGCCGTGGCCGACTACGACCGCCGTATGCCGCGGCTGCTGGGCCCCACGCGGGGCGGTCTCGCGCGGATCGCGGCCATGAGTGACGGCTGGGGCGCCTGCGGTACCCCCGACGGCAAGCTCGTCTGGTTCTCGCGACGCGTCAAGGCCCTGGACCGCGAGCCGCTGGCCTGGTCCAAGCCCGCACCGTTCCTGCAGGAGGCGAAGCGGGCTCCGGAGAGCCCGTCGCTGGTCCCGGCGGGCCCGCCGCTCACCAGCCTCGACGACGTCGAGGAGCCGGACCGCGAGCTGGTCGAGGCCGTGCCCGCCGCCGCCCGTCTGGCGCGGCAGCGGGCCTGACGGTCCCCGGACCGCCGTGATGCATGGCGCGTTCATTGGTGCATTCATTACGGAATGCCCCTCCGTGTCCGGCGCTCGGAATTGGGTACTTGCCCATAGGCTCGGTGCCGCCGACGAGCGCCGCACGGCCTCCCGACGGACGATGGGCGTCCTGCACCGTGCGTACCCGGGGCAGCGGCTCCGGCGGACGCCCCTCGGCCGGAAGACAGAGGCGATCGTCGGCCCCAGGGGCCCGGCGAGCCTTCACACGAGCGAGACGCTGACTGCGATGGACAAGAAGACCACGGCACACCCCGCACCCACGACCACGAGCGATGCCGTCAACGGAGCACCCTGCTGGGTCAGCCTCATGACCCGCGATCTCGAAGACGCGCAGGAGTTCTACAGCGCTGTGCTCGGCTGGAACTTCCGGCCGGCCAGGCTCGGCGACGAGTTCAGCATCGCCCTCCTGCACGGCAGGCCGGTCGCCGGCATCGGCGCTCTCGCACACGCCCTGCAGGTGGCCGTGGCGTGGACGCCGTACTTCGCCGTCAGCAACGCCGACGAGGCCGCCTCGCGCATCCGGGAGCGGAGCGGCACGATCGCGGTCGGGCCGATGACCTTCTCGGCGGGACGCGGCGCGCTCGCAGCCGACCGTGACGGCGCCGTCTTCGGCATCTGGGAGGGCGAGCTCTTCGCCGGCTGGGGGACATGGGAGGACGACGAGGTGCCGGCGTGGGTGCGGCTGCGCACGCGGGACGCCTTCGAGGCGGCCATCTTCTACGGCGAGGTCCTGGGCTGGGCCAGCGGCAAAGCGGGCTCCTGCGAGGTCGAGTACCAGGACGAGGAAGTGCACCTGCGCTGCGGCGGACACGTCCTCGCCCGCCTCAGCTCCGGTGCCCTCGAAGCGGCGGCGGACCCGACGATCAGACCCCGCTGGCAGGTCATCTTCACGGTCCCCGACGTGGACGAGGCGGCGAAGGTGGCGGTGAAGCTCGGCGGCACGATCATGGAGGAGCAGACGACGAGCCTCGGCGAGGAGATCACTCTGCGCGACCCTGAGGGCGGTCTGTTCACCATCGCACCCCGCTCCGCCGACGTGGGCCAGGGTGCGCTGCGCACGTGACGCCGAACGCGTCCCGGGCCGCTGGACCGAACGGCCGAGCGCGGGTTTGCGGGTGCCCGGCCGCGGCTAAGCACCAGCCGCGCTGATGCCGTAGTGGCGTCAGGCCTGTCGCCGGCGTACGGAGGGTGCATGCCGCAGCTCGGCCAAGAGGTGGCGCAGCCGGCTGAGGCGGGGCCGAGCCGCCGTGTCGGCGCGGGGAACAGGCTGCTGACCTACCTGACGACCACCGACCACAAGGTCATCGGCAACATGTACATGGTGACCGCCTTCGGGTTCTTCCTGTTCGGCGGTTTCTTGGCGATGCTGATGCGGGCCGAACTCGCCCGGCCCGGGCTGCAGTTGATGTCGTCGGAGCAGTACAACCAGCTGTTCACCATCCACGGCACGGTGATGATGCTGCTCTTCGCCACGCCGATGTTCGCCGGCTTCGCGAACGCCGTGATGCCGCTGCAGATCGGTGCACCGGATGTGGCGTTCCCGCGATTGAACGCCTTGACCTACTGGCTGTTCCTCTTCGGCGGGCTGATCGTGGTCTCCGGGTTCGTGGTCCCGGGTGGAGCGGCCGCCTTCGGCTGGTTCGCGTACGCGCCCCTCAACAGCGCCGTCCGCGAGCCCGGCGCGGGCGGGAACCTGTGGGCGATGGGGCTGGTGCTTGCGGGCCTCAGCACCACGCTGGGGTCGGTGAACTTCATCGCCACCATCGTGTGCCTACGGGCGCCCGGCATGACGATGTTCCGGATGCCGATCTTCACCTGGAACATCCTCTTCACGTCCATCCTGGCGCTTCTTGCTTTCCCCGTACTGGCTGCCGCGCTGCTCTGCCTGGTCGCGGACCGGAAATTCGGTGCCCATATCTTCGACTCGCCCAACGGCGGCGCGATCCTCTGGCAGCACCTCTTCTGGTTCTTCGGCCATCCGGAGGTCTATATCGTCGCCCTGCCGTTCTTCGGCGTGGTCAGCGAGATCGTTCCGGTGTTCAGCCGCAAGCCGATGTTCGGCTATCTGGGCATGGTCACGGCCACGATCGTCATCACCATGCTCTCCGCGGTCGTCTGGGCCCACCACATGTTCGCCACGGGAGCGGTGCTGCTGCCGTTCTTCGCTCTCATGTCGTTCCTGATCGCGGTACCCACGGGAGTGAAGTTCTTCAACTGGATCGGCACGATGTGGCACGGCAGCGTCTCGTTCGAGGCACCGATGCTCTGGGCCCTCGGATTTCTGGTCACCTTTCTGCTCGGCGGGCTCAGCGGTGTGCTGGTCGCCTCGCCGCCGCTCGACTTCCACCTCACCGACACGTACTTCGTCGTGGCGCATCTGCACTACGTGCTGTTCGGAACCGTGGTCTTCGCGATGTTCGGCGGATTCTTCTTCTGGTGGCCGAAGTGGACCGGCCGCCTGCTCGACGAACGCCTCGGAAAAATCCAGTTCTGGACGCTGTTCATCGGATTCCAGGCGACGTTCCTCGTCCAGCACTGGCTCGGTGAGATCGGTATGCCGCGGCGCTACGCCGACTACCTTGCCGCAGACGGATTCACCCTCCTGAACATGGTCTCCACCATCGGAGCGTTCCTGGTGGGCCTGTCCAATCTGCCGTTCTTCTACAACCTGTGGAAGACCGCGAAACACGGACCCAAGGCCGAGACCGACGATCCCTGGGGATTCGGGCGTTCCCTCGAGTGGGCGACGTCCTGTCCTCCGCCGCGCCACAACTTCGTTGCACTGCCGAGAATCCGCTCCGACTCGCCAGCCTTCGACCTGCACCACCCCGAGGCCAGGACGAGAATCCGCACCGAGATTGGCAGAGAGGAACCAGCCGGAGAGGACAGGGAGAGACCCACCCCCGATTCGCACGGAAGGTACAGCGTGTGAAAACCGAAGCCCAGCTTTTCGCCGGGGTCGCGGGATTCTTCTTCGTCACCGGCCTCGGCTACGGCTGGTTCGCCCAGGACCCGGCCGGCACTGCGGCGCTGACCGTGTCGTTTCTGATGTCCGGCCTGATCGCGCTCTTCTTCACACGGAAATACCGGCTCGGCGGGAAGCGGCCGGAGGACCGGAGGCGCGGGGAAGTGGCCGAACGCGTGGGCGCGTTGGACTTCTTCCCGCCGCGCAGCGCCTATCCGCCGGTGACCGCTCTGGGCGCGGCCGTGGCAGCCCTGGGAGTCGTGTACGGCCTGTGGCTTTTCGTGATCGGGATGGGAGTGCTCGGCGCCGGTGTGGTCGGGTTGGTGTTCGAGTACGTCCACAGGGGCGAGTGACGGCTTCCCGCGCTGCAGACCGCCTTCTGCGACTACTGCCCGGCCTCACTCCTGGCCTCGCCGCCGGACGGTTCGGCGAGGGCCTCCTCGACTTTGCGCCGCTCCTCGGGCGTCATCGGCATCTCCACGCGGTCGCCGTAGTACCAGGAGCTCAAGCCGGACCGAAGCCGCTGCAGACGCGTGGCGGCCTGCGGCGGCGGGGGCAAGGGGCGGGGCACGTCGCGCACCAGGATGCGGTAGCGCCGTCCCGCCTCCACCGGGCGGTGGCTCTCGCTGATCCCGCCGTAGAGGCTCTGGCTCACCTCGCCGGTCTCCACCCCTTCGAGGAGCAACCGCCGCTCGTGGTCCTGCAGAGCCAGGCAGAGCCGCTTCGTGACGACGAAGGCCACGACGGGGCCGACGAAGACGGCGATACGGAAGATCCACGTCAGCGCATTGACGGAGACCAGGAACGAATACGCGATCACGTCATTGCCGCCCGCCAGCAGCAGGACCGCGTAGAACACGATGGCGGCGACGCCCAGAGCGGTACGGGTAGGCCGGTTGCGAGGCCGGTCGCACAGGTGGTGTTCCCGCCGGTCGCCCGTCACCCACCTCTCGAAGAACGGGTAGGCGAACAGCACCACGAACAGCACGCCAGGGAGGACCACCGCGGGGAGGAACACGTTCCACATCACCGTGTGCCCGGCCGCCGTGGTCTGCCACGGCGGCATGATGCGCATGGCCCCCTCCAGAAAACCCACGTACCAGTCGGGCTGCGCGCCCGTGGCGACCTGGTCGGTGCGGTACGGGCCGTACAGCCAGACGGGGTTGATCTGCGCGACCGCCGAAAGCCCGGTCAGCAGACCGAAGACCATGAAGAACAGGCCCGCGGACTTGGCGGTGAACTGGGGAAACATCGGGTGACCGACCACATTCCGGTTGGTCCGGCCGCGCGCGTTCCACTGCGTGTGCTTGAGATACACGACAAGGATCAGATGGACGGCGATCAGAGCAACCAGCAGGCCGGGCACCAGCAGAATGTGGACGACGTAGAGCCGGGGCAGGATGTCCTCGCCGGGGTAGGGTCCGCCCCAGATGAAGAAGCTGAGATAGGTGCCGAGGACCGGAATCGACATGACGATGGTGTGCGCCGTGCGCATCCCCGTGCCCGAGAGCAGGTCGTCCGGCAGTGAGTAGCCGGCGAAGCCCTCAAGAAGGGCGAGGAGGAACAGCGTCACCCCGATCGTCCAGTTGACCTCGCGCGGCTTGCGGAACGCACCCGTGAAGAAGATCCGCAGCATGTGCAGGCCGATGGCGGCGACGAACACCAGCGCCGCCCAGTGGTGGATCTGCCGGATCAGCAGCCCGCCGCGGACCTCGAAGCTGATGTCGAGCGTGGAGGCATACGCCTGCGTCATGGCCTGGCCCCGCAGGGGCTCGTAGCTTCCCTGGTAGATGCTCGGGGTCATGCCCGGGTCGAAGAAGAAGGTCAGATAGGTGCCTGTCAGGATCAGGACCACGAAGCTGTAGAGCGCGAGCTCGCCCAGCAGGAACGACCAGTGGTCCGGGAACGCTTTCCGCAACAGTCCCTGGCCCGCCTCGGACGCCGGCAGCCGGCCGTCGAGAGCCTCAAAACCGGTGACCGCCGCCGCCTGCGCAGACGCTGTCAGCCTCTCCCTCCGCTTGCGGAACAGCATGCGCCACCTTCGCTCCTGGTCACCACGGACGCGCTGAGTGTTCAGGTGTGCTGATGCGTAACCGGGGAGCGGTCCGGCCAATCGCGCGGGCAGTCGGGATTAGGCAGAACAGCGGCACAAGGACATGCAATCGCAGAAGGGCATGCAATTACCGAGCAATCACTTCTCACTAAGCAATCACTTCAGGTATCGGCTTCGTGCGGCACCTGGGCCTGTGCCCGCGAGCGGTGCGACGGCCACAGATAGCTCTCCGCCGCGAGGGCGGCCTCGCGTGCGTTGCGCCGGCCCATGAGTACGCACAAGGTGTACGCGGTGTCCTCGAACCTTCGGCGCACCGTGAGATTCGTCGGATCGGCGAGCATCATGCGTTCCCAGGCGCGATAACGGTTGAGAAGGCGGGCGACCCGTGCCTTGTCGGGCTGAAGCATTGCACTGCTCCCTCCGGACGGATGGGAATTCGTTATGCCGGGCGCCGAGCGGCCGAGCGCAAGAGCCACCCGAGCGGGCTATGTTGTTACGCCAGGCCGTGCGTCGGGCTGTACGCCGGGCTCCTCCACGAGTAATTTTCGCCCCTTCACCCGAATGCCTCTTGTTGGCCCTTCAACTTCACCGTACTCCCGTACAGCAGAGCAGCCGCGTACGCGCGGGCCGCAGGCTCCGTGGTACGCGGCTGACTCCTCGGTCGCATTGTGTGAAGGATTCACACCTCGGGCTTCGCGCCTCCGGTCTCAGACCTCAGGCCGCGTCTCCGTGCGCGTGAACGGCTCGGCGGTCGTCGCCCGGCCGGGCGTCGTGGTCTCGCGGCCGGTCTTCGCTGCTGCTCCGGCGCAGACGAGGCCGAGCAGGACGGTGAGGGCGCCGATGAGGACGTTGTTGAGAATGACGCCGGCGTCGGGGCCTCGACCGACCACCCACGGAGAGATGATCAGCCAGACGCCGATGGCGCACATGGCCCAGCTCAGGCCGTACATCCTGGCGGGGTTGACAGTGAAGCCCAGGGCCAGCAGGCCGATGGCGACCCCCATGATGAGGTTGTGCCCCACGAGCGCGGGCTCGCTGGCGCCGAAGTGGAGGATCCACGGGGATGCGGCACAGTACAGGCCGATGAGGAACACCGGCGCATCCACGAGTACCACATCACGTCCGCCCAGTATGCGGGCGTATCGGTCCCGCATCTCGGAAACGTCGGGGTGGGCGGTTATGTCTCCCCGGTGCGAAACGTCGGCCATGAGACTCGTCTCCTTACAGTTCCTGCAAGTCTGACCGCGTCGCGCGGCGGATGCCGCACATGTTCATTCTGCGCTTATTTCTTCTTTATGGATAGAGCAGAGAAATGGGGCGAATCGTTACAGTGGGTTACTGGGAGGTGGGTCGCGGCGGGCGGCCGTGGCCGGCCGGTGAGCGTTCTCAGCGCGGTTTCAGCGAGCGTGACGGGGCATCTCGCGCGTACGCGTCCAGGTCAGCAGCTCCTCCGCCGTCCAGCAGGTGATGACGCGCTCGGCAGGCACCCCGCACTCCTCGGCACGGGCGCAGCCCAGGATCTGCCAGTCGAGCTGGCCCGGCGCGTGCGCGTCCGTGTCGACGGAGAACAGCACGCCCGCCTCGAGAGCCTGACGCAGCAGACGCCGTGGTGGATCGAGCCGCTCCGGACGGCTGTTGATCTCCACCGCCGTGCCCGACTCGGCGCACGCCGCGAACACTTCGTCCGCGTCGAACTCCGACTCGGGCCGCCCGCGCCCGGTGACCAGCCGTCCGGTGCAGTGTCCGAGCACGTCCGCCAGCGGATTGCGTACGGCTGTGACCATACGGCGTGTCATCGCGGCGGCGTCCATGCGGAGTTTGGAGTGCACGGACACGACCACGACGTCGAGAAGCTCGAGCAGTTCGGGCTCCTGGTCGAGCGACCCGTCCGGCAGGATGTCGCACTCGATGCCGGTGAGCAGCCGGAACGGCGCCCATGTCGCGTTGAGTTCGGCCACCACCCGCAGTTGCTCCCGCAGCCGCTCGGCCGACAGGCCGCGCGCCACGGTCAGCCGTGGGGAGTGGTCGGTGAGCGCCGCCCATTCGTGTCCCAGCTGCGCCGCCGTCCGTCCCATCTCCTCGATGGGGCTGCCGCCGTCGGACCAGTCGGAGTGCATATGGCAGTCGCCGCGCAGCAGCGCACGCAGCCGCTCACCGTGGCTCCCGGTGCCACCGTCCGTGCCGCCGTCCGCGCCCTGGGGCGACGCGGTCTCCTGCTCGAGCCGTTCCAGATAGCCGGGCACGTCACCGGCCAGCGCCTCGCGCACCACGTTCGCCGTCTTGGGGCCGATTCCCTTCACCGCTTCCAGCGTCCCTGCGGCGAGCCGGTCCGCCAGCTCCTGGTCCGTCATGGCCGCGACGACGTCGGCAGCCGTGCGGAAGGCCCGCACACGGTAGGTGGGCGCCTGGGTCCGCTCCAGCAGGAACGCGATCCGCTTGAGCGCCTCGACGGGGTCCATGGTCACCTCCTGCCTGCGGACCGGCCCCTGCGCGACCTGGCCCGCGACGTCGCGGGCCCGCCGCTCCAGGTTCGCTCAGGCGCCTGAGCGCCGCACGGCGTGCGCACCGCTTCTCGCCAGGGAGCGGTGGCGGCTGCCGTACGGGAACTGGCGACCCATTGAGACGCGTGTCATTCCGCCCACAGCAGCGGCGATCAAGAGACCGTACGTGATGTGCGACACCGGGACTCGAGCAGAAAACGACTCTTATTGATCATTTCCCGACCGGATGCCCTGGTCACCGGGTACGGAACCGAAAAAAGTGGGGAACGATGTTGGATTCGGGTATTTGACACCCCGCTGCGCGCGCGGGTAGGAAACAGCTCTGTGGAGCCGAGGGGTGAATTGTGCACGAACCGAACATCGTGGGGGACTGGCAGGAGTACGACGACGAGCACCCAGGTCTCCGGGTTCGTGTCCATGATCTGAAAAAGGACGAGCCGCCGCGGGGTCGCGACGACCACGCGAAAGATCTCACGTACTTCAGCTTCCGCGTAACCGTCGAGAATCGCTCGGGGGAATCGATCGCGCTTCAGCTCGAGGACGGCCAACTGGACGTCCGCATCGGCGGCGACGGCGAGGGCGCGTTTCTCGACTGGCGCAATTCCCAGTTCATCGAGGGCTTCGACGTCTACCCCCTGCGCCGCGCCACAGCGACGATCTTCGCCGCCGGTCCGGAGGACCAGCTGGAGATCGTCGACGTTCAGGTCCAGTTGAGGGCCGACGAGGAATGGACCCGGCGTTGCGTGTGGGTGGGCGGCATCGGCGTGCCGCAGCCGTCGGCGTGCGGCGGAAAGCGGCCCGGCGCCGCCAAGGACAGCATCGCCGCGCAGGTCAGCCGCTATCTCGAAGGGGAGACCGGCACGGCCTGACGGCCTGATGCCGCGACTCCGGCACCGGCAGAGCACCGGCCGGTACCGAAGACGCGCGGGAATCCTCCGGCACCGGCCGGTACCGAAGACGCGCGGGGCGCCTCCGGCACCGGCCGCGCGATTCGCGGTCGGATCAGCGGGTCTCCGTGGCTCAGGCCGCGGCGCCCGCCATCGTGCGGCACATCTCCGCGCAGCGGCGACAGGACTCCGCACACCGCATCATCAGCGGATCCTCCGGCATGCCCATACACGCCTCGGCGCACATGTCGCATGCCCTGGCGCACATCCGGCACATCTCGGCCGCCATGGGCGACCTGCGCATCATCATGTCCGCGCATATGCGGGTGATCTCGGTGCAGTCCATCAGCGCCCGCATGATCTGCATCTGGGCCTGACCACCCATCTGCAGGCAGGAGCTCATGCTCTCCTCGCAGATGCTGTGGCACGACATGCACGCGTCGACGCAGTCCTGCATCTCCTTGCTCAGCGTGGTGGTGGTTCCGGGCTGCTGCATGACTCCTCCTCCGGTTGACGGGACCCCGGTCGGGTCCCCTCGCCCTTCCGTCGTACGCCTGCCCGCCACGGCGCGCCATCGGGCGGACTCGAACAGTCCATGCGAGGGCGCGGCGTAAGCCGTAGCGCAGCCGAAACGAGCCATGGCGCCGGTCAGGCAGCAGACGGGCGGCGTCAGTCCCTGCCACCACCCTTGCCGTCCTTCCCGCTCTCCGGCCAGACGCCGGTCGTGCGCTCGATGGCCTTGGCGCCGGCCCGGTCGACCGCACTGCGGACGACGGCGAAGATCGCTCCCTGAACGGCGGCTGCCAGCAGCACCTCGCGCCAGCTCCGTTCCCGGTCGAGGGCGTCCGGGGCGTCCTCCTCGTGGCGCAGAGCCTTCCACGTCGCCTGGAAGGCCAGACCGGCCAGCGCTCCACTCGCCCATCCGAGCAAGAAGCCGAACGGTTTGTAGACGACCGGAAGCTTCTTCTTCTTGCGCACCTGAATCTCCTTCGTTCGGTCTGTGGGGTCAGGGACGCCCGGTTGCCGGGACCTCCTCGGCCGGAGGCACCGGCCCTGGCGGCGTGCCGTCGCCGAACGGCCGCCCGCCCAGTTCCTGCCGGTGGTGGGCCGTGAGCCACCCGGCCACATCCGGGCCGACGGGCACGATGCGGGTCGGGTTGATGCCGGTGTGGACGCGGTAGTAGTGCCGTTTGATGTGGCCGAAGTCGACGGTGTCGCCGAAGCCGGGCGTCTGGTAAAGGTCGCGGGCGTACGCCCACAGGACGGGATCCTCCGCCAGCTTCCACCGGTTGCACTTGAAGTGGCCGTGGTAGACCGCATCGAAGCGGACCAGCGTGGTGAACAAGCGGATGTCCGCCTCCGTGAGCGTGTCTCCGACGAGGTAGCGGCGGTCGGCGAGCCGCTTCGAGAGCGCTTCCAGGCGCCGGAAGACACCGGTGCAGGCTTCCTCGTATTCGCTCTGGCGCGTCGCGAAGCCCGCCCGGTACACGCCGTTGTTGACGTCACGGTAGATGTCCGCCATGACCTCGTCGATCTCGTCGCGCAACCGTTCCGGATAGAGGTCGGGCGCGCCCGGGCGGTGCAAGGCCGTCCACTCGGTGGCGAAGTCCAGCGTGATCTGCTGGAAGTCGTTGGTGACGAGCCGGCCGCTGGGTACGTCCACGATCGCCGGCACGCTGACGCCGTCGGGGTAGCCGGTCTCGCGGGCGTCGTAGGCCTCGCTGAGGTAGCGGATGCCGAGCACGGGATCGCGGCCGTCGGGGTCGAGCGTGAAACGCCAGCTGCGGTCGTCCTGGATGGGATCCGCCACGGCCAGGGAGAGAGCGCTCTCGAGACCCAGCAGGCGACGCGAGACCAGGGAACGGCTCGCCCATGGGCAGGCACGGCTGGCCACCAGGCGGTAGCGGCCTGCCTCGACCGGCCAGCCGTCCCTTCCGTCCGCGGTGATGCGGTCCGTGAAGTGGCTCCTGGACCGGGTGAAGGTCCTGCGCCCGTACTCGGCGTTGCCTCCGTCGCCGCTACTGTCGCCGCCGTTGTGGCCGTGGTCGAGGCTGTTGCCGCCGTTGTGGCTGTGGCTGTTGCCGTCGCGGCGGCGGCTGCCGGGGTCGGTCCGGCTCATTCCTGGTCTCCCTTCTGAGCCTGTGGGAAGTGATGCCTGTGAGACCAGTGCGACTTGTGTCTGGTCGGGCCGGTCAGAAGGCGTCATAGGACGAGTGCCCCTATTCCGTCCTCTTCCGCCTGCTCGTTTCCACTCCACGTCGGTGTCCGGCCATGCCGTCGGAGCGTCGACGTCGTAGGTAGCGTGTGGTCTCGCTGATGTCGTGAGGTCGATGACGAGATACGAGGAGTGCGGCGTGCTCAGTGGCGTGCTGATCGGAGAGAGCCTGCGTGTGGGCAGTGTGCTGAACAGCGTTCCCCTGCACGTCACGTCGGTGCGGAGGATCGAGGTCGGCGATGCGGCGGACGGGCAGCCCGGGCGCTGGACCCTGCTGGACTTCCAGGCCCCGGAGGCCGACGCGGAGCGGCTGGCCGAGGCGATCGCCGGGTGCCTGGAGCCGACGGGCGGGTGGTACGTCAACTACAACACCACGACCGAGGCGTTCGTGGTGTTCGCCGGTCGTGTTTTCCGCTACCCACGAGGGGATGCCGCCTCGCGGGCCGAGGTGCAGGCGTACGGCCGCTCGGTCGGCGTTCCCGACCAGCAACTGGACTGGGAGGACTGAGCATCCGCCGTCCGCAGGCGCGGAATGCTTCGCGGCCAGACGCGGCATCCGACGCCGAAGCCGGACGCCGAGGCGGGCCGGTCCGTGGCGGGCGGGCGATACCGGTGCCGGTGGTGCACCGGTCGCCCGTTCGCGTCGTTCCCGTGCCTCAGCCCAGTACCACCGAGGCAGCCGCCGCGATGATGGTGGCGAGTGAGGTCGCGAGCATGGCCGCTCGGACGGTGAGGCCGTTCAGCTCGCCCGGCTGCGCCGCGTACGCAAGGGTGGTCCAGCCGGGGGCGGAAAGGTTCCTGCGTACTGTCTGATCATCGGTGCGACGTTTCTCCGACTCGCGCAGCTGTTCACACCACGGGCAGTCCTCCGCGTGACCGACGGGGCTGTCCAGCCAGTAGGCCCCTGTGAGCTGCGCGTCGGGCGTCGGAATCGGATTACCAGCAGAAGCGTTCATGCTTTGACCAACGTCCGTCGCGATCGCGTGGCAATGCATCCGAGTGGTTCTGCAACCGTCCCGTTATCAAGGTCTCGATTTCTGTCGATCACTCGACGTACGCCTGATCGAGGCCGGCGCTGCCCCCCTGCCACGGCGCGGCCCGGTGCATCTGTGCCCACCCTCTCCGCTGCCCGCCACGGCACCGTCACCCGTCGGGCCGTCAGACCCGGCGCACCACATGGATCAGGTACTCCTTGCGGTTGAGCGGGTTGTGGTCGGTGCGCGGGCGTGTCGGTGGTGTGCCCCGGACCGGTTCGTAGCGGTCGAAGGCGCATTCCAGTACGCCCTCACCGCGCGTCAGGCCTGGCAGCAGTTGCTCCAGTTCGTGCACCCGGGCGGCGGGGATGTCGCCTTCCAGCGCGGTGGTCGTCCCGTGCGTGGACGGTGTACGCGGGACGGCACGCAGCCGAGCCAGTACGGGAAGCAGCGGTCCGAAAAGATCGGACGGGATCTCGAGCCGGAACCGGTGCATCGGTTCGTACACCGTGGTGCCGGCCTGGCGCAGGGCGGTCATCAGGACGAGCGGTGTCAGATTGCGGAAATCGCCGGCCGTACTCGACATGCTCTTGTCGAAGACGCCGTGGGAATGGCTCTGCCGCGCCCAATAGCCCGAGTGCGTCATGGTGACCGTGCAGTCCGTGACCTGCCATCCGTGCATTCCCTCGCGCAGGGTGTCGTGGACGGTTTCCTCCACCGCCTTGATGAACGAGAACGGCATGGAACCGAGTTCGACCTCCAGGCGGAAAGTGATCCCTGAGCCGATGGGTGCCGGATCGATCCGGAGCCCGACTGTGGCGAGAAACGGATTGGTCTGCTTTCCGATCATCTCGGCGGCAGAACCCGTACCCGCGGGCCGCTCGATGCAGATGGTCGTCGACTCGCGGAAGGTGACGTCCAAGCCGAAGTCATCCGCCAGCGTCGCCTGGATGACCTCTTTCTGCACTTCACCGTAGAGCGAAACGGACACCTCCTGGCGCACGTCGTCCTGCCGCAGATTGATCAGCGGATCCTGTTCGGCGAGCTGGGCCAGTGCGGTATGCAGCGCACCCTTGTCGGTGGGGTGGCCGGGAATCACGACCGTTTCGAGGGTCGGTGGAGCGAAGTGGCCGCCCGCCGAGGGGATCTCGCGCGGCACGCCGATCTCGTCGCCGATGCGGATGTCGCCGAGGCCCCAGAGCTTCCCGATCTGCCCAGCCGTGACGGACGATCGCCGGACGGCCGAGCCGTGCTCGAACACGCTGATCGCGGTGACTTTCGCTGCCTCGTCTGTCCGGTTTCCCACCGGATTCCGTTCATGCGGATTTCCGGGATCGCTGTCGTGTTTCCCGTGGGCGTGGCGGAAGTTCAGCGTGTCCCGCGTGCGCACGGTTCCAGAGATCATCCGTACGTATGCGATCTTCTCCCCGGCCGGACCGCGTTCGACCTTGAACACGGTGCCGGAGACCGGCCCGTCCACATCGCCCTGCGCCGCAGGCAGCAGTTCCTTGATACCGGCCATCAGCGCATCCACCCCCGCGCCTGTGATGGCTGAGCCGAAGAACACCGGGTGGACCGTCGCCTGCCGGGTCTGTGCCGCCAGTTGGTCGTGGAGCCGTTCGTGCGAAAGGGTCGTCTCATCCTCGACATAAGCGGCAAGGAGCGCGTCGTCCGGATCGGCGAGCACGTCCACCAGCAGGGACCTGAATTCCTTGTCGTCTGCGGCGTAGGGCGTGTACCGGGCATCGCGGGTGCCGAGCCCGTCCGTCGAGCCCATCGGGATCGACGACGGGCCGAGTTTCTCTGAGATGCGCCGTAGTACGCCGTCGTATTGCGCGCCGCTGCGGTCGATCTTGTTCACGAAAACCAGCGTGGGAATGCGCAACCGCTGCAGCGTCCGCATCAGTACGCGGGTCTGCGCCTGTACGCCTTCCACAGCGGAGACGACGAGCACCGCGCCGTCGAGCACAGTGAGCACCCGCTCCACCTCGGCGATGAAATCCGGGTGGCCGGGGGTGTCGATCAGATTCACCGTGATGTCGTCGATGGCGAAGGAGACGACGGCGGACTTGATCGTGATGCCCCGTTGCCGTTCCAGTGCCAGGGAATCCGTCTGAGTGCTGCCCTGGTCGACGCTGCCGATCTCGTCGATGACACCGGTGGCGTGCAGCAGTCGTTCGGTCAGGCTCGTCTTACCGGCGTCGACGTGCGCGAGAATTCCCAAGTTCAGTGTTTTCACTGCGTGCCATGTCCTTCGGATACGTGACGATTCCGTGCTTGGTGGACATGAACGCAGTGCGCATGTACTGCTCCTTGGTGGTCAGTCGGTAGTTCGGTCTTCGGTAGTGCAGCAGACGGGCCGACCGGCGGGCAACCGAATTGTTCCGTTCCCAATTCGGTGGCGCTACGGGGGAGGGGGTCGCTAGCGTGACGCCGGTGATCTACGAGCATCCATTGGCCTATCTGCTCGGCCTGGAAGGCATAGCCCTGTTGCGTTCGTTCACCGGCGAGGGAGGCCGCGAGTTCGGAGACCGCGAGTTCGTCGACTCGCGCATCGCCGAGATGCGCAAGCTGCTCCACGACGAGTCGCTGGCCGGCGCGGCCGTGGAGGTCGCTCGCGTGAGCACGGTCGACGGCTACCGCATCTGGTCGGAAACGTATGACGGCCCCAACTCGGCGTTCGCCTTCGACGAGCCCGTGGTCAAGGAGATCGTCGCCGAGCTGCCGAAGGGCGTCGCCCTGGACGCCGCGTGCGGCACCGGGCGGATCGGCGCCCTGCTGGCCGAGCAGGGCCACCAGGTCATCGGCGTCGACAGCTCGCCCGACATGCTCGCGCGGGCACGTGAACGGGTGCCGGACGGCGCGTTCCACCTGGGCGACCTGCACCGGCTGCCGGTGGCCGACGACGCCGTGGATCTGGTCGTCTGCTGCCTGGCGTTGACGCATGTTCCCGACCTCAAGCTGGTCATGGCGGAGTTCGCCCGGGTACTGCGGCCGGGCGGACACCTGGTGATCGCCGACATGCATCCGGAGTGGGTGGCGCGGGGCTCGATTCCGCCCGTGCGCCTGCCGGACGGGCGACCGGGACGGCTGGAGACCTACCGCCACCCGACCGGGGACTACCTGCGCGCCGCGCTCCCGGTGGGGTTGCAGGTGCGCCGGTGTGAGGAACCCGTGGAACCGGCGGGCAAACGGTCGCAGGCGGAGGATCCGCCCAGGGCACGCATGACGGAACTGGGGCCGTGGGAACTGTGGCCCTGGTGTCTGGCGGACCTGGTGCCTGAAGCGGCGGGGGCCGCCAACGCCGGAGTTCCAGCGGTGATCATCTGGCATTTCCAGCTGGCTGGGCCCTGAGGCCGACCGCGTGAGGTCGACCGGGCCGTGAGAGGGGTCTGAGACGCCGCTGAGAGCGGTCTGAGACGCCGCTGTCCGGGCGCGCCCCCACGACGCACCCGGACAGCGGGTTCCGGCTCAGCGGCGCGCCGTCCCGGCATGAACACGGCCGGGACAGCCGCCCCGTCGGCCTACCGGTGCGCCCCGAACCAGGCGAAAACCGACCAGCAGCTTTCAGCCGTCGAGGCGTACGACCCGCACGGCGCCCGCGGGCACCGCGAGGCGGCCTGCGGCGCGCTCGCCCGTCAGCAGCTCGGTGCCGTGGGATTCCAGCGGCACCTTGGCGTCCGAAGCCGTGTGGTTGATCGCGAACAGATAGGTGCCGGACTCGCCGGAGCGGGTCACCACCTCCACGTCGCGGGGGAGGTCGGCGCGCGGCGCGATCCTCGCGTCGTCGCAGGCCCAGCCCAGGAGGACGTCCAGGTCGCGAGGCGCGAGACGCGTGGAGACATACCAGGCCGTGCCCTTGCCGAGGCGGTTGCGGGTGACGGCCGGGCCTCCGGCGGCGAGCCCGTCCGCGTACGTCCAGACGGTGTCCGCGCCGCGCGGGGTGACGAACTCCGTCCACACGTCGGCGGAGAGCTCGGAGCCGTCCTCCGCGGTGATCCGGACCTTCTCACCCTCCAGCAGCGGCGAGAACTCCTCGACGGTCAGACCGAGCACGTCCCGCAGGGCTCCCGGGTACGGGCCCTCGTGGACGGCGTCGTGCTCGTCGACGATGCCGGAGAAGTAAGAGACGACGAGGGTGCCGCCGTTCTCGACGTACGCGCGGAGGTTCCGGCCCGCGGCCTCGGTGGCCAGGTAGAGCGCCGGGACGACGACAAGGGGATACGCCGACAAGTCGCTTTCGGGGTGGGCGAAGTCGACCGTGAGGTGGCGGTCGTACAGCGCCTCGTAGAACGCGTCGGCACGCTCGCGTGCGTCGTGGTCCTCGCTGGGCCGCCACTCCAGGGACTGCGCCCACCAGGACTGCCAGTCCCACACCATCGCGACGTCGGCGACGGTCCGCGTACCCTGCAGCGACCTCAACGCCTCGACGTCCGCGCCCAATTGGACCACCTCGCGCCACACCCGCGAGTCCGTGCCGGCGTGCGGCAGCATCGCCGAGTGGAACTTCTCGGCACCGCGCCGGGACTGCCGCCACTGGAAGAACATCGCGCCGTCGGAGCCGCGCGCGACATGCGTGAGGGAATTGCGGGCCATCTGGCCGGGTGCCTTCGCCGGGTTGCGGGGCTGCCAGTTGACGCCGGACGTGGAGTGCTCGAGGAGCAGCCAGGGCGCGCCGTCGCCCACGGAGCGGGTGAGGTCGGCGGCCATCGCGAGGTTGACGTGCGTACGGCGGCCGTCGGTGATCAGGTAGTGGTCGTTGGTGACGATGTCGACCTCGCGGCCCCACGCCCAGTAGTCGACGGAGTCGCACTGGCTGAGCGCCGTCATGAAGTTGGTCGTCACCGGGACGCCGGGGGACTGGCGGTGCAGGATGTCGCGCTCGCGCACGAAGTTCTCGCGCATGGTGGCGTCGGCGAAGCGGCGGTAGTCGAGCTGCTGGGCCGGGTTGGCGGCCGTGGGCGTCAGGCGGGGCGGGTCGATCTGGTCGAAGTCGGCGTACCGCTGGCCCCAGAAGGCCGTGCCCCAGGCCTCGTTGACCGCCTCCACCGAGCCGTACGTGGTGGCCAGCCAGCGGCGGAAGTGCGCGGCGCAGCTGTCGCAGTAGCAGGCGGAGACCGGCACGCCGTACTCGTTGTGGACGTGCCACATGGCCAGTGCGGGGTGGGATCCGTAGCGCTCGGCGAGCTGTGTGGTGATGGCCGCCGCGGCCTCGCGGTAGTCCGCGTTGCTGTGGCAGATCGCGCCGCGTGAGCCGAACCCCAGACGGACGCCCTCACGGGTCACCGGCAGTGCGTCGGGATGGGCCTTGTAGAACCAGGCCGGCGGGCAGACGGTGGGGGTGCCGAGGTCGGCGCGGATGCCGTTCTCGTGCAGCAGGTCCAGGAGCCGGTCGAGCCAGCCGAAGTCGTGGACTCCGGGTTCCGGCTCGAGCAGGGCCCAGGAGAAGATCCCGACGCTCACCATGGTGACGCCGGCCTCCCGCATCAGCGCGACGTCCTCCTGCCAGACGCTCTCCGGCCACTGCTCGGGGTTGTAGTCCCCGCCGAAGGCCAGCCGGGTGAGGCCCTTGGGTGCTGCGGCCCCCGCGACCGCAGGGGGAGCCGACTTCGCGGTCTGCGCCACTTCCGAGCCGTCCGGCATGGATGTCTCCTGAAACAATCGATCAATTGGGAACGTGCACACACAGCGGCGGCGACGTCAGTCAAACATAACCGCACAGCAACAACCATTGACAAGTGTCCTGGATGTTTCTCTACTGTGAACGCTCACAGAAGCATGGCAGGTCTCCGCAGCAGGTGGAGACCCAGGTCAGGGGAGATACATCCATGCCGTTCACGTTGCGCCGCCGGCTCCGTCCAGCCGCTGCCACCGCCGTCGCCGTCGCTCTCGGTGCGTCCACGCTCGCCGCCTGCGGCTCCTCCGACGACGACAGCGAGGAGGCCCAGTCAGGGCCGGTCTCGCTGACGTACTGGACCTGGGCGCCGGGGATGGACAAGGTCGCGGACATCTGGAACAAGGGTCCGGGCAAGAAGGCGCAGATCAAGGTCGTGGTCAAGAAGCAGGCGTCCGGTGACACGCTCGTCACCAAGATCCTCACCGCGGCCAAGGCGGGCAAGGCCCCCGACCTGGTCCAGGCCGAGTACCAGGCCCTGGCGACCCTCGTGAGCAACGACGTGCTCGCCGACATATCCGGCGAGGTCGAGGGGGTCGACAAGGAGTTCGCCCCCGGCATCTGGCAGCAGGTGACGCTCGGCTCGGACGCCGTCTACGCGATCCCGCAGGACTCCGCGCCGATGGCCTTCTACTACCGCGAGGACCTCTTCAAGAAGTACGGGCTCGAGGTCCCGAAGACCTGGGACGAGTTCGCCGAGACCGCCCGCCAGCTGAAGAAGAAGGACCCAGGCAAGGACCTCACCACGTTCTCCGCCAACGACTCCGGTCTGTTCGCCGGACTCGCACAGCAGGCCGGCGCCAAGTGGTGGACCGTCGACGGCGACAAGTGGAAGGTCGGCATCGACGACGCCGCGACGCAGAAGGTCGCCGACTTCTGGGGCGGCCTCGTCGAGGAGGACGCCATCGACAACCAGCCGATGTACACCCCGGCCTGGAACAAGGCGCTCAACACCGGCAAGCAGATCGCCTGGGTGAGCGCGGTCTGGGCGCCCGGCACCCTCACCACCGCGGCCCCCGACACCAAGGGCAAGTGGGCCATGGCGCCGCTTCCGCAGTGGACCGAGGGCGAGTCGGTGACCGGCAGCTGGGGCGGATCCACCATCGCCGTCACCAACGACAGCAAGAACAAGGCAGCCGCGGCCAAGTTCTCCACCTGGCTCAACACCGACCCCGAGGCGCTGGCCGCGCTCGTGAAGGAGGGCGGCATCTACCCGGCCGCCACCGCCGCTCAGACCGGTGACGCACTGTCCCAGGCCCCAGAGTTCTTCTCGAACCAGCCCGACTTCTACACCGAGGCCGCCGAGATCGCGAAGAACACCGCGCCCGCCGCATGGGGCCCGAACGTGAACGTCGCCTACACCACCTTCAAGGACGCCTTCGGCAAGGCTGCCAAGAACAAGTCCGACTTCGGCGCCGCCCTGACGACCATGCAGGACGCCACCGTCGCGGACCTCAAGAAGCAGGGCTTCGAGGTCGCTGAGTGACCAGCGCACGCCGGAAGACGTACGGGGTGAAGGGCGCCCCGTACCTCTTCCTCCTCCCGGCAACCCTGCTCTTCGCCCTGTTCTTCGCGCTCCCCATCGGGTACGCGCTGTGGCTCAGCCTGCACAAGATCGAGGTCAAGGGCCTCGGCCTGGGCAAGGGCGCCCGCCAGGAGACCTGGGCGGGCCTCGGCAACTACGCCGACGCGCTCTCCGACCCGGAACTCCTCGACGGCGCCCTGCGCGTCCTCGGCTACGGTGCCATCGTCGTCCCGGTGATGCTCGGCCTCGCCCTGCTCTTCGCGCTGATGCTGGACACCGACCGGGTACGGCTCGCCCCCTTCAGCCGGCTCGCGATCTTCCTGCCGTACGCCATCCCCGGCGTCATCGCCGCACTCCTGTGGGGCTTCCTGTACCTGCCGGACCTCAGCCCCTTCCACTTCGTCCTCGACAAGCTGGGGCTGCCGCAGCCCGACCTGCTGGACGGCGGGCCGCTGTACCTCTCCCTGTCGAACATCGCCGTCTGGGGCGGCACAGGCTTCAACATGATCGTCATCTACACCTCGCTGCGGGCGATCCCGGCCGAGGTGTACGAGGCGGCCAGGCTGGACGGCTGCTCGCAATTGCAGATCGCGCTGCGGATCAAGATCCCGATGGTGGCGCCCTCGCTGGTGCTGACCTTCTTCTTCTCGATCATCGCCACGCTGCAGGTGTTCAGCGAGCCGACCACCCTCCGGCCCCTCACCAACTCCCTCTCCACCACGTGGAGTCCGCTCATGAAGGTGTACCAGGACGCGTTCGGCAAGGGCGACACGTACTCGGCGGCCGCCACCGCCGTGATCATCGCCGTCGTCACGCTCGTCCTGTCCTTCGGCTTCCTGCGCGCCGCGAACTCCCGTAACAAGCAGGAGGAAGCACGATGAGCTCTGTCGCTCTGCGCAAGGCCGCACCGGCCGCCGGCACGACCCCCGGCACCGTCCAGGGGCCGCCACGGCGCCGCCGTATCGCCCTCGTCCCGACCGTCACCCTGCTCCTGGGGGCGCTCTACTGCTTGCTGCCCGTGGCCTGGGTGGTGGTCGCCTCCACCAAGTCGGGCCGTGAGCTGTTCTCCACGTTCACGTTCCTGCCGGGCACCGGATTCGCCGACAACGTCAAGGACCTGTCGGCGTACCGCGGCGGCGTGTACTGGAAGTGGATGGGCAACTCCGCGCTGTATGCGGGCCTCGGCGCCCTCCTGTCCACGGCCGTCTCGGCGGTCAGCGGGTACGCCCTCGCCATTTACCGCTTCCGCGGCCGCGAGACCATCTTCAACATCCTGCTCGCCGGGGTGCTGATGCCCCCGGTCATCCTCGCCGTGCCGCAGTACCTGCTGCTGGCCAAGGTGGACCTCACCGACACCTACGCGTCCGTTCTGCTGCCGCTGATCCTCTCCCCGTACGGGGTGTATCTCGCCCGGATCTACACGGCTGCGGCCGTGCCGAGCGATGTGGTGGAGGCGGGCCGTATGGACAGCGCCAGCGAGTGGCGGATCTTCAGCCGGATCGCGCTGCCGATGATGATCCCCGGACTGGTGACGGTCTTCCTGTTCCAGTTCGTGGCGATCTGGAACAACTTCCTGCTGCCGTACATCATGCTCAGCGACGACGAGAAGTTCCCGATCACGCTCGGGCTGTTCACGCTCCTCGAACAGGGCTCCAACACTCCGGTGCTGTACACCCTGGTCATCACCGGTGCGCTGCTCGCGGTCGTGCCGCTCATCGCGCTGTTCCTGGTCATCCAGCGCTTCTGGAGCCTCGACCTGCTGTCCGGCGCCGTAAAGTCATGACCATGAGCAACCAGGGCGGGGGCAGGCGCAGGCCGCCGACGATCCATGACGTGGCCCGCGAGGCGGGAGTCTCGCGGGGCACGGTGTCCCGCGTTCTCAACGGCGGGCACTACGTCAGCCCTGCCGCGCAGGAGGCGGTCAACGCCGCGATCCGCAAGACCGGGTACGTCGTCAACCGGCACGCCCGGTCGCTGATCACGGGCCGTTCGGACTCCGTGGGCTTCCTGCTCACGGAGCCGCAGGAGAAGTTCTTCGAGGACCCCAACTTCAACGTGCTGCTGCGCGGTTGTACGCAGGCGCTCGCCGCGCACGACATCCCGCTGCTGCTCATGATCGCGGGCACGGAGGACGAGCGGCGGCGGATCAGCCGGTACATCACGGCCGGCCATGTCGACGGCGTGCTGCTGGTCTCCAGCCACTCCGGCGACCCGGTCGCCGCCGAACTGCGCGACGCCGGGGTCCCGCTGGTGGCCTGCGGCAAGCCCATCGGGCAGGCGTCGAAGGTGAGTTACGTCGCCGCGGACGACCGGGACGGCGCGCGCGACATGGTCCGGCATCTGCTGTCGCTGGGCCGCCGGCGCATCGGCATGATCACCGGCCCGCTCGACACCCCGGGCGGCGTCGAACGCCTCGCCGGCTACCGCGAGGTGCTCGGTGAGTCGGGCGTCGAGGTCGACGAACGCCTCATCGTCACCGGCGACTACAGCCGGGCCGGAGGTGAGGCCGGAGCGGCCGAGCTCCTCTCACGCGTACCCGGCCTGGACGCGCTGTTCGTCGCCTCCGACCTCATGGCCCAGGGTGCGCTCAGCGCGCTGCAGCGGGCGGGCCGGCGCGTGCCGGAGGACGTCGCGGTCGGCGGCTTCGACGACTCGCCCGCGGCCACGGCGACCAGCCCCGCCCTCACCACGATCCGCCAGCCCTGGGACCGCATCAGCGCCGAGATGGTGCGGGTGCTGCTCGCGCAGATCGGCGGGGAGGATCCGTCCGCGGTGATACTCCCGACGGAGCTGGTCAAGCGGGAATCAGCCTGACGGCAGGGGTGCGCGGGCCCGGACGGGCCGCCGGGGCGGCGGCCGCCGGAACCTCTTCACCCGCTTGTCACTCCCCAACCGGGGCGACAACAGGGTGCGACTCCGCATCCGGGCCGACGACGGGGCGAGATGCGCCCGCCACGGCCCGGCGCGTCTCCCCGGCGCCCAGATCGGCGTTGATCGCCGCCGCGGCGCGCACCCCCCCCGCAGCCGCGGCGCCGACGCAAGCCAACGCTGACAAAATTCCTTGCCAGAGCAGCAAGCGAAGGTCGGGCCAGCACCGCTCTCTCGCGCGCTCCCTGGGCCGTCTGAGATCGCGCCACCCCCGCACGGACGCCCGGAACAACGCAGCCGAGCGGCCGATCCCGCGGTGTCGAGGCAGCATGGTTAGTGCCGAGTGTTGGTGTTGGTGGCGCGTGGTTGGTGCCTGGACCGGAGCACATCGAGGAAAGATCGGCGATACGAGATGGGCCCTCGTATGACAGGGCGGCACGACGAGGAGCAGCGGACGGCCGGTCCGGAAACGGTGTCCGTCGCCGTCGATGCGCAGGGGAACGTCACGGCCTGGAGCCCCGGGGCCCAGCGGCTGCTGGGTCATGCGCCGGCGGATGTCGTCGGCCGGCCGCTGGCCGGGCTGATCGACGCGGAGGACCGCGAGGCCGCCATGGCCGGGTTCCCGGCGGCCGGGCAGGCCACCGAGTGGACCCAGTCGGTCACCCTGGTGCACCGCGACGGCCGCCGTCTGGACATGTGCCTGCGGGGTGTGCCGCTGCTGGACGGGGAGGGCCGCCCGCAGTGGTTCCTCACCCTGCGGCGACCGGCGCAGCCGACCACATCCGACGATGTCGCCGAACTCCTGGAATGGGTCTTCAACCAGTCCCCGATCGCCATGACCCTCCACGACGGCGAACGGCGGATGATCCGGGCGAACAGCGAGATGACACGGATCCTGGGTCGCTCCGAGGAGCAGATGCGCGGCCTGAGGGCTCCGGACATCGCCTCGGCCAGCCGCACGGCCGAGCGCCTCGACAGAGCGCTCGATCTCGCGTTGCGGACGGGCGAGCCGTCCATGGAGGAGATCCTGGACCGCGTGCCGCCGGAGACCCAGGTCCGCGCGTGGACCACGGTGATCTCGCCGCTGAAGGACCCGGCCGGACAGGTGCGCGCGGCGTCCACCGCTCTCTTCGACGTCACCGAGCAGTACCGGGCCCGGCGGCGGCTCACGGTGCTCAACGAGGCCAGCACCCGCATCGGCGGAAGTCTGGACGTGCACCGCACCGCCTTGGAGACGGTGCAGCTGGTGGTTCCGATGCTCGCCGACTTCGCGACCGTCGACCTGCTGGAACAGGAGCTGGAGCCGCCGGGCGCGATTCCTCCGCCGGACGGCACGGTCACGCTGATCCGCATGGCCCAGGAGTCGGTCCTCGAGGGATACCCCGAATCGGTCGTGGCATCGGGAGAGGCGCACGAGTATCCGGCCATCTCACCGCTGGCCCGCTGCCTGGTCACCGGCCGCGCCACGCGGCACTACACCGGTGATCCCGAGATCCAGGCCTGGCTCCACGCCAGCCGGAAGCGCGAGGCGAGCGTCCGCCGGTACGGCATCCACTCGCTGATGAGTGTGCCGCTGCGCGCGCGGGGCACGACCCTCGGGCTCCTGCTCTTCATGCGCCACGAGCAGCCGCTCCCCTTCGACGACGACGACCTGTTCCTCGCCGAGGAGGTCGCGGCGCGAGCCGCCGTCTGCATCGACAACGCCCGTCGCTACACCCGCGAGCGCAGCACGGCCGTCACGCTCCAGCGCAGTCTGCTTCCGGGGCATCTGCCGCCCCAGGCCGCCGTCGAGGTCGCATCCCGCTACCTGCCCGCAGGCCCCCAGATCGGCGTCGGCGGCGACTGGTTCGACGTCATCCCGCTGTCGGGCACCCGGGTCGCCCTCGTCGTCGGCGACGTGGTCGGCCACGGCATCCACGCCTCCGCGACGATGGGCCTGCTGCGCACCGCCGTACGCACCCTCGCCGACGTCGACCTGCCGCCGGACGAACTCCTGACCCACCTGGACGACGTGGTCAGCCGCCTCAATGCCGAACAGGAGCCGAACGGCGCCCGCGGCGACATCGGCGCCTCATGCCTGTACGCGGTCTACGACCCGGTCTCCCGCCGCTGCACCCTCGCCCGTGCGGGCCACCCCGAACCCGCCCTCGTCACACCGGACGGCACGGCCCGCTACATCCGCATGCCCGCGGGGCCGCCCCTGGGGCTCGGCGGCATGCCGTTCGAGTCGACGGAGGTCGAACTGCCCGAGGGCAGCCTGCTCGCGCTCTACACCGACGGGCTCATCGAATCCCGCGATGCCGACCTCGGAGTCCGCCTGAACGAACTTCTGCGCGCTCTCGCGGAACCGGCTCCCTCCCTCGAGGCCACGTGCGAGTCGGCGCTCAAGGCCCTGCTGTCCGACCGCCCCGCCGACGACGTCGCACTGCTCACCGTCCGCACCCGGGCCCTGACCGCGGACCAGGTCGCCACCTGGACGCTCCCCTCCGAGCCCGCCGTGGTCTCCGAGGCGCGCTCGCTCGTCGCCGGTCAGCTGGCGACGTGGGGCGTCGGCGAGGCGGCGGCGTACGTCACCGAGCTGGTGGTCAGTGAACTCGTCACCAACGCCATCCGCTACGGCGCCTCGCCCATCCAGCTGCGCCTGATCCACGACCGCACACTGATCTGCGAGGTGTCGGACGCCAACAGCGCCGCTCCGCACCTGCGCCGCGCCCGCGTCTTCGACGAGGGCGGGCGCGGCCTGCTCCTGGTCGCGCAGCTCACCCAGGCATGGGGGACGCGCCAGACGTCCGCGGGCAAGACGATCTGGGCCGAGCAGAGCCTCGTCGATTACTGACGTTCACAGGTACTGAGACGTTCACAGGTACGTTCACAGAGCCGTGCGCCCTTCACAGGCGGGGCGCATCGGACGCGCAAGCGGTCCGTGTCAGCTCGCGGCCCGCGGCCTCGTAGAAATCGGTTCCCTGGTTCGCTATCTCGGACGGTTCCGGGGAAGTCGCCCGGCAGCGGAAGATTTTCGGGTACGCCATCTTGCCCAACGGCGCCCGCACTTCTAGCTTCCACAGAGACCGATTTCTATCAGGGCCGCAAGAGCCGCAAGAGCTGCCTTCCCACCCGTCCGCTGTCTTCCCCGTTGCCCCTGTCCCCTTCTGCCGCGAGGATCCCGCATGCCTGTCACCCGAAGATCCGTCCTGGCCACAGCAGCCGCCGGCACCGGCAGCCTGGCGTTGACCGGCTGGTCCTGGACGGCCGCCGAGCCGGCTTACGCCGCCGATTCCGAGGCGGCCCCCGAGGGCGCGAGACGCCTCGGCATGATCGACTTCGGGGACCCGGACTCCGAGGCCGCCCACGGCTTCGACGGCCCGGACACCGCGGTCGTGGACGGCAACGCGGGCGACAAGGCCCGCGTCGCCAAGCCCCTCGCAACGCCGGGCATCAAGGGCGGCGACCTCCGCTTCACGCTCAAGGTCGACCCGGTCCACCAGAACCACCTCACCGTGAAGTTCTGGGGCGGCGACACCTCCACGTACAAGACCATCGCGTACATCAACGGCGAGCAGATCGGCTACCGCCGCTCCGGCGACTACGAGGCCCTCAACACCGGCACCAGCCGCCCCCTCCCCGGCCGCTTCTTCTACGCGACGATCATGCTGCCCCTGGAGCACACGCGGGGACAGTCCCAGGCCGAGATCACCCTGCGCACCTACGACGGCGGCTTCAGCAACAAGGTAACCGCCGACTCCCGCGGCTACTACCGCGCTTACACGCACATCGGCGCATACCTCGACCTGAGCGACGACCCGCAGGCGGACTTCACGCCGCCGACGGACACCGTCGCCGACATCGACGACGCGGCGAAGCAGGCGCTCGTCGACGGGTACGTCGCCGACCAGGTGAAACTCTTCACCTCCCTGTCGGCGAAGGTCGACGGCTCCGCGTCCGGCAACCTGTCGATCGTCCGGTACGTGGAGGAGCTGTTCTTCTACGCGGGCGCGCTGGCGCGGGCCTCCTGGTGCCCGGCGAAGACCGCCGCCGAGAAGAAGGCCGCCCTGGTGCGGATCTTCAAGTGCGTCGACAACCACACCAAGGACTACTACGGCAACACCAAGCTGCTGGCCCGCGGCGGCCACCAGGGCGACTGGGGCGGTTACTACGGGGCGCTCGGGCAGGCGCTGTACCTGGTCGAGAACGTCATCGCCGACAACGATGTCTACGGGCGCGAGGCCTTCGAGACGTTCCTGGAGGAGCCGTTCACGACGGGCACCCAGGAGGGCGAGACGTCCCTGAAGGACGTCGGCTGGGACGGCGGACCGCTGACCCGCCGCGGCGCCTGGGAACGCGTCCTCAAGGCCAACTTCGACTACGCCCGCTCCCGCCTGTCGTACATCTACAACCAGGTGATGTACACGTACGAGGGCGCCTGGGAGGCCCACGAGGGGCTGCGGGTCATCGGCTCCACGTTCTACGAGGGCAAGGCGCGCAGCCACCGCATCGTGGGGGAGTCCCTCGGGTGGGAGCCCTTCCTCGGCGAGGAGGTCCTCGTCGGGCCGGACGGCCAGGATCTGGACCTCTTCCACTCGCTCTTCTACCACGACACCACGGCCCGCTGGACCGACGACTACATCAAGTACGTCATCAAGGGCCTGGCGAAGTCCAAGCTCGACAAGGACGGCAACGTCGTGCGCAGGCTGCCGCTCGGCACGCACTACACCACGATGACCGAGGCCGGGCACACCCGCGAGAACGGCTATGTCGCCAACTATGGCGAGGCCACCAATTACCTGCCCGAGTGGTTCCACCGCACCTGGGGCCACGAGGGCGACGAGGAGCTCAACGACCGCATCCTCGAGATCGCGCTGCGCAACCTGCACGCCCGCTCCCACGCCCGCATGACCGACCTCGACGACAACCTCAAGCGGTTCATGCGCATGGAGATGGTGATCGACGAGCGCAACACCAACTACCCCGGCTTCCCCGGCTATGTGCTCCGGATCTCCGAGGGCAAGATCCTCCACTACGTCTCGCTGGCCCGGCACATGGCCGAGCACGCCGACCGGTACGCGGGCGACGAGTGGAAGACCACCCGCACCTACGCACGCGAGGCCGTCGGCTTCGCCCAGCAGCAGATCGCCGACCACCAGTACTTCAGCACCTTCTCCTCGGTGAGGTCGAAGAACAAGTACGACCTCGAACTCGCCGAGACATGGGCGTATCTGAAGGCGCACGAGCCCACCGGCATCGTCCACCCGCACACCGACTTCGCGTACTACACCTCCGCCGAACTGTCGGCGCTGGGCGTGAAGGTGGCCGACTACGAGCGCTTCGCCTGGGTCGACGTGGACTGCATGTTCGTGTCGCTGCGCGACGGGGACACGCACATCTGGGGCCACCTCAACGAGCGACAGCGCGGCTTCGCCCGCAACGGCCGCCTGCACGTCCGGCACGCGAACCGCGACCACATCGTGCAGATCGACACCAACGGGCTGTTCCAGTACGAGGACTACTGGGCCCGCATGGACAACATCGACGTCGACTTCATGGAGGACCAGCAGACCGGGGACGGCACGGCCCCGCAGGCGCTCGCCGGCGAGATCGCGCCCATCACCTACCAGCCCGGCGTCGGCACGGTGCGGCGCGAGAACTTCGAGGCCGACCACGCTTACTCCGGCTACCCGGATCTGCTGACCGCCCGCTACGGCCGCTACCTCTTCGTCTTCAACACCACACGCAAGGCCTACGGCAACGAGCGGAGCTTCACCGTCGACCTGCCCGCCGACCACACCGGTTCCACCGTGCTCGACCTTGTCACGGGCAAGGAACTCCCGGTCACTGAAGGCGCGGTGGAGATCGGCCCGAAGACCGGTCTGGTGCTCAGGCTCTCCGCCACCGGGCAGAGGGAACTGCTCCCCGCGCACGTCGACTTCGTGCAGGCGCTGCCCGGCGACGGAGCCGTCACCGTCGCGTGGCAGACCACCCCGGGCGCCGACCACTACCAGGTGCGCCGGGCCATCCGGAAGAACGGCCCCTACGCGCTGATCGCCCCCAAGGTCACCGGCCGCCACTTCGACGACAAGTCGGCACACGCCGGCGAGACGTACTACTACACCGTCACCGCCGTGAACGCCTCCGGACCCGGCTGGACGTCCCACGCCGTTCCCGCGGCACTCGAGGCGCCCACCACCCCGGGACTCAAGGGCACCGACTGGCGCGACGACGCCCTCGGCACGGCACGCGCCGGAAGCGCCGTCGTCCGCGGCACCACGGTCAGCGTCCTCGGGGCCCATGGTGATGGGCTCGGCGACGGGGACGACTACCAGGTTCTGGAGCGCGCCATCGAGGACGAGCTGCACTACGTGAGCCGGCCCTCGACCGGAAGCTTCACACTCACGGCCCGGATCGATGCCGCCCGCGGGCCGCTCACAGGCCTGATGCTGCGCGACAGGATCCACCCCGACACGCGCCACTTGTACTTCGGCGCCGACGCCGACGGCGACCTCGTCCTGCAGAACCGCACCCGCGACAGCCGTCACGACTGGCAAGACGACAAGCGCTCACCGATCACCAGGAAGCTGGACGGGCAGACGCTCGCCGCCACCCCGTATCTCCGCCTCGTGAGGGACTTCGCCACGCACCGGGTGCTGGCCCAGGCCTCGGCCGACGGTCAGACCTGGGCGACCGTCGGGACGCTCTTCACGCCCTTCCCGTACGGCCTCCACGCCGGGCTTGCCGCCACCGGTGACGCCACCTTCGCCAAGGTGGCCCTGGACCGGATTCCCGCCGACGTCGTGCTCGTGTCCGTCGACCGGGATGCCGACACCGTCACCGTCCGCTGGAACAAGCCCGAGGACGCCCTGGCGTTCACGCTCGCCCGGTCGAGCGACGGCGAGCAGTGGGAGACGGTCGCCGAGGGCACCCGCGACTACTCCCACAAGGACGAGGGGTTCCGGCACGGCCAGCGGTACTACAGGGTGACCGCGGCTCTCGTCGGCGGTGGCACCAGGGAGAGCACCGAACCGGCCGTCGCCGTCGCCGAGACGCTCGCGCAGGTGCTCACCCGCGCCCGAAGGACCGATCCGGCCGAATGGACGAAGAAGAGCTACGCGGCCTTCACCGCCGAGATCGACCGCATCGAGAAGGCAGGCGGCGAGTCCGGGGCCGACCAGGACAAGCTCATCGACGACGTCTACGCGGCGTACGGGCTGCTGGTCCCCGTAGAGACCCTGCTGCGGAAGTTCGCGGTCACCCAGGAGATGGTCGCGGCGTCCACCATCGTGTGGCCGGGGACGGGCACCACGGCGTCCAACGGCTGGAAGGCGTTCGACGGCAACACCGCCACGTACACCGACACGCTGGCGAGCGAGAGCTGGATCGACATCGACGCCGGTGGCAAGGGCCCGGTCACGGTCGACCGGATCCGCTTCTATCCGCGCTCGGACGCGGCGGACAAGATCCTCCGCTCCAACGGCACCGTCTTCCGCGGCTCGAACGACGGCGGGCAGACCTGGACGGATCTGCACACCATCAGCGGCGTCTCGGCTGCCCGATGGTACGAGGTGAAGCTCGCCGAGCGTGCCTCGTACCAGAGGATCCGCATCTACGACGGGCACAACGGGCGCTGCAATCTTGCGGAGGTGGAGTTCTGGTACATGCTGCCGGACACCGAATGACCCGGTGAACCCGGTGACCGCACGCGCGGGCCTGCGGGCCTGTTGAGGCGCCCTGCCCGATGCCGGGCAGGGCGCCTCACTTCATACTCGCCGCCGGGCACGGCCCAGACAGGTGCTCCTCCCGTGGGCGCCGCTGGGCTCAGTACCGCAGGGCGCCGGCGATGTGCTGTGTCTCGTCGAGCGTGCCGTCCGGGACGAAGCGGACATCGGCGCCGGTTTCCAGGGCCTGCTCGACGATCTCGTCGATGATGTCGTCGCGGGCGTCCAGATCAGTGCTCTCGGCCGGGATCAGATGGTCGCCGTCGTCGCGGACCGTGAGGCGGTAGTTCTCCTCGACGGCGAGCAGGCGGAGCCGGCCGGCGTTCGCCTCCTGCCAGACCTCGTCGACACCGGCGGCGAACTCCTTCCGGCCGCGGGCCTTCTCCAGGTCCGCCAGCACGGAGGCGACCTCCTTCTCCTCCTCGGCGGCGATGACCGGCTGGATCGCCTGCCACACCGCTTCGGGGGTGCCGTGTGCGAGCCCGCCGTGCGGGATGGCGGTGGCGTTCCTGGCTGCCGTGCCGGCCTCGCGGAGCAGGGCGAGCGCCGCCGTTTCGCCGGTGATGTACAGCGGTCGCGGCTCGGCGTCCAGGACGCGGCCGAGTGCGTTGTCGGCGTCCCGCAGCCACAGGCGCGACGCCTCGTCACGGAAGGTGCTCGGCACGTCGCCGATCTGCTGCTGGCCGCGCGGCTCGGCGTCCGGGTCCTGAAGGCTCCGGGTCAGCGGGAAGCCGGCCCTGCGCTCCTCGACGACGCGGTCCGGGCCGCCGTTCCACAGCGTGACGCGGTCGGCCGAGACGGCCAGCAGCCAGAACGTGCGCTCGGCTGCCCGCGCGGCGACGAGGTTGCGGGTCAGATAGGTGTCGGAGAGCACGACACGCTCGGGCACGGAGCGGCCCAAGTACCACACCTCGTGCTCGCCGGGCGCGGCGAAGATCACCAAGCCGTCCTCGGCGTGGACCAGGTCGAGGTCCGCCGTGGCCCTCTCGAGCTGCTGGATGACGTCGTTCCGCCGCTCCCGGGTGACGGCGGGGTCGGCCTCCAGCTGCTTCTTCGCGTCGGCCAGCAGATTGCGCAGGCGGACGGGGTCCTGGGTCCTGTCCGGCTCCCGGCGGTGTGTCGGCATCAGCAGGGACACCGCCGGATACGGCCGCGGCTGGCGCAGTCGGGCAAGGGCGGAGGGGCTGAGAGCGGGCTGCATGACGCTCCTTCCGGGTTCAGAGGGTCGGTGACGACATGGCCGGGGCGCTGCACGGTGTGCCGTGTGCGGCGGGCTCTGGCCCTGGTGGGCGAGGCCCCGCCCGCGGCCTGCGTTCCTCAGCGGTCCGCGCCGGTGAGCTGGGCGGCGAGTTCCTGGCTGCGGTGCCGGGCTGGCGGAGAGCCGATCACGATGCGTTCTGACATGGTGCCTCCCGGGCGACCGACTAACCAATATGCACCATATGTCTGATTCGGTGATCATGCCTGCGGTGCGCCTGGTGCGCCGACGTCGCGGGCTGACTGGGGTTGAGGCGGCTGGCGAATCGTCGTGCCGCGGATACGGGCCGTTACGGGGCCGGCTGCCACTCGGACCGCTGACACAGCGCCATGCCAACTGCGCGAGATTCAGGCCTTTTTCGCATGACACTTGCTAGGATCTGGACCGTGGGAATGTCACTGGGCGAGCGCGTGCGGGCCACCGTGGCGGCGCTGATGCAGATCACAGGCGAGTCCCAGGCGGAGCTCGCCTCCGCGCTCGGGGTCAACCAGACCCAGGTGAGCCGCCGTCAGACGGGCAGCGCCGCGTGGAGCCTGGACGACTGCGACGCGCTCGCCGCGCACTACGGCATCGATGTGCTCGACCTGCTGGCCGGCCCCACCCGGGCCTGCGAATCCCTCCCCGCCAGGCGTCGCCGCAGCTCTTCGCGTACGATGCCGGGCCGTCGGCGTCATTCAGGCGCGACGAAGGGGGCGGCGGCACGGTGACGGGCTTCGAGGCGATCGACGCACTCCTGGCCGGTGTCCGCAGGAGGCCGAGCTGCCCGCGCCCGAGCGGCGGCGCGCCCTGCGGGAGGCGCTGGGGCTGTCGCGCACGCAGGTGGCGCAGGCGCTCGGGGTCAGCCCGTCGACGGTGGGCGGCTGGGAGGCGGGACGGGACCCCAGCGGTGACACGCGCGAGAAGTACGCGTACTTCCTGCAGGGCGCGCAGGCAAAGCTGGATGCCGAGGGCGCGCAGGCGAAGCTGGACGCAGAGGCGGCGCCCTCGGCCGCTCATGACGCCACGGAGGCAGAGCCCGGAGCCGACGAGCACGGGGGCCACGAGCACGCAGGCGACGAGGTCGAGACGCTGGCGGTGCCCCAGCCGTGCGTCCTGTGTGGGCAGCCCGCCGCCCATCAGGTCGCCGGTTTCCCGCAGCACCTCGACCCGGCCGAGTGCGCCGGGGCGGCCGACCGAACGGGCCGAGCCGAGGGAGCGGACCGAGCTGACCGAACAGGCAGAACAGATCATGCAGACCGAGCCGACCGAGCGGACCGAGCTGACAGAACAGATGAGGCCGACCGAGCGGCTCGAAGCGATGGCGGTGACCGAGGCGGCCGAACCGGGCGCCAGCCGGTCAAGGTCATCCCGGTCGGCCGCCGGATGCAGGAGGCCTCCGAGACACGGGACCTGATCGGCGAGGCGGTCGCGGCGGCGCTCACCCAGCACGCCGGAGACGTGGAGGCGGCGACCGCCGCCCTGGTGAAGCGCGCCATCCCGGACGCGATGGCGCTGCTGGACGAGACACGCAAGGGCGGGCGGTACGACATCGTGGCGTACCCCTGGATCCCGGACATCCTGCGCAAGCAGACGTCCCGCGGAGCCGACCAGATCTGGGAGGCCCGTCCCAAGTGGGCACGGCCCGAACTGCCCGCGGGGCGGCACGAGGTGACGGCGTTGGACATCAACGGCGCCTATCTCTCCGCGCTCAAGACCCATCTGCCGATCGGTCAGCTGGAGCACTCCACCGGCTTCGGCCACGACCGCCGCCGCGCCGGCGTGCACCTGATCACGCCGCCCGACTGGGAGCACGACGCGGTCCTGCCCAACCCGCTGGGCAGCCGCGACGAACCCGGCCCGCTGTGGGTCACGGAACCTACTCTGCGCCTGCTGCTGCGCCTGTCCGGCCCGCAGTACGGGCTGTGCGAACCCCCGGTGATCCACGAAGTCGTTCACGTCCGGCGCGACGGAGAACCTGCTGGAGAAGTTCCGCGTCGCGCTCAAGGACGCCCGGGACAGGGCGATCGCCGACGAGGACGAGGTGACGCTGGAGTACGTGAAGGCGATGTAGTCCAAGTTCGTCGCGACGATGGGGGAGTCGAACTACAACCGCGAGCTGTACCGGCCCGACTGGATGCACCTCATCCGCTCCCAGGCCTTCGCCAACCTATGGATGAAGGCGTACAAGGCCCACGGCGAAGGGCTCACCGTGGTGCGCGCGATGGGCACCGACGAACTGCACGTCATCGGCGACTGGCGGCGGGTCTTCGCCGAGGGCCGCGGCGTTGCCGAGGTGAAGGTCAAGGACGTCTACAGCGTCGGCGAGGACCCCCGCTCGGCGACGGCGCCGGCCGACGGCGAGAACGGCGACACCGAGGTGACGGAAGGGACCGCACGTGCCTGAGCGCACCATCGAGTTCGGCAAGTACGGTGCCCGCGGCATCAAGGGCAGCGATGCCGTGGCCCGGCAGCTCGACGCCCTCGCCGGCTTCGTCGCCACGCCCGTCACCACGCGCCGCGGCCTCATGGCCCGCCTGCACTACCTGACCAGGTCCGACCACGCCCGCGCCGCGGCCCGCGAGGCGGGCCTGACCATGACGGATCGCACGCTCAAGGCATGGCTCGAGGGCTGGCGCAGCCCGACGAAGAAGAACCTGGAGAGGATCGACACCGCCTACCGCGCGGTACGCCGCCGCAACGTCGCGCGCTATCTTCTGGCCCGCCTCAACGCCCGCGGCGACACCCGTGTCGAACTTCACCCCCTCAACCAGTCGCAGGTCATCCGCACACGCCAGCGGGTCGTCGAGTTCCGCAGCCTCACCATTCGCCACTGGGACCGCATCGTCGAGGCCTGGGCGGCAGGCGACATGCAGGCGCTCGATGACGCATGGACCGACCAGATCGTCGACCTGGGCTCCGAGTGGGGCCAGTACGAGTACGTCACGAACGTCGGCTTCGCCGCCTGACGCGGGGCCGCCCCACCGGGCCGCTCACACACCCCCGCCCCCCGCTGTGCAGACCGCGTAACCGCTCATGATCCACTCATGTCACATCGGCGTAACGGGCATTTCGTACGGTCGACGTGCAGAAACCGCACGAGAGGGGCCGCCCGTGACCGAGACCACCGACCAGGTGCGAACGGTCTGCTCGTACTGCGGCGTGGGCTGCGGCATGGTCCTCGACATCGGCATGGGCCCCGACGGGCGGCGGAAGGTCCTCAAGGCGTACGGCGACAAGGCGCACCCCGCTAACTTCGGGCGGCTGTGCACCAAGGGCGCCACCACGGCCGACATGCTCACCGCCCCCGGCCGCCTGGGCAGCGCGCTCGTGCGGGACCGGCGCGACGAGGAGCCCGTGCCCAGCCCCGTGGACGGGGCGATCAGCGAGACGGCGCGGCGGCTGCGGGCGATCATCGACGAGCACGGTCCGGACGCGGTCGCCTTCTACGTCTCCGGGCAGATGAGCCTGGAGGCCCAGTACCTGGCGAACAAGCTGGCCAAGGGCTTCGTCCGCACCAACCAGATCGAGTCGAACTCGCGCCTGTGCATGGCCAGCGCCGGCACCGGCTACAAGCTCTCGCTGGGCGCGGACGGCCCGCCCGGCTCGTACCAGGACTTCGACCGCGCCGACGTCTTCCTGGCCATCGGCTCCAACATGGCCGACTGCCACCCCATCCTCTTCCTGCGGATGATGGACCGGGTCAAGGCCGGCGCCAAGCTGATCGTGGTCGACCCGCGACGCACCGCGACCGCCGACAAGGCCGACCTGTTCCTGCAGATCAAGCCAGGGACCGACCTGGCCCTGCTCAACGGCCTGCTGCACCTGCTGCACGAGAACGGGCACACGGACGAGGCGTTCATCGCCGCGCACACCGAGGGCTGGGAGGCGATGCCGGAGTTCCTCGCCGACTACCCGCCCTCCGCCGTCGCCGAGATCACCGGAATCCCGGAGGACGACATCCGTCAGGCGGCTCGGCTCATCGGCGAGGCCGGGGAGTGGATGAGCTGCTGGACCATGGGCCTCAACCAGTCCACGCACGGCACGTGGAACACCAACGCCCTGGTCAACCTGCACCTCGCCACGGGCGCGATCTGCCGCCCCGGCAGCGGGCCCTTCTCGCTGACCGGCCAGCCCAACGCCATGGGCGGCCGCGAGATGGGCTACATGGGCCCGGGACTGCCGGGTCAGCGATCGGTGCTGGTGGACGACGAGCGCGCCTTCGTCGAGGACCTGTGGGAGCTGCCTCCGGGGACGATCAGGAAGGACGGCGTCGGCAAGGGCACCGTCGAGATGTTCCAGCAGATGGCGGACGGCAAGATCAAGGCCTGCTGGATCATCTGCACCAACCCCGTCGCCTCCGTCGCCAACCGCAGGACCGTCATCGAGGGTCTCGAGGCGGCCGAGTTCGTCGTCACGCAGGACGTCTTCGCCGACACCGAGACGAACGCGTACGCCGATGTCGTCCTGCCCGGCGCCCTGTGGACCGAGACCGAGGGCGTCCTGATCAACAGCGAGCGCAACCTCACCCTGGCCCAGCCGGCGGTGGACGCGCCGGGCGACGCACTGGCGGACTGGCGGATCATCGCGGCCGTCGCCTGCGAGATGGGGTACGAGAAGGGATTCTCGTACGACAGCGCGGAGCAGATCTTCGAGGAGATCAAGCGCGCCTGGAACCCCAAGACCGGCTACGACCTGCGGGGTGTCACGTACGAGCGGCTTCGGGACACGTCCGTGCAGTGGCCGGCTCCCGACGAGGACGGGCCGGACCGCAACCCGATCCGGTACGTGGACGGCGACGCCGGGCCGGTCTTTCCCACGGCGAGCGGGCGGGCCGTGTTCTACGCCAGGCCGCACATCCCCGCAGCCGAGATGCCGGACGACGACTACCCTTACGTCCTGAACACGGGACGGCTCCAGCACCAGTGGCACACCCTGACCAAGACGGGGAAGGTGGCGAAGCTCAACAAGCTCAACCCCGGGCCGTTCGTCGAGCTGCATCCGCAGGACGCTGAGGCACTGGGCATCGCGGAGGGCGACTCGGTGGAGGTCGCTTCGCGGCGCGGCCGAGCCGTGCTGCCCGCGGCGGTCACCGACCGGGTGCAGCCCGGGTGCTGTTTCGCGCCCTTCCACTGGAACGACCTCTTCGGGGAGTACCTGAGCGTCAACGCCGTGACCAGCGACGCCGTGGACCCGCTCTCCTTCCAGCCGGAGCTGAAGGTGTGCGCGGTGTCGCTCACGAAGGTGGCGTCGGCGCCGGGTGCCCCGGCGGAGCCCGTGTCGCTCGACGTGGCCACGCCCTCCGCGGTCAGCCCCGTGGCCGTCGTGCCCACCGCCGTCACGCCCGGTTCGGCTGCGAGCGCCTTCGGCCTTGAACCGGGCCCGCCGCCCGTGCTGACCGCGCAGGAGCGCCAGTACCTGGTCGGCTTCCTCGCCGGAATCGATTCCGGCAGCCCCGGCGTGCCCGTCCTCCCGCCCGGGGCGCCCTTCAGCCCCGAACACGCGCTGTGGGTGAACGGCGTGCTGGCCGGGATGTACTCACGGACCACGGCCCCCGCGACGACCGCGGAACCCCACACCCCCGTACGGGAAGTCGTCGTGCTGTGGGCCTCGCAGACTGGCAACGCCGAGGACTTCGCCGCGGCCACCGCCGAGCGGCTCGCCGCGACCGGCCACAAGGCGACCCTGGCCGGCATGGACGACACCGACCTGCGAGCCCTCCCGCCCGGCGCCGACGTCCTCCTGATCACCAGCACCTTCGGCGACGGCGACGCTCCCGACAACGGCGCCGGCTTCTGGGACGCCCTGGCCGCGCCCGACACCCCGCGCCTGGACGGTCTGCGGTACGCGGTGCTCGCCTTCGGCGACTCGTCGTACGACGACTTCTGCGGCCACGGCCGCCGCCTGGACCAGCGCCTGGACGAGCTGGGGGCGGTGCGCCTCGCTCCGCGCACCGACTGCGAACCCGATTACGAGCCCTCGGCCCAGGCCTGGCTCGACCAGGTCCTCACCGCCCTGACCGGAGCACCGGCCGCTCCCGCTCCGGGCACCTCGGTTCCGGGCCCCTCCGCTCCTGGCTCCTCTGCCGGGGGCCTCGGATCGGCCCCCGTCCTCGCCCCGTCCTCCACCGCGAGCTCCAGAAAGCCCGCGCCGGTCACCGCCCGTCTCACCGGCAACCGCCTGCTCAGCCTTCCCGGCGCGGGCAAGGAGGTCCGGCGGTTCACCTTCGACACGCGCGACAGCGAGAGCCCGCTGATCTACGCGGCCGGGGACGCACTGGGCGTACGCCCCGTCAACCATCCCGATCTTGTCACCGAGTGGCTCGCCGTCACCGGACTCGACGCCGCCACCGCCGTGGAGGTGGGCGGCGTCGGCGAGGTCCCCTTGGGCGAGGCCCTGCACCAGCACCTGGACATCACCAGGATCACCAACGACCTGCTGCGCTTCGTCAGCGAACGCACCCACGACCCGCGAGAGCTCAAGAAGCTGCTCCGCCCGGACAACAAGGACGGACTCGCACAGTGGTGCTGGGGCCGCCAGGCCGTCGACGTCGTCGCCGAGTACGCCGTCCGCGCCTCGGCCCAGGAGTGGGCCGGGATACTCAAGCGGCTGCAGCCGCGCCTCTACTCCATATCGTCCAGCCCCCTTGTCGACCCCCACTTCGTCTCCCTGACGGTCTCCGTCGTGCGCTACGAGAACCTCGACGGCCGCCCCCGGCAGGGCGTCTGCTCACCCTTCCTCGCCGATGCCGAGCCGGGCACGCCGGTACCCGTCTTCGTCCAGCGCTCCCCGCACTTCCGGCCGCCCGTCGACCCCGCGACGCCGATGGTGATGGTGGGCCCCGGCACCGGCGTCGCCCCCTTCATCGGGTTTCTCGACGAGCGCCGCGCCCTCGGCCACCGCGCCCCGAACTGGCTGTTCTTCGGCGAGCAGCACCGCGCCACCGACTTCTACTACCAGGAGGAGCTCACCGCCCTGCTCGACGACGGCACCCTCACCCGCCTGGACACCGCCTTCTCCCGCGACCAGCGCGCCAAGGTCTACGTACAGGACCGGATGCGCGAACACGGCCCCCAGCTGTGGTCCTGGCTCCAGGACGGCGCCCATTTCTACGTCTGCGGCGACGCGTCCCGTATGGCGAAGGACGTGGACCGCGCGCTGCGCGACATCGCGATCGCCCACGGCGGTCTGGACGAGGACGGTGCCGCTGCCTACCTCAAGCAGCTCGCTGCCGACAAGCGGTACGTCCGCGACGTGTACTGACCCCAGCACTGACCCCGCACGTGCCAGCTCCGCTCTGCATATGGCCTGGCTCTTGCGAAGCTGCTGGGGCCTACCAGCTCGCATCTGCGGCAGTATGATCCTCGCATGCACAGCTACCGGATCGGAGACGCCGCCGCCCTGATGGGCGTCAGTGCCGACACCCTCAGGCGCTGGGTCGACAGCGGGAGGCTGCCGGCCGAGCGCGACGAGCAGGACCGGCGCATCATCCGTGGCGCGGACCTCGCGGCGTTCGCACGGGAGCTGCACCGCATCGAGCGCGAGAACACCGGATCCTCGGCACGCAACCGCTTCTCGGGCATCGTCACCGACGTGATCCTCGGAGACGTGTCGGCGCAGGTCGAGATCCAGGCCGGGCCGTTCCGGGTGGTGTCGATCATCAGTCGTGAGTCGGCCGAGGAGCTGCGGCTCGAGCCGGGCGTTCCGGCGGTGGCTGTGATCAAGTCGACCAACGTGGTCGTCGAGCGGCCGTAGAGCCAGAGCCGTAGCGAGCCTGGGGGAGCAGACCCGTGATGAATCGTTCCGTACGCCGGATCCGCCTGACCTGCCGTACCCGCGTGAACCTTAGGGGCCATCTTCGGAATCGGGGGACGCTGAAGCTGGCGGGTGGAGGCGCCGCCGTGCTGCTGGCACTCAGCGGCTGCTCTTCCTCCGCCGGCTCGTCCAGCGGTTCTGCAGGCTCGTCGTCCTCGCCGGAGAGGCTGTCCGGCACCGTGACCGTCTTCGCGGCCGCCTCGCTGAAGGAGAGCTTCACCACCCTGGGCAAGGAGTTCGAGAAGGCCCACCCGGGCACGAAGGTCACCTTCAATTTCAGCGGCAGCGACACGCTGGCGGCCTCGATCACCTCGGGCGCCCCGGCCGACGTCTTCGCCGCTGCCAGCGACACGACCATGAAGACCGTGACGGACGCCGGCGACGCCTCGGGCACGCCCGCGACCTTCGTACGCAACCAGCTGGAGATCGCCACCCTGCCCGGCAACCCGGAGAAGATCTCCTCGCTGAAGGACCTCACCGACTCCAGGCTCAAGGTCGCGCTGTGCGACAAGGAGGTGCCGTGCGGTGCGGCCGCGCAGAAGGCCCTCGACGCCGCCGGACTGAAGCTCACCCCGGTCAGCTACGAGCAGGACGTGAAGAGCGCCCTGACGAAGGTGGAGCTGAAGGAGGTCGACGCGGCCGTCGTGTACAAGACCGATGTGAAGGCGGCGGGCAGCAGGGTCGAGGGCGTGGAGTTCCCGGAGTCGGCCGAGGCCGTCAACAGCTACCCGATCGTCCTGCTCAAGGACGCGCCCAATGCCGCCGCTGCCAAGGAGTTCATCGCGTTGGTGAGGTCCGGGGACGGTCAGCGGGTCCTCGGCGCAGCGGGGTTCCTCAAGCCGTGAACGTCCCGGACGAGCCAGGCAGGCCTGCCGACCGTGGCCGGGCCGGCGCCGTCACGGGCCCCGAAGGGACCGGCGCCGTGGCGCAGTCCGGCGAGGGTCCGGCCAAGGCCGACACCCTCGCGGGTGGTCCGCGAGGCCCGTACCACTGGGCCGGGCGTCGTGCCGGGCCCGGATCCGGGCCCGGGGGCCGGAGCGGGCGCGGCAGCCGGACACCGTTGCCGCTGCTGCTGCCCGCGCTGTTCGGCCTTGCCTTCCTTCTCCTGCCGCTGGTCGCGTTGGTGCTGCGCACGCCCTGGAGCAGTCTGCCCGAGCAGCTGGCCGCTCCGGGTGTCTGGCAGGCCCTGCGGCTGTCTCTGATCGCGGCCACGGCCGCCACCGCCGTGAGCATCGTGCTGGGTGTACCGCTGGCCTGGCTGCTGGCCCGCACCGATTTCCCGGGCCGCGGCTTCGTACGGGCCCTGGTGACGCTCCCTCTCGTCCTGCCCCCGGTGGTGGGCGGTGTGGCGCTGCTGCTTGCGCTGGGCCGCAACGGCGTGGTCGGCCGGTGGCTGGAGGCATGGTTCGGCGTGAGCCTGCCGTTCACGACGGCGGGGGTCGTGGTGGCGGAGGCGTTCGTGGCGATGCCGTTTCTCGTGATCAGCGTGGAGGGCACGCTGCGGGCGGCCGATCCCCGCTACGAGGAGGCCGCGACGACGCTCGGCGCCTCCCGGTTCACCGCCTTCCGCCGCGTCACCCTGCCGCTGATCGCGCCGGGCATCGCGGCCGGCGCCGTACTGGCCTGGGCCCGGGCACTGGGCGAGTTCGGCGCCACCATCACCTTCGCGGGCAACTTCCCCGGCCGTACGCAGACGATGCCGCTGGCCGTCTACCTCGCCCTGCAGAACGACCCGGCCGCGGCGATCACGCTGAGCCTGGTCCTGCTCGCCGTGTCCATCGCGGTCCTCGCCGGACTGCGCGACCGCTGGATGACCACGCCATGACCATACGCACGGAACGCACGGACGTACGCCCAGACGAAGGACTGGACGCCCGCCTCGTCGTCGACCGCGGCACGTTCCGCCTGGACGTGGCGCTGACCGCCGCACCCGGCGAGGTCGTCGCGCTCCTCGGGCCCAACGGCGCCGGCAAGACCACCGCCCTGCGGGCGCTGGCCGGGCTCACCCCGCTCACCGGTGGCCATCTGCGGCTGGACGGCACCGACCTGGACCGTACGCCGCCCGAAACCCGCCCCGTCGGCGTCGTCTTCCAGGACTACCTGCTCTTCCCGCATCTCACCGCCCTCGACAACGTCGCCTTCGGCCCTCGCTGCCACGGCGTGCCCAAGGCCGAGGCGCGGACCCAGGCGGCGGAGTGGCTGGAGCGGATGGGCCTCGCTGGCCAGGCCACTGCGAAACCGCGGCGGCTGTCCGGCGGCCAGGCGCAGCGCGTCGCCCTCGCCCGCGCCCTGGCGACCCGCCCGCGCCTGCTCCTGCTCGACGAACCGCTCGCGGCCCTCGACGCCCGCACCCGGCTCGACGTACGAGCCCAACTCCGCCGCCATCTCGCCGACTTCGAAGCCGTCGCGATCCTGGTGACCCACGACCCGCTCGACGCCATGGTGCTCGCCGACCGTCTCGTCGTGATCGAGCACGGACGCGCCGTGCAGGACGGAACCCCGGCGGACATCGCCCGCCATCCGCGCACCGACTACATCGCGCACCTGGTCGGCCTCAACCTCTACCGCGGTCTGGCCGACGGCCACGGCGTCCGGCTCGACAGCGGTCCGGTCATCACCACCACCGAAGAGCTCAGGGGCCCCGCCTTCGTGGCGTTCCCGCCCAGCGCCGTCACCCTCCACCGCGACCGCCCCACCGGCTCCAGCGCCCGCAACCTCTGGCAGTGCAGCGTCGCGGGCCTCGAGTCCCACGGCGACCAGATCCGCGCCGATCTCGTCGGCGACCTTCCCCTCGCCGCCGACCTCACCACTGTCGCCGCCGCCGAACTCGGCCTCCATCCCGGCGCCGAGGTCTGGGCCACCGTCAAGGCGACGCAGACGCACGCCTATCCGGCCTGAAACGGTAACCGGTATGCGTGACGCCAACCCAAGATTCCCAGTTTCCCTATCGATTTACTAGGGAAACGTTGACGCCGGTCTGCGGGCTGAGCAGGATGGGTGCATGTCCCACACGCAGCAGCCGCTCGTCCGCCGCAGGCATGTCGACCTCTGTCGCGTCGCCAGCGCCGCCTGCTGTCGCGTCGTCAGCGCCGTCTGCTGTCGCGTGCCGAGCCGCGTCTGAAGCGTTCCCGCGGGCCGCTCGTTGCCCGGTCCGCCGCACGCCGAGCACCCGCACAAGGCCGCTCCGCGGCCCCGCAGCGAAGAGGCGCCATTCGCATCGCCACCGCACGCCGTCCGCGAAGGCACACGGAGGCATACGGAGGCACACGGAGGCCGCGTACAGGCCAAGTCGCCTCCGACCACGGTGAGTTCGGGCGTTCGAGCCTCCGGGCCGCTGTGTTCACACCCCTGCCGACAGTCTTGGAGGACCTCAGTGGGCACTGCCCCAGCTCCGTCCGGCGTTGCTGCGCCGCCTTCCCGCGCCGGCACCGCGCACGCGCGCCGGAGCCGGGAGGTCCCGACCGACGGCAACTGTACGAGCCCACGCCGCCCGGCCAGGGGAGAGCGGACGTGACGGTGGTGGATACGGCAGTGGGGGAGCGGGAAGCGGACGAAGGCTCCGACCGCGCACGGTGGCTGCACATCGCCCGCGAGGCGGCGGACGACCTGGCCATGGACGCGGTCGCCCGCGAACAGGCCGGCAAAACACCGTTCGACGAGGTGGCCAGGTTGCGGGAGGCGGAACTGCTGACGCTGCTGATCCCGGCCGAGCACGGCGGAGGAGGCGCGGACTGGCGCACGGCCTACGCCGTCGTCCGGCGCATCGCCACGGCCGACGGCGCGATCGGCCAACTGCTCGGCTGCCACTACTTCCTGTCGTTCAGCGCCCGGTTCTTCGCCGGGCCCCACGTGTCCGCACGGGTCGAGCGGGAGGCCGCGGCCGGCCAGTGGTGCTGGGGAGGCGGCTTCGCGGCCCGTGAACCGCATGTGACGCTCACGGCGACCGGCAGCGGCTGTCTGCTGGACGGCCACCAGTCCTATCCCACCGGAGCGAGGGTCGCCGACCGGCTCGCGGTCCGCGCCGTCCGGTCCGACACGGGCGAGCCCATGGCCGTCCTCGTGGATACCGCCCAACCGGGCGTGGTGTGCAGCGACGACGGGGAGACGTTCGGGCAGCGGCTGGCGGCCGGCGGCAGCGTGGGGTTCGACTCCGTGCCGGTCGCGGACGATGACGTTCTCGGTTCCCTCTCCCCGGACGAGGGCGTTCTGCCGCCCTTCGCCGGCCTCGCCGCACCCACCGCACGTCTGGTCTCCGTACAGCTCTGCCTAGGCATCGCCGAGGGCGTACTCGCCGAAGTCCGCGAGTACAGCAGGCCCGTCAACGCACACGCCCAGCCGTACAGCCCGCCCCAGGACCCCTACGTGCTCACCGCGTACGGAGAACTCGCCGTGGCCGCGCGCGCTGCGTCCGCCCTCGCCGACCAGGCCCTGGACGCCCTCGACCAGGGACTCGCTCGCGGGGAGGACCTCGACGACGACGAGTGCGCAGAGATCGCCGTACTCGCCACCGCGGCCGAGGCAGCCGCATCGCGGGCCGCCCAGCAGATCACCGCACGCGCCCTGGACGTCATCGGCGCCGACTCCGCCGCCTCACGCCACGGCCTCGACCGCTTCTGGCGCAACGCCCGCACGCACACCCTGTACGAGCCCGTGGCCCACAGATTCCGCGAGGTCGGGGACTACGTCCTCAATGGTTCACATCCTCCCTTCGTCCTGCCCTCCTGATTGCGTGCATCAGATGTAAGGGGCGGACCTCCGCCGCCACGCACGCGTGCCCCGAGATCCGCCCGCGCACCGGTGTCGGATAATCGCGGCATGCGGATCTCGGCGAGGGCGGACTATGCGGTGCGGGCTGCGTTGGAGCTGGCCGCGGCGGGGGACGACACCTCGGTCAAGGCCGAGGCGATCGCCACGGCGCAGGGCATCCCGCACAAGTTCCTCGAGGGCATCCTGGGCGACATGCGCCGGGGTGGACTGGTGGCCAGCCAGCGCGGAGGCAAGGGCGGCTACCGGCTGGCCCGTCCGGCGGACTCGATCGCCATCGCCGACGTGATCCGCGTCGTGGACGGCCCGCTGGTGTCGGTACGGGGCGTGCGCCCGCCGGAACTGTCGTACAGCGGACCGGCGGAGGCCCTCCTGCCGCTGTGGATCGCGGTACGCGCCAACGTCCGCAAGATCCTCGGCGAGGTCACCCTCGCCGAGGTGGCGGCGGCCAAGCTGCCGGACGAGGTGGTGGGCCTCGCCGAGGACCCGGACGCCTGGACGAATCCCTAGGGAGCCCGGCATCAATCCCGGCATCGAGTACATCGCCGTCGGGCGCATCGCCGCCGGCGGGCATGGTGCAGGGTCGTCCGGGCACATTGCAGGGTCGTGAAGTCGGCCGGAAGGTCATTGACCGGTCTCCGCGCCGACGGCCATGCTCAGGAGCATGCACATGACCGGTACGTCCGACGACGGCGTTCTCGCGCAGGCCTGAACCGATGACCGTCCCCGCCTCGCCTTCCCCGGCCTCCTCTCGCCCCCGGCCCTCCGTCATCGTCGTGCTCACCGACCAGCAGCGGTGGGACACCACAGGAGTGCACGGCAACCCGGCCGACGTGACACCGGAGTTCGACCGGATCGCCCGTGAGGGCACGCACGTGGAGCAGGCGATCACACCCAACCCGGTGTGCGCCCCGGCGCGTGCCGCGCTGCAGACGGGACGCTTCCCGACCGCGACCGGGGTGTTCCGCAACGGCCTTCCTCTGCCACCCGACATCCCGACGCTGGCCGGAAGCTTCGCGGCAGCGGGGTACGTGACCGGCTACATCGGCAAGTGGCACCTCGCCGGCGCGGACCAGCCGGACGGCCCGGTCCCGCCCGAGCGACGCGGCGGCTACCAGGAATGGCTCGCCTCCGACCGGCTGGAGTTCACCTCGGACGCGTACCGCACCGTGGTGTACGACGATGCCGGGGAGCCCGTCAGGCTGCCCGGCTACCGCTCGGACGCCCTGGTCGACGCCGCGATCCGGTTCGTCGCTGACCACCACGACCGCCCGTTCCTGCTGTTCCTGTCGCTGCTGGAACCGCACCACCAGAACGCCACGGACGACTATCCGGCGCCCGAGGGCTACCGCGAGCGCTACCAGGGCCGATGGCTGCCCCCGGACCTGGCCGCGCTGAGCCCGAACGCCCCCCAGGGCGGAGCCCACCGCCACCTGGGCGGCTATCTCGGGCAGATCAAGCGGGTGGACGAAGGGGTGGGCCGCCTGCGCGACGCCCTGCGGAGCCTCGGCATCGCGGACGACACGGTCCTGGCCTGGACCGCCGACCACGGTTCGCACTTCCGCACCCGCAACGGCGAGTACAAACGATCCGCACACGAGGCGTCTGTGCGCGTGCCGCTGGCCCTGACCGGGCCCGGGTTCACCGGCGGGGGCCGCATCCGGCACCCGGTCAGCACCATCGACCTGGTCCCCACCCTGCTGACTGCCGCCGGGATCCCCGTGCCGGACGGTGTGCAGGGCCGGTCCCTCCTGCCGCTCACCGGCGGCGGCACCGACCCCGGCCGTCCCGCCGAGGCCTACGTCCAGATCAGCGAGGACCACGTCGGCCGAGCCGTACGGACCGACCGCTGGAAGTACGCGGTCGCCGCGCCCGGCGCCGACGCCTGGAACGAGCCCGCCGCGACCCATTACGTGGAGACGGAGCTGTACGACCTGCACGCCGACCCGTACGAGCTGGACAACCTCGCGGGCCTCACATCACACCGCGCCGTCGCCGACGAACTGCGTGAGGCGCTGCGGGCCTGGCTCGAGCGCGCGGGCGAGGACGACGCCGTCATCGACCCCGCACCCCCGCGCACCGCCGCCCAGCGGCGCCCCGACCCCGAGGTGGCCGCGCTCCCCTGGTCGGAGGCCCGCTTCGGCCATCAGCCGCCCGCGACGTAGCGCACCGACCCGCCACTCTTGACGGAGTCCGCGCGCGGTTCGAGACTCCAGGGCAGATGCGAGTGAACGGGCAGGAGACCATGGGGACTTCGGAGCTGGACACCATCCGCGCGGTTCGCGCGCTCCAGCTGCCGTTGCTGACCTCCCGTCGCCACATCGACCTGCTGCGCGTCTGCAGCGCGGCAAGTCTGCTCGTGTGACGCGGCAGCGGTAGCAGCGGACTTCCGCAGCGCAGCAGCATCGTCGCGGCTGTGACACCGCGCTCCCTCCCACGTCCCGTTCACCCTTCCTGATCTCCAGTGCTGGTCGCGCGCCGACGCAGCCGCGCCTCCTCACGCCGCCGCATGTCTGCGTACCGAACACGACGGAGCAGACCGCCACCACCAGCCGCGTGCCGCACCCCGGACCGGACCGAGGGAGACTCATGCTCGCCGCACCTTCGACAGCCACGCCGCCCTTCCGCGGAAGGATCGGCTGCGACACCCGCAGCGGCTACTACGCCGCACCGCACCGCTACCGCCTCCATCTGTCCCTGACCTGCCCGTACTGTCTCCAGATCGCCATCACACACAGCCTGCTCGGCCTCGGCGAGGCGCTCCCCGTCATCCTGCTGCCGGCCGTGCCGGACGGACCCGAGGGCAGCCACGCCGCCCTGCGCCCGCTGTACGAGGCCAGCGCGCACCAGTACCGCGGACCCGCCGCGGCACCCGTGCTCAGCGACGGATGGACGGGACGGATCGTCAGTACGCACACCCCGGACATCCTGCGAGACCTGGCGCGGCAGTTCGGCGACCGCGGCCCGGAGCTGCAGCACTACGGCACCGAGGACCAGATCGACGCCATCGGGCGCCTCTGCGAGCAGGGCATCAACGAAGCAGCTCAGCGCGCCGGGCAGCCCGGCGTCGACGGCACGGCACGCGACGCCGCCCTCGGCACCCTCTTCGGCGCGCTGGACGAACTGGAGCAGCGGCTCGTGTTCCAGGACCACGTAATGGGCGGCGAACTGACCACGGCCGACGTGCAGGTGTGGGTCACACTGCTGCAGCTGGACACCGTGCACCGCCGCCATCTGGACGCCGCAGCGGTGCACCGCATCGTCGGCCATCCCCGGCTGTGGGGGTACGCCCGCCGCCTGGCGTCGCTCCCCGCCTTCGGCTCCCACCTCGACCTGGACGGCATCGACCGCAGGCACGACGCACACTGCCGGGGCCTGGAGTCAGCCGGTGCGGCGGTGCAGATCGTGGACTGGGCGGCGGCATACGCGGCGGGGGAGCAGGCGGGCTGACAGAGGGGCACTGGCAGGACGTGCCGGGGAGCCCGGGCGTGCCCGCACGCCCGCGCTCCATGCGTCGTTCGGCTGGCCGGGTGGACGTGCGAAGCGTCCGGGGGTGTGGCTGAGTGTGCGTATGTGGCAGTTCTTTGCGGACAACCCCTGGGAGACGCTCTTCGTAGTGATCACCTTGGGGTCGCTTTTCGGCATGGTGCGTTTCGGGCCGGTGAAGCTGGGGGCGGCGGGGGTCCTGTTCGTCGGCCTGCTGGTGGGGGCGCTGGATCCGGACATCGGTCCTGCGGTGCCCGCCGGTCTGTCGGTGTTCGGTCTTGCGCTGTACGTCTACACCGTGGGCCTGGAGTCCGGACCGGCCTTCTTCCGCGAACTGAGGCCCCAACTGGTCGTCATGCTGGGCGCGGTGGCAGCCCTCGTGGTCACCGCCCTGGCGGTGGGACTGCTGGGCAACTCGGTGTTCGGCATCAGCGGCCCCTTCCTCGCGGGCGGCTACGCGGGCATCGGCACCACCACACCCGGCCTGGCCGCCGCGCAGGCCACCTCTGCCGACCCGACCGAGCCCGCCACCGGATACGCGATCGGCTACCCCCTGGCCGTGATCGTCACCATCATGTTCGTCGCCGCGATCGCGGGGCGACGGAACTGGCCGGCCCGCCGCGATCCCGGTGAGGGCCTGCCCGACCGGCTCGTCACCCGAACGGTTCTCGTGACGCGACCCACCAAGTGGGCACAGGTGCCCGGGGTGGCGGAGAGGCGCCTTCGGGCCAGCGTGATCCGCCCCCGGGAGGGGACCACGAGGGTCGCCCACAGCCTCGACCACCTGGCCGCCGGCGACCAACTCGTGCTGGTGGGCGGCCCCGCCGAGGTCGAAGCAGGGGCCAAGGCCCTCGGCGAATACGCGCCAGCCCACCTGCTCGACCAGCGCGACACCGTCGACTACCGGCGCGTGCTGCTCACCAACCCCGACCTCGCCGGGCGCACCGTCGGCGAACTGGACCTCGAGGGCCGCTTCGGCGCCATGGCGTCACGGGTGCGGCGCGGTGACGTGGATCTGCTGGCGCACGACGGGCTGCTGCTCCAACTCGACGACCGCGTACGCGTGGTGATGCCGCGCGACAAGGCCGCCGAGGTGACGGACCTGCTCGGCGACACCGAGGCGAAGGTCAGCGAGGTCAGTGCCGTGAGCCTGGGCCTCGGACTCGCCCTCGGCTTCCTCATCGGCATCCCCAGCCTGACCGTCGGCGGCACCACGCTGTCCCTGGGCACCGCCGCAGGACCGCTGCTCGTGGCGATGGTCCTGGGCTGGCGGCGCCGTACCGGTCCGCTGGTGTGGACGCTGCCCACACGGGCCAACCTGACCCTGCGGCAGATCGGCCTGCTGGTCTTCCTCGCCTGCGTCGGGCTGACCTCCGGCTACTCCTTCCGGCGGGACGCCTTCTCGCTGTTCGGGCTGAAACTGCTGGTCGTCCTGCTGATCGGGGCCGTCGTCAGCTACGCACTGCTGGTCGTGGCGTGCCGACTGCTCGGGCAGAGCCGGGAGCGGACCATGGGTCTGCTCGCGGGGTACGTCGGCAATCCGGCGATCACCGCGTACGCCAACAGCCGGGTCACCGACAGCCGCGTCAACACCGGCTACTCGACGCTCTTCGCCCTCGCCATCCTGGTGAAGATCATCTGCATCCAGCTCATCGTCGGCCTGTAGGACGGCCGGGTCGCAGTCCAGGCGCGGGTCTCAGGCCGGGCGCGGGTCTCAGTCCAGGCGGAAGCCGTCCTTGACCTTGTCGAAGACCGGCTGGTGGGTGTCCCACGTCTGCTCGGGGGCCGAGAGGTAGATGTCGTACTCCTTGCCGTCCTGCGTGAATCCGAGCTCGACGGCGCGGAACGCGCGCACCCGCCCCTCGAACGTGAACGCCCACACCGCCGCGGGCTGCCCCCGGAACGTGGCGTGCTGCAGGTAGAGCCTCCGGTACACGGAATAGTTGATCTTCGTGTTTCTCTCGACGTCCTCGAAGTGGGCCAAGGGGTCCGAGCCCGCGGGGTTCACGACAGCGACCGTGATGCCGACCAGGCCCGAGCTGTCGATGTAGGTGACCTGTTCGGCCGACCGCTCGCCGCGCTTCCAGCCGTCCGGTACGGGGAAGGCGACGCCGAGCTCCGGCTCCTCGACCAGGTGGTAGCCCTGCGGGACGGGTGAGGGCGCGTACGAGGTGGCGGCGGGGGTCGTCGCCGCTACGGTCGTCGCTTTGCCGTTGCCGGACGAGCTGTGTGTGTCGCTGGACGGGCTGCGTGATGCTCCGTAGAGCCCGCCGGCCACGGATGCGGCCACGACCACCACCGCCACGGCGGTCCACACCGGCGCACGGCCCCGGCGAGCGCGTCGGCTCGCCCGGTCGTCACCGCCCCGTACGGGCTCGGGCGCGGCCGCATTGCCGCCCGGCGCCGGGGCCGGTGGTGCCGCATGCGAGGGCCGGCCGTCCTGGTCGGAGGCCGCATCGTCCACGACGGTCACGCCGTCCCACGTCAGGCTCGGGGCTCCCGGGTCCGAGGCGTTCTGCTGCGCGGCCGGCTTTCCGGCCGAGATCACTACCGTCGCCGCCTGGGATTCCGGCGCCCGCAGCACCCGCTCGACCTCGTCAGCCGATGGCCGCTCGTCGGGGTCCTTGGCCAGCAGGGCCTCGATCAGGGGCTCGAGCGGCCCGGCCTGCTGCATGGGGGCCGGAGGGTCGACGGCGATCGCGTACGCCGTCTCCACCGCCGTGTCCTTGCGGAACGGGGGCCGACCTTCCACCGCCTGGTAGAGCGTGGCACCCAGCGCCCACAGGTCGGAGGCGGGGCCAGGTGTCCTGCCCCTGATCCGTTCCGGCGCGATGTAGTCGATCGACCCGATGACCTCGCCGGGCTTCGTCAGCGTCGAGGTGCCGGTCGCCATGGCGATGCCGAAGTCGGTGAGGACGATCCGGCCGTCGGCGCCCAGCAGCACGTTGCCGGGTTTGACGTCGCGGTGCAGGACTCCGGCCGCGTGTGCGGCCCTGAGCGCGGCGATCATGCCGCGGCCGATACGGGCCGCCTCCGTGGGCGGGATGGTCCTGCCGCCCTTGAGGAGCGTGCCGAGGGTGGTCGAGGGCACGTACTCCATGACGATGCACGGCAGTCCGTCGTCCTCGACGACGTCGTGGACCACGACGACGTTGGGGTGAGTGATACGGGCGGCGCTGCGCGCTTCGCGGCGGGTGCGTTCGTAGAGCGTGGTGAGCTCGTCGTCGGCGAGATGCGGCTGCACGTGCAGGCGCTTGAGTGCGACCTGGCGGCCCAGGAGCTCGTCCTGGGCACGCCACACGGTGCCCATGCCGCCACGGCCGATCTGCTCGGCCAGCCGGTACCGCCCGGCGACCAGCCGCCCTTCGTCCGACACAGCGCAACCCCTCTGCCTGCCCGCCTGCGTTCGATTCGTGGCGACACGATAGCCAGTGCCGGGCTCGTGGCGATCAGCGAGGGGACGTCTCCGCCCGCTGGTAACGGAGGAGCACGACTCCGTTGCCGAACGTCCGGGTCTCGACCAGGCGGAGACGGGTCATGGTGTCCGCCTGCTCGAACAGGCGCTTGCCCCGGCCGAGCAGCACCGGGTGGACGTAGAGGCGGTACTCGTCGATCAGATCGTGCTCCATGAAGGACGCGGCGAGGCCGGCACCGCCGAGTGCGAGATCTCCGCCCGGTTGGGCCTTGAGCGCCATGACCTCGTCGACCACGACGTCCCGCACGATGGTCGTGTTCCAGTCGGCCCGCTCCAGGGTCCGGGAGTACACGATCTTGGGCATGTCGCGCCAGATCCGGGCGAACTCCACCATGGGTGCGGAACTGGTGGGATCGGAGTCGGCGGTCGGCCAGAACTCGGCCATGAGTTCGTGGCTGACGCGCCCGTCGAGGAAGGCGCCCATCGCTGCGAGCTGCTCGTTGAAGTGGCTGTGCAGCTCGTCGTCGACCAGGTGCCAGTCGATCTCGCCGTCCGGTCCCTCCATGAAGCCGTCGAGAGACACCGACATCATCAGGACGATCTTTCTCATCGCGGCTCCCACGGAAGTCGACGAGGCGGTCGGCGGCGTCCGGCACGTGTGCCGGGCCACCCTCACAGTACTGGCATGATCGGAGGCATGGTGGAACGTGTTGTCGCCGCGTGCGACGGGGCCTCGAAGGGGAATCCGGGGCCCGCAGGCTGGGCCTGGGTCATCGCCGGGGCCGAGGAGATCCCCGACCGGTGGGAGTCCGGGCCGCTGGGCACGGCGACGAACAACGTCGCGGAACTCACCGCGCTCGAACGCCTGTTGACGGCCGTCGACCCGTCCGTGCCGATGGAGATCCGGATGGACTCCCAGTACGCGATGAAGGCCGTCACGACATGGCTGCCCGGCTGGAAGCGCAAGGGCTGGAAGACGGCCGCGGGCAAGCCGGTCGCCAACCAGGAACTCGTCGAGCGCATCGACGCGCTGCTCGACGGCCGCTCCGTGGAGTTCCGCTACGTCCCCGCGCACCAGGTCGACGGCGACCGCCTCAACGACTTCGCCGACCGGGCCGCAAGCCACGCGGCGCTCGTCCAGAAACCCGCGGGCAGCGAGTATGACTCGCCGGAGCCGCCGCCCGCACCCGACGTCGCCACGTCCGGCGGTGGACGCTCCGGCGGTGGGCGCTCTGGTGGTGGGCGCTCTGGTGGTGCTGCGCGCGGCCGCTCCTCGAGCGGCCCGGCGTTGCAGCCGACGGCTTCACCGCGCCAGCGCGGCTCGGGGGGTTCGCGGACAAGCTCGCGGACGATCAAGGCGAAGTTCCCCGGCCGGTGCGTCTGCGGCCGCTCGTACGCCGCGGGCGAGTCCATCGCCAAGAACGCGCAGGGGTGGGGGCACCCGGAGTGCCGACCGGCATAGGCGGACAAGGCCCCCGCTCAGGGGGTGTTTGCGGGTTCAGCGCAGGATCTTCTCCTTGGCCCGCTGGAACTCCTCGTCCGAGAGGTCGCCCCTGGCCCTGATCTCCGAGAGTTTCGCCAGTTCCTCGACCTCGGACGGCTTGCCGGCACCGGCAGCGGTCTCGCGGATGTAGCTCTCGAACGCCTTCTGCTGGGCCCGCGCCTGCTCTATCTCACGCTTGCCCATGTCCTTGCCGCGGGCGAGGAGGTACACGAAGCAGCCGAGGAACGGCAGGACCAGTACGAACAGGAGCCACCCCGCCTTCGCCCACCCGCTCATCGTGTCGTCGCGGAAGATGTCGAAGACGATCCGGAAGAGCAGGAAGAGCCACATGACCCAGAGGAAGATCCACATCATGGTCCAGAACGCGCCCAGCACCGGATAGTCGTACGCGATGTACGTGTAGCCGTCCATTCTTTCTCCTGTCCACGCCATCCCCCCACCGGTCGGATGGTCCGCGCCCCGGACACCCGCGACCCGGTCGCCCGTGACCCGGCCGGATCGTCCGCGGCGCCGGATGTACCGGGCCCGGGCTGCACCGGGCCCCGGGTGGGCCGGCCTCTGTGTCGGCCGCCCGTACCGAGGCCCACCCCCATGGTCACGTGACCGGTCGCTGATCGCTACGCGAGCCTCGGGCGGCGGCGACCGTCCATGGCGCCACGGCACCCTGTCGATGACCGCGTCGGCCGAGGCCGGATGTGGTCGCATGACGATCCCCGTACTCGCCGGTATGTGATAGGCCGGGCAGTCATGGATGAGACTCTGCCGACACGGCTCGCAAGCGGTAAGTACCTTCTGGTCACCAGCTACCGCAGGAACGGCACTCCCGTGTCCACGCCCGTGTGGGTCGTCCAGGACGGGACCGCGCTCGGGGTGTGGACGGTCGCGGACTCCTGGAAGGTGAAGCGGATCCGCCACCGCGCCGATGTGCTGGTGGGGCCGTGCGATCTACGGGGGAATCCGACCGGCGACCAGGTCCCGGCCACCGCCGAGATCTGCGACCAGGCCGTCACCGCCCGCTATCGGTCGCTGATCGCTCGGAAATACGGCCTCATCGGCCGGTTGACGCTGCTCGGCAGCCGGCTGCGTCGCGGAGTGAACGGGACGGTCGGTATTCGTATCTCGCTCACGCAGTGACGGCCACGCAGTGACGGCGGGAGCGCCCTCAGTGCCTGCCGCGGCACGCAGCGTCGCGGGACGACCTGCGACACCTTCCGTTCACCTAAGCGACATCGACGATACGTCTGGATGACGGCCCTGAGGTCACCAGGCGAGTCACATTCGGAAGCGGATACCAGCATTCCGAATACAGAAAGACGACACCATGGGCGAGTTTCTTGTGGCAGTACTCGCGAGCGCCGCTGCCGCGATCGCCGAGGCGATCATCCTTCGCGTTCTGTGGCAGCTGTGGACGGCGTACTCGCGGTCGCTGCGCACGGCGACGGTCATGGCCGCCGCCTGATCTTTCAGAGATATCTGAATCCTCCGGCGCACGACAGGGCTGACGCCGCCGCGCGCCGGAACGTGACTTCGGTCAGACAGCCCTTCCGGCGGGCCTGACCGTCCGGGAGCCGCTCGCCTCTCGCGACTCCATGGCTTCCCTACGACCTTCCTTTCCCTTGCTGCGCAGCAGCCAGGTGGCCCCGCCGACGGCCACGGCGACGGGCCACTCGAGGGCCCCGGCCACGGTCAGCGCTCCCAGGCCGCCGTAGAAGGCGACGTCCTTGGCCTGCGGACGGCCCGGCCTGGGCAGCATCGACGTGGCCGCTCGGGCGGTGTGGGCCAGGTCCTGCCGGGTCAGGTAGGCAACCGGCATCGGAGGGTGGAACGTGTGCGTGTGGACGGTCATACCCCCTGGTCCCTCATGGACGTGGGTCTCTTCGGCCCTCTCGGCCCTCTCGGCCCTCTCGGTCCTCGCGGGCGTCTTCTCCTCGACCCGCGTCGCTTCGGCCTTCTTGCGGGGCGTGGCTCGCGACGCGGTGGTCTTCCGCGTGGTCCTCGCTGTCGTGGGCATCCGTCTCCTCCTTTCGTCCGAGAACGGTACGTCCCACCTCACTTTCCATTCTGACGCGCAAACGGACGCAGGACGCCGCCGAAAGCGCGTCGATTGAAGCTGTGATTCCCGGCTACCCGTGGTACGGCTAATAAGACCTGCCCAAGTCCAGAAAGCCGGTGACGCACAGTGGGAATTCCGGGAAGCGGACTGCTGCGCGCCGTCGCGTCGTCCGCTGCCGGTGTCCTGGGTGGGGCCACCGAGCCACGGGTGCGTTCTTTCGAGGAGCGGTTCCACGTCGGCGTACGCGGGCTGCGCGACCGCAGTGAGGCCGATGCCGCGCTGCTCGTGCGGGACCTCGAGGAAGCACTCTCCGCTCTGCCCTCCGTGCGCTGGGCCGTGGTCAACACCGTCCTGGAACATGTCGTCGTCACCATCGACGGCGGGGCCGAGGCCGAGGCCGTCGTGGAGGCCCTGGTCGCCGCGGTCGAAGCCGTCGAGGAGAAGCACGGCGCCGAAGGGCCGCTGCCCGAACACCCGCAGTCGGGAGGGCCGGTCCGGCGCGCCGTGGGCGCCATGGCCGTGCATCTCGCCGCCGCGCCCTTGGCCACCGCGGCACGGCTCACCCGCCGCACCCCCATTCCGGCCGGGATCGCCGCACTCGTCCCGCTGGTCGACTACCAGCCCCGGCTGCGGCGCCTCGTGGAGAGCGCTCTCGGCCCCCGGAACGCCGACATGCTCATGACGGGAGCAGCCGCCTTCTTCCAGGCCGGCACCGGCGGTTTCTTCGGAATCGGCGTGGACACCGTCCGGCACGCCCTGCGCGTCTTGGAGGCGGACGCCGAGCGTGCGGCCTGGACCGCGGCCGAGTCCCGCCTCACGGGCGCGCCGCACGGAGCCGGCGCCACCGGTGCGACGGGAACGCCACCGCCACGCGAAGTGCCCCTGAACGACGGGCCGGTCGAGCGCTACGCCGAGAACCAGTCGGCGGCCGTCGCGGCAGCCTCCTTCGCCGGTTCGCTGCTCGTGACCCGGCGCCCCGCCCGAGCGGCGGCGGGAGCGCTCGCGGCGATCCCCAAAGCACCGGTGATGGCCCGCGAAGGCTTCGCCTGCGTCCTGGGCAGAGGACTGGCCCGACGGGGCACCGTCGTCGCGCGGCCGGACGCACTCCGCCGACTCGACCGGATCGGCACCGTCCTGCTCGACACGGACGTCTTGGGCACCGGCGCGTATCTCCTCAGCGACCTGGTGCCCCTCGACGAGGACGCACAGCCGGGCGAACTCGCCGCGACCGCGCACCGGCTCTTCGACCGCTCCGCCCCCGACCGGACCCACCGGGACGGCGCCTGGGCGCTGGGCCCCCTCGAGCGCCTGCCTCTCCAGGGACGCAAAGGCGCCCAGGCCCGGGACAGACTGCGGCGCGGCGGCGCGCACCTCGTACTCGGCCTGGCGCACGACCGCCGCCTGATGGCCGTCATCAGCGTGACACCGGAGGTCCACGACACCGCGAGCGCGCTCGTCCCCGCCGCCCACGCGGCCGGGCTCACCGTCCTGACCGCGGGCGGGCACACCACCGATGCGGCCGTCCGCGAGGCCGACGGCGTGATGGACGGCGGCGACCGGCTGCCCGACTCCGTACGGGACCTGCAGCGCGACGGCACCGGCGTACTCGTCATTTCCCGGCACCGGGCCGCGCTCCAGGCCGCAGACGTCGGCGTGGGGGTGACCGGCGCGGACGGAGCGCCGCCCTGGGGCGCCGACCTGTACGTCGACGCCGACCCCGCCGCGGCCGTCGTCGTCGTGGAAGCGTGCCGCGCCGCACGCGAAGCCGCACACCGCGGCGTGCGCCTGGCACAGGCATCGGCCGCCATCGGCGCGGCCACGGCCATGGCCGGCCGATCACCGCGTACGGCCGCCCGCAGCATGACGGCCTTCAACGGCGCAGCCGCCCTCGGCATCGCGACCGGCGTCTGGTCGGCCGCGCGGCTTTTGCGGCATCCCGCCCCGCCCCCCACCAGCCAGTATCCGTGGCATGCGATGGATCCGGCCACCGTGCTCGCCCGAACCGGGGCCAGGGACAGCGGACTTACGGCCGAGGAAGCCCGGGCACGAGCCGTACCGGCGGGTGAACAGGCCCGAGCACCCTCGCTGTTCAGGGCCTACCTCACAGAAATGGCCAACCCGCTCACGCCGATCCTGGGCGCGGGAGCGGCTCTGTCGGCAGCGGTCGGCGCGGTCCTCGACGCCGGCCTGATCATCGCCGTCACCGCCGTGTCCGGGCTGATCGGAGCGATCCAACGCCACTCGACGGACCGTGCGGTCTCCCGGCTGCGCCGGGAGTCGGCGGTCATGGCCACCGTGGTACGCGACGGGCGGGAGACCACCGTCCCGGCCGACGAACTGGCCGTCGGGGACGTGGTGATCCTGAACGCCGGCGACGTCGTACCCGCCGACTGCCGCCTGCTGGAGGTCCATCACTTCGAGGCGGACGAGTCCGCGCTGACCGGCGAGTCCCTGCCGGTCGCCAAGGATGCGACGCCCGTGCTGGCATCGGCCATGGCGGACCGTACGTCGATGGTCTACGAGGGCACCACCGTGGCCGCCGGACGAGGCCGGGCCGTGGTCGTCGCCACCGGTACCGCTACGGAGGCGGGCCGTGCCGCGGTGGACGAGCGCCGCGCCGCGCCGGAGGTCGGTGTCGAACGCCGTCTGGCCGACATCACCCGTACGACGATGCCGGTGGCGCTCGGTTCGGCCGCGGCGGTGATGGCCGCAGGACTGCTGCGCGGCCGGCCGGCCCGCGACACCATCGGCGCAGGCGTCGGACTTGCGGTGGCCAGCGTTCCTGAAGGGCTGCCGTTCCTCGTCTCGGCGGCCCAACTCGCCGCCGCTCGAAGGCTGTCCGCGCGAGGTGCCCTGGTACGCGATCCCCGCACGATCGAGGCCGCCGGCCGCACCGACGTGCTGTGCTTCGACAAGACCGGCACCCTCACCCACGGCCGGATCTCCCTGGTCGCCGTCTCATCGGACGGCGCCAGCCGACCCCTCGAGGACCTGGCGGACCCTCAGCGTGCCGTACTCGCCTCCGCGCTGCGGGCGACGCCGCGCCCGCACGGCGACCACGGCCTCGAACACGCCACCGACGGCGCGGTCGTCGCGGGCGCCGAGGAGGCGGGCGTGAGCCGCACGACGAGCGCGCCGGGCTGGCGGCGGTCCGCCAGCCTGCCGTTCGAACCGAGCCGCGGCTTCCACGCCACCCGCGGCCGCTACGGCGGGAGCTGGATGCTTTCGGTGAAGGGAGCGCCGGAAGAGGTCGTGGGACGATGCGCCACACGCGGCGGCAAGCCTCTGAACGACAAGGGCAGGGACGGCATCCTGGCGGCCGGTGAGAAACTGGCCGCCGAGGGCCACCGGGTCCTCGCCGTCGCGGAGTCGAGGGACACCACCGACGGCGCTCTCACCGACGACGCGGTCACCGGACTGGACTTCCTCGGCTTCCTCGCCTTCGCCGACCGGGTGCGCGGCACCGCCGCCGACGCGGTGCGCCAACTCGTGGACGCCGGCGTGCACATCGTGATGATCACCGGCGACCACCCGGGCACCGCCGACGCCACGGCCAGGGACCTCGGCGTGCTGGACGGCCGCCGGACGGTGACGGGCGCCGAACTCGACGAGCTCGACGACCGCGCGCTCGACAAGCTGCTGCCGGAGGTCGGCGTCGTGGCCCGCGGCACACCCGTCCACAAGGTCCGCGTGGTGCGGGCGTTCCAGCGCCTCGGCCGGACGGTCGCCATGACCGGCGACGGCGCCAACGACGCCCCCGCCATCCGGCTCGCTGACGTCGGCATCGCCTTCGGGACGCGGGCCACCCCGGCCGCACGCGCCGCCGCCGACCTCGTCGTGACCGACAACCAGCTGGAGACGGTCCTCGCCGCCCTCGTGGAAGGCCGTGCGATGTGGGCGTCCGTACGCCAGGCCCTGGCGATCCTCGTCGGCGGCAACCTCGGCGAGATCGCGTTCACGCTGCTCGGCGCGGCCGCCACCGGCACCTCTCCGCTGACGGCCCGTCAACTCCTGCTGGTGAATCTCTTCACCGACCTCGCCCCGGCCATGGCCGTCGCGCTGCGCCCGCCTCACCCCGAGGCGGCCGAACGCATGCTCCACGAAGGGCCCGAGGCGTCCCTCGGCTCGGCCCTCACCGAGGAGACCGTCGTACGCGCCGTGGCCACCACGCTGGGCGCCACCGCCGGCTGGCTCGCCGCCCGCTTCACGGGCCGCGCCGCCCGCGCCCGCACCGTCGCCCTCGTGGCGCTCGTCGGTACGCAGCTCGGGCAGACGCTCCTGGCCGGCGGCCGGAGCCGGACGATCGTCGCCGCGTCCCTGGGGTCCATGGCCGCACTCGCGGCCGTCGTCCAGATCCCCGGCCTCAGCCACTTCTTCGGCTGCACCCCGCTCGGGCCCGTCGGCTGGGCCATCGCCCTGTCCGCCGCGACAGCCGCGACGGCGAGCTCGCTCCTCCTCCCGCCGGTGGTGAGGAGGGCCCCGGCGGTGGTGAGCAGGGTCCGCGCCGCGCTGTGAAGGGCCGACCGGCGTCCTTACCCGCGGAAGGTCCTCACTCGTAGAACTTCCGGCCCTCGCGCAGCATCTCCACGAACTGCGCCAGGCGCCGCGCCCGCGTCTCGGGACGCTTCGCCGTCTGCAGGCGGTGGTAAAGGGCGTAGCGGTTACGGCTGTCGAGGCCGGCGTAGAACGCGGCCGCCACGGGGTCGGCGTCCAGGGCTGCCTGCAGGTCCTCGGGGACGGTGGCCGCGGCCTGCCCGGCGTAGGCGGCGTCCCACCGGCCGTCCGCCTTGGCCCGCTCCACCTCGCGCAGCCCCGCCGGCCGCATCAGACCCCGCTCGGTGAGGACCCGCACCTTCTCCCGGTTGATCTGCGACCAGGCGCTGCGCGGACGGCGCGGGCAGTACCGCTGCAGGAAGTACGTGTCGTCCTCCCGCTTGCGCTGCCCGTCGATCCACCCGAAGCACAGGGCCACGTCGAGGGCCTGTGGCGCGGTGACCGTGGTCTCTCCTGTGCCCTTCTTGGCTATCCGCAACCACACGCCGGTGCTCCGGTCGTGGTGCTCCTCCAGCCACGCCGTCCAGGCCCCCTGGTCGGCGAAGCGGTGGGTGGGCTCCGGCTGGGGTCCGGGTCCGGCGCGCTCAGCTGGCGTCATGGCGGCATCCAAGCGGAGGCGGGCGGGCCGTGCAACGATGCCAACGATGCCGCCGAGGATTCGCCGTCGGGCCGTACGCACGAAGCGACTGCCGGGCCGTCAGTCCTGCCCGCCCGGCGCACGCGCGGCGAGGGCGGCGAGCAGCAGGTCCACCGCTTCCTCGAAGGAGCTCTCGGCCATGGCGTGCAGCTCGCCGCGTGCCGTGCTCAGGGCCGGGTACGTCTCGGGGTCCGCGGCCTGGTAGACCTCCGTCCACGCCTGCTGGTCGGCCTCGCGCTGTTGCGGGGGCAGGGCCAGGCAGGCGGCGTCCATGGCCGCGTGGCTGAGGACGGTGTCGATGAACGCCAGGTAGAGACGGACCGCGCGATCCGGGGCGAAGCCCGCCGACAGCAGCAAGCCCACTCCCGTCTCCACGGCGCGGAACTCGTTCTCGCGGCGGGTCACGCGGTACGAGGCCATGGCGGCCGCACGCGGATGGGCGAGGTAACCGGCGCGCACGCGCAGCGCCATCTCGCGGAGCGAGGCGACCCAGTCGGGGCCCGGGGTGAACCCCTCCATGGCGTCCCCGATGATCCGGTCGGCGACGGCCAGCAGCAGGTCGTCGGTGTTGCGGAAGTAGCGATAGAGCGCGCTCGGGTCGCATCCCAGGGCGCTGCCGAGACGTCGTACGCTCAGCGCCTCGGGACCGTGCTCGCCGATGAGCCGCAGCGCGGTCTCCACGATCAGGTCCTGGGACAGCAGCACCCCCGAGCGGGTGGGACGACGGCGTCTGTTCTCCTGGGGCACACGGGTGGTCATACCGGTTCCTCTCTTCCGCCGCCCCGGCGCTCTGTGCCGGCCGGTTGCAGTGAACGGCGCGGCACAGGCTTATGTCAACACCGTTGACGCAAAGTGCAGCCTCGTTGTTCCATCGCATCTCCGCACGGCTCTTCCCCGCCCGCCCCCGTCCCCGCGAGGAGCCCTCCCGATGACCCTCAACGCACCCAGACCAGCCCAGTCCGCTTCCCCCGCCCCACTGCGCCGCTCCCTCGGCGTCGTCGACGGCGTCGCCATCGCCGCCTCCAGCACGGCGGCCACCACCAGCATCGCCATCGGCATGGGCACCATCGCCGCCACCGTGGGGCTCCAGGCGCCCGCCCTCCTGCTGTTGGCGTTCCTGCCCGTGCTCGGCATCGCCACCGCCTACGCCCGCCTCAACCGCTCGGAACCCAACTGCGGCAACGGCTACGTATGGGTCGGCAAGTCCCTCGGCCCCTGGCCCGGCTTTCTGACCGGCTGGGTCACCCTGGTCGGTTCGATCATCTTCCTCGCCTATACCAGCGCGGTCACCGGCTCGGTCGTGCTGATCTTCGCCAACAAGGCGGGCCTGGACAGCCTCGCCGGGATCGCCCTCGATCCGACGTCCACCGCAGTCAGCACCGTCGTCGGACTGGTGACCCTGACGGCGGTCACGGCCATGGCCGTGACCGGGGTGCGCAGTGCCACCCGCCTGCAGTTCGGGCTTCTGGTCTTCGAGTACGCCGTGCTGCTGGGCTTCTGTACGTGGGCTCTGGTCACCGGCGAGCAGCAGTTCTCGCTGTCGTGGTTCAACCCGTTCGAGATGTCCAGCGGCACGGCGTTCGCGCAGGGACTGGTCCTGGCGGTGTTCTTCTTCTGGGGCTGGGACGCGGCCTTCAGCGTCACCGAGGAGACCAGGAGCCCCGGCGACTCGGCCCGCGGCGGCTTCATCGCCCTGTTCGCCATGCTCGGCCTGTTCCTCTTCGCCTCCGTCGCCTTCCAGCGGGAGATGAGCCTGCCCGAACTGATCAAGAACGGCCCCCAGGCACTCCCGTACCTCGGCGCCAAGCTGGCCGCCGAACCGTGGGCGAGTCTGCCCCTGCTCGCGCTGATGTTCTCGGCCGTCGCCTCCGTGCAGGCCGCCGTCATCCCCACCGCCCGCGGGCTGCTGGCCATGGGCCGCGACCGCACCCTGGGCCCGGTGTGGACCCGCGTCCACCCCAAGTACGGCACCCCCGCCGCCGGAACCGTCATCGTGATGTCGATCGCCGCCGGCATCGCCCTGCTGGCCGTGGCCATCCCCAAGCTCAGCGACATGCTGCTGGCCGCCGTCAACGCCATCGGCCTGGTCGTCGCCCTCTACTACGGCCTCACCGCCCTCGCGTGCGCCGTCCGCTTCCGCGCCGCCCGCCGCGACGGACTCCGGGAGGCACTGCTCGCGGTCGGCGTACCCGCCGCGTCCGGCCTGGTCCTGCTCGGCCTCGGCGCCTACCTCGGGTACTCGTACCTCACCATGAGCGACCACTTCGAACTCAGCCCCGACAACGGCTGGTTCATGTTCTCGCTGCCCGCCACCATCGTCGTCAGCGGGCTCGTGATGGCCGCCGTCGCCAAGTACGCCCGCCGCTCGCCGTACTTCGCCACCGGACGCGGCACCGACGCCGACGCCCTCGCCCTGCCCATGGACCGCACGGCCCTCTGACGCCCACCCTGCACGGCACCGTGTCGCCGCCCAACTCCCGCCCTGCCCTTCGCGGTACGGCCGTCTGGCGCCCACCCTGCGCATGGCACCATGCGGCAGTCCGCCCCCGGCCCCGCCCATGGCCAGGACAGCCGTCCGGCCCGCACCCACCTTGGAGTCCACCTTCATGTCGCACCCCCAGGCCGCCGATCTCGTCCTCACCGGCGGACCCGTCCACACCATCGATCCCGCCCGCAGCCGCGCCACCGCCGTGGCCGTGCGGGACGGGCGGATCACAGCCGTGGGCCACGACGAGGTCCACGAGCTGATCGGCCCCCGTACCGAGGTCGTGGACCTCGCCGGACGGCTGCTGCTGCCAGGCTTCCAGGACGCGCACGTCCACCCGCAGGGCGCGGGCCTCGAACTGGGGCTGTGCCACCTCGGCGACACCGTCGACCCGGCGGAGTACCTGCGGCGCATCAAGGCGTACGCCGACGAGCACCCGGACGTCGAGTGGATCGCCGGCGGCGGCTGGTCCATGGAGGCCTTCCCGGGGGGCACCCCCACGGCCGCTCTGCTCGACGCGATCGTCCCCGACCGGCCCGTCTTCCTGCCCAACCGCGACCACCACGGCGCCTGGGTCAACACCCGCGCCCTGGAACGGGCGGGGATCGACGCCCGCACCCCCGACCCCGCGGACGGCCGTATCGAACGCGACACCGACGGCAACCCCACCGGCATGCTCCAGGAAGGCGCGGCCAACCTCGTAGGCCGGCTGGTGCCCGACCCGACGCTCGAGGAGCAGACCGCCGCCCTGCTGCGCGCGCAGGCCGTGCTCCACTCGTACGGTGTCACCGCGTGGCAGGACGCCATCATCGGCACCTACACGAACATGACCGACCCGGCCCCCGCCTACCACGCGGCTCTGGCGGACGGGCTGCTCACCGCCCGGGTGGTCGGCGCCCTGTGGTGGGACCGCGGCCGGGGCGCTGAGCAGATCCCCGAACTCGTCGCTCTGCGTGAGGAGTTGAGCCGCGGCCGGTTCCAGGCCACGACCGTGAAGATCATGCAGGACGGCATCGCCGAGAACCACACCGCCGCCATGCTAGACCCGTATCTGACCGGCTGCGGGTGCGCCTCCGACAACAGCGGCATCAGCTTCGTCGGGCCAGGCGAGCTGAAGAAGCACGTCACCGAGCTCGACGCACTCGGCTTCCAGGTCCACTTCCACGCCCTCGGCGACCGCGCGGTGCGCGAGGCACTCGACGCCGTCGAGGCCGCCCGCGCCGCCAACGGATGGCGCGACACGCGGCACCACCTGGCACATCTCCAGGTCGTCCACCCCGACGACATCCCACGCTTCCGCGCCCTGGGCGCCACCGCCAACATCCAGGCGCTCTGGGCCACGCACGAACCGCAGATGGACGAGCTCACCCTGCCCTTCCTCGGCGCCGAACGCGGCACGTGGCAGTACCCGTTCGGTGATCTGCTGCGCGCCGGAGCCACCCTCGCGGCGGGCAGCGACTGGCCGGTCACCAGCCCCGACCCGCTGGCGGCGATCCATGTCGCCGTCAACCGGATCGCGCCCGCCGCGCCGGACGGCACCGGAGTGTTCCTGCCCGAGCAGCGCATCGACCTGGGGGCTGCCATCGCCGCCTACACCGCGGGCAGCGCCTATGTGAACCACCTGGACGACACCACCGGCAGCATCGCCGTCGGCAAGCTCGCCGACCTCGTCGTCCTGGACCGCGACCCCTTCGCCGGGCCACCCGAGGAGATCGCCGCGACGCGAGTGCTGCAGACCTTCGTCGAGGGCCGCCGGGTGTATGCGGCGCCTGACGCATAGGGTGCGGTGCCTGACGCGTGGGTGCGGCCCGACGCGTAGGGTGCGGTGCCTGACGCGTGGGGTGCGGTGCCTGACGCGCTGATCGAGGATCCGCGCGGCGTCCTGTGCCGGTGCCGCGGTTCGGCTTGCCCTGGAGTGCACTCACATTCGTAGCATCCCGGGCATGGCAACTCCTCAGCACAAGATCGGCTCGGGATTCGGCGCGCGGAGCACCGCCGACGACGTCCTGCAGGGAATCGACCTCTCCGGCAAGCTCGCGGTCGTCACCGGCGGTTACTCGGGCCTGGGGCTCGAGACCACGCGTGCGCTCACCCGCGCCGGCGCCCATGTCGTCGTACCGGCCCGTCGGCCCGCGACCGCCCGTGAGGCGGTCGCGGGCATCGAGGGTGCGGAGGTCGACGAACTGGACCTCGCCGACCTCGACAGCGTGCGCGCCTTCGCCGACCGCTTCCTCGCCTCCGGCCGCACGATCGACATCGTCATCGACAACGCCGGGATCATGGCCTGTCCCGAGACCCGGGTCGGCCCCGGCTGGGAGGCCCAGTTCGCGACCAACCACCTCGGGCACTACGCGCTCGTCAACCGGCTGTGGCCGGCGATCGCGCCCGGCGGGGCCCGCGTCGTCGCCGTGTCCTCCGCAGGCCACCACTTGTCGGGCATCCGCTGGGACGACATCCACTTCGAGCACGGCTACGACAAGTGGGAGGCCTACGGACAGGCGAAGACGGCCAACGTGCTGTTCGCCGTGCATCTCGACGCGCTTGGCCGGGACGCCGGTGTACGGGCGTTCGCGCTGCACCCCGGTGGCATCCTCACTCCGCTGCAGCGTCACCTCGACCAGCAGGAGATGATCGACCGGGGCTGGATCGACGAGTCCGGCGAACTGGTCGATCCGACGGCTTTCAAGACGCCCCAGCAGGGAGCCGCGACACAGGTGTGGGCGGCGACGTCCCCGCAGCTGCAGGGCATGGGCGGCGTCTACTGCGAGGACTGCGACATCGCCGAGCCCGCCCAGGACGACGGCGAGTGGGTCGGCGTACGCGACTACGCGACCGACCCGGAGCAGGCCGCGCGCCTGTGGGCGCTGTCCGCCGAGCTCACCGGGGTGGACGCGTTCGCCTACTGATTCCGTGGGTGGAGGACCACGAGAGTGCTGGGCAGGCGGCGGCCACCTGCCCAGCACTGCGCCGGTTCTCGGTCACCGGCGCTCCTCCTCGGCGTAGACCTCTTCGTCTTCGTCTTCGTCCTCGGGATATTCGTCCTCTGGCGTAGCTTCGCCCTCGGCCTCGTCCTCGTACTCGTCTTCTTCCGCCTCGTCCTCCGGCCCTTCCTCCGGCTCCGCTTCGTATGCGTCGCCAGGCTCTTCTCCGTAGTCGCGCTCGAGCTCTTCTTCCTCTTCCTCTTCTCCCTCGGGCTCCTCTTCCTCTTCCTGGTCTTCCGCGTACTCCTCCTCGGGCTCCTGCTCGCGCTCCGCCTCGTCCCGGTGCACGACCTTGCCCGCGTGCACCTCGCCCCGCCGGCCCTCGACCTTCTCGGGGTGCAGCAGGGTCCGGGTCATGACGTGACGGCGGTAGTGCTTCATCTCGAGACGAGCCCGGCGGCCCTGGGCTCGCCAGAGGTTTCCGGTGTGCTCGAACAGTCCCTTGGGGTGGTACTCGAGCACCAGCAGGATCTTGGTGAGGTCGGGGGCTACTTCGTGGAAGGTGACTGCACCGTCCACGTATCCCTTCACCCCTTTTGAGCGCCACACGATCCGCTTGTCAGGCACCTGCTCGATGATCTCGGAATGCCACTCGCGCGTGGAGAGGAAGATCTTGGCCTTCCAGTCGAGTTCCGTGGCGGAGGTCTCCTCGACCGTCCGGACCTTCTTCATGAAGGAGGGGAACTCCTCGAACTCGGTCCATTGGTTGTAGGCGACGGATACCGGCACGCCGACATCGATCTCCTCGACGATATTGGTGGCCTTGAGTGCGTTCCTCCCGCTGCGAGCAGGCCGGGCGCCCGACACGGCCTCCTTGGCCTTGTCCGCGGCCTGGCGCACGCCGGCTTTGAGGAGCGGCTTCAGTACGGCCTTGCCCGCCAGCGTGCCGCCCTTCGCACGCTCGGTCAGTCTGCTCACGGCTCGCCCGCTCAGCGCGCCGATCAGCTCCTGAGTGTCGTGGATCAGGCGCTCGGTCGGCAGATCCCTGGCAAGGGTGCCGAGCCCGCCGGTCGCGCGCTGTTCGACTGATTGCCCAGCCATGGTGTCTCACCCCTGGCTTCGCCGGTGCGTCCCTTTGGTGGCGACCTTCTTCACGGCCTTGGCAGTGCGGCCGGCTGGTTTCCCCGCCGTGTCGCCGACGGCGTGCTTCACCCTCCTGACCTCGTCCGCGGGCCGCGTCTTCTTCGCCTGCTGGCGCGCCGTCTTCTCCACTTGCCCGAGGCCGGCCTCTTCCGCCAGCTCAGGCCCAGGCCCCGACTTCTCCGCTTGCTCCGTGTCTCGCGCCTTCGATTTCTCGGCCTTCCCGCCGCCACCCGGTGTGCGCAGCGCCGAGGTCCGCTCTTCCAGACGGTCGCTCAGCGCGTCCATACGCTGGCTGACCGCGGCCACGGCCGCCTGCCTGCCCGCGGCCATCAACTGGCTGCGGAAGTCCTCGGTGAGCTTGCCGACCTCGGAGCCCATCAGCTTCTTGGTGTCCAGTGGGCTGTGACCGGCCGCGAGGCGCCTGCCGGCCGCGGCACTGGCAAGCGCGAGTGCCCACCGCATCCTGTGGCTGCGCCCCATGAGGTAGCCGCTGGTGAAGGCCATCGCCACCTGGCCGTTGTTCATGATCGCCGCCTCACTCTCGCCGAAAGACGAACGCGGGATACCTACGTATGACCTAGTATGCGCACTTCATTCCTGGCTGAGGGCTGCCACCCTTCGTGCCCTGGGCCGCTCGCCTTCCTGGCTTTCCTGGCTGAGGCTGCTGCCTTCACAGCACGCGAAGCACCCACGCCCACCGATGGACGCCGGAGCCCACCCGGTAGCGCGGCAGGGTGTCCGGTCCGCAGGACGCGGTGCCGAGGCCGCGGTGGGCCGCGTCGATGTGGACCACGCAGTGCGGCAGCGGGACGAGCTCGTCGTGGTGCGAGGCTGAAGCGAGATCCGCGGCCCGGTAGTGCGTGACCGAGACCTGCCAGGGGGCGTCCAGCCGAACGGACAGACCGGCATCCGCGTCCGACCGCAACGAGAAGCCGCGTACGCCGTACCGTCCCCCGCTCTCCTGCGGCCGCAGATACGGAGTGAACAGGGCGTCCACGCGGGCGCTGTGATGGCCGACCGCGCCGCCCGCTGCCCGGTCCGGATACGTCTCCCAGGGGCCCTGCCCGTACCACTCCATCCGGTCGAGACCCTCCACCGTCTCGAAGACCGTGCCGACCCGCGCGACATCGGTCAGCGCCTCGGGAAGGACGGCGGTCTCCTCGATGAGCAGGCCGCCGTCGGGGAGCAGGCTGAAGACCTGTTGGTGCTCGACCGTGCCCGCGGCGGTCGCGTATGCGGCGAGCACCGTGACGCGGCCGGCCCGGCTCTCTGCCGAGAGCGGCTTGCGTACGAGTCTGTCGAGGCCCAGCTCTTGCCAGCGCCGTGCGACTCCGCCCAGGTGGTCGTTGTCGGTGGGCGCGCGCCACAGGCTGAGTACGGGTGGGGCGGTCATCAGCGGATGGACAAGACGGCCCTCGGCGTCGACGTCGACGGCGGGACCGGACGATGCCGGGAGCGGTACCGGTACGTCCGCGGAGGGGCGTTCCCGCAGCCGCACCTGCGGCGTGCACACCTCTGTACCCGGGCCCGCCCACGGTTCGACTCCCGCTGTCGTCACGCGCAGCGTCAGCCAGGCCTCGCCACCGCCGCCGTGGTCCGCGCCGAACTCCGCGGGCGGCTCGACGACGGCCGACCCGCCCGGCGGCACATGCGGCAGTGCGGCCGGGGCGGTCCGCCTGCCGGACTCCTCGTCGGAGACCACCCACTCGGCAGCCAGCCAGGACAGATCGCGGAAGTGCTGACGGTTGTGGATCCGCAGGTGCCCGCCGTCGTACGACAGCCGTACGGGGGCGGCGAGTTCACCTGTTTCTTGCGAGGAGGCCCCGGCGTTCACGCCGGGGAGGGAATCGCATCCGGTGAAGGGCGCGGAGCGTCCGTACCGCTGCCCGGCACCGCTGGGGTGATGCGAACGCGCGTACCTGTGATCGCTGGTCGGGGTGATGGTCGTGGGATCGGGGTACGTGTGTGCGGCCGTCGTACCTATGGTCATGGAGGGCTAGGGATGCCGTGGCGTCTGGGCCGGGGACCGTGAGGGGGCGAGATGGGGGAGCTGAGGGCGGCTGTGGAGGCCGGGCATGCCCGCTACACCTACCGGCTTCGCGTGTCGTCCACCGCCCGCACCGCCCTGGCGGCGGAGTGGGACCGATGCCGGTGGGTGTGGAACGAATGTGTCGCCAAGTCCAGGGCCGTACACCTGCACAACAAGGCCACGTGCGGCCCGGCTCAACTCAACAAGATGCTGACCGAAGCCCGCGCCCGTACGCCGTGGCTGCGTGAGGGCTCGTCGGTTCCCCAGCAGCGGATCATCCGCGACTTCGGCCGCTCCCGCGGCAAGGCGCAGAAGGACATCACAGCACGCCTGCCTATGGCACGGCGGTCCGGGATGCCGAAGTGGAAGATCAAGCGCGAGGCACTGCCGAGCCTCAACTACACCCGGCGCGGGTTCCGGTTGCAGGACGGCCGGCTGCACCTGGCCGGGGGCATCGTCGTCACCGTGGTGTGGTCGCGGGCACTGCCGGCTGAGCCGTCCTCGGTGCGCGTGTACCAGGACAGCCTCGGGCATTGGTACTGCTCGGTTGTCGTCCCCGCCCAGGTCCAGCCCCTGCCGGAGACCGGCCGCGCACTCGGCGTCGACTGGGGTGTGAAGGAGACCGCGACCACCACGTCCGACGCGCACGACCTGCCGCATGCCGAGCACGGCAGGAAGGCCCAGACGAAGCTGACCCGGTACGACCGGATGATGGCCCGCCGCAAGCCGAACAAGGGCCAGGCGGCCTCGAAGGGCTACCGCGAGGCGAAGAAAGTGCGGGCGAAGGCCCACAAAAAGGTCGCTAGGCAGCGTGAGGACACCGGCCGCAAGTGGGCCAAGAAGGTTGTCCGCGACCACGACGCCATCGCGGTCGAGGACTTCCGTCCGAAGTTCCTGGCCAAGAGCACCATGGCCCGCAAGGCCGCTGACGCCGCCATCGGCGCCACCAAGGCCGCTCTGATCGAGATGGGCCGCAAGCATGGGCGGGACATCCGCCTCGTACATCCCGCGCACACCACGATGGACTGCGCGCACTGCGATGCGAGAGCCAAGCACGCTCCCCCACTGCCTTAAGGGCGTGGGGGGACCCCCAGCCGCTGGGTGAGCGCACCTACACCTGCACCGCGTGCGGAGCCTCTTCCCCGAGGGACAAGAACTCCGCACACGTGATGCTCGTCCGGGCTGGTCTCAACCCGGCTGGTGCTGATGGCGGAAGACCTCCTGGAGCGCTGCTCCAGGAGGCAGCCTGAGCCAGGAATCCCCTCCCTTCAGGGAGGGGAGGATCCAAGGTGCTCGTACATCGCGGGCTTCGGGGTGCGGTCGGGGGAGACCAGGCAGTCAGCGCAGAAGGCGCCGTCGTGGGTGCGTCGCCGAAGTCGCCGCCGTACGCCCAGGGGTAGCCGGGAGCGGCGACCCCCTCGGTGAACGCGCTCCCCGTGCCGACCGTGCCGGGTCCGGCGGGGCGCCCGTCGGACAGGTCCTGCAGGATGGGGTCGGCAGCAGCTCGAAGCGCCATATGCCGTCCAGCGGGACACTGCCGGACCTGCGGTCCACCGCGTGCATGGGCAGCCGCCGCCAGCCCGTGGTCTCGGGGGATTCCCAAGGGCGTACGGGGAACAGCGGCTGCCCGTCCATCAGCGGATGGCCCCCTTGGCGAGGTCGGCGATCATCTGGCGCGCACCGATGGCGAAGACGATCAGCAGCGGGATCAGAGCGAGCAGGGCGCCGGTCATCACCATTCCGTAGTCGGTGGTGCCGTGGACGCCGTTGAGCTGGGAGAGGGCGACCTGGAGCGTCACATGGTCCGGGTTGACCAGCGCGATCAGCGGCCAGGCGTAGTCGTTCCACTGGCCCATGAAGGTGAAGATGCCCAGGAACGCGAGGCCCGGGCGGACCACCGGGAGCGCCACGTGCCAGTACTGGCGCATGAAGCCGCAGCCGTCCAGCCGGGAGGCGTCCATCAGCTCGTCGTGGATCGCGCTCTTCATGTACTGGCGCATCCAGAAGATGCCGAAGGCGTTGGCCGCCGCGGGCACGACGAGCGCCGTGAGCGAGCCGATCCAGCCGATCCGCGCCATGATCACGAACTGCGGGATGGCGCTGAGCTGGGCGGGCACCATGAAGATCGCCATCATCATCACGAACAGCGCCCGGCGGCCGGGGAACTGGAACTTCGCGAAGACGAAGGCGGCCAGCGAGTCGAAGAACAGCACCAGGAACGTCACCGAGCAAGCGACGATCAGGGAGTTCAGCATCGATCCGAAGAAGTCGATGCTGTCGAAGAGGTGACGGAGGTTGTCGTCGAAGTGCGAGCCGGGCAGCAGCTTCGGCGGGAACTGGAAGATCTCGGTCGACGTGTGTGTCGACATGACGACGGTCCAGTAGAACGGGAAGAGCGAGACGAGGACGCCGAGCATCAGCGTGAGGTGCAGGGCGATCCCTCGCGGCCGTGCACCCTTGATGGGCCTCGTGCCCCGCGTTCCTGGGGCGTCCTGCGATCCCTGTGCGTCCTTCATGACGTCTGCCGTGACGGTCATGGCCGGTCTCCCTCTACTTTTCCCGGCGCTGGACCAGGCGCCAGTTGATGATCGAGAAGATGCCGACGATCAGGAAGATGCCCCAGGCGATCGCGGCGCCGTAGCCGAAGTCGTTGTTGTCGAAGGTCTGCTGGAAGAAGTAGAGGACCATCGTCTGGCCGGCGTTGTCCGGACCGCCCGCGAAGGTCGAGGTGTTGCTGGTGGTCTGCAGCAGCACCTGCGGTTCGGAGAACGACTGCAGGCCGGTGACCGTCGACACGACGAGAGTGAAGAGGATGACCGGCCGCATCAGCGGCACGGTGACCCGGAAGAACGTCTGCACGGGCCCGGCCCCGTCCACCCGCGCGGCCTCGTACAGCTCACCCGGGATGGTCTGCAGGCCGGCGAGGAAGATGATCGCGTTGTAGCCGGTCCACTGCCAGGTCATCAGCGAGGCGATCGCGACCTTGATGCCCCAGGGCGTGTTGAGCCAGGCGATCTGGTCCAGGCCGAGACCCTGTAGTACGGCGTTGACCAGGCCGAAGTTCGTGCTGAAGATCGACCCGAAGATGATCGCGATGGCGACGACCGAGGTCACGTTCGGCAGGAAGTACGCGAAGCGGTAGACGCTCTTGAAGCGCACCGCCGAGTTGAGCATCACCGCGGCCACCAGCGCGATGAAGAGCATCGGGAGCGTGGCGATGGCCCAGATGATCAGCGTGTTGCTGATGGAGTGCCAGAACTGCGCGTCGCCGAGCAGATAGCGGTACTGCGACAGGCCCGCGTACTCCATGTGCCCCAGGCCGTCCCACCGGTGGAAGGACAGGTAGAGCGAGAAGCCCACCGGAATGAGGCCGAAGCACAGGAACAGCAGATAGAAGGGCGAGATGGCGAGGTACAGCCGCCAGTAGCCGAGGATGGAGCGCGGCTTGGGGCGTATGGCGCCCGCCCCGGTGACGGCCGGGCCAGGAGTCTCGATCACAGGCGCGGTGGGTGCGGTGGCCATGTCAGCTCACCCCCAGGTGGTCGGCGATGCGCCGGCACTTGTTCATGGCGTCTCTCCAGGCGCGGTCCGGGTTCTTGCCGAGGGCGGTGACGTTCTTCAGCTCGTCCTTGATGGGCTGGCCGAGGGCGACGTCGTAGGGGCTGTTGTAGGCGACGGGGATCTTCTCGGCGGCGGGGCCGATGACGTCGATCGTGACCTGGCCGCCGAAGAACGGGTCCGGCTCCCGCATGGCCTTCTGCTCGAACGAGGCCGGGGTCGACGGGAAGAGCGAGGCGTCGACGAAGCCGCGCGTCTGGTTGTCCGGGTTGAGCAGCCACGTGATGATCTCGAAGGCCTGCTCGGGCTCCCGGCAGGTCTTGGTGATGGCGAGGAACGAGCCGCCGTTGTTGGCGTATCCGCCCGGCATGGCGGCCGCCCGCCACTTGCCCTTCGTCTTGGGCACGTTCAGTTTGAGGTCGCCGGCCGCCCAGGAGGCGCCGATCTGGCTCGGCAGCAGGCCCTTCTCCAGAGCCGCGTTGCCGTCCGGCGTACCGCTGACGATGTCGGAGAGCAGGCCCCGGCGGTCGGCCTCGAGCGAGAGGGCCCAGGCCCGCCGCACATGCTCCTGGTCGCCGATGAAGTGCCGGTCCTCGTCGACGTACCGCTGCGTGCCCTGATTGATCACGTTCTCGAACACCGCGAGTCCGTCGATGAGCAGAAAGGCGCCCGGTATCTTCTTGCGCAGTCGATCACCGGCAGCGAAGTAGTTCTCCCAGGTGTCCATCTCCTTGGCGACGTCGGCCGGTTCGGTGGGCAGCCCGGCCTTGTCGAAGACGTCGGCGCGGTAGAAGTGGACGACGGGACCCGTGTCGATGGGGAAGCCGATCAGACGGCCGTCGGGCGTGGCACCCTGCTCCCACTTCCACGTCAGGTACTGGTCCTTGAGCTTGTCGGCGCCCAGCGTGCGCAGGTCCACGAACTGGTCGGCGTCGGGCAGGTACGAGGCCATGTCCTCGCCCTTGAGGCCGGTGATGTCCGGTACGTAGGCGCGGCCCGCCATGGTCGTGAGCAGCTTGGAGCGGAAGTAGCCGCCGATCTGCACCGGTTTGAGGTCGACGTCCGTGAAGCGGGACGTGGCCTTGGCGACGACCTTGTCGCTGAGACCTCCCGTCCAGTACCAGAGGGTCATGTCGCGGCCGGTGGAGCCGCTGGGTACCGAGCAGCCGGCTGTGGTGCCGCCGAGCGCCGCGGCAGCCGTGGTGGCCAGGCCCGCTCGAAGCAGCCCTCTTCGCGAGAGGTGCACTGCTCCCACCGCCTTTCGGGTGTGTGCGCTGAATGTCTGCGTATGCGCTGAATGTCTACGAGACGGAATCGCTGGGGGAGTGGGGGGTGACAGGTGCGTGGGCCACGGGTGCGCCGGGGTGCGCCGGAATGCGGTCCTCCAGGAACCCGTAGGCGCGGGAGAGCTCGGGGTCGTTGCTGCCGGTGGTCCGCCACCACTGGTCGATGCCGTACCAGCCGGGCGCGGCGAGCGCCCCGCCGTGGTGCCGTACGGACAGGCCCGCCGCGAGGCCCGCGAAGCGCAGCCGGTCGGCGAGGGGCCAGCCGCCCAGGGTCGCGGCGACGAAGCTCGCACCGAAGACGTCGCCGGCGCCGGTCGCGTCCAGGACGTCGATGTCGAGGGCCCGGACCTGCGCGTATTCGCCGGTCGTCTGGTCGATGGCGAGGGCGCCGTCGCGGCCGCAGGTGACCACGGCCACCGGCACGAGCTCGGCGAGCCTACGGAGAGCCGCGCCCGGGGTGTCCGTACGCGTGTAGGCCATCGCCTCGCCCTCGTTGGGCAGGAAGGCGTGGCACAGGGAGAGCTGGTCGAGGATGCCGGTGGACCACTGCTGGGTGGGGTCCCAGCCGACATCGGCGAAGATCCGGGTCCCGGCCGCCGAGGCCTTCGCGATCCACTCCTGCGGTTCGGAGCCGATGTGCACGATCGCGGACCGGGCGGGCGGCATGCCCTCCATCAATTCGTCCTGCGCGTACGGGGGTTCCTGGCCGTGGGTGACCAGGGCCCGGTCGTGGCCCTGCGCCAGCGAGAAGGTGACGGGTGTGTTCCAGCCCGGCGCCGTACGGGACAGGGACAGATCGATGCCCTCTTGTTCCGCGAGGATGGTGCGGCAGTACGTCCCGTAGAAGTCGTCGCCGAACACGGTGGCCAGCGAGGTGGCGAGGCCGTAACGGGCGGCGGCCACCGCGAGGTTGGCGATGCCGCCGGGGCCGGAGCCCATGCCGTCCGTCCAGATCTCCTCACCCGGGGTCGGCGGCTTGGGCAGCCCCGTCATGACGACGTCGTAGAAGAGCAGCCCGGTGAGAAGCACGTCCGGCCGGGCGTCCTCGACCCGGTCCGAAAGCAGGGGCGGCTCATGCACGACCGCATCCTCTCGTCAACTATCTGCAAGTGCGTGCACAGGATCGTGCGCCCTGCTCGGCTGCTTGGCAAGAGTTGAGCGAAGATGAGCATAGAAATGATTGCGATTGACGAGTAGTGTTCATCGCGTGCTGGCTGAGCGACGACACCAACTGATCCTGCGTGCCCTGCGATCCGGCGGCCCGGCGGCCGTCGCGGATCTCTCCGAGCAACTGGGCGTGAGCCCCGCCACCGTGCGGCGCGACCTGGTGAAGCTGGAGGAGATGGGGCTCCTCACCCGTGTCCACGGCGGCGCGGTCGTCGAGGAGGGCGACCAGCCCTTCGCCGAGGTCGCCGAGATCCGCGTGTCCGAGAAGGACGCGGTAGCGGCGCGCGCGGCGGAGATGATCGAGGACGGCCAGTCGGTGCTCCTGGACATAGGCACCACCGCCTACCGCCTCGCCCGCCGGCTGCACGGCCGCAGGCTGACCGTGATCACGTCCAACCTCGTCGTGTACGAGGAGCTGGCCGACGACACCGCCATCGAACTGGTGCTGCTCGGCGGCATGGTCCGCCGCGAGTACCGCTCCCTCGTCGGCTTCCTCACCGAGGACAACCTCCGCCAGCTGCACGCCGACTGGCTGTTCATGGGCACCAGCGGCGTACGCCCCGGCGGCCAGGTCATGGACACCACGGTGGTCGAGGTCCCGGTCAAACGAGCGATGATCAAGGCCAGCGAGAAGGTGGTGCTCCTCGCCGACGCGGGGAAGTTCCCCGGTACGGGCATGGCGAAGGTCTGCGGGCCCGAAGAGCTGGACGTAGTAGTGACCAACGCCTCCGCGGACGCGGCCACCTGCGCCGCGTTCGAGGAGGCCGGCGCAAAGGTGGTTCAGGCATGAGGCTGACGATTCTCGGCGGCGGAGGATTCCGCGTGCCGCTGGTCTACGGGGCACTTCTCGGCGATCACGCCGAGGGCCGCGTCACCCGTCTCACCCTCCACGACCTGGACGCCGAACGCCTCGCCGCCGTCGCCCGCGTGCTCGCCGAACAGGCCGAAGGCATCGCGGACGCCCCGGAGGTCACCGTCACGACCGACCTCGACGAGGCGCTGACCGGCGCCGACTTCGTCTTCTCCGCGATCCGCGTCGGCGGCCTCGAAGGGCGTGCGACCGACGAGCGCGTGGCCCTGGCCGAGGGCGTCCTCGGGCAGGAGACGGTGGGCGCGGGCGGCATCGCGTACGGCCTGCGCACGGTGCCCGTCGCCGTCGACATCGCCCAGCGCGTGTCCCGGCTTGCGCCCGACGCCTGGGTCATCAACTTCACCAACCCGGCCGGTCTGGTCACCGAGGCCATGTCGCGCCACCTCGGCGACCGCGTCATCGGCATCTGCGACTCGCCGGTGGGCCTCGGCCGCCGCATCGCGCGCGTCCTGGGCGGCGACCCGGACAAGGCGTGGATCGACTACGTCGGCCTCAACCACCTCGGCTGGGTGCGCGGCCTGTACCTCGACGGCCGCGACGCGCTGCCGCGCCTGCTCGCCGACCCGGCGCTCCTCGAGTCCTTCGAGGAGGGCAAGCTCTTCGGCGCCGAATGGCTGCAGTCCCTCGGCATGATCCCCAACGAGTACCTGCACTACTACTACTTCAACCGCGAAGCCGTCAGCGCCTACAAGTGCGCTGCTCAGACCCGCGGCGCCTTCCTCCACGACCAGCAGTCGCGCTTCTACGAGGAGATGAAGGACCCCGCAGCGCCCGCCCTCGCCACCTGGGACCGGACCCGCGCCGAGCGTGAAGCGACGTACATGGCGGAGAACCGCGAGGTCGCGGGCGTCGGCGAGCGGGACGCCTGCGACCTGGAGTCCGGCGGCTACGAGCAGGTCGCGCTCTCCCTGATGCGCGCCATCGCCAGGAACGAGCGCACCACGCTCATCCTCAACGTCCGCAACCGCACCACCCTGTCCCCTCTCGACGCGGACGCCGTCATCGAGGTGCCGTGCTTCGTCGACGCGGGCGGTGCCCATCCCGTGTCCGTTGCGCCCCTGCCGGACCACGCCACGGGCCTGGTGTGCAGCGTCAAGGCCGTCGAGCGCGAGGTCATGGCCGCCGCTGAGAGCGCCTCCCGCGCCACCGCGGTCAAGGCCTTCGCCCTGCACCCGCTCGTCGACTCCGTCACCGTCGCCCGCCGCCTCGTCGACCGCTACACGCGCGAGCACCCCGGCCTCGCCTACCTGAACCGGAAGTAGGAGCCCTCTCATGCACGACGAACGCCGTCGTATCGAGGAGCGCGTGCAGCGCCTCCTGGAACAGCGCATCCAGCCCGCCGTCCACGCCGCTTCCGTCCCCTTCGCGGTCGAGGCCTGGGAGGTGCCCGACGAGCCGGTGCCCTTCGCCGAGGCGCAGTCCGCGACGTACGAGCCCTTCGCCGTAGGGACCCCATGGGGACCGCCGTGGGGCACCACCTGGTTCAGGGTCCGGGGTGAGGTCCCTGCCGAGTGGGCGGGCAAGCGGGTCGAGGCCGTCTTCGACCTCGGCTTCGTGGGCGACTGGCCGGGCGGCCAGGCCGAGGCCCTCGTCCACACACTCGACGGCAGCCCGCTCAAGGCCGTCAACCCGCAGAACCAGTACGTACCGATCGCGCACCCGGCGGCGGGCGGCGAGCAGGTCGACTTCCTCATCGAGGCCGCCTCCAACCCCGACATCCTCGCGAACGGCTTCCGCCCGACATGGTTCGGCGACAAGTCCACCGCCGGACGCCAGCCCCTCTACACCTTCGCCCGCGCCGACCTGGCCGTGCTCGACGAGAACGTCTGGCACCTCTCCCTGGATCTCCAGGTACTGCGCGAACTGATGCTGGAGCTCGGCGAGCACGACCCGAGGCGCCACGACATCATGTACGCGCTGGACCGGGCCCTGGACGCGCTGGACCTGGACGACGTCCCGGGCACGGCCGGGGACGCGCGGGAGCTGCTGAAGGGCGTCCTGGAGCGGCCCGCGCACGCCAGCGCCCACACCCTGTCGGCCGTCGGCCACGCGCACATCGACAGCGCCTGGCTGTGGCCCATCCGCGAGACCAAGCGCAAGACCTCCCGGACCTTCTCCAACGTCACCGCGCTGGCGAAGGAGTACCCGGAGTTCATCTTCGCCTGCTCGCAGGCGCAGCAGTACGAGTGGGTCCGCGACAACTACCCGAAGGTCTGGGAGCGCATTCACGAGGCCGTGAAGAACGGCCAGTGGGCGCCGGTCGGCGGCATGTGGGTGGAGGCCGACGGCAACCTGCCCGGCGGAGAGGCCCTCGCCCGCCAACTCGTGCACGGCAAGCGCTTCTTCATGGACCAGTTCGGCATCGAGACCAAGGGCGTGTGGCTCCCGGACTCGTTCGGCTACACCGCCGCGTATCCGCAGCTCGCGAAGCTGGCGGGCAACGAGTGGTTCCTGACCCAGAAGCTGTCCTGGAACCAGACCAACAAACTGCCCCACCACACCTTCTGGTGGGAGGGCATCGACGGCACGCGGATCTTCACCCACTTCCCGCCGGTCGACACCTACAACGCCGAGTTCTCCGGCAAGGAGATGGCCCACGCCGTCCGCAACTACCAGGACAAGGGCCGTGGCACGCGCTCACTCGCGCCCTTCGGGCACGGCGACGGCGGTGGCGGCCCCACCCGCGAGATGATGGAACGCGCCCGCCGCCTCGCCGACCTGGAGGGCTCGGCGAAGGTCGTCGTCGAGCACCCGGACGACTTCTTCGCGGCCGCCCGCGCCGAATACCCGGACGCGCCGGTGTGGTCGGGCGAGCTCTATCTGGAGCTCCACCGGGCCACGTACACGTCCCAGGCCCGTACCAAGCAGGGCAACCGCCGCAGCGAACGCCTGCTGCGGGAGGCCGAGTTGTGGGCGACGGCGGCGGCACTCCACGCGCCGGACTACGCCTATCCGTACGAGAAGCTCGACCGCCTCTGGAAGACGGTCCTCCTCCACCAGTTCCACGACATCCTGCCGGGTTCATCGATCGCGTGGGTGCACAGGGAGGCGGAGGCCGAGTACGCGCGCGTGGCGAAGGACTTGGAGTACCTCACGCGGGAGGCGATCAAGGCGCTGGCAGCCGCTACCGCTGTGGGCAATCGTTCCGCAGGGCTGGGGGCACCCCCAGCGGTAGCTGGGGGAGGGTGGGCACAGCCCACGACGGCGGGTGCGTTCGCGTACAACACGAGCCCCTTCGACCGCGCAGAGGTCATCCGCACACCCGAGGGCACCACGACCTACGTCGAGGTCCCACCCAGCGGCACCGCCCCCCTGGGCAACGCCGAGCCCCCTCACAAGGTGACGGTGACCGAGGACGGAGTCCTCGACAACGGCCTCGTCCGCGTCGAGTTCGCCGAGGACGGCACACTGGCGTCCGTACGCGATCTGACAGCCGACCGCGAGGTCCTGGCCCCGGACGCGGCCGGCAACCTCCTCCGCCTCCACACCGACCTCCCCAACTACTGGGACGCCTGGGACATCGACAAGCACTACAAGCACCGCTTCACCGACCTCCTCGACGCCGAGTCGGTCACCGTCACCGAGCAGGGCCCCCTGCTCGGCGCCGTACGAGTCGAGCGCACCTTCGGCAAGGGCTCCCGCATCGTGCAGACGGTGACGGTCCGCGCCGGCAGCCGCCGTATCGACATCGAAACCGAGATCGACTGGCACGAGGCCGAGAAGATCCTCAAGGCCGCCTTCCCGATCGACATCCACGCCGACCGCTCCACGGCCGAGATCCAGTTCGGCCACGTACACCGCCCGACCCACACCAACACCAGCTGGGAAGCGGCCCGTTTCGAGGTGTTCGGCCACCGCTGGGTGCACGTCGCCGAGCCCGGGTACGGCGTCGCGATCATCAACGACTCCACGTACGGACACGACGTCAGCCGCACGACCCGCGACGACGGGGGCACGACGACGACCGTCCGCCTCAGCCTGGTGCGCGCCCCGCGCGTACCCGACCCCGAGGCCGACCAGGGCAGGCACCGCTTCACGTACGCCCTGCTCCCCGGCGCGACCGTCGAGGACGCCATCGCCGAGGGCTACGCGCTCAACCTGCCGCTGCGCGTCGCCGAGGGGGGTACGGCCGTGGAGCCGCTGGTCACCACGGACGGCGCGGCCGCCGTGGTGGAGGCCGTCAAGCTCGCCGACGACCGCTCGGGCGACGTGATCGTGCGCCTCTACGAATCGCTCGGCGGCCGCACCCGCACCACCGTGCGCCCCGGCTTCGAGCACACCGGTGTCACGGTCACCGACCTGCTGGAGCGCCCGCTCGCCGACGCCCAGCCGCCGACCACCGCCGAGGACGGTACGGTCACGGTCGACCTCCGCCCCTTCCAGGTCCTCACCCTGCGGTTCGGGAGGGCCTGATACATGGCCATGCAGCCGTGGTTCCCCGACGCCAAACTCGGGATCTTCATCCACTGGGGCATCTACGCCGTCGACGGTGTTCAGGAGTCATGGTCGTTCTTCGACGGGGACGTTCCGCACGACCAGTACATGGCGCAGCTCGACCGCTTCACGGCCGCCGCGTACGACCCGCGGGAGTGGGCCGCCCTCTTCGCCCGCGCCGGAGCCCGCTATGCCGTCCTGACGAGCCGTCACCACGACGGCGTCGCCCTGTGGGACACCGCCCTGGGAGACCTGAACGTCGTCCGGCACACCCCGGCCGGACACGACCTCGTCGGCCCCTACGCCGAGGCCCTGCGCGAGCAGGGCCTCAAGGTCGGCCTCTACTACTCCCACAGCGACTGGAACCACCCGGACTACGCCTCCACGCGCTACGAGGGCCGCCCGCCCGAGCAGGAGGACAACCCGTACGCCGAAGTCCCCAAGGAACAGGAGGACCTCGAGGCCTGGGCGCGCTACCTCGACTACCGCGACGGACAGGTCCGGGAACTGTGCACCCGCTACCGCCCCGACCTCCTCTGGTTCGACGGCGAGTGGGAGCGCACCGAGGAGCAGTGGCGCATACGCGAGCTCGCCGACCTCATCCGCTCCGAGGTCCCCGAGTGCGTGCTCAACGCACGGATGCTCAGCCATGGCGACTACGCGACACCCGAGCAGGGCGTGCCGATCGTGCCCCCGGACGGCCCCTGGGAGCTGTGCCTGACGATCAACGACTCGTGGGGTTACCAGCACCACGACCACAACCACAAGTCCACAGGCCAGCTGGTCCGCTACTTCACCGAGACCATCGGGGCGGGCGGCAATCTGCTCCTCGACGTGGGCCCCAAGGAGGACGGAACCATCCCGGCCGAGCAGGTCGAGCGCCTGGAAGGCCTGGGCGCGTGGATCGCCAGGCACGCGGACGCGGTGTACGGCACGGTCCGGGGCCTGCCCGCCGGGCACCACTACGGTCCCAGCACCCTGTCCGCCGACGGCCGCACCCTCTATCTGGTGCTGTTCGACATCCCCCGCGGCCCGATCGGCGTACGCGGCCTGCGCACGCCCGTACACCGCGTGAGCGTGCTCGGCACAGGCACCGGACTCGGCCACCAGGTCATCGGCGGCCTGCACGAGGCACCCGGCGTGCTGTGGATCGACGCCCCGGCCGCCGCCGACCTGGACGAGCACGCGACGGTGCTCGCGGTCGAACTCGACGGCGAACTGGACCTTTACCGCGGAGGCGGCCGCTCCTGAGAGGCCGTCATGGCCGCGTGTGCAGGCACGCGGGCGAGACGGCTGCCATGTTCACGTATTCCTCCGCCATCGGACACGCCTGCGGCGTGCGCATGACATCGACTGACACCAGGGTTCTGGCGGTTCGCAACGAACAGCCAAGGAGGACCCTGTGGTCGTACGTCCCGTGTCCCGGCGGCAGATATTCGGCTACGGCGGTGCGGGTGCCGCCGCCCTCATGCTCGGTACGGGTGCGTGGAGCTCCGGCTCCGCGTACGCCGCGCCCGCGCTGACCGGCAACCCGTTCACGCTCGGCGTCGCGTCGGGCGAACCGCTGCCCGACGGCGTGGTGCTGTGGACGCGCCTGGCGCCCGACCCGTTCGCCGAGGACGGCATGGGCGGCATGCCCGCCACGCCCGTACGGGTCCACTACGAGGTGGCCGCGGACGAGCGGTTCCGTCGCGTGGTGCGCCGGGGGAGCGCCGTCGCCACGCCCGAACTCGCCCACTCCGTGCACCCGGAGATCACCGGTCTGGAGCCGGACCGCGCGTACTTCTACCGCTTCCGGGTGGGCGGCGAGTTCTCGCCCGTCGGCCGTACCAGAACCACTCCCGCAGCCGGGTCTGATCCCCGCGAGCTGAAGTTCGCCTTCGCGTCCTGCCAGGCATGGCAGGACGGCTACTTCACCGCCTACGAGCACATGGCCGAAGAGGACCTGGACCTGGTGGTGCACCTGGGCGACTACCTCTACGAGTACGGGATCAAGACCAACAAGCGCGGCGTGACCACCGATCCACGGTTCCACACGGAGACCGTCGATCTGGCCCGCTACCGCCTCCAGTACGGGCTGTACAAGTCCGAAGAGCCGCTGCAGCTGGCGCATGCCCGCTTCCCGTGGATCATGACGTTCGACGACCACGAGGTCGAGAACAACTGGGCCGACGAGATCTCCGAGAACAACGAGAATCCCGAGACCTTCCTGCTGCGGAGGGCCGCCGCATTCCAGGCCCTGTACGAGCACGCGCCCCTGCGCCACACCCAGCTGCCGCAGGGCCCCGACGTGCAGATGTACCGCAGGCTCGCCTACGGCCGGCTCGCCGACTTCACGATGCTCGACACCCGCCAGTACCGCGACGACCAGCCCTGCGGCAACGGCATGTCCGCGACCTGCACCGACCGTTTCGACCCCGACCGCACCCTCCTCGGAGCACGGCAGCGCGACTGGGTGCTCAAGGGCTTCAGCCACTCGCCCGCCCGCTGGCAGATCCTCGGCAACCAGGCACCGATGGGGCAGACCGACCACGATCCGGGCCCGGAAACCCTCGTCTGGCTCGACCCCTGGGACGGCTATGTCGCCGAGCGGAACCGGCTGCTCGCCGAGGCCGACGCGCGCGGCGTACGCAATCTCGTCGTCATCACCGGCGACCGCCACCAGAACTACGCCGTCGACCTCAAGCGCGACTTCGCGGACCCCGAATCCCGCACCGTGGGCAGCGAGTTCGTCGGCACGTCCCTCACCAGCGGCGGTGACGGGGCCGACATGACGCCCCAGGGCGAGCAGTTCCTGGCGGCCAACCCGCACATGAAGCTGTTCAACAGCCAGCGAGGCTATGTGCGCGTCCACGTCGACCGGGAGCGCTGGACGAGCGACTTCCGGGTACTGCCGTACGTCACCAGGCCCGGGGCGCCCATCAGCACGCGGGCCAGTGTCGTGGTCGAGGACGGCGTACCGGGCGTGCAGGTCTGACACCTGCCTCAGGCGTGCCGCGTGCCCCACTGAGGTCCGACACGGGCCCACTCCTGGTCCAACGCGACGGCGCGGTGCCGGTCGAGGCTCAGCCGCACCACCCAGTGCGCACCCAGCACGAGCGCACCCGCTCCGCCCATGGTCAGCACCCCGGCCAGGGCGGCAGCGCTCGCCGCCTGGGCCTCGGTGGGCGGCTCGCCGGTGAGCTCGCCCTTCCCGTCCGTCCATATCGAGGTCGTGGAACCGGCCCTGCTCTCCGGCCCGACGTCCGCCACCGCCGTGTGCTCCGTGCCGTCGGATGCCTTCCACCGCACGGTCGCCTGGTAGCGCGCATACCTGCCCGCCTGCCACGCCCTCGCGTCCTCGGCCAGCACCGCGGTGGTGCGCTGCCGCTCCTCACGCTGGTGCTGCAGTTCGTCGTCGACGTGCAGACCGGCGAGTACGCCCGCCAGGGGCAGACCGCACAGCATCAGCACGGCGACGATCAGGAGCACCCACGCCTCGACGACGTCGGAGCGGCGCTTGAGCGGATTGCGCCGCCACCGCCAGAATCCGACCGTCCCGCTCTGTCGCATGGCCGCATTCCCTTCTCGGAGGCGCTACGCCGGCTGGGGTACGACGGCGACCGGGCACTCGGCGTGGTGCAGCACGGCATGGCCGACCACACCGAGCTGGAGACCGAGATGCCCCGGGCGGCGCTGGGCTCCGACGATCAGGAGGTCAGCCGCTGCCGAGCGGCGTACCAGCACCTTGCGGGCCGGGCCTTCGACGGTGGCGCGGCGCACACGCACCCCCGGATGCTCCCGGGCGGCCTCCCGCAGCGCCTCGTCGAGCCGGGCCGACGCCTCGTTCTCGTGGAGCCGGGCGTGCTCGGCGGCAGAGCGCGGGTGTCCGGCGGCTGCCTCGAGAGGGTGCTCCAGGGTTTCGAGGGCGGGGGTGCGCCAGGCACGTACGGCATCGAGGGTGCAGCGGCGTGCCTCGGCCTCGCGGAAGGCGAAGTGCACGGCCGCCGGTGCGGAGCGGTCCCCGACACCCAGCAGGATGTGCCCGTGCCCGGACCGCACACTGAAGTCGTCGCCCCGCACGATGATCACCGGGCAGTGGGCGCGCGCCGCCACCGCCAGACCGACCGAGCCGAGCAGCAGATCGGCGACCTCGCCGCGCCCGTGCGAGCCGAGGACCAGCGCGGATGCGTCCTCTGCCTCCTGCAGCAGCGCCCGCACCGGGTCCTCGCGCACCACCTCGGTCGAGATCTTCAGATCAGGATTGCGGTACCGTGCGCGTTCGGCGGCTGCCGCGACGATGTTCTCGGCGGCTATCTCTCCGGACGGGCGTTCCGCGCGGTGCTGCGCGACCTCGTAGCGCTCCCAGAGGGAGGCGTTGACCAGCCGCAACGCCAGCCCGTGGCGCAGGGCGTGATCGACGGCCCAGTCCGTGGCGCGAAGGCTCGAGGCCGATCCGTCGACGCCCACGACCAGCGGCAACTCCATCGTGCCCACCACCTTCGCCGTCATGGTGACGTCGACACGAGTTCCCACCAGCACCCTATTGGAACCCCGCACATGCGCAAACGCGCCCCTGCGGGGGCCGAGCCCGATCACGGGCTGCGCCCCCGCAGCGACTGCGCGCGCCGATCAGCGCTTCTTGTACGCCGCCGTGACCTCTACCTCCACCAGCCATCCCTTCACGGCCAGCGAGGCGACCTCCATCGTGGCGCGCGCCGGGCGGGCCCTGTTGGCGAGCAGCGGCGGCTTCGCGGGCGAGGTGCCCATCGGCACCGAGACCACCTCGTTCGACTTCAGGTCGACGTTGGCGAAGTACTGACGGTAGGCGCGGTTCCAGCCCGCGTAGTCGGCGCTCTCGGCTCCCGGCGGCTTCATCAGGTAGCACTTCATCGTGATGACGTCGGCCGGTGTCAGGCCCGCGGCCTCGAGGTTCGCCTTGATGTTGCGCAGCACGACGAGCGCCTGCGCCTCGGTGACCGTGACGCCCTCGGCCCCCTCGGTGAGCGAGGGGTCGGTGTAGCGCTCCGGCGTACCCTCCGGCGCGGACGGGTTGAGCGCGGTCGGCCCGAGGCCGCTGCTCTGGTAGGCGGCGACCTCCCCGCCGGTCGCCACACCGTTCGCGATCGCCGGGTTGGACTGCCCGTCGGGCAGCATCACGCGTACCTCTTTCGGGCCGGGCCACCAGCCCTGGGCGTCCGCCAGCGCGGTGCCGCCCGTGAGGAGGGACCCGGTCAGGGCCGTACCGATCAGCACTTTCGAAGACCGCTTCATGCAGCCATCACCCTCTCGTGGATGTCCGTCACGACCTTGCGGGCCGAGGTGAACGCGCCGTGCTGCCAGGCGATGACATGGCTGAGCCAGTCGCCGGCGAAGTAGACGTGGCCCGCGGGCTTGTTGAGCAGCGCGTACTCGGGGCCCGTCTGCGAGGGCCAGCCCACCCATCCGGCCTCGATGTGGGGCGTACGGTGCCAGGCCACGCTGAAGGACTTGTCGAGCTCGGTGCGGTACTTGTCGCCGTGGATCTTCACGCCCCGGCTCACCGCGCGCTCCAGTCGCTCGGCGTGCGGCAGGTCGCTGTACGCGATCGCGTTGGCGCCGAAGTTGTAGTAGCCGATGAGCGTGCCGCGGCGGCCCTGGTAGCCGTACGAGGGGTACCAGATGGTCGCCAGGTCCATGTCCGTCGGCGTGATGCCGCCGTAGATGTGCTCGTCCGTCTCCCACCAGCGGCTGCGGTACTCGAGCCCGATCTTGCCGACGGGCGTCGGGACGGCGTACTTCAGGGCCGCGGTGATGTCCGCGCCCAGGTTGTGCCGGAGCCGGGCCATGATCATGGGCGGGACCGCTGCCACGACGAAGTCGGCGCGCTGGGTGCGGGTGCGGCCCTGCGCGTCCTCGTAGGTGACCTCGGCGCCGTCCTGGAGATCGTTGACCTCCAGCGCCTTGGCGCCGTAGGTGATCCGGTCCTGGCCGATCGCCTTCGCCAGCGCGTACGGGATCGCGTCCATCCCGCCCACCGGCTGGAACATCAGCATGGCCTGGTCGTAGCCGAGCTCGAACGAGAAGCGCTGGCCGACGCCGCTCGCGATGACGTCCGCCATCGACGGAACCGGGCCGAGCACCGTGCCCTCCTCGAAGGCAGCGCCTGGCTCGGCCGAGTAGCCGCGCCGGTCGGTGCCCGCGTAGGCGTAACCGTCGGCTTTGCCCTTGATGGCGCCGAAGTTCCGCAGGAAGGCGATCAGCCGTTCCTTGTCGTCGGCGGTGAGCTCCTTGTCCAGGGCGCCCCGGTCGGTGGCCTTGGCGAGCAGCTCGGAGACGTAGCCGTAGACGTCGGCCTTCGCGGTACGCCAGCGAATGGCCTCGCCCGCGAGGGCGGCACTGTTCTCGTGGTAGATGTACGCGTTGGCGTTCTGGTTGGTGAACACCTCGAGTGGTACGCCGAGTTCACGGCAGTACTCGAGGGTGACGTGGGACTGCGGCAGCCGGGCAGGGCCCGCGTTCATGTACTGGCCCTTGGAGAACGACGCCGTCTGGGTGCGCCCGTCCAGGTCGGTCAGCGTGGTGCCGCCGCGGACCGTCCAGTTGCGGCCGCCCGGGCGGTCCTTGGCCTCCAGGATCCGGCAGTCGTAGCCCGCCTTGCCCAGCTCGTAGGCCGTCGCCAGGCCGGCTATGCCGCCGCCGAGTATGAGGACCTTCTTGCCGCTCCGCCCGGTCAGCGCGAAGTCGCCCCGCTGGGGCGCCCGGTACTCCTCCGCCCGTACGTCGGGGACCGGCGCCAGACCCAGGGCGCCCATCGCCGAGTACATCACTCCGGCGCCGCCCGCGATCCCGACGGATCTCAGGAAGTCGCGGCGGGATGCCTGTTGAGCCATCAGATTCCTCCTCACCCGGGCCCACGGCTCAAGAGGCGGCCGGGGCGCATCGGTTCCGTCGACCGGCCACGTGGGGGGTGAGTCGCTCGTGGGACCGGTGATGCCCCACGAGCCTCCGTCAGGAGTGTTACAAGGTCATGCCAGTGACGTATCCATTGGTGTGGCGCGGCCACGTCAAGTCGCGCCGGTGTCGAGAAGGCTCGAGGCGGACCCTTGTGCGAGGTCTGACGACACGTCCGCGGGGCCTGTCCGGGGCCCCGCGGACGGCGTGGTCACTTCAGCGGTGCGGTTTCGGCGAGTTCGTGCTCACAGGCGTCGTCGATCCCATGGGTCTCCCACGCGGGGAACCGATCGTGGGCCGGGACGACCTCGCCTTCCTTCATGAGGCAGTCGGTCAGGGCGGCCTGAAGTGCCTCTGCCCGCAGTCCGGTGCCGATGAAGACCAGTTCCTGGCCGTCCGGGCTCTCGGCGTCTCGGGCACCGGAGGGTTCGAAGCGCGCGACGGAGCCCGCCTGCGACCACAGGCCGGTCACCTGAGGACGGCTCGCCAGCCAGAAGAAGCCCTTGGAGCGCAGGACTTGTCCGAAGGCTCCACTGTCGAGCTCCTCGGTCACGAACGTCCAGAGACGGTCTGGATGGAACGGCGTCCCGGAGCGGAACACCGTGCTGGAGATGCCGTACTCCTCCGTCTCCGGGACATGGTCGCCGTTCAGCTCCATGACCCAGCCCGGGGCCTGTTGGGCACGCTCGATGTCGAACAGCCCGGTACCGAGGACCTCGCCGAGGCCGACGCGCCCGTGGGTGGCGGGCACGATCCGTGCGACCGGGTTGAGACGGGTCAGGGCTGCCCGGAGCCGGTCGGCGCTCGCCGTGTCGACGAGGTCGAGCTTGTTGAGCACGATGACGTCAGCGAACTCGATCTGGTCCATCAGCAGGTCGCTGACGGTGCGTTCGTCATCCTCGTACTGGTCGAGTCCGCGTTCCACGAGCCCGTCACCGCCCTCCAGTTCGGGCAGGAAGTTGGCGGCGTCGACGACCGTGACCATGGTGTCCAGGCGGGCGAGATCGCCGAGCGTGGCGCCGTCGTCGCGAGGGAAGGCGAACGTCGCCGCGACGGGCATCGGCTCGGAGATGCCGCTCGACTCGATGAGCAGGTAGTCGAAGCGGTCCTCGCGGGCGAGCCGGTCGACCTCCTCGAGCAGGTCCTCGCGCAGCGTGCAGCAGATGCACCCGTTCGTCATCTCGACCAGGCGTTCCTCGGTCCGTGACAGCGCGGCCTCGCCGCCGCGCACGAGCGCGGCATCGATGTTGACCTCGCTCATGTCGTTCACGATGACCGCCACACGCAGGCCTTCGCGGTTGCCGAGGACGTGGTTGAGCAGCGTGGTCTTGCCCGCCCCGAGGAAGCCGGACAGAACGGTGACCGGCAGGCGAGCGGTCATACCCCTCGGCCCTCGGGGGTCAGCAGACCGCGCTCGTACGCCTTGGCCAGGCGCTGCGGCACCAGATGGGTGGCGCCGTCGACCGTGACCGGCACGAGCTGCGGGGTGGTGGCCTTCCACTGGGCGCGACGGTGGCGGGTGTTGCTGCGGGACATCTTTCGCTTGGGTACGGCCATGGGTTCCGGTCCTCTCTGGGTGGGTCGCCGCAGAGATTATTTGAAAACGGATCCCATTTCCAATCGGGGCGCTCGGCGCTCCTGCGACCCCCTACGGTGCGTCGATACGGGTCAGCAGCGACTCGACCCGGATGGGCAGCGTCCGCACCCGCACCCCCGTCGCGTCGTAGACGGCGTTCGCGACGGCCGCCGCCGTGCCCACGATGCCGATCTCGCCGATGCCCTTCACGCCGAGCGGGTTGAGGTGTGGGTCCTCCTCCTCGATCCAGTACGCCTGGATGTCCGGGACGTCCGCCGCCACGGCGACGTGGTACGACGCGAGATCTCGCTCGGCGTGGTCGCCGAACGCCGGGTCCATCGTGCTGTGTTCGAGCAGGGCCATCGACGCGCCCATCGTCATGCCGCCGATGAACTGGGAGCGGGCCGTGCGGGCGTTGAGGATGCGGCCCGCGGCGAACACGCCGAGGAGGCGGCGCAGGCGCGTCTCGCCGGTGTCCCGGTCCACCTGGACCTCGGCGAACTGCGCTCCGAAGGACCGCCGGGCGTACTGCGCCGAACGGGCCGCCACATCGTCCTCCGTGTTCACCGACACCCGCAGGCCACCTGCCAGGAAGCGGCCCTGGTGGTCGGCGAGTTGTGCCGCCAGGGCGACCGCCGCCTTGTGCACGGCCCAGCCCCAGGACGCCGTCCCCGTGGATCCGCCCGCGATCGGTGCGTACGGAAGGTCGCTGCTGCCGATCTCGATGCGGACCCGGTCCAGAGGCACGTCGAGTACGTCGGCCGCGATCTGGGCGAGGACCGTGCGCGCGCCGGTGCCGATGTCCGTGGCGTTCAGCAGGATCCGCACGTTCCCGGACGCGTCGGCGTGGGCCTCGGCCTCCGACGGCTCGACATCGGCGGGGTAGGTGGAGGCGGCCACGCCGGTGCCGATCAGCAGGCGTCCCTCGGTCCGGGTGCCGGGGCGCCGGGGGCCGGCGGTCCAGCCGAAGCGGCGTGCACCCTCGCGCAGGCACTCGACCAGGTGACGGCTGCTGTAGGGCAGTCCCGATGCGGGGTCGCGGTCCGGCTCGTTGCGGATCCTCAGTTCAACGGGATCGAGGCCGCAGGCGACGGCGAGTTCGTCCATGGCCGACTCCAGCGCGAACATCCCCGAGCACTCGCCGGGTGCCCGCATCCACGAGGGCGGCGGCACATCGAGAGGACCGACGCGGTGCGAGGTGCGGCTGTGCGGGCTCGCGTACATCGACCGTGCCGGTTTCGCCGCCTGCTCCACGAAGTCCCCGATGGTGGAGTGGTACGAGACCACCTCGTGGGCCAGCGCCGAGATCCGGCCGTCGGCTGTCGCGCCGATCCTTACGTGCTGCTCCGTCGCGGCCCGGTAGCCGACGACGGCCGCCATCTGGTTGCGGGGCAGCGCCAGCGTCACCGGGCGGCCCACGTGGCGCGCCGCCATGGCCGCGAGCACGGCGTGCGGCCGCGTCGTGCCCTTCGAACCGAAGCCCCCGCCCACGTGCTCGGAGACGACGGTGATCCGGTCCCGGTCCATCTCGAACAGCTCCGACAGCGTCTGGCGCACCCATCCCGCGCCCTGGCTGGAGTCGTGCACGACGAGCCGGCCTCCATCCGTCCAGAGGGCCGTCGCCGCATGTGGCTCCATCGGGTGGTTGTGCAAGGCGGGAATGCGGTAGACGGCGTCGACGCGTACCTCCGCCGCCGCGTGCGCGCGGTCGACGTCGCCGCGCTGCCAGCCTTCCGGAGCGTCGTCGTCCGCCTCCTCCAGGACGGAGGAATCCGGGTGGTCGGGGCCGGGCAGCACCTGGTGGTGCTCGGGCGCGTACTCCACTCGTACGGCTGTCGCGGCCGCCCGGGCGGCCTCCAGCGATTCGGCGACGGCCAGGGCGACGTACTGGCCGCGGTGTGCGATCCAGGGGCTTTGCAGGACTGCGAGGGTCCGGTCGCCGGTCTCGCCCAGGCGGGGCGCGTTCTCGTGGGTGAGGACGGCGAGGGCGCCGGGTTCGGCGAGTGCCCGGCCGCAGTCGATCGCCACGATCTTGCCCCGGGCGATCGCAGCCGGGACCGGGCAGGCGTACAGGCGCGCGTCGGGGGCGTACTCGGCCGCGTACCGGGCAGCGCCGGTGACCTTGTCGCGGCCCTCCGCGCGGACGGGGGCGCCGGTCGCGGTGGTGGTGCGTTGCGGGGTGGGGCTCGTCGGGCAGTTCATCGCGAGGGCTCCGGGTCACGGCCCCCGGCGCTGGAGCGTTCGGAGGCGAGGTCGGTCAGTGCCCGGACGGCGAGGTTCCGGACGAGCGGGATCTTGAAGCCGTTGTCACGCAGGGGCTCTGCCGCCTCCAGTTCCGCGTCGACGGCCGCGGCGAACGACTCCGGGGTGGCCGGGGCGCCCCGTAGCCGCTCCTCGGCGGTCCACGCCCGCCACGGCTTGGCGGCCACGGCGCCGAAGGCGAGCCGTACCCGCCGCACGGTGCCGTCGTGTACGTCCAGGGCGGCGGCGACCGACGCCAGAGCGAAGGAGAACGAGGCGCGGTCGCGGGCCTTGCGGTAGACCGAGCGCGCGGCCTCCTCCACCGGCCCCAGCTCGATGTGGGTGATGAGATCGCCGGGCTCGAGGACCGTGTCCCGTTCCGGATGGTTGCCCGGCAGCCGGTGCAGCTCGGTGAGCGGTACGGTCCGTGTGCCGTGCCGCCCGTGCACCAGTACGGCGGCTTCCAGCGCGGCGAGGGCGACGGCCATGTCGGAGGGATGGGTGGCGACGCAGTGCGGTGACGCGCCGAGGATCGCCAGGTCGCGGTGCACACCCTCCCGCGCCGGGCAGCCCGAGCCGGGTTCGCGCTTGTTGCACGGCTTGCCGACGTCCTGGAAGTAGAGGCAGCGGGTGCGCTGCAGGAGGTTGCCGCCGACGGTGGCGGCATTGCGCAGCTGCCCGGAGGCGCCCGCGAGCAGGGCCTGGGAGAGGACCGGGTAGCGGGCGCGGACGCGCGGGTCAGCGGCGAGGTCGCTGTTGCGTACGGCGGCCCCGATGCGCAGACCGCCGTCGGCTGTGGTCTCGATGAGGCCGTGGGGGAGTCCGCTCACGTCGACCAGGAGGCCGGGCGACTCCACGCCGAGCTTCATCAGGTCGACGAGGTTCGTGCCGCCGCCTAGGTACCGGGCGTCGGGAGCGCCACCGTGGGCGGCGACGGCTGCTCCGGCCTGCGTGGGCCGCTCGTACCGGAAGGCCTTCATCGCGAAGCCTCCGCGCGGTGGGCGGCGGGGTCGAGGGCGGGGTCGACGGCGGGGGCGCCGACGGCGTGTCCTGCGCGTCTCCCTGCGTCGCGCACTGCTGCGACGATGTTGGCGTACGCGCCGCAGCGGCAGATGTTGCCGCTCATGCGCTCCCGGATCTCCTTGTCGTCCAGGTCGGCCAGGCCGTCCAGAGGCACGGCGCTGGTCGAGTCGTGCGCAGGCGCCGCACCGGCCGGGCCCGGGTCCGTGACCGCGCTCGGCCAACCCGACGCCATCTCGGCCAGTGCGCCGACGGCCGAGCAGATCTGGCCCGGGGTGCAGTAGCCGCACTGGAAGGCGTCACGTTCGAGGAAGGCATCCTGCACCGGATGTAGCCGTTCGCCGTCCGACAGCCCTTCGACGGTGGTGATCTCGGTGCCGTCCTGAGCCACGGCGAGCAGCAGACAGCTGTTCATCCGCCTGCCGCCCACGAGGACCGTGCAGGCGCCGCACTGCCCGTGGTCGCAGCCCTTCTTCGCTCCGGTGAGACCCAGGTGCTCGCGGAGCGCGTCGAGGACGGTGGTGCGATGGTCGACCACCAGCTCCTGCGGCACCCCGTTCACGTGCAGCGTCACTGCCGACGTATGGGACATGTGAGACATATGGTTCAGCCGGTCCATGGGGTCAGGCCTTCCGTTCCGGAACGGACCTCATGCCGGTAACCCGTTTCGCCTCGGCCGAAACAGCAGGTCACCTTCACCGGTTACGCGGCGGCTCGCTCGTACGGGTGCAGGCGGTGCACCGGTCCGCGTGTGGGACGGCCCGCAGGCGCGCTGCCGCTATCGGGCGGCCGCAGGACGTGCAGACGCCGAAGCTGCCGTTCCGCAGGCGGTCCAGGGCTGCGAGGGTCTGCTCCAGCAGGCCGCGCGCCTCTTCTCTGCGCACGCGGAGCTGCTGCTCCGTGGTGCTCCTGATCGCCGCATCGGCGGCGTCGAGGTCGCAGTCGGCGCGCAGTGCCGCCGCGGCCACGTCCGACGCGGCCATCTCCTCGCGTAGCCGCCCGGCCCGCTCGGTGAGCGCTGCGGAGATCTCCTCGAGATCGGCCGGCCGCAGCGCGTTGTCGCGCATCCACTGGTCGTTCATGTGACGCTTCCCACGGCCTGGTTGGGAATCCCGGGTTCCCTCTTCCGGGCGGGCCAGTCGTCCGGGCGCAGCACCACTTCTTGTGAGCAAAGCCACGAGCAGTGCCAAAGCGCCGGTGGGGGTGGTGAGTTCGGGCCGGCGTGCAGGTCCGGCGGTGTCGCGGGTGAGTCGCGCGGCTGCTCGGTCTGTGAGGATGGGGCATCGCTGCCGCAGTCGTCAGCCGCCCCGCGAACCGGGGTCTTTTTTCTGCCCCCGCATCCGCGACCCGAGCCCTGACGTGCCTTTGCGATGAAGCCTTCAGCCTTGCCTGCGATACCTGAGCCCCGCTCTGCACCCGAGTCCGGCTCTGTGCCTGAGCCCCGCTCTGTGCCCGAGTCCGGCTCGGTGCCCGAGCCCCGCTCTGCGCCCGGCCGGCGCGAGTCACGATCCGTCTCCGGCGAGCCGGAGTCCCGGTCGTTCTTCGGTCGGAGTAAGCGGCGCCGGTCCGGCCCCGACAGGGGCGAGGACCGTGCCCCGTGGCGCAGCCTGCGCCACCGCAGCATGCGGTGGTGGTCCTTCGCCAACCTCGTCTCCAACACGGGGACGTGGATGCAGCTGACCGTGCAGAACCTGCTCGTGCTGCAGATCACCGGCTCCGCCGCCGCCACCGGCCTGTCGCTGTCGGTGCAGGCCGCGCCCGGTCTGCTGCTCGGACTGGCCGGCGGCGCGGCGGTCGACGCCTGGCCGCGCAAGCTCACGGCCGCGGCCAGCCAGGCGGTGCTGGGCGCCGTCGCCTTCACCACGGCGGCCCTGGTGGCGTTCGACCTGCTCACCATGCCCCTGCTCATGGTGCTGGCCGCCGTGACCGGCCTGATCGCCACGGTCGACGGACCCGCCACGGCCCTGCTGGGCAACGACCTCGTACCCACCAAGGACGTGCCGTCCGCCATCGCCCTCGGCTCCGTCGTGCACAGCGCCGGGCGGCTCATCGGCGTCGCGCTCGCCGGTGTGGCGGTGGCAGGCTTCGGTACGGCGGTCGCCTACGCGGCCAACGGGCTGTCCTTCCTCTTCGTCGCGGCCGTCATCCCCTTTCTGCGCCCGGCGGATCCCGCCACACGCACCCGCACGGCTCCCGCGCCGCGCGCGGCGCGGCGGCCGGCACGACGGGGCAAGCGCCCCTCGTCCGGTGCCGGTACCGGCTCCCGCGATGGCCTGGTGTTCTTTCTGCGCAGACCGCGGCTGGTCGCCCTCGCCGGCATCACGGCGGTGAGCGCCGTCTTCGGCCGGAACTACAGCCTCACCCTCGCGGTCCTGGTCACCGGGCCGCTGGCCGGAGGCACCGAGGAGTTCGGGACCGTTTCGACGGTGCTGGCCGTCGGCGGTATCGCCGGTGCCGTGATCGCGGGGCGTATGCAGCGGCCCTCCGTCCGCCTGGTGGCCGGGCTGGCCGCCACCGGTGCGCTGCTCCAGGTCGCGGCCGGGCTCTCGCCCAGCCTCTTCCTGTTGATCCTGCTGGTGGCGCCCATGGCTGTGGTCGAGTCGGTCTCCGACACGGCCGGTACGACGCTGCTGCAGACCGATCCGCCGCCGCACATGCGCGGCCGCGTGCTCGGTGTCTGGCGCAGCGCCAGCACCGGGTGGGGGCTGGCAGGGCCGCCGCTGCTCGGGTTGCTCATGGAGTGGGCCGGGCCTCGGGGGGCCCTCGTTGCGGGTGGCCTGGTCATCGTGGGGGCGATCGGTGCGGGCGGGGTGCTTCAGACGCGTCTTCACACGGGTCGCAGGGGCGCCGCAGGCCTCGATGGCCCGGCGGCTGCGTCCGCTCCGGTGCGCGAGCTTTCGACTGCGGCCTGAGCGCGGCGGTCAGCGCTCTGGCCGAGACCTTGCCGGGCTGCGTGGGTCCCGCCCCCTCAGCGCAGGGGGCCCACGCCCCCCGGCGGGGATCCTGGGTTTCGCCCCCTCCGCCCCTTCCCTTCCCGTCCCGGGGGCTCTGCCCCCGGGCCCCCTTTCGGCCTTGACGGCCTCGTCCTCAAACGCCGGACGGGCTTGGTGGTGCCGCTCATGCTCGTCCTCAAACGCCGGACGGGCTTGTTGCCACGCCGGACGGGCTTGTGACAACCCCGTCCCGTTTCAAGCCCCTCCCGCGGGCAACTCGACGGCTGGTCGTACCGGCCGGTCGTAGGCGCTGCGTCGTGCTGCGTTCCGGTCGTACGCGTCGTACGTGAGGAGCACGCCATGAGCCGTAAGTCCTCGAAGGACCCGAAGGAGCCCCGTGCGGGCGCTCGAGCGCGACAGCGGGCGCGGAGCCAGGAGGAGCCCGGCGCCCACTCGGGGGCGGAGAGCACGGCGCAGGACCGTGCGATCCCCGGGACCGCCAGTTCCCGCGAGGGTTACCAGACGGAGGGCGGTACCGCGCACGATGAAGCCCTGAAGGGCGTCGAGAAGCAGGACGAGGAACGGTGAGCGGGGCGGACCGGCCGGGTCTCGGCGGCCGTCACGCGCTGGTCACCGGCGGTGCCCGCGGTCTCGGTGCGTCGATCACGCGGCGCCTGGCGGCAGCCGCCGCGTCGGTGACGGTGGCGGACGTCCGCCGGGACGAGGCGGAGAAACTCTGCGCCGCCCTCACCGAGAAGGGGTACGACGCCGGGTTCGCGGAGCTGGACGTGCGCGACGCCGCCGCTGCCGCGGAGCTGTTCCGGGAGCTGGACGGCCGGGCGCAGCCGGTGGACGTCCTGGTGAACAACGCCGCCGTCGACGTCTCCAAACCGGTCGAGCATCTGACGGCCGACGAGGTCACCCGCGTGGTCGCCACCAACCTGCTGGGGCCGATGTACCTGTGCCTGGAGGCGTACCGGCGGATGGTCGCCCGGGGCCACGGGCATATCGTGAACGTCCTCTCCACGGCGTCGAACCGCACGTGGACCGAGGCCGGGCCGTACGCGGCGAGCAAGTCGGGGCTGCGGGCCTTCACACACACGCTGTTCAAGGAAGCCCAGCGGGACTGCCTGGGCATCGGTGTCACCGGGATCATCGCGGGCGGCATGGAGACCCCGTTCGTGCTCGAGCGCTTCCCCGACGCGGACACCTCGAAGCTGCAGAGCCCGGACATCGTCGCCGACACCGTCCTGTACGCCCTGTCCGTACCGGCGGGCAGCGTGGTGCCGGAGCTCGTGGTGGTGCCGCGGAGCGAGCCGTCCTGGCCCTGAGGCCGGGACAGGGAGGCCAGGGCAGGGACGGGGGACGAGGCGACGCCGGCATGGAGCGGGAGCAGGGGAGTCACGAGCGATGCACGGGAGTGACGCCATGAAGGTACGGGGCGCAGGTCGGGCGGGTGGCGACGACGCCGGCCCGGACGCCGACGAGCTGCCCCCGGACCGCACGCAGGCCATCCTGGAGGCGGCCAAGGAGGTCGCCGCCCTCCTGAAGGCGGGCGAGCACCCCTTCGCGCTGGCCGGCGGCGTGGCGGCGTATGCCCACGGCGGCCCGGCGACGCTCCAGCACGACGTCGACTTCTGTGTGCTGCCCGAGGACGCCGAGGCCGTCGCCGCCACGCTGCGCAAGGCCGGCCTGGAGGTCTTCCAGCCGCCGGAGGACTGGCTGCTCAAGGCCCGGTGCCGGGGACAGCACATCGACCTGATCTTCCAGATGGCACGCGCTCCGGTGAGCCGTGAACTGCTGAACGGGGCCGAGGAGCTGATGGTGGAGTCGGTCCGCATGCCCGTCCTGACCGCGACCGACCTGCTGCTCGGGCGGCTCAAGGCGTTCAGCGAGCACCACTGCGACTTCAGTGCGGTTCTGCCGATCGCCCGCACCCTTCGGGAGAAGATCGACTGGTCGCGGATACGGCGCGAGTGCGGCGACGAACCCATGCCCGACGCCTTCCTGTACCTGCTGGAACGTCTGCACGTGATCGAGCCCGAGAAGGTGATCGATCCGGAGACCGTGATCGAGCCGGAGACCGTGATCGAGCCGGAGGAGGACAGCCATGGCGACCGGACCTGACGCGGCTGCCGGCAAGCCCGGCGCGACGGCGCGGAACACCGAGTACCGCATCGCCCGCCTTCAGGAGCGGCTCGTCGGCGAGGAGCTGGCCGAGCTCGGCATGCGCATCGAGGCCCGGGGCGACACGATCCACATCACCGGTACCGCGCCCACCGCGGAGGAACGCGAGGCGATCCTCCGCCTCGCCGCCGAGGAGCTGCCGGACATGCCGGTACGAGCCGACATCGCGCTGGCCGACGCCACCGCTCCAGACCACTCCGAGGAGATCTCATGATCCGGGTCGCGGCGGTCGGGGACATCCACATGGGGCGGGACAGCCGCGGACTGTTCCGCCCGGCCTTCGACACCCTGCACGACTGCGCGGACCTGCTGCTGCTGGCCGGAGACCTCACCCACCACGGCAAGCCCGACGAGGCGCAGATCGTCGCCGACGAGGTGGCCGGGCTGCCGGTGCCGGTGGTCGCCGTGCTCGGCAACCACGATCACCACGACGAGCGGCCGGAGGAGGTGACGGACATCCTGCGCAGCGCGGGCGTGACCGTGCTGGAAGGCGAGGGCGCCGTCTTCCAGGTGGGCGACGCGCTGGTTGGCGTGGCCGGGACCAAGGGTTTCGGCGGAGGGTTCGCGGGGCGCTGCGGCAGCGAGTTCGGCGAGCCCGAGATGAAGTCCTTCGTACGCCGCACCCGCAGCTGCGCGGACGGTCTGCGCACCGCCCTCGAGCAGCTGGAGCAGGCAGGCTGCGCCTTCCGTATCGCGCTCACGCACTTCTCGCCGGTGCCGGACACGCTGGCCGGGGAGCCGCTGGAGATCTATCCCTTCCTCGGCAGTTATCTGCTGGCCGAGGCGATGGACGAGGCGGGGGCCGACCTGGCCGTCCACGGCCACGCCCACCAGGGCACGGAGCACGGCATCACCAGCGGCGGCATACGGGTCCGCAACGTCGCCCAGCCGGTCATCCGGCGGGCCTTCGCCGTCTACCACCTCCACGAACACCCTCAGGAAAAAGGGGCGAAAGTGGCCTAAGGGGTAGAAGTGTCAGAAGCGTGATTTCATGACAGAGGTGGGGGTACTCGGCGGAGCGCAACAGTGCGTAGCGGAACCTCACGGGTCCGCCCGGCGCACAGAGTCCGCACTCTCGGAGGACCTCATGGCCGAGATCAACCCCACCGATCTGCAGAAGGCCCTGAAAGGCGCCACCTATCCCACTGACCGGGAGCACCTGACCGAGCTCGCGAAGAAGAACAAGGCCGACCAGAAGGTCGTCGAGACGATCTCCCATCTGCGCGAGAAGGAGTTCGACGGCCCGGACAAGGTCCAGCAGGCCGTCTTCAAGGGCAAGGGCACCTGAGTCACCGTCGCCGGAGGGAGATTCCATGGCTGCCGCACCCTCCCCTCGCTGGGAACACGCCGTGGTCACCGGCGGAGCCGGCTTCGTCGGCTCGCACCTGTGTACCGCGCTGATCGCCGAGGGAACCGCTGTGACCTGCGTCGACGACTTCTGCACGGGTACGCCCGAGAACGTGGCCCAGCTCGCGGGCCGGCCGGAGTTCAGCCTGCTGCGGGCCGACGTCACCGAGCCGTTCGACATCGCACGGCCCACCGACCTCGTCCTGCACTTCGCGTCCCCGGCCTCGCCCGCCGACTATCTGCGCCTGCCGCTGCACACGCTCGAGACCGGCAGTCTGGGCACCCGCAACGCGCTGATGCTCGCCCGCCGTCACGGAGCACGCTTCGTGCTCGCCTCCACCTCGGAGGCGTACGGCGATCCGCAGCAGCATCCGCAGAGTGAGAGTTACTGGGGCAACGTCAACCCGGTCGGACCGCGCAGTGTGTACGACGAGGCCAAGCGGTTCGGCGAGGCGCTCACCACAGCCGAGGCGGGGGTGCACGGCACCGCAACAGGCATCGTGCGGCTGTTCAACACCTACGGCCCGCGCATGCGCGGGTACGACGGCCGCGCGGTGCCCACCTTCGTCCGCCAGGCGCTGGCCGGCGAACCGCTCACCGTCACCGGCGACGGGGGGCAGACCCGCTCCCTCGCCTATGTCGACGACACCGTGCGCGGCATCCTCGCCATGGCCGCATCCGATCTGCCCGGGCCCGTCAACATCGGCAATCCCGACGAGATCACGATGCTCGACCTGGCGTACAAGATCATTGAACTGGCGGGATCGGACTCCACCGTCCGCTTCATCGAGCGACCCGCCGATGATCCCGCCGTGCGCTGCCCGGACATCACGCTTGCCCGCGACAAGCTCCAGTGGGAGCCGCAGATCTCCGCCGACGAGGGCCTCGCCCGGACGATCGGCTGGTACCGCGGGCAGAAGGCCGGCTGATCCGCCGAGCCGCCCGCCCCCTCACGCCGTCAGTGACCGACCGCGGCCACCGGGCCGCCGAAAGGGCACCCCTATGCGCGTTCTCGGCATCAACGCTCTCTTCCACGACCCGGCCGCCGCTCTCGTCATCGACGGGCACACCGTTGCAGCGGCGGAGGAGGAACGGTTCACGCGGCGCAAGCACGGCAAGCGGCCGGTGCCGTTCTCCGCCTGGGAACTCCCGGAGAAATCGGCTTCATGGTGTCTGCGCCAGGCCGGTCTCAGGCCCGAGGACCTGGACGCCGTCGCGTACTCCTTCTCCCCGGCCCTGGCCCGCCCGGCTGGCGAGATGGGGCTCGACGACCCCTGGGACCACCTGCGGCTCATGTACGCCGAACAGGCTCCCCGCTTCCTGCGCACCGCGCTTCCCGGGCTCGACCCCCGCAAGGTGAGGTTCGTCCCCCACCACATGGCGCACGCCGCGTCGAGCGCACTGGCCGCCCCGGACGCCGAACCCTCCTCCGTACTGGTCCTCGACGGCCGCGGCGAAGCCACATCGCACCTGGCCGCCCGGCGTGTCGGCGACCACCTGGAACCCCTCCACGGCCAGCGGCTGCCGCACTCCCTCGGCCTCGTCTACGAGGAACTCACCGAGCACCTGGGCTTCCTGCGCTCCTCCGACGAGTACAAGGTGATGGCCCTGGCCTCCTACGGCACCCCGCGGATGCTGCCGGAGCTCCGGAAGTACGTGTACGCCACCGGCGACGGCGGCTTCCATGCCACCGGGGTGCCGTGGACGGAGTTCTGCGGTCCGGTACGGCCCGGCGAGGCGTGGTCGCAGGACCACGCCGACCTCGCGGCCAGCGCCCAGGTGTGCCTGGAGGAGACGCTGCTGGATCTTGTCCGCTGGCTGCACGGGCAGACCGGCGACCGGGTCCTCACCATGGCCGGGGGAGTGGCGCTCAACTGCGTCGCCAACTCCCGTATCGCGCGGGAAGGTCCGTTCGACCGGGTGTGGGTGCAGCCCGCCGCCGGTGACGCCGGGACCGCGCTCGGAGGCGCCCTGTACCTGGCGGCGGAAGGCGGCGAGCACACCGAGCCGATGGCGGGCGCCGATCTCGGGCGCGGCTGGTCGGACGCCGAGTTGGAGGCCTGGCTGAAGACCGCCGCCGTGCCCTACGAGCGCCCCGCCGACGTCGCCGAGACGGTAGCCGAGGCGCTCGCCGACGACGCCATCGTCGCCTGGTTCCAGGGCCGCGCCGAATACGGTCCGCGGGCCCTCGGACACCGTTCCCTGCTGGCCCACCCCGGGCGCTCGGGCAACCTCGAGCGGCTCAACGACGTCAAGGGGCGGGAGCAGTTCCGGCCCGTCGCGCCCATGGTGCTGGCCGACCGCGCGGCCGAGATCTTCGACGGCCCGCTGCCCAGCCCGTACATGCTCTTCGTGCACGACGTGGCTTCCGAATGGCGCGAGCGCATCCCGGCCGTCGTGCACGTGGACGGCACGGCCCGCATCCAGACCGTCGACCCGGCCACCGAACCGCTGGTGGCCCGGATGCTCGGCTGCTTCGAACGGCTGACGGGCCTGCCCGTCGTCGTCAACACCAGCCTCAACACGGCCGGCCGCCCGATGGTCGACGATCCCCGCGACGCCCTCGAGTGCTTCGGATCCGCCCCCGTGGACCTCCTGGCCATCGGCCCGTTCGTGGTCCGCCGCGGGGTGTTCTTCGCGGGCGGGCGCTCGGAGGGGGCGGCCGCGGACGACGGGGGAGGCCGGTGAGCGGGCACCAAGGGCACCGGCCCCGCGGGGACGGCCCGGATCCCGCGTACGCGATCGTCATCCCCACGCTGGGCCGCCCCAGCCTGTCCGTGTGCCTGCGTGCACTGGCCACCGGCCAAGGGCCGCGCCCGCGCCGGATCGTGCTGGTCGACGACCGCCGGCCGCCCGGCGAGCCGTCCTCGCCGGCGGACGCGATACCCGACGCGCTCCGGCCGCTCGTCGAAATCGTCCGGGGCCGCGCCGCCGGTCCCGCCGCAGCCCGGAACACCGGATGGACAGCAGCCCCCGAGCCCTGGATCGCCTTCCTCGACGACGATGTCGTGCCCAGTCCGACCTGGGCTGCGGACCTCGCCGCCGACCTCGCGGCGGCCGGTCCCCGTACGGCAGGCATACAGGGCCGCATCAGCGTCCCGCTCCCGCAGGACCGGCGCGCCACCGACTGGGAACGGAACACCGCCGGGCTGGCCACGGCCCGCTGGATCACGGCGGACATGGCCTACCGCCGCGCGGGCCTGGAGGCCGTCGGCGGGTTCGACGAGCGCTTTCCCCGCGCCTTCCGCGAGGACGCCGACCTGGCGCTGCGGATCGCCGATGCGGGCTGGGAGCTCACCGTGGGCCGGCGCCGTACGACCCATCCGGTCCGGCCCGCGGACCGCTGGGTGTCGGTGAGGACGCAGGCCGGCAACGCGGACGACGTGCTGATGAACCGCATCCACGGCCGTGACTGGTGGGAGCGGGCCGGCGCGCCGCGGGGCCGCCTGCCCCGGCACCTCGCCGTCACGGCGGCAGCCGCGGCCGGCCTGGTGTGCGCCGCGGCGGGCCGTCGGCGTACGGCGGCCGTGACAGCGGCGCTGTGGTTGGCCGGAACCGCGGAGTTCGCCGTGGCGCGCATCCTGCCCGGGCCGCGGACCCGCGACGAGATCGCCACGATGGCGGCCAGCAGCGTGCTCATCCCGCCGGTCGCGGCGGCCCACTGGGTCAAGGGCCTCTGGACTCACGGCTTCGTCCAGCGCCACGACGGCCGCCCTCGTCCCCGGCAGACCGCTGCACCGGACCGGACGGCGTTCGATGCGCGCGCGTAGTGCGACGCCCGCGCCCGCCAGGGGTTTCGGGTGTTTCTCCGCTGATTGTCATCGAACGCTACGTTTGGTGGCGCTTCATACGGATACCAGGAGGGTGTGATGGCCACATCAGCCCCACTGGCATCAGGGGCCACAGCCCAGAGCGGTCCGTGGCTGTTCGCCGCAGGCGCCCGCCACCGGCAGCTCGCACACACGCGTCCCCGGGCAGGGCCCCTGCCGTCCGCGGTGCTGTTCGACCGCGACGGCACGCTGATCGAGGACGTGCCCTACAACGGCGACCCCGCACGCGTACGGCCCATGCCCACGGCCCGTGCCGCCCTCGACGCCGTACGAGCCCACGGCCTGCCGGTCGGTGTCGTCAGCAACCAGTCGGGGGTCGGCCGGGGCCTGATCGCCCGCCCTCAGGTCGTGGCCGTGCAGCGACGCGTCGAGGAGCTGCTCGGCCCCGTCGGCATCTGGGCCGTGTGCCCGCACAGCCCCGACGATCGCTGCACGTGCCGCAAGCCCGCCCCCGGTCTCGTCCTCGCCGTCTGCGCACGGCTCGGCGTCGACCCGCGCCAGGCCGCAGTCATCGGCGACATCGGCAGCGACATGGAGGCCGCGCGCGCGGCGGGCGCGCGGGGCGTCCTGGTCCCCACGGAGATCACCCTGCGACAGGAGATCGCCCAGGCCCCGGAGACGGCCCCCGACCTGCTGACCGCCGTGCAGGGTCTGCTGAGCCGCCGGGTACGGGCGGGAGGTGCCCCTTGACCGGGCACCTGGCCGGGAACCGCGCGCGGCCCCGCACCCTCGTCGTCCGGCTCGACAGCGCCGGCGACGTCCTGCTCGCCTCTCCCGCCGTGCGGGCCGTCGCCGCGGGCTCCGCGCACACCGCGGTCCTGTGCGGCCCGCTCGGCGAACGCGCTGCGCGGCTGCTGCCCGGCGTGGACGAGGTGCTGGTGTACGACGCACCGTGGGTGGGACTCGACCCCGGCCCCGTCCGGCGTGACACCGTCGACGCGCTCGTCGATGCCGTGGCGGCCCGCCGCTTCGACCGCGCCCTGGTCCTCGCCTCCTACCACCAGAGCCCGCTCCCCGCCGCCCTGCTCCTGAAAACGGCCGGCATCCCCTGGGTCGGCGCGGACAGCGAGCACTACCCCGGATCGCTCCTCGACCTGCGGCACCACCGAGTCCCGCACCGGCACGAGGCACGCGCCGCTCTCGACCTCGCCGAGGCGGCCGGCTTCGCCCTCCCGCCCGGCGACGACGGAGCCCTGCACATCGTCGAGCCTCCCGACACCACGCCCCTCACCGGCACCGATCCGTACGTCGTCGTTCACCCCGGGGCCGCCGTGCCGGCCCGCGCCTGGAGCCCCGAGCGGGCCGCGCGCGCCGTCGCCGCGCTGGACGCGGCAGGCCACCGCGTCGTGGTCACCGGCGGCCCAGCGGAGAAGGAACTCACCGCCGACGTCGCCGCGGATTGCGCCCTCGACCTCGGCGGCCGTACCGGCTTCCCGGAGCTCGCGGGGGTGCTGGCCGGGGCGCGCGCCGTGGTGACGGGCAACACCGGCCCCTCGCACCTCGCCGCGGCCGTCGGCACCCCGGTCGTCTGCCTCTTCGCGCCCGTCGTACCGGCAGAACGCTGGGCGCCCTACCGCGTACCGCACGTCCTGCTCGGCCGGCAGGACGCGCCGTGCGCAGGCACCCGCGCCCGCATCTGCCCGGTACCGGGACACCCCTGCCTCGACTCGGTGACCGATGCGGACGTGCTCGATGCCGTCGCCTCGCTGGTGGCGGCGGAAGGCGGTCCTGCAGCCATCCGGAGGTGACCGCATGAACATCCTGATCTGGCATGTGCACGGCTCCTGGACCACGTCGTTCGTCCAGGGTCCGCACACCTATCTGCTGCCGGTCCTGCCGGACCGCGGCCCTGAAGGCCGCGGCCGGGCCCGTACGTTCTCCTGGCCCTCCTCCGCCGTCGAAATGGCGCCTGAACAACTGCGCGACACGCCTGTGGACCTGGTCATCCTGCAGCGGCCGCACGAGGCCGCCCTGGCCGAGCGCTGGCTCGGCGGCCGCCGCCCCGGACGCGACGTGCCCGCCGTCTACCTTGAGCACAACGCTCCAGACCGGAACGTCCCCGAAAGCCGCCATCCCTGCGCCGACCGCGACGACCTGGTCGTGGTGCACGTCACCCACTTCAACCGGCTCTTCTGGGACAACGGCCGCACCCGCACCGCCGTCATCGAACACGGCATCGTCGACCCCGGCCACCAGTACACAGGCAGGCTCGAACGTGCCGCCGTCGTCGTCAACGAGCCCGTACGCCGCGGCCGTTACACCGGAACCGACCTGCTGTCCGCGCTGAGCGAGGCGGCACCCCTCGATGTCTTCGGCATGCGGACCGAAGGGCTCGCCGGGCACCTCGGACTGCCCCCTGACCGCTGCCGCGCCCAGGACCTCCCTCAGTCGCAGCTGCACACGGCCATGGCGCAGCGCCGCCTCTACCTGCACCCGGTGCGCTGGACCTCGCTCGGGCTCTCCCTCCTCGAGGCCATGCACCTCGGGATGCCCGTCGTCGCCCTGGCCACGACCGAGGCGGTCGAGGCTGTGCCGCCCGGCGCGGGGGTGCTGTCGACGCGCCCGGACGTCCTCGCCCGGGCCGCCCGTACCTATCTCGACGACCCCGAAGCCGCGGCCGAGGACGGAGCACGGGCCCGCCGCGCGGCCCTCGACCGGTACGGACTCAAGCGCTTCCTGGGCGACTGGGAGCGGCTGATGGAGGAGGTGACCCGCTGATGACGCGCAACACGCCGCGCAACACCCCGCGCAAGGAGACGCGCAACACCCCGCGCACGGAGACGCGCAGCGACCTGGGCAGTGACCTGCGCAAGGACGCGCGCGACGACCGCGCCGGCGGTCTGGCCATCGCGCTCGTCTCGGAGCACGCCAGCCCACTCGCGGTCCTGGGCGGTGTGGACGCGGGCGGCCAGAACGTCCACGTCGCCCAGCTCGCCGGGGCGCTCGCCGACCGCGGCCACCGGGTCACGGTCTACACCCGCCGCGACGCGCCGGAGCTGCCACCATCCGTGCCGTTGCGGCCGGGAGTCGAGGTACGGCACGTACCCGCCGGACCCGCCCGATCGATACCCAAGGACGAACTCCTCCCGCACATGCCCGAGTTCGGCCGCCACCTGGCGGGGCAGTGGGGAAGCGAACCGCCCGACATGGTGCACTCGCACTTCTGGATGTCCGGCATCGCCACGCTCCAGGCCGCCGGCGAGCTGGGCCTGCCCTTCACGCACACGTATCACGCACTGGGCACGGTGAAGCGGCGCCACCAGAAGGAGGCCGACACCAGCCCTCCGGAGCGGATCGGATGGGAGACCACCGTCGGCGAGGGCTGCGACCGCATCATCGCGACCTGCCGCGACGAGGTCCGTGAACTGGCCGCCATGGGACTGTCCCCCGGCCGGACGGCCATCGTGCCGTGCGGTGTCGACCCCGAACGCTTTACACCGCAGGGACCGGTGGCACCGCGCACCCCCGGCCGCCACCGGCTCGTCCAGGTCGGCCGGCTGGTCCCGCGCAAGGGCACCGACGTCTCCATCGCCGCGCTCGCCCTGCTGACGGACGCCGAACTCGTCATCGCCGGCGGGCCTCTGGCCGACCACCTCGACGGCGATCCAGAAGTACGGCGCCTGCGCGCCCTGGCCCAGGACCTCGGCGTGGTCGACCGCGTCCGCTTCACCGGCGGGCTGCCCCGCGAGGACGTCCCCGCCCTGCTGCGCAGCGCCGACCTCGTGCTCTGCCCGGCGTACTACGAGCCCTTCGGCATCGTGCCGCTCGAGGCCATGGGCTGCGGAACCCCCGTGGTCGCCAGCGCGGTCGGCGGACAGCAGGACACCGTGGCCGACCCCGGCACGGGCCGGCTCGTACCGCCGCGCGACCCCGTCGCCCTCGCCCAGGCCGTCGGCGAACTGCTCGACGACCCCGTGCAGCGTGCCGCCTGCGGCGCGGCGGGACGCAGGCGCGTCCTGGCCCGCTACGGATGGGACCGGGTGGCCGCGGCCACCGAGGCCGTCTACCGGGACGTCCTGGCACGGCGCCCGGCGGGAATTCCCGGAGCGGCGTGACGCAGGACCGCAACCGGCCGCTGACCGACCTCACACTCGCGAAGGGGGTACGGGCCGGGACCGCCGCCGTCCGTGCGGACGCCGGCAGGCCGGACCGCCAGCCATGACCGAACCTCTCCACTCGCCGTCCCTCCACGCGGCGCACGAGCACTGCCAGTCGATCCAGGACGCCCTGGCCCGGTTCCGGGAGCACGGCCTCGACCAGGTCACCCGGTGGGGCCTGCACCTCGCCGCGGTCCTTCCGCTCGGCGGCCGGCTGCTGGCCGCCGGAAACGGCGGCAGCGCCGCCCAGGCCCAGCACCTCACCGCCGAACTCGTCGGCCGCTACCGCGCGGACCGTCCGCCGTACTCCGCGATCGCCCTGCACGCGGAGACCTCCAGCGTGACCGCCATCGGCAACGACTACGGCTTCGAGGAGCTGTTCGCCCGTCAGGTCGCCGCCCATGGCCGGCCAGGCGACGTACTGGTGCTGATGTCGACGTCGGGACGCAGTCCGAACCTCCTCGCCGCCGCGTCCGCAGGCCACGAGGCAGGCCTGCGCGTGTGGGCGATGACGGGCCCCCGCCCCAACCCGCTCGCCGCCCATGCGCACGACTGCCTGTGCATCGCCTCGTCCAGCACCGCCACCGTCCAGGAGGCCCACCTGGTGGCCCTCCACCTGCTGTGCGAGGCCTTCGACGAGGCGACGGGAGCCGCCCGTTCCGCTGTGCCGGCCGCGACCCAGCCGGTCCTGCAGCAGGTGGAACACGGGCACTGGGGAGCGGCGTGAGGACGCGCCCCGGCCCGCGCGGCCGCCCCTGACCGCAGTCGTCTCCCGACACCGAGGAGGTCCCCATGACCGCCCAGCGCCCGCCGCTCGTCGTCGTCGGTGACGCCCTGCTGGACCAGGACATCGACGGTGACGCCACCCGCCTGGCCCCCGACGCGCCCGCACCCGTCGTCGACGTCGTGAGCGAGCACAGCCGTCCCGGCGGGGCCGCCCTCGCCGCCGCCCTGGCCGCACGGGCGGCCGGACGCGAGGTCGTCCTCGTCACGGCGCTGGGCGACGACCCCGCGAGCGAGACCGTGCGCGCCATGCTGGAGCCACGCCTCCGCCTCGTCGAACTCCCCCTGGACGGTACGCTCGCAGTCAAGACCCGGGTACGGGCCGGGAACCGCCCGCTGGTGCGCATCGACCGCGGCGGCGGCACCCCGGGGCGGGCGGGCGACGCCGTGCGCGCCGCACTGGCCGAGGCCCGCGCCGTCCTCGTCGCCGACTACGGCCGGGGAACCGCCGCCGCCGTCCGGCACCAACTCGCCCATGCCGCCCGCCGCGTCCCGGTCGTGTGGGACCCGCACCCGCGCGGCGGCCCGCCCGTCCCCGGCGTGCGCCTGGCCACGCCGAACTCGACGGAAGCGCGCTCCCTCATCGGTGTGGAGGACGCGGACGAGTCGCTGCGCGCCCACGCGCGGAGGGGCTCCAGGCTGGCCGAGCGCTGGAGGGCCGCCGCCGTCGCCGTCACGCTGGGCGAGCGCGGAGCGATCCTGGCGCGTGCCGGAAGCGACAACCCGCTCTACGTTCCCGCGCCCCAGCCCGCGCAGGGTGACCCGTGCGGCGCCGGCGACTGCTTCGCCGCCGCGGCCGCGGCCTCCCTCGCCGACGGCGGCCTGCCCGAGGAAGCCGTCGTGCGGGCCGTGGCCGAAGCGGCGGACTTCGTCGCCGCGGGCGGGGCGGGGAACCGGGACCTGTGGGAGACGGCGGAGCGCACGCCGCCGCCTGAAGGCCACGAACGGCATCTCACCGACGCACACGCCCTCGCCCGGTCCGTCCGCGCCCGCGGCGGCACGGTCGTGGCCACCGGCGGCTGCTTCGACCTCCTCCACGCGGGACACGTCGGGCTGCTGCAGAACGCCCGGCGCACCGGCGACTGCCTGATCGTCTGCGTCAACTCCGACGCGTGCGTCCGCCGCCTCAAGGGCCCCGGCCGGCCAATCAACCCCGTGGCCGACCGCGTACGCGTCCTGGCCGGACTCGGCTGCGTGGACGCCGTCGCCGTCTTCGACGAGGACACGCCCGAGGCGCTGCTCCGCCAACTGCGCCCGCACCTCTGGGTCAAGGGCGGCGACTACAGCGCCGACGCACTGCCCGAGGCAGCCGCACTGCGGGAGTGGGGCGGCCAGGCCATCGTTCTGCCCTACCTGGACGGCCGCTCCACCACAGAACTGGCCCGCCGCGCGGCACTGGCCCCTCTCACACCGAGGCTCCGCCGATGACGGTGCCCTGCAGCAACACCACTCCGTACCCGCAGGTCGGCGACGGCTCGGAGTGTGTGCGGTGCGGCTGGACAGCGAGCGCACACCCCAAGGGGCCCGCCATTCCACCCCGCCTGCTCGTCCTTCGAGCCCTCGGGCTGGGCGATCTGCTCACCGCCGTGCCCGCGCTCCGCGCGCTGCGAAGGGCCCATCCCGGTCACGAACTCGTGCTGGCCGCACCCGCCCGCACGGCCGAGGCGGCAGCGGCGACCGGAGCCGTCGACCGCCTGCTCCCCACCACCGCGGCGGGCAGGGCCGTGCCCGCCCGGATCGAGTGGGCGGGGCCGCCGCCCGACATCGCGGTGGACCTCCACGGCAACGGGCCGCCCAGCCACCTGCTGCTCGCCACCCTGCAGCCGGGCAGGCTGCTTGCGTACGCGCACCCGGACACGCCGTGGATCACCGGCCCCGCATGGCGCGCCGACGAACACGAACGACCCCGCTGGTGCCGCCTGCTCACCTGGTACGGCATTCCGGCCGACCCCGACGACCTACGCATCCCCGCCCCCGAGGCGCCCTCGTCCGCCCCCGGCTGCGTCGTCGTCCACCCGGGTGCGGACTCCGCGGCACGCCGCTGGCCGGCCGAGCGCTTCGCGGCCGTCGCTCGGGGGTTGCGCGCAGCCGGCCACCGGATCGTCGTCACCGCGGGGGCGGGGGAGGGGCGGCTGGGGCACGAGGTCGCCCGGCAGGCGGGCCTGCCGTCCGACGACGTACTCGGCGGCGAGGACGACGTGCCGTTCAGCCGGCTGGCCGCCCTCGTGGCCCATGCCCGCGCGGTCGTCGTCGGCGACACCGGACTCGGGCACCTGGCCACCGCTCTCGGCACACCGTCCGTCGTCCTCTTCGGGCCGGTCTCACCGCGGCTGTGGGGGCCGCCGCCCTCGCCGATGCACCGCGTCCTGTGGCATCCCGATGAGGGTGACGACGACGTACGTCCGGGGGACCCCCACGGGGACCGCCCGGATGAACGGCTGCTGCGCATCACGGTGCACGAAGTGCTCGACGCCCTCGAGCGGCTCCCACAGCGGCAGCCGTCCGGTCCACCGGACGACCGGCCCTCCGCGCCCCGCGTCCGCATGGCCGAAGGGCGGCTCTGACGGATGCCGCCCCGCCACCTGTCCGCCACTGGAGGGACACGGCCGCCGCACCCCACGCGCGGCAGCCGGGACCTGCGGCCGAGCGGCGTTACCGTCCGTCGGTACGCCCGTGGAGCGCCGGACGGGAGGCCATTTGGATGCCATGGCGATGGCAGTGGGGGGCAGCGGCGGCGACCGGAGCCGCCCTGGTGCTGACGACTGGGTGCGGGGCGGTGGAGGAGCGGCGTACGGCGGCCATGGCGGCGGCCCTGGACTTCGAACGGGCCCTGGGCGTGCGGGACGGAGGCGCCGTATGCCAGGCGCTGGCGCCGGAGACCCGGGAGGAGGTCGCGCAGTCCGCCAAGAAGTCGTGCGCGCAGGGAATCCTGGACGAGGAGGTGCCGTCCGCCGACGCGGTACCGGAAGACGTCCAGAGCGTCGACGTCGCCGGACGGCAGGCCCGCGTCGTGTTCCCGGCGGACACCCTGTTCCTGTCGCAGTTCCCCGGCGGCTGGAAGGTCGTCGCGGCCGGGTGCACCCCGCGCCCGCAGCGCCCCTACCGGTGCACGCTGAAGGGCGGGTGAGGGCCTCATGCGCGTCATGTTCACGCTGTGCCTGCTGGTGATCGCGGGCGGCCTGGCCTACTGCATCACGCTGGGGGTGCTGCGCCGATGACCGTGCGGCGCTTTCTGCGGGACAACGGCCTGGGACTGGCCTTCGGGACGGCTTTCCTCCTCGCCGTGATCGGACAGGCCTTCGCCGGACACGCCGAATTCAACAACCAGCTCACCGCAGACGGCCTCCAGCCCGTCAGCATCGGCGACTACATCGCCTCCTCCGACTTCGGAGTCGACGTCATGGAGAACTGGCAGTCCGAATACCTGCAGTTCTTCCTCTACGTCTTCCTCACCGTCTGGCTGGTCCAGCGCGGCTCGCCGGAGTCCAAGAGCGTGGACAAGATCGGTGTGGAATCCGACAAGGACCAGCGCGTCGGCCCGCACGCACGACCGGACTCCCCACGCTGGGCGGCCGCCGGAGGCATGCGCCTCAAGGTGTACGCGAGTTCGCTGGGCCAGGTGATGGGCGCCATCTTCGTCCTCTCCTGGCTCGCCCAGTCGATCACCGGTGTCTCCGCCTACAACGAGGAACAGCTGAGGCAGCTTCAGCCGCCCATCAGCTGGCCGGATTACATCGTCTCCGCCGATTTCTGGAGCCGAACGCTGCAGAACTGGCAGTCCGAATTCCTCGCCATCGCGTCCATGGCCATCCTCTCGATCTATCTGCGACAGCGCGGTTCACCGGAATCCAAGCCCGTGGGTGCGCCGCACCATGCGACCGGAGTGGAAGGCTGAGCAGATGAACCCCAGCGACACGAGCCCGCCGGAGGCCACGGGCGAAGCCGTGACCCGGGTCGCGGTGGTCACCGGCGCGGACTCCGGGATCGGGCGCGCCACCGCCGTCCGCCTCGCGGCCCACGGCATGGACATCGGCATCACCTGGCACCGCGACCTCGCAGGGGCGGAAGGGACGGCCGCCGAGGTGCGCGAGCTCGGCCGCCGCGCCGAACTCGAGCAGATGGACCTCACCCGGCTGCCCGATGCGGCCGAGGCCGTGGACCGCCTCGCCGATCGACTCGGCCGCATCGACGTGCTGGTCAACAACGCGGGCACCGGCACCATGACCCCGTTCCTCGACCTCGACCACGCCACCGTGCAGCAGGTGATCGACGTCGATCTCGTCGGCCCCTTCCTGTGCACCCAGCGGGCGGCCCGCCGCATGATCCGTCAGGGGAGCGGGGGTGCCGTCGTCAACGTGACCAGCGTTCACGAGCACCAGCCGCGCGTGGGCGCCGCGCCGTACTGCGCGGCGAAGGGCGGGCTCGGACTGCTGACCCAGGTCATGGCGCTGGAACTGGCCGAACACGGCATCCGCGCCAACGCCGTGGCACCAGGCGAGATCGCCACGCCGATGACCGGCCAGGAGGACACGGACGTCCGGACGGAGCGGCGGCCCGGCGTACCCCTCGGTCGGCCCGGTGACGCGCGGGAGGTCGCCGCCGTGATCGCGTTCCTGGCAAGCGATGACGCGAGCTATGTCACGGGCGCGTCCTGGGTCGTGGACGGCGGCATGCTCCGCATGGGCCCGCAGGCCGGTTCCCACTTGGAGAACGACTCCTGGCGCCGACCCTGACGGGACTGACAGCGCTGGCGTCTGCAGCTCGGTTCGCCGGTTTGCCCCGTGGCTCGGTCGGTCGGTGCCCGTACCCGGGACGAGCGTGACCCGGGCCGCCGGCCCAGCGGCCCGGGTCACGGGTCTCCGTCGCTGTGAGCGCTCTCAGCTCTACCCGAGTGTTCTCAGCGCTCGCGCGCCTTGCGCGTCCGCGAGCGGTTCTCCTTGCGAATGGCGTCCAGCAGCTCGGCCTTGCTCATCCGCGACCGGCCGTCGATGTCCAGCTTGCCGGCCACTTCGTAGAGCCGCTCCTTCGATGCCTGCTCGTCGACCCCCTCGCCGCTGCGGGCCTCCTTGTCCCGCGGCGTGGCGGCCCGGGGATCGGACGGGCCCTTGCGGCCCTTCTCCTTCCGCTCCCAGTGGTCGCCGACCTTCTCGTACTTGTGCTTCAGCGCGCTGTAGGCCACGCGGTGTGACCGCTCGCCTTCCCCGTACGTCTCCACGGCGGAGTCGTGCGCCTTGATCCAGGTGCGCTGCGCGTCCTCGGGTGAGCGCCGCAGCGTCGAAGGGAGCTCTTCACGGCCTGGCACGGGGATCACCTACCTTCTCCGAACGAAGTCCGGGTTCCCGTCGGCCTGCTGCCGAAACTGGTCCCGTATCAGGCACCTGAGACGAGGTCCTGCAACCAGGCGGGGCGCGCCGGCCCCAGGCGGACGTTTCCCATGGCCTCGGAGTAGTGGACGAGTGGCTCGCCGCCGGGAGGCGGCAGGCCCGCGGCGGTGATCAGGTTCTCCGTCAGGTCCTCCAGCGTGGCGCTGCTCAGCGCCCATGGGGCGTGCCGTATGGGAATCTCGAACACCGTTGCCAGTCGCCAGGTGTAGGCCCGCCAGCGCCCGCAGAGCCAGATGTCGAGCTCCGTCGGACTGATGGGCGGGCCTGGGCGGACGACCAGGCGGTAGGAGGGCCCGCCGCCTCGCCGGGTGCCCGCGTAGGACACGGTGTCATCCGCCTCGGTCACACTGAGGTCGGCGACGTGGTACGGCGCGCCGACCACGCGGGCGGCCAGCATCACGGGGTTGGCGACCTCGCTGGACAGGAACCACACCCCGTCCCGCCCACCCGGCCACCGCACATAAGTGCGCAGGTTGGTCGTGGGGAAAGGGGCCAGGGACGGTGCCAGAGGGACGTACGCCGGACGCACACCGGCCATGAGGAACGGCGTGAGACTGACCCAGGCCGCGCCGTCCCACTCGTCCACGATGAGGCCGTCGGGCAGCAGCTTCTGCACCTCGTCCGGCGGGAAACGCCAGTGCACGAAGGTCTGTTTGAGCAGCTCTGCTCGCAGAACCGGGAGGCGGATGCGGTGATCCGGCGCCGTGGATGCCACGGCGCACGAGTGCCCAGCCTGGCGGCGACGAACCGCCCCGCCCGGCGGCGGCCAACCGTAGTGCAGCGGCTACGGCAGAGGGACGCCGCCCGTCGCGTTGAGGATCTCGGCCGTGATGTAGCTCGCCTCCTCGGATGCGAGGAAGACGTAGGCGGGGGCCATCTCGGCGGGCTGCGCCGGGCGCTGCAGCGGGGACTGCTTCCCGAACTCGGTGGTGTCGGGCAGCGTCGCCGGGATGAGCGGCGTCCATACCGGGCCGGGCGCCACGGCGTTGACGCGGATGCCCCGGGGAGCCAGCTGTGCGGCGAGGCCCTGGGTGAACGTGACGATGGCGCCCTTGGTGGTGGCGTAGTCGAGCAGATGCGGTTTCGGCTTGTACGCCTGCACGGACGTGCTGTTGATGATGCTGCCGCCCTCGGGGATGTGCGGCAGGGACATCTTGCAGAGCCAGAACATCCCGTAGAGGTTGGTGCGCATCACACGGTCGAACTGCTCGGTGGTGATCGCCTCGATCCCCTCGGACTGCGCCATCTGGTAGGCGGCGTTGTTGACCAGGACGTCGATGCCGCCGAACTCCGCGACCGCACGGTCGACCAGGCTCCGGCAGGCGCTCTCCTCCCGGATGTCGCACTCCACCGGCACCGCCCGCCGCCCGGCGTCCTCGACGAGCTGCGCGGTCTCCTGAGCGTCCTTCTCCTCCTCGGCCAGATGGCTGAACAGGACGTCGGCGCCCTCGCGGGCGAAGGCGAGCGCCACGGCCCGCCCTATCCCCGAGTCACCGCCGGTGATGACGGTGCGGCGGCCTTTCAGCCGCCCGCTGCCCCGGTAGGACTCCTCACCGTGATCGGGCCGCGGGGCCATACTGCCGGTCAGCCCGGGGTGCGGCTGGTCCTGCTGCGGGAACTCCGGCTGCGGGTACTTCTCGACGGGGTTCTCCTGCTGTGCGTCGCTCATGACCGTCGTCCTCTCGCCGTGATGCCTGCGGCGGAGCCGGGGAGAGCGGACAACCGGTCTTCCCCCAGGTCCGGCCGGGGAGGCCGGGTACCCGCGGGCCCGCGGGACTAACGGCAAGCGATCGCCTCAGGGCGGTGATCGCATGAGCCGAGCGGGAGATCGATGAGCCGAAGCGTCGTGGACGGGGCGAGGGCCGGGAGGACGGACGGGGAGCCAGGCAGCCCGCTCCCGTGGCCCTCGCCGCCGTGGTTCAGCCGCTGATCTGCTTCGGTCCAGTGCCTCCGGTGATCTGGATCTTACGGGGCTTGGCCTGCTCCGCCACCGGGATGCGCAGCGTCAGGACGCCCGCGTCGTACGAGGCGTCGATGCGCTCGGTGTCGAGGCTCTCGCCGAGGAACAGCTGACGGCTGAAGGAGCCCGTCGGCCGCTCGGCCGCGATCATCTCCGCATCCTCGGGGGCCGGGGAGCGGCGCTCGGCGTGGACGGTCAGGACGTTCCGCTCGACGTCGAGGTCGATCGAGTCGGGGTCGATGCCGGGAAGGTCGAAGTGGACCACGAAGTCGTCGCCGGAGCGGTAGGCGTCCATCGGCATGGCCGCCGGCCGGGCGACGGTCCCGAAGACCTGCTGGGTGAGGCGGTCCAGCTCCCGGAAGGGGTCGGTACGCATGAGCATCACGGCCATCTCCTCTCGTGCGGCAGTGGGTCTGCGATGCCCTTACGCACACTTATATAACGCGGAGGAGGAAAGTTGACAAGGCCGGACTCAAGGTGCGGGGGGATCCGCTGGTCAAGCCGGCGTGACCGGCAGCTGAGCAGGCCTTGCCCGGCGGTGCCTCGCGGTCAGTGGTAGGCGTGGACGACGGCGTGTCCCTTGCCGCGGCCGATCATCCACTTGTTCACCGGGGTCGTGACCACGAAGGCCACAGCGAAGCCGCCCAGCAGTGCGGACCAGAAGAGCCCGTCGGACAGGTGGGCGTCCATCGCGCCGGGGGTCAGGGCGATGATGGCGTTGTCGACCAGCTCCATGACGGCGATGGAGACCGTGTCGGCGGCGAGGGCGACCTTGATGGCGGCCTTGAGGCTCAGGCCCGCCCGGAGGACCGCGAACAGCGTGAAGGAGTAGCCGAACAGGAACGCCAGGGCGATCGCCAGCGCCATGGTCGGCACATTGCCCCACAACAGAGCGGTGCCGATGACCATGCCGAGGATCTCGCCGATGGCGCAGCCGGTCAGGCAGTGCAGGGTGGCCTTCGCGGCGGTGCTCCAGGACGCACCGCCGGGCATGTGCCCGCCGTGGTCGCCGTGGCCGTGATGCCCGGCGTGGGCGGGGGCGCTCGCGTGAGTCGGGTGATCCATGACGCTTCTCCCTGTCCCTAATCCAGTGTGGGCCATACGAAGGCCCGCTCTGCCAAGCCCAACCATATACCCCCAGGGGGTATTCCAATAGGGGGGGCGGACTCGGAAGGAGATCTCGTCCCCCACCGGCCGAGCGCCTCGACCTGTCCGCCTGTCGTCGTGCCGGGCCACCGTCCTCGTCCATGACCGAGACCTCGCACCTGCACTCCACCCGGACGTCCTACGACACCGTCGCCGTCGACTACGCCAGACTGCTCGGCCCCGGGGTCATGGAAGGGCCCCTGGACCGCGCCATGCTCGCTGCGTTCGCCGAGCTCGTGGGGGCCGACGGTGCCGGGCCGGTCGCGGACCTCGGATGCGGACCCGGCCGCGTCACGGCGCACCTGGCGTCCCTCGGACTCGACGCCTTCGGTGTCGACCTTTCGCCGGGAATGGTCGAGGTGGCCCGACGGACGTACCCAGGCCTCCGCTTCGACGAGGGTTCGATGACCGCCCTGGACCTGCAGGACGAGTCGGTGGGCGGCATCGTCGCCTGGTACTCCACCGTCCACACCCCACCGGAGGAACTGCCGCTCGTGTTCGCCGAGTTCCACCGCGTCCTCGCCCCAGGCGGCCATCTGCTGCTGGCCTTCAAGGTCGGCGACGAGCGCGTATGCCTGGAGCACGCATACGGCCACGCGGTGTCCCTGGACGTGTACCGGCTGCCGCCGGATCACATCGCCGGGCTGCTGGGCCGGCACGGGCTCGGGGAGGTGGCACGCCTGGTGCGCGAGGCGAACGACCAGGAGAAAACACCGCAAGCTTTTCTGCTGGCCCGCAAAGCGCCGCAGCTCTGAAGCGCAGCCAGGCCGGTCCTCGCGCACTCCCGCGAGGACCGGCCTGGCAACACTGGCTCATGCTTTCTCGAGAACCATGCGCAGTACGGTGTAGCGCTGCTCGCGCAGGAATTTCAGCCCGATGCGCTGCTCCCTGATGATGTCCGTGACGGCCTTCTCGCCGATGAGCTCGGCACCGCGCGCCCGGTTGGCCTCGGCCCGCTCCAGCCAGCTCTCCAGGGTCCGCACGCCGTCTTCCGGGTCGTTGCGTATCTGCTGGACCGTGAACAAGGGGCGTGCTGCCGTGGTCAGTTCGGAAAGGGAGGGCAGGAACGTCTCGGGAAAGACGGTCCGGGAGGCGTGGAGGCCCTCTCGGATGTTGGTGACGGTGTCGTGGATGTCCTGGTAGACGCTCTTGGGGCTGAGGTGTTTCGGCGGTCCCCCGTTCGAGCCGGCGGACTTCCGCTCGTGGGCGGGCAGCAGGATGGAGGCGAGCCAGCCGCGGTCGCCCCAGGCGTTGCTCTGCAGGGACAGTCGTCCGCCGGGGCGCAGCCAGGAGTGGCAGTGCTGGAAGAACAGGCGATAGCGGGCGATGCGCTGCGACCGCAGCATGGCGTTGCCTGCGAAGTGTTCGATCGCCTCGATGGCGATGATGGCGTCGTACGGCGCGTCGGGTGTGTGGTCGAACCAGTTCTCGACGCGGACCTCGCAGTGTGGCCAGCCCTGGTTCCGTACCCAGGCGGCCTGGCCCGGACTCATCGTGATTCCCACCGCGTGCTGGACCTCGTGCGTCTCCACCAGCCGGTGCAGGAGACTGCCCCAGCCGCAGCCCACGTCGAGGACACGCTGCGCCCCAGTGGCTCGTGCGGCCTCGGCGTGGTGATCGAGCTTGCGCAACTGGGCTGATTCGAGGGTGTCTCCGGGCTGCCACATTCCGTAGGAGTAGACGAGCTCGGGACCAAGGAACAGTTTGTAGAAGTCGCCCAGGAAATCATAGTGATGGCGGATCGCTTCAGGTGAAGTGCCTTTGTAGGCAGTGGCTTTCTTCGATCTGGGCAATGCCGTCACCTCACCTGGCAGTTCAACGGAATAGTTTTCTTGATTCATGTGTGGGTCCGGACGCTGTTGCGCCCGGACCCGGGTTTTCATGCTGCCGCGCCGGCGAGTGCCGGATGCAGCACCACCTTGGTGTAGCCCTCGATTCGCTTGTCGAACTTCTCGTATGCCTTGGGCGCCTCTTCCAGCGGGAGTTCGTGGGAGACCACGAAACTCGGCTTGGCCCGGCCTGCGATGATCAGGTCGCGCAGCTGGCGGTTGTACCGCTTGACGTTGCACTGGCCGGTGCCCATCCGCTGACCCTTCTCGAACATCTTGCCGATGGAGACCAGCAGTTGGCCGTGCTTGGCGTGCTCGTCCGGACCGCCGGGGTCGGACGGTACGTACAGGCCCGGCACGCCGAGCATTCCGGTCGGCCGTACCGTCTGGACGAGCGTGTTGAGTACGATCGCAGGCTCCTCGTGGCTGGCGTCATGGGCCTGGGCCTGGTAGCCCACGGCGTCCACGCCCTTGTCCGTTCCTTCGCCCTGGGTCTGCTCCTTGATCTGCTCCGCCGGGTCGCCCTTGGTGAAGTCGATCGGGATGGCCCCGATCTCCTCGGCCTTGGCGAGCCGCTCGGGCACGCGGTCGACGGAGAACACCTTGGACGCGCCGCGCAGCAATGCGGAGTAGGCGGCCATCAGGCCCACCGGGCCGGCCCCGTACACGGCCACGGTCTCCCCCGGGGACACCTGGGCGAGCTCGCACCCGTGGTAGCCGGTCGGGAAGATGTCGGCCAGCAGCACGAAGTCGGTCTCGAACTCCTCGCCCGGTGGCAGCTTCAGGCAGTTGAAGTCGGCGTACGGCACCCGTATCCGTTCGGCCTGGCCGCCGACGAACGGGCCCATCGCCACATAGCCATACGCACCACCGGCGAACCCGGGATTGACCGTCAGGCAGAACCCGGTGTACTCGGCGAGGCAGTTCTTACAGAATCCGCAGGCCACGTTGAACGGCATGACGACGCGGTCCCCCTTGGACAGGGATGTCACGCCTGAGCCGACCTCCTCGATGATGCCGAGGTTCTCGTGGCCGAAGACGATGCCTGACTCGGCCGCTGTGCGGCCTTCATACATGTGCAGATCCGATCCGCAGATCGCGGACGACGTGACGCGCACGAGCACATCGTTCGGGTGCTGGATGCGGGGATCCTCGACGTCCTTCACCGCTACCTTGAAGGGCTCCTCGTAGACGACTGCTTTCACCTTCGGTCACCTCCGCGCCGAACGCTTGGGACCGGCGGCGACGGACAGGACCGCGGCCACGGGACAGGCAGCGTGCGACGCCGGCAGCCGACGAGGGCCGTCGGTCTAGGCCGTGGCCCGGTGTGATATGTGCTCCACCGCCGGATACTTCCAGGTAACGCCCGTTCTGCGGCGTTCGCAAGCTCGCCTGGTCGGGGCGGCGGCGTGCAGGGCCGGCGCATCAATTGCTCCAGGCTGGCGCATCAAGAGCCCCAGGAAGAACACCAGCCACTGCTCCGTCCGCACCCGGATGATGCGGATGAGCCCGGGGGAACTTATGGTGAGAAACGGGATCTTTCTGGCACGCAGCAAGTCGGTCCCTTCACGGGACCGGCGGGAAGCGGTCCCATGGCTGAGAAATCGCGCAACTCAGGGCTTGTGGGGGAGCTTGCCTCGGAGTTCGCCGGCACCATGATCCTTATACTCTTCGGTTGCGGCGTCGTGGCCCAGGTGGTGGCCGGCGGGGCCCTCACCGATCCGCCCGGCGGGCTCGGTGATCATGACAGCATCGCCTGGGGATGGGGTCTGGGCGTCACTCTGGGCGTGTACGTCGCCGCCAGGCTCAGTGGTGGCCACATCAACCCGGCCGTGACGCTGGCCCTTGCGGCCTTCAAGGGGTTCCCGTGGAAGAAGGTCGCGCCCTACATGCTCGCCCAGACCGCGGGCGCCTTCGTCGCGGCCCTGATCGTGCGCTGGAACTACACCGAGGCGCTGGCGAAGTCCGACCCCGGCCACACCTTCAAGACCCAGATCGTGTTCTCCACCCTACCGTCCAACGGCAACCCGAATCTGCCGGTCGGAACCTGGGGAGCCTTCCGTGACCAGATCATCGGCACGGCCATCCTGGTCCTCCTGGTCTTCGCCGTGACGGATCTGCTGAACCAGGCCCCGAAGGCGAACCTCGCCCCGTTCATCGTCGGCCTCATCGTCGTGGCCATCGGCATGGCGTGGGGCACCCTGGCCGGGTACGCGATCAACCCGGCGCGTGACTTCGGACCACGGCTCGCGAGCTTCATCACCGGGTACGGGCTAGCGTGGCGAGATCAATACGGAGGCTTCTATTGGTGGGTGCCGATCGTCGCACCTCTGATCGGAGGCCTGATCGGCGCCTGGTTCTACAAGTCCTTCATCAGCCGCTTCCTGCCGACCGAGGAGCCACAGCCTCCAGGCCGCGTACCGGCCCCCGAAGGACCCGAGGGCAGCGGAGGACAGCCCACCGGACGCGTCCCCGGCCCCGAGGCCTGAGCGGTCGGCGCAGGACCCTGCGCATTCTCCGAGGAGAGGCGGTAAGCAATGGCGGACTTCGTCGGCGCGGTGGACCAGGGCACCACCAGCACCCGTTTCATGATCTTCGACCACGACGGCACCGAGGTGGCGAGGCACCAGCTGGAGCACGAGCAGATCATGCCCCGCTCGGGCTGGGTCGAGCACGATCCCGTGGAGATCTGGGAGCGGACCAACTCCGTGATGCAGAACGCCCTGCGGCACGGAAACCTGTCGCCGTCCGACCTGGCCGCGATCGGGATCACGAACCAGCGCGAGACGACCGTCGTATGGGACCCGCGCAACGGACGCCCGTACTACAACGCCATCGTCTGGCAGGACACCCGTACCGACTCCATCGCCGCCGCGCTGGAACGCGACGGCCGCGGAGACGTCATCCGCCGCAAGGCGGGACTGCCGCCGGCCACCTACTTCTCCGGCGGCAAGATCCAGTGGATCCTCGAGAACGTCGACGGGGTCCGCGAGGCCGCCGAGCAGGGGCACGCCCTGTTCGGCAACACCGACTGCTGGGTGCTGTGGAACCTCACGGGCGGGCCCGAGGGCGGTGTCCACGCCACCGACGTGACCAACGCCAGCCGCACCATGCTGATGGACCTCGAAACCCTCGACTGGGACGACGAGTTGCTGTCCTTCTTCGGCATCCCGCGGGCGATGCTCCCGGCCATCAACCCGTCGTCCCACGCCGAGGCGTACGGCCACACCCGCACCCAGCGGCCGCTCCGTGCCGCCATCCCGATCACGAGCGTGCTCGGCGACCAGCAGGCCGCCACCGTCGGACAGGTGTGCTTCACCCCCGGCGAAGCCAAGAACACCTACGGCACCGGCAACTTCCTGGTCCTCAACACCGGCACCGAACTCGTCCGGTCCCGGAGCGGCCTGCTGACCACCGTGGCCTACCAGTTCGGCGACAACGCGCCCGTCTACGCGCTGGAGGGCTCCATCGCCGTCACCGGCTCCGCCGTGCAGTGGCTGCGCGACCAGATGAAGATCATCAGCGATGCGGCCGAGAGCGAGCGGCTCTCGCTCACCGTGGACGACAGCGGCGGCATCTACTTCGTCCCGGCCTTCTCCGGGCTCTTCGCCCCGTACTGGCGCTCCGACGCGCGCGGGGCGATCGTCGGCCTGGCCCGCTACCACACCAACGGTCACTTGGCCCGGGCCACTCTGGAAGCCATCTGCTACCAGAGCCGCGACGTGGTCGAGGCCATGGAACAGGACTCCGGTGTCCATCTGGACGTCCTCAAGGTCGACGGCGGCGTGACGGCCAACGACCTGTGCATGCAGATCCAGGCCGACATCCTGGGCGTGCCGGTCAGCCGCCCGGTCGTCGCCGAGACCACGGCACTCGGCGCCGCCTACGCCGCAGGACTCGCCACCGGCTTCTGGCGCGACGAGGACGAACTCCGCACGCACTGGCAGGAGTCGAAGCGCTGGGACCCGCAGTGGAGCGACGAGCAGCGCTCGGAGGGATACGAGGGCTGGAAGAAGGCCGTGGAACGCACTCTCAACTGGGCCAAGGTCGAATAGCGGCCTGCGTCCGCCCCTTGCCGCGGGGACTGCGAACGCGGCGAGTGCGTGTGCGGACACGCAGAGGACATGCAGAGGCACGCGTCTCACGTCCACGGGTCCCGGAGGGCGGTGAGGCGTGACGACGCCATACTGATGGGACAGGGTGTCGCTTCCGGGCGGCACTGACGGGTACCACTGCCGGCCCCTGGAGGCCGCGTGATCCGGTCACTCCTCACCGGAACGGTCCGGAGCCTCACGGAGGCGGTGACCACCGCTCCCGCGGGCCTGACTGCGCTCGCGCGCCTGCTGACCACGCATGCGGCCCGGATGTGGGAGACCCCTGGCGGCGTGCAGATCGAGGTCCGCAATCTGGGGCGGCCGGGTACGGCCCAGGCGTCCCGCGACCTGGAGACCGGGCTGGTGGGGGTGCCGGGAGTGCACCGCGCCGAGGTCAACGGGACGCTCGGATGTGTGTACGTCGGCTGCGATCCGGCGGAGACGGACCTGGAAGGCGTCGACGCCCTCGTCTCGGACGCCGACGCCCACGCTGGCGCGGAGGCGGCAGGCGCGGAGGCGGCAGACGAAGAACGCCGGCCGGCGGCCGGTGCCGACGCGGAGCGGGCACCCCGCGCCGTCGGCTACCCCGGCGCCCCGCGAGCGGCGATCGGTGCGGCCGTCCAACTCGGCGCGAGCGTGGTCGCCTTCGGCGTGGCCGTGGTGGGCCGGACGATCGGGATCCGCGGCCTGCCCCCGGCCCTGTCGGCGGCCGTCCAGCTCGCCGAGGCCACGCCCCGGGTGCGCGAGGGCGTCGCCCGCCGAGTCGGCGCCGCGGCCGCGGAGACCGGCTGGGCCGCCGCGAACCTGCTCACGACGACGCTGATGTGGCGCCCGCTGGGCGTCGCCGTCGCCACCGCCCTGGCCTGGGCCCGGTACGCCGAGGTCCAGGCCCGGCGCAGGGCCTGGCACGACTGGGCGCAGCGGCTGGCCAGCCGCGAGGGGGCGTACCGCCATGACGCGGCACCGGCCTACGAACGGCCCGCTCCACTGCCGCCCGGACCGGGGGACCGGTACGCCAACGTCGCCGTGCCCGCCGCCCTCGCCGCGTACGGGCTCACCGCGGCGGGCACGCTCAGCCACGACCGAGGGCTGGCCCTGCTGATCTCCGCCACGCCCAGAGGCCCGAGATTCGGCCGGGAGTCGTTCGCGTGCGCCGTGGCGCAGACCGCCTCCAGGCGCGGAGCGCTGATTCTGCGGCCCGAGGCACTGCGCCGCCTCGACCGTATCGACACGGTCGTCCTCGACGCCCGGGTGCTGGCCACCGGCACCTGGACGGTCGGGACGCTGATAAGACTTCAGCCGCCCGGCGAGCAGCCCGAGGCGGCGGCGGCCGGTACTGCCGGCATCGGCGAAGCCGGCGTTCCCGACGTCGACGAAATCCACGCCTGGATCCACGAGTTGATGGACGACGCCGACCCGTCGCAACCGCAGGAGCGCTCAGGCTGGGCGCTGCGGCCGTACGCCACCGGGGACACCGGTGCACCGAGCGCCGAACTGCCCGAAGAGGCAACTCAATTGCCCGGGAGGGCAGCCGAACTCCCCGGGGAGGCCGCCGCATCGGCGAGACAGTGGGCCGAGGAGGGCGCAAGGGTTCTGCTGGTCCTCCGGCACGGCCGCCCCGTCGCCGTCGCCGGACTGGTCCCTCAACTCCACCCTCTCGCCGAGCACTTGGTGCAGGCGGCACGCGCGTGCGGCCGGGTGGTGCTCGTGGGCGGGGTGCCGGGGCTGCACCGCAGGTTCGGACTGGACGAGGCCGTACCCACCGGCGGCACCCGCACGGCCGCACTGGTCCGCTCCCTCCAGGAGGAGGGCCATGGCGTCGCCGTGGTCACCACGCGGACCCGCCGCGCCCTCGGCCGCGCGGACCTGGGCATCGGCGTGACGACCGGAGCCCGCCAGGTGCCGTGGGACGCGGACATCGCCGCACCGCCCGACGTGGCGCACCTGCTGCTGAGCGCCATCCCGGAAGCGCGCAGACTGAGCCGGCTCTGCGCCCGCCTGGAAGCCGCAGGGGCACTCGTGGGCGCCACCGTCGCGCTCGCCGTGCCGCGCCGCGGGGCCTGGGCCCGCGCCCGTCTGGTGGCGGACAGCGTGACCATCGCCGGGTTGGTGGCGGGCACCTGGGCGGGCTGGCGGTTGCGCGGCCGGCCGGCCCCGGTCGGCGTCGAGCGCACACCCTGGCACGCCATGACGGTACGTCAGGTCATGGTGCGGCTGGGCACGTCGTCCCGGGGACTCGACCACGCCGAGGCCGCCCGGCGCCGCCAGCTCGAAGGGACGGAACGCCCGGCAGACGCCGTCACCCTGATCGCCAGGGTCGCGGAGGAGCTGGCCAACCCGCTCACGCCCATCCTCGCGATCGGAGGCGGAATCTCGGCGGCGCTCGGCTCCGTCGTCGATGCGGTGCTCATCGGCGGAGTGCTCGGCGTCGACGCACTCGTCGGCGGGGCACAACGGGTCGGGGCCGACCGCGCGGCGGGCCGGCTCCTCGAAGCGACCTCGGCGCGGGCGAGGTTGCGCCGGGCCGGACGTCCCGGCGTCATCGACACGCCCGCCGACCAGCTCGTACGCGGCGATGTGATCGAGCTGCTGGCCGGTGATGCGGTCCCGGCCGACTGCCGGGTGGTGCACGCGACGGGTCTCGAGGTCGACGAGTCCAGCCTCACCGGCGAATCGCAGCCCGTGGTGAAGACAGCCGCGCCGACGGCCGCGCGGGCGGTCGCGGACCGGACCTCCATGCTCTACCAGGGCACGACCGTCGCGGCCGGCAGCGCGCTCGCCGTGGTCGTCGCCACCGGCGCCGCCACCGAGGCGGGCAGCGCCGCTGAGGCGGCTCCCGCGGCCGGGGCCCCGGAAAGCGGCGTGGAACGCCGTCTGAACGCCCTCGGCCGCTGGTTCCTGCCGCTGTCCATCGCGTCGGGCGTCGTCCTCTTCCTCTCCGACATCTCACGCATGCGGCCCCTGGGAGCGGCCCTCGGCAACGCCGTGAGCCTGTGCGTCGCCGCCGTACCGGAAGCGCTGCCCTTCGTCGCCACGGTCGCCGAACTGGCCGCGGCGCGCCGCCTGTCCGGCCGCAACACCCTCGTACGCAGCGCCCCCACCATCGAGGCGCTCGGCCGTACCGATGTGCTCTGCTTCGACAAGACCGGCACGCTCACCGAAGGGCGGATCAGCCTCCGGCAGGTGTCCGACGGCCTTGAACGGCGACCGCCCGAGCAGCTGACACCCGCGCTGCGCCGCGTGGTCGCCACGGCAGTCCTCGCGGGTCCCGCGGGCCCGGCCGCGACGCTCACCCACCCCACCGACCGGGCGATCGCAGCCGGGGCCGAACTGCTGGGCACTACGCCGGTGCTGGCGGCCGGAATGCCCTCGGCGATCTGGGAACGGGTCGCGGAGCTGCCGTTCGAACCGGGACGCGGCTACCACGCGGTGCTCGGCCGGACCGGCACGCAGGCACGCATCGTCGTCAAGGGAGCCCCGGAGGTAGTACTGGCCCGCTGCGAGCGGATCCGCAGGAACGACTCCGCCGAGCCGTTCGACGACCGGCTGCGGGCGTGGACCGACGAGGAGATCGAACGCCATGCCCGGCGCGGCCTGAGGGTCCTCGCGGTCGCCGAGCGCATCCTGCCCGCTGAGTCCGGGCGGAACGAGAGCGCTCTCGTCGACGAGGACGTCGACGGGCTGTGCCTGCTCGGCCTGCTCGGTCTCGCCGACCCGGTGCGGGCCACCGCCGCCGAAAGCGTCAACCGCCTTGCCGCGGCGGGAGTACGGATCGTCATGCTGACCGGCGACCACCCCAGCACCGCCGCCGCGATCGCCGGCGAACTGCAACCAGACGCGGAGCTGCGGATGATGACCGGGGCCGAGCTCGAAGCCCTCGACGACGACGCCCTCGCCCGGACCCTCCCGGATGTCGCGGTCTTCGCCCGGGTCACCCCGGCCCACAAGGTACGCATCGTCACCGCGCTGCGCGCGGCAGGGCGGGTCGTCGCCGTCACGGGCGACGGCGCCAACGACGCACCCGCCATCCGCATCGCCGACGTCGGCATCGCCATCGGCTCCCGGGCGATGCCCGCGGCGCGCGCCGCAGCCGACGTGGTGGTCACCGACGACCGCATCGAGACCATCGTCGACGCCATCGTCGAGGGCCGGGCGATGTGGGGTTCCGTCCGCAAGGCCCTCGGCATCCTGCTGGGCGGCAACCTAGGCGAGATCGCTTTCACCCTGGCGACCAGCCTGCTGACGGGGCGCAGTGCGCTGAACGCGCGTCAGCTGCTGCTGGTGAACCTCCTCACGGACATGCTGCCCGCCATGGCCATCGCCGCCCGGCCCCCGGCGGGACGCGCTGAAAGGCTGCTCGCGGAAGGGCCCGAGGCGTCGCTGGGCAAGGCCCTCACGCGCCACATCCGCCTGCGTGCCACCAACACCGCGGCCGCGGCGGGCACTGCCTGGATCATCGCCCGCATGACCGGCACCCGCGCCCGGGCCGACACGGTCTCCCTGGTCGCCCTCGTCGCATCGCAGCTCCTGCAGACGCTCGCGGACGCGGGCCGCGACCCGGTCGTGGCCGCCGCGGCCGCGGGATCGCTGGCGGTGCTCGTGCTGGTGGTCGCCGTTCCCGGCCTCAGCCAGTTCTTCGGAAGCCGGCCGCTCGGCCCTGCGGGGTGGACGATCGGCCTGGCAGCGGCAGCCGGATCCGTCCTGCTGCCCGCCGCGTGGCACCGCCTTGCCGCTGCGGGCCCGCAGGCTCGGGTCACCGCCGGCGGCGGGCGGCCACGGTACGAGGCCGACGGTCGCGCATCGGCGCATCTCATTCCCTCGCAGCGGGCGTCCTCGGAGCAGCGGCCGGTATGAGCTCCGGTCTCCAGGCTCACCCGTCTCCAGGCACACCCGTTATTGCGAGTTACTTGCAATAACGGGGGGAGCGAACAAGGATGAGTGCCGGACGGGGCCGGTCCGCCACCGTCAGCCTTCGGCGAGCGGCGTCCACGCGTCGCGCCCCGCCGATGGGTGGTGATCGTCTTCTCACCCGGCACCCGCCTGACCTCCGGCCGGCCCCGTCCCGCCGTGCCGCGCAACACGTGGCACCGCGACCACTGCGGCCAGCGGCCGACTGGCAACCAGCCCCGACGACCGGCCCTCAGCCATCGCCGTTGACCGATGCCCGTTGCTGTTCGGCCGCCCACACCGCGATCTGCGCGCGGGAGTTGAAGCCGAGCTTGCTCAGGATGTGCTCGATGTGGCCCTCCGCCGTCCGCTGGGCGATCACCAGGGTCGCCGCGATCTCCTTGTTGCTGAGGCCCTGCGCGACCAGCTGGGAGATCTCGGTCTCCCGGGGTGTGAGCGGCGAAGGCGTCTCCGCCTCGTCGGACGGCTCTGCCGCCGGGAGCCTGTCCTCGAGCGCGTAGGTCAGTGCCTCCTCGTACGAGAGTCCGGCGCCCAGGCTGAAGGCGCTCTCGAAGGCCGACTTGCTCTGGGCGCGGCGCGTGATCGCCTCGCACTCCTCGTGGTAGTGCACCAGGTGCCCGTATCCGGACAGGGGAGCGCCGATCGCCTGCCAGATGGTCTGCAGGACTCCTAGGAGTCCCGCCGCCCGCCGGTACTGCTTCTCGGTGGCCGCGATCCAGGCCAGCACCTCCACGTTGACCCCGACACCGAGCGGATCGTCGAGCGAGTGGTTGAACGCGAGGCTCTCCTTCTCCAGAGCGGCCGCGCGCTCCGTGTCGCCCTGGCGCCACACCTCGATCCCGAGCGCCATCATCGTGTATGCCCGGTGCCAGCCCTCGCCGTAGGCGTCGCAGACCTTGAGCGACTCCTCACCCAGCGCGATGGCGCCCGGTGAGTCACCGGAGAAGGAGTGGGCCAGCGAGAGGCGGATGAGCGAGAGCGCCAGCCCGACGGGATCGCCGGTGGCGCGATGGCGTGCCACGGCGTCCTTGTAGAGCCTGATGGCGGACTCGATCTCGCCCCGGTACATGGCGACCATGCCGGAGTAGAGCGCGACGTAGGCGAGGACGGAGTCAAGGCCGAGCCGGGTGCCCAGGTCGCGGGCCTCGTCCAGCATGGCGGATGCGGCGTCGGTGTCGGACTGGATGATGGCCAGCCAGGAGTCGGTCCACAGTGCGCGGGCCCGGACCTCGGTGGGTTCGGTGCATACGGCTAGCCCCTCGTCCAGCCAGCGGCGCCCTTCCGCGAGGTAGTAGCTGGTGATCCAGTGGTAGAGGAGGTCGGTGGCGATGCTCAGGCCGACCGGAGCCTCGTCGGGCTGGGCGAAGCTGTACTCCAGGGCGAGGCGCAGATTGGCGTGCTCGAGCTGGAGGCGCGAGAACCAGGCCACCTGTCCAGGACCGAACAGCTCCGCCCGGGCGTCCGCCGCCAGCCGGCGGTAGTAGTCACGGTGCCGCCGCAGCTGGGCCGCCTCCTCGCCGGACTCGGCGAGCTTCTCCCTGCCGAACTGCCGGAGGGTTTCCAGCATGTGGTAGCGCACTCCCGAGGAGGGTTCCTCGCGGAGCAGCACCGACTTGTCCACCAGCCCGGTTACCAGGTCCAAGACCTCTTCGTCGGCGATGCCGTCCCCGGCACAGACCGCTTCGGCCGCCTGCAGATCGAGGCTCCCGGCGAACACCGAGATCCGGGCCCACAGCAGCTGCTCCCGGTCGGTGCAGAGGTCGTAGCTCCAGGCGATCAGGGCCCGCAGCGTCTGATGACGCGGCAGCACGGCCCTCGACCCCGTGGTCAGCAGCCGGAACTGGTTGTCCAGCCGGTCGAGGAGCTGCTGCACGGAGAGCGCTCTCAGCCGTACCGCCGCCAGCTCGATGGCCAGCGGAATACCGTCCAGCCTGCGGCACACCTGCTCCACCGCGTCACGGTTGGCCTCGGTGACGGCGAATCCGGGCAGGATCGCCCCGCCACGGTCCACGAAGAGCCGCACCGCGTCGCACTGGGCCAGGGCGGCGGCGGACAGCCGGCGGCCCGCGGAGTCCGGCAGCGCCAGCGTCGGTACGGGCAGGGTCTGCTCGCAGGCGATGCCCAGAGGCTGCCTGCTGGTGGCCAGGACGCGCAGCCCGGGCGCTTCCCGCAGCAGGCGGTCGGTGAGCAGCGCGCAGTCGTCCACCATGTGCTCGCAGTTGTCCAGCACCAGCAGAGCCTGCTTGTCCCGCAGGTGTTCGGTGAGGACGTCGATGGCCTGCCGGGACGAGTGGTCCCGGATCTCCAGCGCCTCGGCGACGCTCTGGACGAGCAGGTCCGGACTGCCCAGCGCGGCGAGTTCCACGAGCCATACGCCGTCGGGGAACGCCCTGCGCACATCGTCGGCGACGCGCAGCGCCAGCCTGGTCTTGCCGACCCCGCCGACCCCGGTGAGCGTCACCAGCCGCGATGTGCCCAGCATTCTCTTCACGTCGGCCGCCTCGTGCCGACGTCCCACGAAACTGGTCACCTCGGCCGGGAGCCTGCCTGGCTGTGCGCCCGCCGAGGTGTTCGTCGCCGCCGCGCCCATGAATGCCTCGAATCAGCCCCGGTCAGCGGCTTTTCACCCGCTCGGACCGGGCCGACACCTCAAGGCTATGCCCGGGCCGCCCCGTACGCACCGCGCTGGGAGGCATCTCTCCAGGCGGCCGCGGCATTTGACCTGCATTTGACCGGTTCGGTGGCCGGACCTAGCGTGAGAACACTATGGCGGCGGAGCACGCGCCGACGCGGCACAGGGGCAACCTCCCCGGCGAACCCGATCTTGTCGGCCGCCGACAGGAGCTGTCCGAGGCCGGGAGGCTGCTCGCCGACGTGCGTCTGCTGACCCTCACCGGCGTCGCAGGCGTCGGCAAGACCCGGCTGGCGCGCCGCGTCGCCGACCAGGTCCGCGCGGCCTTCCCGGACGGCGTATGGCTGGTCGAACTCGCGCCGCTGGACAACGAGGGCCTGCTGCCGCAGACGGTCGCGGGCGCACTCGGACTCCGGTACCAGGCCGCGCCGCACCCGACGCAGCTGCTCGTCGACCACCTGCGGGACAAGCGGGCCCTGCTGGTGCTTGACAACTGCGAGCACCTGCTGACGGGCTGCGCGCTGCTCACCGACCGCCTGCTGCGGGAGGCGCCCCGGCTCCGGGTCCTGGTCACCAGCCGCCAGCCACTGCGGCTGGACGGCGAGTCGGTGATGACCGTCGAACCCCTGCCGGTGCCCGCGCCGGACCTGGCGTACTCCCCGGAACGCCTTGCCGACCATGCGGCGGTGCGGCTCTTCGCACTGCGGGCCGGGCAGGCGGTACAAGGGTTCGTACTGGGCCCTGAGAACCTCGACTACGTGGTGCGGCTCTGCAGACGTCTCGACGGCCTTCCGCTGGCCATCGAACTGGCCGCCGTCGGGCTGCGGACGCTCACCGCCGAGCAGATCCTGCACCGGCTGGACCAGCGGCTGGAGCCCGCGCGAGGCATCACCGCCGCGGCGCCGCCGCGACACGAGACCCTGACCGCGGCCATCGACTGGAGCTTCGACCTGTGCTCCCCGGGCGAGCGGGCGCTCTGGGCGCGGGTGTCGGTGTTCGCCGGGTCCTTCGACCTGGAGGCCGCGGAAGAGGTCTGCTCCGGCGACGGCATCGCCCGCGACGACGTCCTCGACCTGGTGGCAGGACTGGTCGACAAATCGATCCTGGTCCGGCAGGAGGAGGGCGATCGGGTGCGGTACCGGCTGCTGGAGACCATCCGGCAGTACGGGGCGGACCGCCTCGCCGGGCTCGGTCTCGCGCCGGCACTGCAGCGGCGCCACCGGGACTGGTACCACCGGCTGGCCTGCCGGGCGGAGGAGGAGTGGCTGAGCCCGCGCCAGGAGCAGTGGCTGGCCCGGCTGCGCAGCGAGCACGCCAACCTCCGGGCCGCCCTGGACTTCTCCTGCGCGGATCCCGCCCAGGCCGGGCCGGGTCTTGAGATCGCCGCGGCGCTGTGGCCGCACTGGATCTGCGGCGGACACCTCAGCGAGGGCCGCCACTGGCTCGGCCGGCTGCTGCGGCTCGCACCCGATGCGACTGTGGCCCGCGGCCGGGCGCTGTGGGTGGACGCCTGGCTGGCGACGGCCCAGGGCGACACCGCGTCGGCGCGGCCGCGGCTTGCGCAGTGCTGGTCGCTGGCGCTCCACCTCGACCATCCCCCCACCCGGACCCGGTGCACGCAGCACCTGGGTGCCCTCGCCCTGTACGAGGGTGACTTCCCGCGGGCCGGGCGCCTCCTGCAGGAGGCGCTGGCCGGCCACCGGGCGGCCGGTGACCGCAACGGCGTGATGACCTGTCTCTACCACCTCACCATGGCCTGCGCCCTCTACGGCGATTACCGGGCCGCCCTCTTCGGCGAGGAGTGCCTGGCGCTGTGCGAGGCGGCAGGCGCCCAGTGGTCCCGCTCGTACGCGCTGTGGGCGCTGGGGCTGTACAGCTGGCGCCAGGGCGAGGCGCGGCGCGGGACCGAGCTTGTGCGTGACGCTCTGCGCACCCGGTGGGCCGTGCAGGACGGATGGGGTATGGCGCAGTGCCTGGAGGTGCTGGCCTGGTTCGCCGCCTCGTCGGGGCAGCCGGAGGCCAGCGCCCGGATGCTGGGCTCGGCGGCCGCGATGTGGCGTTCGATCGGCACGTCGCCGTCCGGGTTCCGGCATCTGGCGGCCGGGCACGAGCAGACCGCGGCGCGGCTGCGCGGCGACCTCGGCGAGCAGGCGTACGAGGACGCGTTCAGGGCGGGGGCCGGGCTGGCGCCGGACGCGGCCGTCGGACACGCGCTGCACGATCCCGCTCCCACGCACGCGTGATGCTCCGGCGGACGCCGCCTTGATCGTACGAGCCCTTCGGCAACCGGATGCCCCGCACCCATGCCTGAGGGCGATCGCCGCATCACTCCACGTCGACAACGGTGGATCTACCCATAGCGGGTCAGGTACCCATTCGGGGATTTCTCCCCTCCCCATGGCTCCGCGGTGCGGACGATCCTGACTGGGTTCCTGGAAGATTCCGTCGCCGGCCGGCGGAGGACCACGAAGGCCCGTTCCATGTGCGACCACCGACCCCCGTGCCCACGCGCCGACGCCCCCGACCACGGCTCGGCACGCATGGTGGCCTCCCATCCGGAGCAGGGCTGGAGCCTGCTGTGCAACGGCGTGGTGGTCTTCACCGACGACGGCGAGATCCAACCCGACGGACGCGTCATCCCGGCCCCTCGGACGCATCACGGACCGACAGCATGAACTCGGCACTCACCATCGCACCGCGTCCCCGCACCCCGCAGCGTGGCCCGGCCCCCGAGTGGGCCGCCTGCGGGGCCACCTGGGTGCTGCGGCACGACCCGTCGTCGGTACGCAGGGCGCGCCGTCTGGCCGTCGCCCAGCTGGCGCTCTGGTCGCTCGGCGAGTACATCGAGGACGCGGAGCTGCTGGTCAGCGAGCTGGTCACCAACGCGCTGCGCCACACGCGCGGGCCGATCCGGCTCACGCTCTCGCTGCACCCCGCGGGCGGTGGACTGCGCTGCGAGGTCGAGGACGGCGATCCCACCCCGCCCCGCGTGCGACACGCTTCGGAGGAGGACGAGTGCGGGCGGGGACTGCACCTGCTGGAGCTGCTCTCCCACTGCTGGGGCAGTAGGACGACGGCCGTGGGCAAGGTCGTGTGGTTCGACCTGCTCGCGGGCGCCGCTGCCGCCTAGGGAGCCCGTACGGAAGGGAGTCGCGATTGATCGCGGATTCGGACGGCACGCGTAGCGAAGGGAGATGCGATTGGAGCGACCCGTACGGCACGTAGGCCCGACGAAGGGAGATGCCCTTGGCGGACACGATGCTCAGGCCCACACAGCGACGCCCATAGGCCCGGAGACCGAAGGCTGACAACCCTCACCGCAGCCTCCGCCTCCGGGCCCCCTTGTGCCCGAACGCGCTCCCGCCGGCGTTGGCGGAGGCCGTGCGTCCGCTCGGGACCGATGTGATCATGGGAGGGACGACGAGCGGGCAGGGATGCTGACCATGGGCCCTGAGGCGGAGGACACCGGCAGTGCCACCGCACGGGCCCGTGCCCGCCCAGCCCGGGCGATGCGCCGGGCCGCCACGCTGCGGCACGGCACGGGCGCATCGGCGTGCGCGGCACGCCGGGCCGTCCGGGTGACGGTCGCGGCCGTCGCCGCCTTCTACCTCTGCCTCTACGGCCTGCACCAGCCGGTCACCGCCACATACGCCCTGTTCGCGGCGGTGGCCATGGCCGGTCTCTCCCGTATCCCCGGCACCGGGCGCCAGCGCGCGGCCGTGGTGCTCCGGGTGCTCCCGGTCGGCTGGGTTCTCGTGGCGGCCGGGACGCTGCTGGCGGTGAACACGTGGGCCGCCGTGGCGGGAATGCTGGTGATCGGCTTCCTGCTGGCGTTCGCTGCGGCGGCCGGTCCCCGGCTGGGCGGGGCTGCCCCGGGCCTGCAACTCCTGTACATCCTGCCGTGTTTCCCTCCCTACGCCCCGGAGACACTGGGGCAGCGGCTGAGCGGGATGACGCTGGGCATCCTGCTGCTCGTGCTCGCCGAGATCCTGCTGCTGCCCGACCCGCCCGCCACCTCGTACCGCGCCCTGTCGGCGGACGCGGCCGCGACCGCCGCCCGGTGCGCGACCGAACTCGCGAACCCGCCATGGACGCTGTCAGCCGAGTCGCGCAGCGCGGCACGGTCGGCCGGCGAGGCGCTGCGCCCCCTTCACGTACCCGAGTCGGAGCGTCCCGCCGGACCAGGACCGCGCGAACGGGCGCTCGCCCATACCGGCATGGCCGCCCGTGTCCTCCTGGCACGTCTGCAAGACGTACCCGCTCCCGGACCCCAGGGCCGCCATCCCCCATCCGTCGAACTTCTGCACGAGATCGCGGATTCGGCCCGTCGGACCGCCACGGCGCTGCGCACCGGCAGCCCGGCAGGCCCCGTACGGCTGCCGGACGCCCTGGCCCGGTACCGGCGCCTCCGCACGGTGCCGGCGGACGGTGCGACACGCGAGACCACCAGCATGGTGATGCACCGTCAGGCGATGCTCATCGAGGCCGCCCATGCCGGTGTGACGCTGGCGACGGCAGCCGATCTCGCCCTGGGACGCCGCCGCCTGCCCGCCCCGGCGCAGGACGCGGGTTTCTGGTACGCGGGCCACGGCGCGGTACGGCTGTGGGCGCACCGGCTGGTGGCGCACCTGAGCCCCCGCTCGGTGTACTTCCAGAACGCCGTGCGCATCAGCCTGGCCCTGGCGGCCGCACGTACGGTGGCCGGGGTCGACTCCCTGCCGCACGGATTCTGGGCCATGCTGGCCGCTCTGACCCTGATCCGCACCACGGCCGCGCAGACGGGCGCGATCGTACGCCAGGCCCTGGTCGGCGCCCTGCTGGGTGCGCTGGCCGCAGCCGCCCTGCTGGTGTCCGTCGGAGGGAACACCACGGCCTACGCCGTGGCACTCCCCGTGGTCATGCTCGCCACGTTCTGGATCGGCCCCACACGCGGTGCGGGATGGGCGCAGGGCCTCTTCACTCTGGTCGTGTCCTTCGTGTTCGCCCAGCTCGCGCCGGCCACCTGGCAGCTGGCCGAGGTCCGCTTCCTCGACGTTCTCACGGGCAGCGTGATCGGGCTGGTGATCGGCCTGCTCGCCTGGCCGCGGGGCGCCCAAGAGGAGCTGCGCCGCGACGTCGCCGTGCTGCTCGGCACCATCGGCTCGACCATCAGCTCGACCACGTCGGTCCTCACCGGGGGGCAGGCGCAGGACCGGGGGAGCGGGCCCTCGCTGCAGCACGCTCTGGTCCTGGCGGAGTCGTCCTATGCGCAGTACCAGAGCGAACCGCGCCGGTCCGGCACACCGGGGGTGGACTGGCAGGCGGCGCTGATGGCCGGGCACCACGCCCTGCGGGGGTCACGGCGCCTGCTGGATCCGGGGACGTGGGACGGCGGCCGGCCGCTCGCGCCCGTTCACGGGGCGGGCCTTGCCAGGGACGGTGACGATCTGGCCAGGCGGTACGAGCTGGTCGGCACCCTCCTCGCAGACGCACGTCCGCCGGCGTCGCCGTCCGGCCACCCGGATTCCGGCAAGGCCGACAGCCTGCAGCCGCAAGGCAGCCCCGATCCACCGCCGCTCTACTACGACGCCGAGGCATGGCTGCAGGGACTGGCCGTCGATCTGGACCGCATCACCCAGGCCACGGCCGCGTCCGTGGCGGGGCCGTCACTCAAGGGCGAAGGCGCATCCGGGACTTGAGCCGCGCGCTCGCCCGATGAATTTGGCGGTAATCGCCAACGCACGGAGCAGCAGGCCGCGTCGGCTGTTCTTTCATCGATCTGACACCTCCTGACGCTCACGTTGTCAATGACGCCCGCAAGAGTGAGCTGAGCATGCCAATCTGGCCTGCCTACCCCCCAGGCGCGGTCACTCAGGAGGACGCGGTGAAGAGACGCTCGCTCACGCGCAAGGTCCCGCTCATACTCGGCAGCGCCATCGCGCTGGTCGTCGCCTTCCCGGGCAGCGCCCTCGCCGACCCTCCCAAGGCCCTGCCCGCCAACGCGGACAGCCTGGAGCAGACGTTCCAACCGGCCTACGACTACGACACCGACGGCTGCTACCCCACGCCCGCCATCGGCCCCGACGGCACCCTGAACGGCGGCCTCAATCCGACCGGTGCCCTCAACGGCCAGTGCCGCGACTCATGGGACCTCGACAACACCAACGGATACGCGCGCTACAAGTGCAACAACGGCTGGTGCGCCCTCATGTACGGCCTCTACTTCGAGAAGGACCAGGCCGTGGCGGGCAGCAGCCTCGGCGGGCACCGCCACGACTGGGAGCACGTCGTGGTGTGGGTGCAGAACAACCAGGCGCAGTACGTCTCCACCTCCAACCACGGCAGTTTCACCGTCCACAGCCGCGACCGGATCCGGTGGGACGGCACGCATCCCAAGATCGTGTACCACAAGGACGGTGCGAGCACGCACTGCTTCCGAGCCGCCAATTCCAACGACGAGCCGCCGGAGAACCACTACCAGACGTGGCAGTTCCCCGCGTTGGTCGGCTGGAACGGCTACCCCGCAGGGCTCCGCGACAAGTTGAGCCAGGCCGACTTCGGCAGCGCCAACTTCGGCCTGAAGGACGGGAATTTCAACGCCCACCTTGCGAGTGCCAAGCCGGCGGGCATCGCGTTCGACCCGTACGCCTGAGGCCGGGTGACCGCCCCAAGCGAAGGTCGATGGGGGAGGGAGCCCCTGCTGTCTCCCTATGTAGACGGCCTTTTCATATGAGACGCAGAGAGAGGGGAGGATGGGCCGTCCACGCTCAGAAAGGAAGGTCGTGTGGCGGACCACTCCGTACTCCTGCTCGCCGCGGCGGGCGTCGCATCCGGCCTGGCCGGGTCGATCGCCGGTCTGGCCTCGCTGTTCAGCTATCCGGCACTGCTCGCCGCGGGCCTCCCTCCGGTGGCCGCCAACGTGACCAACACCGTGGCGCTGTTCTCCAACACGGTGGGTACCGCGGCCGGTTCGCGGGAGGAGCTTCGCGGCCAGCGGCGCCGTCTCGTGCGGCTCGCGCTCCTCGCGGCCGCGGGCGGTTCGGTGGGCGCGGCGCTACTGCTCGGCACTCCGTCCTCGGCCTTCGAACGCGTCGTGCCCTGGCTGATCGCCCTGGGCTCGCTGCTCATCCTGGTCCGCGAACCGCTCCGCCGACTGGCCGCGAAGCGCCTGCAGCCGGGCGACAGCGGACTGCGCGCGAGACTGCCGCTGACCTGTGCGGTCCTCCTCGTGGGCCTCTACGGCGGCTACTTCGGCGCCGCCGCGGGCGTACTCATGCTGGCGGTGCTGTCGCTGTCGGCGAACGAGCCGCTGCGCGTCACGAACGCCGTGAAGAACATCGCCACCGGAGCGGCCAACGTCACCGCGGCGATCGCCTACGCCTTCCTCGCCCCTGTCCACTGGGGAGCCGCGGCGGTGCTCAGCCTCGGATGTCTGCTCGGCAGCCGCGTGGGGCCGGTCGTGGTGCGGCGTGTCCCGGAGAAGCCGCTGCGGATCGCCATCGCCCTGGCGGGCCTGGGGCTGGCCTTCTCCCTGTGGAGCGAGGCGGGCTGACGTGTTGTCGGCAGGCGCGCCGCTGACCGTTGTGGGCAGGCGTTCCGCTGGGGGCGCCCCCAGGCCCTTGAGGCTCTGGGGGAGGAACGGGTGGGCACAACCTAGGTGTGGCCTCACCGGCGGTCGGCAGATGCCCTTCAGGGCGCCTGCTTGGACGCCCGCTTGGCCGCCCGCCACTCCGGTGCGAGGACCGACCAGACCTCCATGTCGTGCCGCTTCCCCCGGTACCGGTAGCTCTCCCGCAGCACGCCCTCCTTCGTCATCCCGAGCCGCCGGGCCACCGCGATGCTGGGCTCGTTCGCCGCCGAGACCACCCACTCCACGCGGTGGATGCCCCGCTCCTCGACGGCCCAGTCGATGATCACGCGCGCGGCCCTGGTCACCAGACCCCTGCCGGCAGCCGACGGCTCCAGCCAGCAGCCCGCCTCGGCGCTCCCTTGCTGGACGTCCATCGTCCGGAAGAGGACTCCGCCGACCAGCTTGCCCTCCGCCCAGATGCCGTGGATCCGCCCGGCGTCGGCCGCGGTCTTGTCCGCGTACGACTGCAGGAACGAGCGGCTCGACTCCAGGTCCGTGACGAAGTCCGGCAGCGCGATGTGCTGGCCGACGAACTCCCTGCCCCGGTCCATGTGGGTCAGGAACTCCTGGGCCTGCCACGGCTCGAGCGGGCGCAGTTCCGCGCCGTCGTCGCCCAGGGATATCGCGTACATCGTGACCCTCCATGGCCATGGTCGAATCTGGCGCGCACTGCGGAGGGATCTTCTCACGGGCCTGCGGACCGCCTAGAAGGACATCCGGCGGCCCGTCGGGTCCACGAGGTTCACCGCGCGTCGGGTGCCCTCGTGGGAGATCACCGGGGCGAACTCCACGTCCCCCTTGGCCAGTCGCTCGCGTACCTGCGCGCCGATCCAGTCGTCGCCGATGAGGCCGAGCAGTGTGACCCGGAGGCCGAGTGCCCGGGCGCCGAGGGCGACGTTCCCGCCGGTGTGGCCGGGCCACTCCTCGATGGGGTCGACCAGGACCGAGTCGGCGAGCGGTACCGGCAGGGAGTCGACGCGGACTATGGTGTCGACGCCGCTGCCGCCCACGACCAGGACGTCGTCATCCTGCTGCTGGCTCACCGTTCCACCTCCCTGCCTCCGATGGCGTCCCAGTATGGCGGGTCCGGTGGAGGCTGTTGCGGCATTCAGTGGCCGGACGGCCGCCGGGAGCCCGCGGGTCAGCGGTTGCCGCTGAGGAGGTCCTGGAGGGCGGGGGCGTAACGGTCGGCGAGGTCGTCGATGTTGGCCGCGCGTACGGCGTCGCCGCGGGCGATGCCGTACATGATGCCCAGGCCCAGCAGCATGCTCAGGGCGAGTTCGGCGCGCACGGCTGCGTCCGGTCCCGTGAGGCGTTCCGTGAGGCGGGCGACGACTTGCCTCCTGAAGTTGGCGCGGAGCACCTCGCCGTACTCGCCATGACTGCTGTGCAGGGGCGCGAAGGCGATACGCAGCACGGGAGCCGTTGCGCGCTCGGCCTGGCTGGTGAGCAGCTGGACGACCATGTGCCGGCCCAGTTCCTCCAGCGGAGCGTCCAGCAGCGCGTCGGCGTCCTCCTCGAAGGACAGGATGTGGGCGAACAGCCGTTCCTTGTTGCCGAAGTACTTCACGATCAGCGGCGCGCTGACTCCCGCCAACTCCGCCACGGCCTTGAGCGTGATGTCGGTGTAGGCATGGCGGGCGAACATGACCCGGGCGGCGCGCAGGATGGCGTCCCGAGACGCCTGCGCGTCCCGGCGCCGGGAGCCTTGCCCGGCGGTGGCGCTCGGCCCGCTCACGTTCCCTCCACCGTCTCCGCCGCGGCAGGAGCCGCCGACCGCACACGCGGCCCGGCCCCGCCGGCCGGGTCGCGGCGGCGCGGGATGACGAGCGCCAGGGCGCAGGCCAGCACCGCGACCGTACCAGCCATGCCGAACGCCAGCAGATAGCCGTGGAGCGTGGGCACCGCGATGCCGCCCAGCGACATCGTGTGGTGGGTGAGCACGGCGGCGACCGCGGCGCTGCACGTGGCCTGGCCGATGGTGCGCAGCAGCACGTTCACGCCGTTCACGGATGCGGTCTGGTGGGGCGGCACCGACTCGATGATGAGCGTGGGAAGGGCCGAGTACGCCAGGGCCGTGCCCGCCGAGACGACGGCCGAACCGACGATGATCAGCCAGAGTCGCTCGCTGTCCGCGAGGCGCACCCCGTACCCCGCGGCGATGACGGCGGCCCCGGCGGCCAGGGCGGTCTTCGCGCCCCGGGCGGCCGAGATCCGGGCGGATATGGGCGAGACGCACAGCATGATCAGGCCGCCCGGCAGCATGCACAGGCCGGTCTGCAGGATGGACAGGTCGAGGCCGTACCCGGTCTCTGCCGGGGCCTGGAGCAGCTGGGCGGTCACCAGCGAATTGGCGTAGAAGGCGAAGCCCGTGAACAGGGCCGCCAGGTGTGGCAGCGCCACCCGGGGCCGGGCGGACAGCCGCAGGTCCACCAGCGGATTGCGGGCCCGCATCTGGTGCAGGCACCAGGCGGCCAGCACGATCACCATGGCACCGGCGAGACCCAGCACCACCGGGCTGGTCCAGCCCCAGTCGCCGCCCTGCGAGATGGCCAGCAGCAGACAGATCAGGCCGGTGCTCAGCCCGACCGCGCCGACGGCGTCGAAGCGGCCCGGGGTGCGTGCGGGCGATTCCCGGACCGCCCACCGTGCCAGGACCAGCCCGAGTGCACCGAGCGCGGTCGTCACCCAGAACATGACGTGCCAGTCCGCGTACTGCACGATCGCCGCCGCGAGCGGCAGCCCGAGCGCCGCGCCGATACCGACCGTTGAGCTCATCAGCGCGACCGCCGAATTGGTCCGTGCCGGCGGCAAGGCGTCCCGCAGGAGGCTGATCGACAGCGGCACGACCGCGGCGGCCGACCCCTGCAGGGCGCGGGCCGCGATGAGCAGCCGGATGTCGGACGTCACGGCGCACACCAGCGAGCCGGCCGTCATCAGCGCGAGCGCGAGCAGCAGCACCCGCCGCTTGCCGTACATGTCGCCCGCCCTGCCCAGGACCGGGGTGAACACCGCCCCCGCCACCAGCGTCGCGGTGACCAGCCACGACACGGCGGTGGGCGAGGAACCGGTCAGCCGCGGGAGATCGGGCAGCAGGGGTACGACGGCCGTCTGCATGACCGCCATGAGCGACCCGCCGAAGGCCAGCACGGGCACGGTGAGGCGCTCCCTGAGGGGTGGCGCCGGAGCACCCGGGACACGAGACATCGGCATGCTCCGAGCGGAGTCGCGGAAGCAGAATTCGGTGAATAGCAATTCACCACTGTAGGTGAATTGTTGTTCACCAGCCAGAGTTAGGCGTCCAGAGTTGGCCGGCCGGAGTTGCCCGGCCGGCGTCCGCCGGTCGCAGCTCGCTGACCGGAGTTCGCCCGCCGGGATCGATTCCGCTCGCCGTCCGGCGAGCGGAGACGCCCTCAGGGCGTCGGCGTGCCGACGCGGGCGATGAGGATCGCGATGTCGTCCTCCGCCGGGGTCGCGGCAAGGTGCGTGACCAGCGTGTCGCAGAGGCCGGAAGGCTGCTGACCGGTGTGCCCGAGCAGATCGGTGAGTTCCGTCAGGCGTTCGTCGAGGTCGTGCCCGCGGGCCTCGATGAGGCCGTCGGTGTAGAGGACGAGCAGGCTTCCCGGCGGCAGGGCGACCTCGGTGGTCGTGTAGGTGATGCCGCCGATGCCCAGCGGTGCGCCGGGAGGCAGGTCGAGCAGACGTGCGTTGCCGTCGGGTGTGATCACGGCGGGCGGGGGATGGCCGGCGCGGGCGAACCGGCAGCGGTGGGTCGAGGTGTCGCACACGGCGTACAGGCAGGTGGCGAGCAGTGGGTCGTCGAGCTCCTGCATCGCCTGGTCGAGGTGGTCGAGGAGCTGGTCGGGAGGCAGGTCCAGATGGGACAGCGCACGCACCGTGGTGCGCATCTGGCCCATGACGGCGGCTGCGGTGATGCCGTGGCCCATGACGTCGCCGATGACGAGCGCGGTTCTCTCCGGGGTGATCTCGGTGACGTCGTACCAGTCGCCGCCGATCTCGTTGATGTCGGACGCCGGGCGGTAGCAGTGGGCGATCTCCATGCCCGCCGGGGCCTGCGGACGGCGGGGCAGCATGCTGCGCTGCAGGGTGAGAGCGGTGTCGTGCTCCCGGTGGTACAGCCGTGCGTTGTCGATGCAGATGGCGGCGTGAGCGGCCAGGTCGCCCGCGAGCGCGAGGTCGGCGGAGTCGAACGAGCTGGGTTCGTCCGCCCGCAGGAAGGTGGCCACGCCCAGGACGAGGCCGCGGGCGATGAGGGGCACCATCATCAGCGAGTGGACACCCATGCGGCGGATCTGCTCTGGTGTGGAGGTGTAGCGGGCGGCGGGGGCGACGGCGCGGGCGTCGACGAGGGGCAGCAGGAAGGGGCGGCGGTCTACGAGCGCCTGCGTGTAGGGGGCGACGGCCGGGAAGTACAGGATGCGGCCGACGGGAGCGAGGACGTCGGCGATGCGGGATCCGTACACGGGCGCCTTGCCGAGGCGGCGCAGGGCGGCGTCCGCAGCCAGTCCGGTCAGCGGTTCGGCGGCATCGGTGACCGTCCGCAGGACGTCGACCGTGGCGATGTCGGCGAGCCGGGGAACGGCGAGGTCGGCGAGTTCCTGACCCGTGCGGGCGACGTCGAGGGTCGAGCCGACCCGTAGCGTCGCCTCGTTGAGCATGGTCACGCGCCGGCGGGCGGTGGTGCTGGACAGGTCGTCCCGCTCGTCGGTGGTGATGTCGATGATCGAACCGCTGATGCCCAGCGGCCGCCCGGCGGGGTCGTCGAGACGGAAGTACGAGCAGGACCAGACGCGGTCGCGCTGCGGGTCGGCGGGCGTGCGGCCGATGCGGCGGAAGTTCACCACCGGCTCGCCGGTGTCCAGCACCCGGCGCAGCGCAGCCTCCATCTGCTCGGAGTTGACGCCGGGCAGCACCTCCACCGGGCGCCGGCCCAGGTGCGCCGCCGCGGGCAGGCCGTTCATGGCCTCCAGCGCGGGGTTGATCTGCTGGAACCGCAGTTCCGTGTCGAAGAAGGCAAGGCCGACGGGCGAGCCCGTGAACCACCCCTCAGGCAGCGCCTGACCACTGCGCGTGCGCTGTGCTTCGCGGGCGTCGGCGGCCAGGCACAGCATGCCCCGGCCCGCACGGCCGGGACCGGTAACCGGACACAGCCACACCTCCAGCTGGACGGTGCGGCCGGTCTTGTGGCGTACGGGAAAGGACCCGGTCGCACTCCGCCCGGCTGCGACGGCCTCCCGCAGGGATCGGGCCGCAGCCCGCTGCTGGGGGAGCACGAACTCGGTGCTGTCACGGCCGAGGACCTCGTCGGCCGCGTAACCGAGCAGGTCGGTGGCTGCCTGGGCCCACTGCACTATGCGTCCGCCGCCGTCGAGGACGACGAGGGCGACCGGCAGCACGTCCCACCGGGCTCCGGCCTGATCGTCGACCAGGGCTCTCCAGTCCCCCGCAGGCCTGGGATCCGGCATAGCAGATTCTCCACACAGCGGCTGGTACTGCCTCCTTTTTCAGTATGAACCGGTGAGAACAACCGCGGCGCCCGCGCGCGAGGCGTCGACGTAGCGGCGGCTTAGGGCGGCTCGGGACGCCGCGGCCGAGGACGTGAGCTGCCTGCGGCCGTCAGACGTCAATCGAGTGCAGACGTCATGTGAAGGCGAGGACGACGACGGCGCCGACGGCGCCCAGGCCCACCGCCACGCCGGCCGGGAGCCATCCGCCGTGCCGCCACCGGAACGGCCGGTCCAGCGAGAGAAGCCCGGGACCCACGGCGGCGACGGCGATCGCGGCGGAGGCAAGGACCAGCGGATACTCCATGCCGCCCTTGTCCGCCCACAGACCGTTCGACGACGTCGTGGCCATGGCGTTGATCATGACGCCGACCACGGCCGCGGCGGCCAGCGGGGTGAGCAGGCCGACGGCCAGACCGAGCCCGCCGAGGAGCTCCGAGGCACCGGCGAGGCCGGCGAAGAACTCACCGGGGTGGTAGCCGAGCTCGGCGAAGCCTTTGCCGCTCGCGCTCAGCCCGGGGCCACCGAAGATGCCGAAGAGTTTCTGCGCACCGTGGCCGGCCAGCAGCAGACCCACGGCGAGTCGGAGCAGAAGCATCCCGACGTCGGCGGCGGACGTGGTCAGGGGTGGGGAAGCGGCGGCGTCCGGACGCGACGCGGTCCGGAGCCGCGGAGCGGTCACTTTCATGGATGGTTCGCTTTCTGCACCGACTGCCCCCGGATGTCGACGCAGGGCTCCATGGCCGGGGGCGGGGTGCCGACGGGTGCGATGTGCCTCTCGTTCACCAGCCCGACCCGACATAGCGACAAATCACTAGATTTCTCCTCTTTCCTCCATGCATCAAGATGACGGCGAACAGGCCGGCTGTCGGCATGAGGGTGAGAGAGCGAGAGGGCGAGAGGGCGGACGAAGCCCAGCACATGGGATACGGGCCGCAGCGGCCGAAGGATTGCAAGCACTGGCGGATCGCTCCGATGGATCGCTCCGATGGATCGCGCGGCGGATTCGCCTTACACGGAAGGAGGATCCTCCGCGGCCGCCGGGGAATCCCGCAGCCGATACGGACCGTATATACGGGTATGCAGAGGTTTCGGTTCCCGGTGGGCCGCCTCCCGGACGAGGCTCTGCTGTCCGGCCTGGCCACGGGCGATCCAGAGCTCGCCGTCACCTTCGTACGGCGGTTCCAGCACACGGTCTTCGGCGTCGCCATCGCCGTGACCGGCGACCCGCAGCTCGCCGAGGACATCGCCCAGCAGACGTTCGAGCGCGCGTGGCGGCACGCGCAGATCTACGACTCCCGCCGCGGATCGGTGACGACCTGGCTGACGACCATCGCACACAACCTCGCCATCGACGCCATCCGGTCCCGCAGGCCCGAGCCGGTGGCGCCCGAGGACCTCGACGCCCTCCTCGACGTCGTGACCGACACCCCCGAGCAGCGTGCGCTGGCCGACGACGCGTCGGCCAGGCTGCGCGCCGCCGTGGCACAGTTGCCGCGCGAACAGGGCCGCGCCCTGGTGATGGCGGGCATCTACGGAATGACCGCCCAGCAGATCGCGGACTGGGAGCACATCCCCCTGGGCACGGCCAAGACCCGCATCAGGACAGCGATGGGCAAGCTGCGGACCACGCTCACGTCCCCGAAGCGAGGCGACCATGTCCAATGACGTGACCTGCGAGACGCTGCGGGAAATCGGGGCCGAGCTGGCTCTGGGCGTGCTGCCGGGCCGCGAGCGGGCCGAGGGGGTCGCGCACCTGGACCGCTGCGCGGACTGCCGGGAGTACGTCGAGCAGCTGACCCTCGTCGGCGACGGGCTGATCGGCCTGCTGCCGGGCAGCGAGCCGCCGGTCGGGTTCGAAACCCGGGTGGCGCGGGCGCTGACCCAGGCGTCGGGCGCGCATGAAGGACGACGTCTGCCCGGGCGCGGACTCGGCCGCGCGCCCAGGGGTTTCCGCGGACGACGACCGGGTCGGCTACGGCTCCGGGTCGCTGCTGCCGCGGCCGCGCTCGCGCTCGTCTTCGGCTTCGGCGGCTGGGCCGTCGGCACGGCCATCGAGACCTGGACGGCCGCCCCCTCGCAAGAGGCCGAATCCCCCTCGGGCCTGTTGTGGGCAGACCTGACCGGAGCCGGTCCCGATCGGCCTCAAGCCGGTGAGATCTGGGCCTACGCCCGGGAGCCGGGCTGGGTCTACATGTCCGTCGACCTCGACGACGCCGGGATCTCGTACAGCGGGAAGATCACCTGCCTGCTGGAGCGCACGGACGGCACCACCGTGAAAGTGGGCACGTTCGAGGTGCATGACGGATACGGCTACTGGGGCGCCCCGGCCCCCGTGGATCCGTCGACGCTCTCGGGCGTCCGTCTGACCTCGGCCGACGGTACGGTCCTGGCCGTGGCGCGCTTCGTGGCGGCCTCGTAGGCCTGGGGCCGGCCGACGGCCTCGATGGTGACCACCGTGACGGTGACGCAGTGACGGTGGCGTGGTGACCGTGAGGTGGTGACGGTGAGCTGCGGCCGACCGTCGCGTCGGATCTGACGGCGCCCGACCGATGATTCCGCTCCGCCGTGGGAGTCCTATGTCCGCAAGCCCGCCCGGCAGCGCCATGCAGGCGGGACCGCGAGGACCGAAAGGACCCGGCCGACCGATGACCAGCCTGTACGACTTTCTGAAGCCGCACGTCAGTGACGGATCGGTGCCGGGGGCCGTGGCCCTGGTCGCGCGTGGCGACCGCATCGAGGCAGAGGCCGCTGGCTCCGCCGATGCCGAGGGCACGGCCCCCATGGCGAGGGACTCGATCTTCCGTATCGCCTCGATCACCAAACCCGTCACTGCCGCGGCGGTCATGATGCTGGTGGATGACGGCCGGATCGCGCTGGACGACCCGGTCGCGCCATGGCTGCCGGAGCTGGCGTCTCCGGTCGTCGTCCGGACACCGGCCGGTCCCGTCGACGACGTGGTTCCGGCGGCCCGGCCGATCACGGTGCTCGATCTGCTCACCTCCCGCGCCGGGTACGGCTTCCCGTCCGACTTCTCGCTGCCGGCGGTCGGACCGCTGTTCAGCGATCTGAAACAAGGACCGCCGCAACCGCAGAACGTCGCCGAGCCCGACGACTGGATGGCCACTCTGTCCCGGATCCCGCTGCTGCACCAGCCGGGCGAGGCCTGGCTGTACAACACCTGCTCCGACATCCAGGGCGTGCTGATCGCGAGGGTCTCGGACCGGCCACTGCCCGAGTTCCTGGCTGAGCGGTTGTTCGAGCCGCTCGGCATGGCCGACACGGGCTTCGCGGTACCGGCCGGCAAGCTCGACCGGTTCACCAGCTACTACCGAACCGATCCACCGGGCGGCCTGGAACTCATCGACGCCCCTGACGGGCAGTGGTCCGCCATGCCGGCGTTCCCGTCCGGCGCCGGCGGGCTGGTGTCGACCGTCGACGACCTGCACGCCTTCGCCCGGATGCTGCTCGCCGGGGGCACCGTGGACGACCGTAGGTTCCTGTCGCCCGACTCGGTGCGGCAGATGACCACCGACCATCTGACCCCGCCCCAGCGCGAGGCCGGCCGGTTGTTCCTGGAGGGCCAGGGCTGGGGCTTCGGCGGCTCGGTCGACGTCCAGGCCGTCGATCCCTGGAACGTGCCGGGACGCTACGGCTGGATCGGCGGCACCGGTACGACGGCCCACATCACCCCGTCCACGGGCACGGCGGCCATCCTGCTCACCCAGGTGCAGATGCCCGGGCCGACCCCGCCGCTTCTGATGCGGGACTTCTGGCGGTACGCGGCCGGCCTTTCAGACGTGTGACGGCCGACCCGGTCCCCAGCCCCCCGTTCACAGTCCCCCGGTCTCCAGCCCTCGGCCCCGGCCCGCCGACCGCTCGCCGATCCCGTCCGGCTCAAAGGCGGTTCGCCGCGTGCATCAGTCGGTTCAGCGTCGCGTCGAACACGACGGCCAGTTCCCGGACAGTGGGCCGGGCGGCCGGATCGGGGCTGAGGCAGCCGTCGATGGCCGGCGCGAGTCCGTGCGGCAGGCGTCGGCGGGACGCCAATGCCGGGGCGGTGCCTTCGAGTTGCGGATACCAGTCGTCGCTGCCGCTCGCGCTGCCGCCCGATGTGACCGGTGTGGCTGATGTGACGACGGTCGTGGTCGGTGTGGCCGAGCCGCCGTCGTCCACGGTCTCTCCGCTGTCGAACGGTGCGTCACCCGTGGCGAATTCGTAGAGCGTGACGCCGATGCCCCATACGTCGGCCGCTGCCGACAGCGGTGCGCCGCGCGCCTGTTCGGGGGAGAGATAGCAGAACGTGCCGATGCCCGGCGGCGCCGTGCCGGGCGGTCGCGCGACGCTGAGGTCGAGCACTTTGGCGCGCCCGCACTCGACGACGACGTTGGACGGCTTGAGGTCGAGGTGGAGCAGCCCCTGACCATGGAGGTAGTGGATCGCGGAGCACAGCTGCGCGCCGAGGAGCGCCACGTCCCGGGCGGCCGGCCGGCGCCGCAGCCGCCGGATGAGGTGGGACAGCGTTTCGCCGGTCAGCGTCTCCAGTACGACGAGCGGTTCCGGCGACTCGACGACCTCGTACGCGCGGACCAGGTGCGGATGGGTGAACGCCCGGAGCCAGCGGCCCTCCCGGAGCAGTCGCTCGTGGAGTCGCTCCTCGTGGCGGCGGTCCGGCCGCACGAGCTTGGTCACGCAGCGGCAGTGCCGTTCCTCGCTCCAGGTGTCGTAGAGATCGAGCCAGCCGGTCCGCGTCAGGTGCGCCAGGATCTCGTAGCCCGGCGCTGGGCTCGTCCCGGGGGCCAGAACGTCCGCAAGGGCGGCACCGCCGTGCGTCACGGGAGCACCGTCCCCGTGTTCAGGGGCCAGGAGGATCCGGTCGGAGACCCGGCCGGCATGGGGCCGGTGATCTCGTGCAGCCGGTGCAGCCGGGCGTAGGCCCCGCCCCGCCGCACCAGTTCCTGGTGGGTGCCGCACTCGGCGACCCGGCCGCGGTCGAGGACGACGATGCAGGTGGCGTCGCGGACCGTCAGCAGATTGTGGGAGATGACGATGGTGGTGCGCCCGGCCATCAGCCTGCGCAGCGGTTCCATGATCCGCCGGCCCGACTGGACGTCCAGGCCCGTGGTCGGCTCGTCGAGGAGCAGGACCGGCGCGTCCCTGATCATCGCGCGGGCGATCGCCAGGCGCTGGCGCTGCCCTCCGGAGAGTGTGCGCCCCCGCTGCCCCACCACGGTGTCGTAGCCGTCGGGCAGCAGCTGGATGAAGCCGTGCGCGTCTGCGGTGCGGGCTGCCGCGACGATGTCCGCCTCTGTCGCGTCCGGTCGGCCGTAGGCGATGTTCTCCCGCACGGTGCCGTGGAACACGAGCGTCTCCTGGAGCACCACGGCGACGTTCTCCCGCAGCTCGGACAGGTGCAGGTCGCGGAGGTCGACGCCGTCGAGGCGGACCACTCCCTCGTCGGGGTCGTAGAAGCGCAACTGCAGCTTCGCGACGGTGGACTTGCCCGCGCCGCTCGCCCCGACCAGCGCCAGTGTTCCGCCGGGCGCCACGTGGAACGACACGCCGGACAGCGCCCACCGGGACGTACCCGGATAACGGAACGACACGCCGTCGAACTCGACATCTCCCCGGGCGCGCCCGATCCGCCGGGCATGCGCGGCCTCGGTGACCTGGGGGCGCTGATCGAGCAGTTCGATGATCCGTTCGGCGGAGGCGGAGGCCGCGTAGAACGTGCTGGTGAGGTGGGACAGATCGCGGATCGGGCTGTAGAGCCTGCTGAGCAGCGCGATGAACACCAGGAGCCCGCCGAGCGTCAGCTGACCCTGTGCCAGTTTCCAGGTGCCGAGGCCCATCACGGCCAGCGCGCCGGCCAGTTCGACGACCTCGACGATCGGCTCGTAGACGGCACGGATCCGTGCCGAGGCCATCGCCGCCCGGAACTTGCCGGTGCTCTCGCGGTCGAACCGGCGCTGCTCCCACGCCTGGCGGTTATACGCCTGTACCAGGGCGACGTTGCCGAGCGACTCCTCGGCGATCGCGCTGATCGAACCGCTGCGCCGTCTGCGCTCGCGCGACGCGGCCTTGATCAGCCGGGAGAAGTGCCGGGCCGCACGCCAGAACAGCGGCACGATGACGAGGGCGAGGAGGGTGAGGTCCCACTGCAGGTAGAACAGGAGGCCGAGGAAGACACCCAGCTGGATCACGTGGTACAGGGCGTTCGCCACCCCCGACAGCAGGAATGTCTCCACCGCGTCGACATCGCCCGTGACACGCGCCAGTACGTCCCCCAGCCGCCGCCGCTCGAAGAAGCCGAGCGACAGGCTCTGGACGTGCCGGAACACATCCGACCGCAGCGCGAGCAGGAAACGCTCGCTGACCCAGGTCGACAGCACGTCGTCGGCGAAGCCCAGAACGCCGGAGCAGACGATGAGTCCCAGATAGGCCACGGCGATCCACAGGAACGGGTCCAGGTCGCGAGGGACGAGGACGTCGTCCACGACGATCTTGAAGAGCCAGATCTCCGCCGCGTCGATGAGGGGCCCGACCATGCTGAAGCCGAGTATGGGCAGCAGCCAGCGCCGACCGCCCCGCGTGTAGGGCCAGAAGCGCCGGAACACCTCGCGCGGGCGGACGGGCGGCGCGGCGGCCACCACGGCGTCGGAGTCCTCGGCCACCGACAGCAGGCGCCGCAGGAGGGGCCGCCGCCAGGCAGACCGTGGCTCGGATCGCCAGGCAGAGTGCGGCCCAGATCGCTGGGCAGAGCGGGGCGCAGATCTCCGGGTAGGCAGCCGGGCAGACCGCCGTCCCGGCAGCCGGGCAGACCTCCGGCCGGCCAGCCGGGCAGACCACCGGCCGGCCAGCCGGGCAGACCACCAACCGGGCAGCCGGGCAGGCCGCGAGACACGCGCCATGGCACGCGTTCCTCAGAAAACGGGATCGCGGGCCGAGCGGGCCGAGAGCTCCCGCCTCCGGGCTCCGGCCCGCTCAGCCGTCACTTGCAGATCACCACTTGTGGTCGCGGGTGTGGTGGTGGCGACGACGACGGCGACGGCGCCGCTTGCCCGTCGTGTCGGTTCGCTTCGACGTCGTCCTGCCCTTCTTGTCGTGATCGTGTTTGGCGGGACATAGATCACTGAAGATCAGCATGACCTTCCCTCCTCAGCTTCCCTCCTCCAACGTGTCCCCGAACGGGATACGTCCGAGAGCGGTCGTTGGATGGCGATTCCGGGGATCTCGCGGGCGCGGATCCCGCGATCTCACGCCGAGGGAGGCCGGCCGAGGGAGGTCAGGCGAGGACGGCAGGTGGAGTGGGGCCGAGGGCAGCCGGTGGAGTCTGGCCGGGCGGCGGGTGGAGTCCGGCCGGGAGGCGGGTGGAGTGCGGCCGGGACGCGGGCGTAGTCGGATTCACGAAGCGACGCCTGCCTGCACTCCCACCGGTGCGCTGGGGCCGGGCGACAGCAGCGCGGACGTGGCTCTTGAGTGCAGGGAATCCAGGACCTCGGTCTGCGTGCGTGCCCTGTCGAGCAGCTCCTGGAGCCGCCGGGCGTCCAGCCGGGAGTCGCGCGCGGCGGCCGCGAGCAGGGAACGCCAGAGCAGTGCCTTGCCCTCGACGCCGACCCGCAGGGCTTCGAGCTCGATGACGACGGTGAGGCCCGAGCGACGCCGGAGACGGCCGTTCGGCTTCACGCGCCCGGCCTTCTCGGCCAGCCAGGCCCCGTACATCTTGTAACGGCGAGCCGGCACGTCGAGGTCTGCCAGGAGCCGCAGCAGCGCATGCCGGTCCTGTGCGATCTCGGTCGCGAGGCCCTCCAGATCGGGGCCGTACGCCGTATCGCGGTGCTCCTTGACCATACGGCGGACCAGCTCGACGCCGCCCGTCGCCCCGGCCACATGATCATTGAGGTAGATGCCGAGCATCCTCTCCCGCACCGGACCGCTGGTGTCTCGTACTGGAACGCCCATGATGTCCCTCCGGACTCTGGAACCTCCCGAGGCGACCCGAGTGCCCCACACCACCGCACCGAACCCCTGGTCCGGGCACAACAGAACGCATCGGAGTCGTCGGGAGAGCGCACTTTGTCGGGATGTTCCGGGGGCATCATGAAAGAGAGGCTCACAATTGTCCGCCATGTGGGGTTTCGTCTGTGGGAGGCCGTCATGAAGACCGTCGACCGTTACCGGCTGACGTTCACCGATCGGTCATCGGGGGCCGGCGTAGTGACGGACGAGGTGATCGTCGAGCGTACCGACGCTGTGGGACCGGGCGGACATCCCGTGTACAGCGATCCCACCGGCATACTCCGTGCCGAGATCAGCCCGGCCGGCGAGGTGCGCATGCTGGTCACCGGCGTCTATCAGTCGCCGCAGGCTCCCAGGGTCGAAGCGCTGCCCGAAGCCGACCAGAGCTCCTAACCGCCGGCGGTCCCCGTGCTGCCCGCGAAAAGCACGGTGGCCGTATCGTCGTCCAGCGACCGTCGGATCTTGTCCGTCACACCACCCTGCACGGCATCGCCGACGACCTCGATCACCGAACGTGCATCGTGGACCGCCTTGGGGACGTCCTTGCCCTCCCGCTGAGCAACCCGGTCGAAGAACTCCTGCCGGGTCATGCGCACGCCCGCGACCGGGTGGTCCGGGGCCGTCTCGACACGCCGGATGTGCTCGCCGATCTCCTGCGGCAGCTGAGCGGCCACGTTCTCAGCCAGCCCGGCAGGGATGCGTTCGGCTAGGGTCTCCAGCGTCGCGCGGGTCGCCGCCTCGGCCGCGCCCCGGCTGTCCAGGCGGGCACGTGACTGCACCTGGCCGATGAACTCGTCATGCTGCATCGCCGCTCACCTCCTGTGACTGTCGCGGCTCGGGTAGCCCGTATCGTGACGGCGAAACGACGGGAACGAGCTGCTCGCGTACGGCCTGATCGGGTACGGCGGCGTCTCCCAGCGCCGCAGGTTCGGACCCTTGAATCCGGGTATGCGCAGATTGGGTGTTTTCGTCCGGAAATGCACATCGCTGGGAGATATGTGATGGCCAGGAAAGACAAGGCCTCGAACGCCGCCCAGAAGATGAAGGGCAAGGCGAAGGAAGCAACCGGCAAACTGACCGACGACGAGAGCCTGGAGTCCAAAGGCAAGACCGAGCAGGTCAAAGGCGACGTCAAGCAGGCCGGTGAAAACGTGAAGGACGCCTTCAAGCGTGGACGTTGATCCACGAACGCCGCGCTGTCTCGAGCCTGGACGCCTCGCCGCGTCCAGGCTTTCGCGGGCGGGCCGCACAAGCGTGGTTGTGCGGCCCGGCGACTCGTAGCCTGAAGAGCGGGGCCGCGGACAAGTGGGAGACGCCGCAGGAGGCCGATGTGACAGAGGCTGACGTGACAGAGGCCGACGTGACAGTCGAGGCCGAAGGCGCCGCGGGCAGGTCCGGCTCCCCGGGCGGATGGCCCGGCGGCGCCGATACGAGCCGCGGCGCGAGCCGCTATCTTCCGGTCGCCGAGCACGGACTGATCGGTGATCTGCGCAGCGCGGCGCTGGTCGGCACGAACGGGACCATCGACTGGTACTGTTGCGCGCGCTTCGACGCGCCCAGCGTCTTCGCCTCGATCCTCGACGCCGACAAGGGAGGATCCTTCGAACTCGCCGCGGACGTCCCGGCACGTACGAAGCAGTTCTACTTCCCCGACACCAACGTGCTGATCACCCGCTTCTTCGCGGACGACGGAGTCGGCGAGATCCAGGACTTCATGCCGGTCGTCGACGACTCGCGCGAGGCCGACCGGCATCGGCTGATCCGGCGCGTGGTGTGCGTACGAGGATCGCTGCCGTTCCATGCCCGCGTGGCCCCCCGCTTCGAGTACGGGACACAGCCGCACACCGTGCACGTGCAGGACGGTCAGGCGATCTTCGAGACGCCCTCGCTCGCCCTCGCGCTGACGTCCACGGTCCCGGTCGAGGTCACCGGCCAGGACGTGTGGTCGCTGTTCAAACTGCACGAGGGCGAGTCGGCCGTCTTCGCCCTCGACCGGGTCGGCGGGGGCGTGGCACCCCGGTTCTGTGCCCTCAGCGAGGCGGAACAGCAGTTCAACGCCACCGTCCGCTACTGGCGGCGGTGGCTGTCCCGGTCGCGCTACCGGGGCCGATGGCGGGAGATGGTCCACCGCTCCGCCCTCACCCTGAAGCTCCTGACATACGCCCCGACGGGCGCCATCGTCGCCGCACCGACCACCAGCCTTCCTGAACAGATCGGCGGCGAGCGCAACTGGGACTACCGCTACGTGTGGATCCGCGACGCCGCGTTCTGCGTGTACGCCATGCTCAGGCTGGGGTTCACCGACGAGGCGGAAGCCTTCATGGGCTTCCTCACCGAGCACATCAGCCGTGAGCAGCCCCGGTCGGCCGGCCCCATCGGTCCGCTGCAGATCATGTACGGCATCGACGGACGCCACGAGCTGCCCGAGCGCGAAGTGCCCCACCTCGAGGGCTACCGCGGCTCGGCCCCCGTACGCATCGGCAACGGTGCCGTCAAACAGCTCCAGTTGGACATCTACGGAGCGCTCATCGACTCCCTCTACCTCTACGACAAGTGGGGGCAGCCCATCTCCAGCGGTCACTGGGACAGCATCTGCGACCTGGTCGACTGGGTGTGCAACCACTGGGACCAGCCCGACGAGGGGGTCTGGGAGACCCGCGGCGGACGCAAGGCCTTCCTCTACTCGCGGTTGATGTGCTGGGTGGCGATCGAACGGGCGATGCGGATGGCCCGGCATCGCGGGCTGCCGGCGGACCTGGTGCGCTGGGGGCGGGCCCGCGATGCGATCTACCGCCGGATCATGCGCCGCGGCTGGTCCGACAAGCGGCAGGCCTTCGTCCAGTACGAGGGCGGAGACGTCCTCGACGCGTCCCTGCTGATGATGCCGCTGGCGAAGTTCATCTCACCCACCGACCCGAAGTGGCTCTCCACGCTCGACGCGCTGGGTGAGGACCTCGTCTCCGACTCCCTGGTGTACCGCTACGACCCACAGGCCAGCCCCGACGGCCTGCGCGGCGAGGAGGGCACCTTCTCCATCTGCTCGTTCTGGTACGTCGAGGCGCTGACCCGCGCCGGCCGCCTGGACGAGGCCCGACTCGCGTTCGAGAAGATGCTCACGTATGCCAACCATCTCGGCCTGTACGCCGAGGAGGTGGGCCAAACCGGGGAGCAGCAGGGCAACTTCCCCCAGGCCTTCACCCACCTGTCGCTGATCAGCGCGGCCTTCAATCTGGACCGTGCGCTCGGCTAGCCGGAGTCAGTCGCTGCCGCCCCCGCCCCCGCCGGGAGGACGGCGGGGGCGGTGAAGGCGTAAGCACAGCAGGTCAGCCTGTGTGTCGGCCCCCGGAGGTCACGTCGCGTCGGTGAACACGGGAAGGTAGCCACGCGCCTGTCCGGTCGCCGTGGGGTGGTACGACTCGGTGAGGGCCAGCCAGTTGATGCTGCGCAGCCACGGCCGGCGGGAGCAGATCCCATGTCCGGAGAAGGTGGTCCTGACGTCGCCGAAGGTGAATCCGTGGTCGGCGGCGCGCTTCGCGGTCACGCCGTTCAGATGGTCCACGGCGTCGTTGAGGGCGGACCGCTCGGTCTCCGAAAGGCCGCCGGTACAGGTGCCGTCGAGCTGGTACAGGCGCGGGTAGCCGAGCACCACGACGTGGGCAGCCGGGGCCTTTCTCCTGATGGCCGTGTAGACACGGTCGAGGGCGTCGGGCAGCTTCCGTTCCATGTACGCGTGCGCCTGGGCGATGTCGGACAGACATGCCCTGGTGTCCTGCAGCACACACGTCGTCATGACGTCGGCGAAGCCCGCGTCGCTGCCGCCCACGGTGATGCTGACGAGGCCGGTACGGGCGCTGAGCGGCCCGAGCTGGCGGGCCAGGACGTCGCGCGTGGAAGCGCCGTTGCACGCGGTGAAGCTGAACGAGGAGGGTGAGTGGGCGGCGGCCCACAGCACGGGATACGCCCTGTTGCTGCGCAGGCAGTCGACGCTGGAGCCGATATAGCTTCCGGCTCCGACACCGGAGGAGTAGGAATCACCGAGGGCCACATAACCGGTGGCTGCCGCCTCCCTTGGGGACGCCTGCCCCGTCGCGGCGCCGGTGACAGCGCAGGAGACGGCGAGGAGGAGCGAGGAGGCACATGCCGCGAATCGGGACAGTCTCATAGACCTCGCTTAGCACGATCCATTCGCCTCGACCGTGGTGACGATCATCGACCGTTTGGCTCTGTTGGGGGAGGATCAAGATCATGCCGATCCGTCAACTCCCTTACGCTCGCCGGGAGTTCGGTTGCCGCTCGGGGCGCACGCCGGACTGGCATGCTCCGACCTGTCGTCACCCGGAGAGCCGTCAGTCTTCCGGGCTGGGCCGGTCACTCTTCCGGGCTGGGCCGGTGCTCGCCGTACCGGTGATCGTTTCCGCGGCGTGCCGTGGTTGTCCATGCGGTCGGCGGCCGCAGTTCACCGGTGGGGCCTAGTTTTCGGGACCGCCCCCGAGCGAAAACGATCCATGTTGATCTGTTCCTGACAGAGGAGCCTCATGGCAGCCCCCAGAGTGTCCGCGTCATCCCGTTTCGGCCGTCCCCGTACCCTCGCCGCGCTCGCCGCCCTGCTGCTGGCCGGCTCGGCCCCCGCCGCGTTCGCGGTCTCCGTGCCTGCGCCGGTCGCGACCACGGCGTCGGTGGAGAGCCCGGCGGTGTACGACGACGAGGCCGGCGGCGACGCGGATGCGGACGATCCCGCCGTATGGGTGGACCCCGCCGACCCTGCGCGCAGCATCGTCATCGGCACGCTGAAGAACGCCGGACTCGACGTGTACGGCCTGAACGGGCAGCGTCTGCAGCACATCGCCGCTCCGGCAGCGCCGAGCGAGGACGCGGAGCCGGGCCGGTTCAACAACGTCGACGTCGTCTACGGCTTCGAACTCGCCGGGAAGAAGACCGACCTGGCCCTGGTCAGCGACCGCGGCCGGGACCGGATCCGGATCTACGCCATCGACCCGAAGGCGGTGTCCGAGGGCCGTCCCCCGCTGACCGACGTGACCGCCGCCGGAGTGGCGCCGGTCTTCTCCGCCTCCGAGACGGCGGTCGACGAGCAGCGCACCGCGTACGGCCTGGCCGCATACGTCGAGGACGGCAACGTGTACGTCGTGGTCAGCCGCCGCTCCGAGACCCGCCTGAAGCTGCTGAAGCTGACCGCGAGCAACGGCAAGGTCGGCTACGCCACCGAGGACACCATCGACATGCCCGGCTCGTTCACGCTGCCCAACGGCCAGCAGTGGACGCCGTGCGCCGACCCGGGCGACCGTGCGCAGTTCGAGGGCATGGCCGTCGACCAGGAGAAGCACGTGCTGTACGCGGCACAGGAGGACGTCGGCCTGTGGCGGATCCCCCTGGACGACGCGGAGTTCGAGACGCCCGCCCTCATCGACAAGGTCCGCGAGTACGGCGTGCCGTGGACGTACGACGCAGCGGAGGAGGAGTGCGTGATCGACACGGCCAACGACCCCGGCTACGGCGGCACGCACCTGTCCGCCGACGCCGAGGGCATCACCGTGTACCACGCGGCTGACGGCAAGGGCTACGTCCTCGCCTCCAGCCAGGGCGACAACACCTTCGCCGTGTACCGGCGCGACAGCGGCAACGCGTACGTCGGCCAGTTCGAGATCGCCGACGGCCCGGCGACCGACAGCGTGCAGGAGTCCGACGGCGCCATGGTGGTCAACGTCCCGCTGGGCGCGTCGTTCCCCAAGGGCCTGCTGGTCACCCACGACGGAGAGGCCGCTCCCGAGGACGGCGACCGGGACGCCACGAACTTCAAGTTCGTGCGCTGGGACGCGGTGGCGTCGGCCTTCCCGACTCCGCTGACGGTGGACACGCGGTCCTTCGACCCGCGTGACACGGACGACGACTGACGCGGACGACGACTGACATACGGCGTGGTTCAGCCGGCTGAGAGCTGCCGCCGGGTCTAGGGTGCGGGCCATGGACCTGGACGATGATCTCGGTCGGCTGAGCCGTGACGAACTGGTGGCCGAGGTGCGGCGGCTGCGTACGGGCATCCGTGAGCACAGGGACAGTTCCGGGCACGATCTGTGCTGGCACCACCCCCGGCTGTGGGGATTGCTGCCGGAGCGCGTCGAACCGGACGTGGCGGTGCCGCCATGGCCGCGTTTCCTGCGCGGATGCGTCCGCTACCGGGAATCGCTGGACAGCCAATTGCCGGATGCGCCGGTCCACGACCGCGAATACGGGGAGTAAGCACCGGCTGCGCGACTCATCCGCGCACGGATGGCGCTGTGACGGCGACTCACAGTCGACTCACAGTCGACTAACAGTCACGATGTCTCGATGTCCGCCCACCGAGTCACCCCGCCGCAGTCGCTGCGGACGCCGTGCCGGGCGGACAGGGCGGCGACGATCGGGATGCCGCGGCCGTGTTCGTCCGGCTGCAGGTCGGCCGGTCGCTCGGCGAGCGACACGGGACCGCCGTCGGTCACCTCGATGCGCAGGGCGCGGCGGCCGTCGAGCCGGGTCCAGGCCAGTCGCAGCACGGTCTGAGGGCGGGCGTGGGTGACCGCATTGGTGACCAGTTCCGAGACCACCAGGAGGGCGTCCTCGGTGGTGTCCGGAGGCAGCTTCCAGTCGGCCAGGACCGTGCGAGCGTGTTGGCGCACAGCGGCCACGGCCTCGGGTATGTGCGGCACCGGACAGACATGCTCGATGCCGTGCCTGCCGTGCTCAATGCCTGGGTCCGCCTTCGGCGTCATCCGAGCACCGGGGAACCCGCCCACGGCGGTGGCGCTCACAGTACGCCTGCCATGGCCCGTAGCCGGGCGGCCGGACGCGCGTCCGAGCGGGCGAGCAGGCACGGCAGGCCAGGGACGCCAGCTGTGCTGCCGCCCCGCGAGCTCGCCGACGAGCCCGGCCGTGGGGTGTTCAGCCGTGCTACCACGTGTCCTCCTCCGGACGCCCTTCGGTGGTGACGCACATGTCGAGCGCCACCGGCGCGCTGTCGACGAGGGAACGTCGCGCGCCGCGCAATGGTGGAAACTGCGCTAATAGGGCACGCTAGGGAGCGAGACGCGGCCGGTCAATGAATAGCGGTCGACAATGCCGAACGAAGATGTCGGCCATCGAACGAGAATCGAAACATTCGGTTAAATCCGGACCGGTTGCCCAGCCTGGCGAGAGCCGCCTGCGTGCGGCCCGACAGTGCCGAACACCGAGGCGGAGTTACGATCGCACCATGCCCGGCGCGGTCCAGTCGATCGAGCGAGCTGCGGCGATCCTGCGTCTGCTCGCCAGCGGCCACCGTAGACTCGGGCTCGGAGAGGTGGCGGCCTCACTGGGCCTGGCGAAGGGCACCGCCCACGGCATCCTGCGCACCCTGCAGCACGTCGACTTCGTCGAGCAGGACCAGGCGACCGGCAAGTACCAGCTCGGGGCAGCCCTGCTCCACCTCGGCACCAGCTATCTCGACGTCAACGAACTGCGGTCCCGCTCCATCAACTGGGCCGACGCCCTGGCGGCCCGCAGCGGCGAGGCGGTCCGCATCGGCACGCCCCTCGAGGGCCAGGTACTGGTCGTCCATCACGTCTTCCGGCCCGACGACACGCTCCAGACCCTGGACGTCGGCTCGCTGCTGCCGCTCCACGCCTCCGCGCTCGGCAAAGTTTTGCTGGCCTACGGGGGCACGCCCGTGGCGCCGCTCGTGGAGGCCGGCCTGGAGGCGTACAACCGCCACACGGTGTCGACCCCCGAGGAACTCGATCGCGCGCTCGCCGAGATCCGGGACACCGGATGGGCCGCCGAGATCCAGGAAATGATCATCGGTGAGGCGGGGATCGCCGCGCCGATCAGGGGGCAGGGCGGCCTCGTGGTCGGCGCCATCGGCGTGTCCGGAGCGGTCGAGCGCATCTGCGACACGCGGGGCCGGCCCCATCCCCACCTCGTCGCCCTGGTACGCGACGCCGCCCGCGCGGTCTCCCGCGATCTCGGAGCCGCCCGCTGGTGAAGTGACGTCCACGCCCTCCTCGCCCGCATCCGACGGAAGGCCCGCTCATGGTTGAACGCTATGTGATGTCCATCGACCAGGGCACCACTTCCACGCGATGCATCCTGTTCGATCACCGTGGGCGCCTGGTGTCGGTCGCCCAGCGCGAGCACCAGCACCACTTCCCGCGCCCCGGCTGGGTCGAGCACGACGCCGTGGAGATCTGGCGCAACCTCCAGCGCATCGCGCCGCAGGCCCTGGACGGAGTCGAAGACGGCCAGGTGGCGGCCATCGGCATCGCCAACCAGCGTGAGACGACGGTGCTGTGGGACAGGACGACGGGCGCTCCCGTGGGCAGGGCGATCTCCTGGCAGGACACCCGCACTGATGCGATGGTCGAGGACCTGCGGCGCACGACCGGGGACGACTTCTTCCTCGACCGCTGCAGCCTGCCCCTCGCCACCTACTTCTCCGCACCCCGGATCCGCTGGCTGTTCGACCACGTCGAGGGCCTGCACGAGCGCGCCGAACGGGGCGACGTGCTCTTCGGCACGATGGAGACCTGGCTGATCTGGAACCTCACCGGCGGACCCGCCGGGGGACGGCACATCACCGACGTCACCAACGCCAGCCGCACCATGCTCATGAACACCCGCACCCTCGCCTGGGACGAGGAGCTGCTGGCGTACTTCGGCGTACCCCGCGCGATGCTCCCCGAGATACGGCCCTCGGCGGAGCCCTACGCCGTCGCGGATGCGCTCTTGCCCGGCGTCCGTATCGGAGCGGCCCTCGGCGACCAGCAGGCGGCGCTGTTCGGACAGACCTGCTTCGCGCCCGGCGAGGCGAAATGCACCTACGGGACCGGCAGCTTCCTCCTGATCAACACCGGCACCCAGGTGATCCGGTCACGGCACGGGCTGCTGACCACGGTCGGCTACAAGATCAAGGACGAGCCGGCGGTCTACGCGCTGGAAGGCCCCATCGCCGTCACCGGCTCGCTCGTGCAGTGGTTCCGTGACCGGCTGGGACTCATCGGCAGCGCACCCGAGATCGAGACCCTCGCACGCACCGTCGACGACAACGGCGGCTGCTACATCGTCCCCGCGTTCTCCGGCCTGTACGCCCCCCACTGGCGCAGCGACGCGCGCGGCGTCATCGTCGGCCTCACGTCGTACATCACCAAAGGGCACCTCGCCCGCGCCGTACTGGAGGCCACCGCCTGGCAGACCCGCGAGGTCGTCGACGCCGTGAACGCCGACTCGCCGAACCCTCTCAAGGAGCTCAAGGTCGACGGCGGCATGACGGCGAACAACCTGCTCATGCAGTTCGTGTCCGACGTGCTGGACGTCCCCGTCGTACGCCCCATGGTCGCCGAAACGGTCTCCCTCGGCGCCGCCTACGCCGCCGGGCTCGCCGTCGGTTACTGGCCCGACCTCGAAGGACTCCGCCGCAACTGGCACCGCGCCGCCCAATGGCTGCCGGACATGGACCCCGGCCGACGGGAGGCGGAGTACGACAACTGGCAGCGCGCCGTCGAGCGGGCGCTCGGGTGGATCAAGCCGACCCCCTCTTGACCCCTGGTCCTCGACCCTGCTGAGCGTGTGCCGTCACTGCGTCGGCGATGAGGGGCCTGATGGATTCCACCGCCGTGCGCGGGCGATGAGCAGGGCGACGTCGTCGTGGTTGTCGGGATGGCGCAGCGCCCGCAGCAGATGGTCGCAGGTGTCGTCCAGCGGGCGGCCCGGCTCGTTGAGGAGCCACAGAAGCGTGCTCAGACGTTCGTCGAGCGAATGCTGGCGGGTCTCCACGAGGCCGTCGGTGTACAGCACGAGCTGGTCGCCGGGGCGCAGGTCGACGGTGGTCGTGGAGAAGGGGACACCGCCCACGCCCAGCGGCACACCCGTCGGCAGATCGAGCAGCTCCGGGGGGCGGCCGGGGCGTACCAGCGCGGGCGGCAGGTGTCCGGCCCTGGCGATCTCGCAGCGCTGGGTGTGGGGGTCGTACACGGCGTAGACACAGGTGGCGATGTAGTGGTCCAGGCCCTCGGTGATCTTGTCGAGGTGTTCGAGGAGCGTGGCGGGCGCGAGGTTGAGGGAGGCCAGGGTGCTGGTCGCGGTGCGCAGCCGGCCCATGGTGGCGGCGGCGTCGATGCCGCTGCCCATGACGTCGCCGACGACCAGCGCGGACTTGTCGCCTTCCAGCGGAATGACGTCGAACCAGTCCCCGCCGACCTCACTGGCCGCTCCGGCCGGCTGATAGCGCGATGCGACCTCGAGACCGGGAGCGGCGGGCGGGCGCTCGGGCAGCAGGCTGCGCTGGAGCGTGACGGCGGTGTTGCGCGCGTTCTGGTACCAGCGGGCGTTGTCGATCGCCACGGCCGCCCGGGAGGCCAGCTCACGCGCCAGGACGAGGTCGTCCTCGCTGAAGGGCCGCGGGTTGCGGCTGCGCTTGAGGTCGAGGGCGCCGAGCACCTCGCCGCGGGCGATGAGCGGCACCGCCAGATAGGAGTGGATGCCCGCCCGGGCCAGGTGTGCCGCCGCCTGTTCGTCGCGGGCGATACGGCGCAGATCCTGGTCCGTCACGTGCCGCACCATGACCGGGAGGCCCGTGCGCACGCACTCGGTGACGAGGCGATCAGCGGGATACCAGGCCAGTTGCCCTTCCGGGTCGGCCGCCTTGAGCGCCTCCGTGGGATGGCCTGCTTGAACCGCAACGGCGCGTATCACCGCCGCGTCGCCGCTCGAGAGGCCGCTGCGGCGGCCCTCCACCACCGTGTCCAGCAGGTCCACGGTCGCGATGTCGGCGAGCTCGGGCACCGCGATGTCGGCGAGTTCGCGGGCTGTCCGGTTCAGGTCGAGCGTGGTGCCGATGCGGGCGGAGGCGTCGGCGATGAGGGCCAGGCGCCGCCGGGCGGTCTCGGCCTCGACGCCCGCCCGGTGGCGCTCGGTGACGTCCAGGACCGAGATGGCCACCCCCAGAACCGCCCCCGCGGCGTCCTCCAGCCGGTAGTACGACACCGACCAGGCGTGGTCCTCGCCCGGATCCGCCGGAGTCCGCCCCACGGCGGACCGCTCGATCAGCGGCCGGCCTGTCATCAGCACGCGCCGAAGGGCGGACTCGATGGCGTCGATGTCCAGGAACGGCAGGACCTCGTGGAACGTGCGGCCTATGTGGTCCTCGGCGGGCACGCCGTTGATCTGCGCCAACGCCGGGTTGACCGACACAAACCGCAGATCCGTGTCCAGTACCGCGAGCCCGATCGGCGACTGCGTCACCATCTGCATGGACAGCGCGACATCCCGCTCCACCTGGCGCACGGCCGCCCGATCGGCGGCCAGCCCCAGGGCGTAGAAGTCTCCGCGATCGTTGAGGAGCCGCATGTTGCGGAACTCCACAAGGCGTACGCCGCCGTCCTTGTGCCGTACGGGAAAGGCCCCGGCCCAGCCGCTCCCGGTCGCCATCACATCGGCGAACAGCTTGGTCACCACATCGAGGTGCTTCTCGTGGACCAGGACCCGGGCCGCGTACTGGCCCAGCGCATCCTGGGCGGTGTAACCGAACAGCTCCTCGGCCTGCGGACTCCACAGGACGATGCGCCCCTGCGCATCGAGCAGCACCGCCGCCACGCCCAGTACGTCCAGCAGCCCGCTCGGCCCCGCGGACCCGCGCACCGGCTCCTCGCCACCCGCCACGAAGGATCCTGACGTCATCCCAGGCACCGCCTCCACCGTGCGCAACGGCACGCCGTCCCGTACCGGCTCTCCGGCCGGGCCCGGCCCGTGGCCCGGTTCACCGCGTTTCGTCCCGCTCCACCATGCTCCCCCCGAACGGGCCGCCACCACAGACCGGACCGCCATCCGGCTGCCCATCACCGAGCGTAGCCATCGAGGGCGCCGGTGGCGGCACAGCACGTTCTCGCGGGAGACCGGCCCCTTACCGCTAGTCAGGGCCAGCGTCGCGGGGCAGGCGGGAGTGTGACGGCAGGGACTAAGTAGGTCGGGCGAAGTCCGCTGCGGTTCGGCAGCGCCCCAAAGGGGCGCGGGGAACTGCGCGACCAGCCGCGATGGTGCCGCAGACGATCGACGGCATATCGCGGCACCTCGAGCGGAGCGCTTAGCGGCGGGG
>NZ_LOHS01000089.1 GCF_001642995.1 Streptomyces jeddahensis
CCTCTTCGAGGTCGTCCCGCAGCTCACCGAGGAGATCAAGACCCGCAAGGGCTGACAGCCCGACGCGCCGGGCGGGGCCGCCGCGTCGGCCCCACCCGCGCCGAGCTCGCCACGACGGATCCGTCATCCCAACAGACCCGCCATACCAACAGACCCACCACATCAAGGGATCCGTCAACCAAGGGAATCCGCGAGGAAGCCGCGATGCCGCCGCTGCACGACGACATGGGAACCGCCCTGAATCTGGCTCACTCGCCACGCCGGGTGGTGTCCCTCGTGCCGTCACTGACGGAGGCGATCGCCATCAGCCGCCCGGACGTCCTCGTCGGGGCGACCCAGTGGTGCACCCATCCCGGCGATCTCGACGTGGCACGGGTGCGAGGCACGAAGAACCCGGACCGCGCCGCGATCGTGCGACTGCGGCCGGATCTCGTGATCGCGAACAAGGAAGAGAACCGTGAGCTCGACGTCGCCAGGCTGCGCGCCGCGGGGGTGCCGGTGTGGGTGACCGTCATCGAGACCGTCCCGCAAGCTCTGGACTCGCTCGAGCGGATGTTCACCGAGGCCCTGGAGACCTCGGTCCCCGACTGGCTCGACGCGGCACGAGCCCTCTGGTCGGGCCCGCTTCCCGACGTCACCGCCACCGCCGCGATCCCGATCTGGCGCGACCCCTGGATGGTGGTCGGGAGGTCCACTTTCACCGGCGACCTGCTACGCCGGGCTGGGCTCGCCAATGCGTTCGCCGAGGACCCGGACCGCTACCCGCACGTGGCGCTGGAGGAGATCGACCGGCCGGACGTGGACGTCGTACTGCTGCCCGACGAGCCGTACGTGTTCAGCGAAAGCGACGGCCCCGAGGCGTTCCATCGGACACCGACCCGGCTGGTGAACGGCCGCCTGATCACCTGGTACGGCCCGTCACTGCTGCCGGCGCACCGCATGCTGCAGCAGCTCGTGGCGGCGCTGTGAGCCCGGCCGGAACACCGGCGGCCGACAAGTAGGCCCGCTCACCCGCCCCTGTGCTTCTCCTCACACCGCCTCCCCTCCCCGAGCATTACTAGGGCGTCCTACTATCTATTACTAGGACGTCCTAGTATCTCTTCAACTCGCGCTCCCGCGACGTGCTTTGGGAAGGCCCTCCATGAGCGATCTGCACCGTCCCGTGCACCCCGTCCGCATGGTCACCGCTTCGGCCCTGTTCGACGGACACGATGCGTCGATCAACATCATGCGGAGGATCTTCCAGTCCCAGGGCGCCGAGGTGATCCACCTCGGGCACAACCGGTCGGTGCAGGAGGTCGTGGACGCGGCGCTCGAGGAGGACGTACACGGCGTGGCCGTCTCGTCGTACCAGGGCGGGCATGTCGAGTACTTCGAGTACCTGGTCGAGTCGCTGCGCGAGCGGGGAGCGGAGCACATCCGTGTGGTAGGCGGTGGCGGCGGCGTGATCGTGCCCGAGGAGATCGCCCGGCTGCGCGGGAGCGGGGTGACCATCTTCTCTCCAGAGGATGGCCAGCGGATGGGCCTCGCCGGGATGGTCAACTCGGTGGTGCGTGACTGCGACTTCGACCTCTGGGACGGCAAGCCGGCCGACGCCGCCGCCGTACGCGCCGGCGACCGTTTCGCGGTCGCCCGTGCCCTCACCGGTGCCGAGCTCGGCAAGTTGCCCGCGGATCTTCTGGGGCAGCTGCGTGCCGCCGCGGGAGCCCGGACCACGCCGGTCCTGGGCATCACCGGCACCGGCGGCTCCGGGAAGTCGTCCCTGACCGACGAGTTGGTGCGCAGGTTCCGTGTCGACCAGCAGGACAAGCTTCGTATCGCCGTGATCGCCGTCGACCCGACCCGCCGCCGTGGCGGCGGCGCGCTGCTCGGCGACCGGATCCGTATGAACTCCCTCGACGGGGACCGGGTGTTCTTCCGGAGTCTGGCCACCCGCGGCAGCCACGAGCTGCCCGAGCATCTGTCCGACGTGGTCCACGTGGTCAAGGCCGCCGGTTTCGATCTGGTGATCGTGGAGACGCCGGGCATCGGTCAGGGCGACGCGGCGATCGTTCCGTTCGTCGACACCTCGATGTATGTGATGACGCCGGAGTTCGGGGCCGCCTCTCAGCTCGAGAAGATCGACATGCTCGACTTCGCGGACGTCGTGGCGATCAACAAGTTCGAGAGGCGCGGCGCCAAGGACGCGCTGCGCGACGTGGGCCGCCAACTGGTCCGCAACCGCGAGGCGTTCACCAGCAGGCCCGAGGACATGCCGGTGTTCGGCACCTCGGCGGCGACGTTCAACGACGACGGGGTCACCGCGCTCTACCAGCACCTGAAGACCACCCTGACCGAGAAGGGGCTACGGCTCTCCGAGGGCACGCTTCCGCGCGTCGACGTACGCCACTCCTCCGGCATCCGGCAGGTGGTGCCCGCGGACCGGGTGCGCTACCTCGCCGAGATCACCGAGACGGTCCGCAGGTACCACGACGAGACCGAGCGGCTCGCCGATGCGGCCCGGCGGGTCCAGCGCCTGGACATCGTCAGGGGCGAGCTCGTCGCGGCCGGATCCGACCCGGGGGACGTGGAGTCGTTGCTGGAGGGCGCCCACAAGCAGCTCCCGCACGACGTCGCGGAGCAGATCGAGAACTGGCCCGCCGTCGTGGCGTCCTACTCCGGTGACGAGCAGGTCGTGAAGGTCCGGGACCGGGAGATCCGCACCAAGCTGACCCGCGAGTCCCTGTCCGGCAACAAGGTGCCCCGCGTGGCGCTCCCGGCGTTCACCGACCATGGGGAGCTGGTGCGGTTCTGGCGCCGGGAGAACCTGCCGGGCTATTTCCCGTTCACGGCCGGGGTGTTCCCGTTCAAGCGGGACGGCGAGGACCCGGCGCGGATGTTCGCCGGTGAGGGAGATCCGTTCCGCACCAACCGGCGGTTCAAGCTGCTGTCCGAGGGCCAGCCGGCCACGCGGCTGTCCACCGCGTTCGACTCGGTGACGCTCTACGGCCGTGATCCCGACGAGCGCCCGGACATCTACGGCAAGGTCGGCACATCCGGCGTCTCGGTCGCGACCCTGGACGACATGAAGGCGCTCTACGACGGCTTCGACCTGGTCGCGCCGACGACCTCGGTGTCGATGACCATCAACGGCCCGGCCCCCACCGTACTGGCGTTCTTCCTCAACACCGTCATCGACCAGCAGGTCGAGAGGTTCCGCGCCACCGAGGGCCGCGACCCCTCCCCCGCGGAGGCGGCCGAGCTGCGCGCACACGCGCTGGCCAACGTGCGCGGCACGGTGCAGGCCGACATCCTGAAGGAGGACCAGGGCCAGAACACCTGCCTGTTCTCCACCGAGTTCTCCCTGCGGATGATGGCCGACATCCAGGAGTGGTTCATCGCCCACAAGGTCCGCAACTTCTACTCGGTGTCCATCTCCGGCTACCACATCGCCGAGGCCGGCGCGAACCCCATCAGCCAGCTCGCGTTCACCCTCGCCAACGGCTTCACCTACGTCGAGGCCTACCTGGCACGCGGCATGCACATCGACGACTTCGCGCCGAACCTGTCGTTCTTCTTCTCCAACGGCATGGACCCGGAGTATTCGGTACTGGGCCGGGTCGCCCGTCGGATCTGGGCCGTCGCGATGAAGGAGAAGTACGGCGCCAACGAACGCTCACAGAAGCTGAAGTACCACGTCCAGACCTCCGGCCGCTCCCTGCACGCCCAGGAGATGGACTTCAACGACATCCGCACCACCCTGCAGGCGCTGATCGCCATCTACGACAACGCCAACTCGCTGCACACCAACGCCTACGACGAGGCGGTCACCACACCGTCCGAGGAGTCCGTGCGCCGGGCTCTGGCGATCCAGCTCATCATCAACCGCGAGTGGGGCCTGGCGATGAACGAGAATCCGCTCCAGGGCTCGTTCATCATCGACCAGCTCACCGACCTGGTCGAGGAAGCGGTGCTCGCCGAGTTCGACCGGATCAACGAACGCGGTGGCGTGCTCGGCGCCATGGAGACCGGCTACCAGCGCGGCCGTATCCAGGACGAGTCGATGCTGTACGAGCAGCGCAAGCACGACGGCTCATTGCCGATCATCGGTGTGAACACCTTCCGCCGGCCCGGCGGCGACACCCAGCCCCAGGAGCTCGAACTCGCCCGCGCGACCGAGACGGAGAAGGAGTCCCAGCTGCGGCGCGTCCGCGACTTCCACACCGCGCACAGCGAGCAGGCCGCGCACGCGATAGCCCGCCTGAAGGATGCCACCATGAACGGCGACAACGTCTTCGCCGTCCTCATGGACGCCGCCCGGGTCTGCTCACTGCAGCAGGTCACCGAGGCGTTCTTCGAGGTCGGCGGCCAGTACCGAAGGAACGTGTGACGACCGCGCCGGCTGTCCCGTCGTCGGAAGCCGGCTGAACCACGGCGAAGGGCGCCCCTGGGCCTGAGTATGACTTCCGACCTGGGCGCCCTTCTGGACGACACTCTACGTGTCCATGGACGGCGGTGTGACTCCCTGTCACCGGATCGGGCGACCTGCGGAACGCATTGCGGACGCTGACCGATGCGGGACAGTTGCGTCTGGCTTTCGCACGTCGGGCCGTTGGTGAACGCGTCCGACAAACAGTCGTCACCGCTCGTGCTGACGCCGCGACGCTGCGTCAGCACGAGCGGCTCGATCGACCTATCTACTCACAGGCTGGAGGCGAGACCCGTGACGGCCGAGGTGTCGACGTGACCGGAACCCTGTCCGGACAGGGCGAACTCGGCCGGGACGAGACCGCCGATGCCGCCCGAGAGCCACGCGCCCTCGCTGTCGACGCCGGCGGAGATCCAGCCACCGGTGCCACCGGACACGTTGTCCAGGTCGGTCTCGGAGATTTCCTGGGTCGCAATCTGGGGGATGGAGCTCATGATGTGAGGTTCCCTTTCGCATGGCGTTGAGCGATGGATACGGCCGTCCTGCCAGGCAAGACGTGCACACAGTGCGGGCCGCAGTCGCGGGAGTCGATGCAGCGTCACGTGCCCGGAAAGGGCATCTTTTCGTACGACTTCCGCGCCGCGAAAAGCAAAGCATGCGCGCTGCCTGCAATGCCAACGGAGCCGCGTTCACTTGTGAAGCATTTCGCTTCCGGAGTGCGCGGTGTGCCCGCGCTTCCACGAAGTGGTGGCGGATTCTTCACGCGAGGGAAGGTGTACTTTCCGAGACCTCTGCAACCTGCCGTAACGAACAAGGCATAACGGCTCCAAGAGAATTGGCTGCCCCCTCGGCACGGCCGGGAATGCCGGAGACGGTGTGCCGTCTGCGTCACCTGTGTGCAGATTCGCTGCAGGATGTCGACCTGCGGGGAGTCCTCAGCGACTCTTCACATACGGGCTCGGCGCCGTAACGTCTCGTCACTCCGACGGCGCACAGTTCCCGCCCGTACCGGAAATTCGACGTCCCGGTCGCTGATATGTATAAATCGGGACATGATCTATCACGCCGTTCCGCTCGGTGAGTGGAATGCCCTTCCCGACCGTCCGTACGCACCTGCCTCCCTGGCCGAGGACGGCTTCGTCCACTGCTCCCCCGACGAGGAGACCACGCTGGCCGTCGTCAACGCCTTCTATCGGACCGCGCCGAGGCCGTTGCTGGCACTGATCGTCGACGATGACCGACTCGCCGCCAGGCTGGAATGGGAGCAGGCGGTCCCGGCCCCGCCCCCCGGGGTCGCTGAGGGCACCTTCTTCCCCCACGTGTTCGGGCCCATCAACCGCGACGCCGTCGAACGGATCCTGGAAGTCCAGTGGGATGAGCACGGCCGGGCTACAGGGCTCAAGGACATGAGCTGACGGATCTCAGAACACACCGCATGCCCGCGTTGTCGGTGGGGTGGGCCAGAATCCGGGGCATGAGCATCAACATGCAGCTGCGCGCCACGCCGGAGTCGGAGATCCGGGAGGACTGGACTTGGCTGGCGGAGTTCATGGGAGGCGCCCTCGACCACTTCCAGGACGAGCTCCGGGCTGGAATCGCCGAGATGGTGGAGTACCACTTCCACGCCCTCCATGAGGTCTACAGGGCGGCGTACGAGCCCCAGGGCTCCTGGGAGTGGGAGCTCCCGATCTTCGGCGGCAGCCCTGTCTTCGAGGCCACGCGCGACCACCCGCCGTTCGTCATACTCCGCCCTGCCGTGGTCCGCGAAGCGGCGGACTTCCTGACCACGGCATCTTTCGACGATCTCTGGGAGGCCGCCCGGCCGACGGTCCTTCCCCCCTTCTCCGCCTTCGACGAGGCGGAGGTCAAGGGCTGGTTCCTCGGGCACCACACCGACCTGCATGCCTTCTACTCCCGTACCGCCTCTGCAGGTCAGGCTGTCGTCAAGGCCTTCTGGTACTGACGGGCGTCGCTGTCAGCGGCGTCGGCGAGTACGTACGAGGCGGGTGCGGGCCACCATGAGGGTGGCGGCAGGCCCGCCCCCACCGGTCTCGCGTTCACGAGTGGAGGTCGGCTTGTGCGGGGCTGTCGTCGAAGGCGCTGTCGTCGAGGAAGCCGCCCGACTGGTGCTGCCACAGCTTCGCGTAGGCGCCGTCCGACGCGAGCAGCTCCTGGTGCGTGCCCTGTTCGATGATCCGTCCCCGGTCGAGGACGACGAGCTGGTCCATGTTCGCGACCGTGCTCAGCCGGTGCGCCACCACGAGCGCCGTCCGCCCCTCCATGAGCCGCCACAGCGCCTCCTGGACGAGGATCTCGCTCTCGGAGTCCAGGGCGCTGGTCGCCTCGTCGAGCAGCAGGATCGGCGCGTCGCGCAGGATGGCCCTGGCGAGTGCGACGCGCTGGCGCTGTCCGCCGGACAGCTTGACTCCACGCTCGCCGACCATGGTGTCGAAGCCGTCCGGCAGCGCGTCGGCGAACTCCGTGACGTGCGCCGCCTCGGCCGCGCGGCGGATATCGGCCTCGGTGGCATCCGGTCGGGCGAACGCGATGTTGTCGCGCAGCGTGCGGTGGAACATCGCCGGGTCCTGCGGCACGTAGGCCATCAGGCCCCGCAGGTCGGCCTGGCGCAGCCTGCTGATGTCCTGACCCCCGATCAGGATCCGGCCGTCGTCGATGTCCGTCATCCGCAGCAGCAGCCGGGTGAGCGTGGTCTTGCCGCCGCCGGACCGGCCGACGAGACCGATCTTCGCCCCGCTCGGTACGGCGAGGTCGAGGCCCTTGAAGAGCGGCTCGGCGCCCGCGTGGGCGAAGGTCACCTTCTCGAAGCGGACGTCGGCGGCCCGGGGCCGCAGCGGCTCCGGCGACGCGGGGTCGACCACGGTCGGGGGCGTCAGGAGCAGCTCGGTGAACTGCGCGGCCTCCGTCATCGAGCTCTCCAGGCGGCGGTAGATCTGGTTGAACTCGAACATGATGCGCGTCGCGTTGGTGTAGTACGTGAAGGCGACCACGACCGCCTCCACGCCGGCCCCGCCCCCGCCGAGTGCGATCGCGAGGAGCAGGCCCAGCGCGTTGGTCAGTACGGACATCGGCGCGACCAGCGTGTCGATGCGCAGGTTGCCGTAGTCCCATGACCGCAGGGTGAGCCGCCGTGATGTCGCGACGCGGGACCGGTGTTCGGCGGCCTCGCGTTCCTCGGCGGCGAAGGCGCGGACCGTGTCCATGTTCATCAGGCTGTCGGCGACGTGGCCGGACACCCGGGCGATGGCCTCCTCGCGCTGGTCGACGAGCGCCTGGCGGCGGCGGATGAGGGGCGCCACGATCAGCGCGGTCACTGCGATCATCACCAGGAGCCCGACGACGAGCAGTGGTTCGTAGCGCCAGAGCACCACCGACGCGAACAGCAGCGGCACGAGGCTGCCCACGACCGAGAACGTCAGGGTGTCGATGAACTCCTCGAAGCGGGAGGCGAAGCTCAGGACCCGCTTGGTCAGGGATCCGGCGAAGTTGTCGTGGAAGAACGCGGCGTCCTTGGCGAACAGCTCGTCCATGCCGATCACGTACAGGTGCTCGATGCCGAGGGCGTCGAGGCGGTTGAGGCAGTGGAGGCCGATGCGCCACAGCGTCTCGCCGAGCAGCAGGACGCCGGCGAAGCCGAGGATGTAGGGCATCGTCGAGCCGATGCTGAGGTCGGCGTCGTCGGCGATTTTGCCGACGAGCTTCGCGACGACCAGCGGCGCGATGTAGTTGAGGCCGATGTTGCCCAGCGCCGGCAGCAGCATCGCGGGCACCGTCAGCCGTCGGAGCCGGGCTAATTCCCGTCCGTAATAACGAAGTGCAAGAAGTACCGGGCCTTTGCCCGGCAGACTCTTGCGCGATTCAGGCGATCCCATCCCAACCCTGGTTCGTCGTGCGGCAGCCCGGCACGTGCTTCTCCGGGGAGATGCCGTTGCCTCGCCAGCCGCGCGGATCTTCGGTTCGCGTGAGTGCCCTCCCTCGGGTCGCCTTCCGACAGGCGGGGCACGACGACGGGGCCCCCGCGCAGCCCGCGGCAACGCGTCAGTGCGAGTACGGGGAGGCCAGGAACCGCAGTCTCCCGCGACGGCGCCCGCGGAGTCCAAGCGTTTTTCTCAGCCGGCGGCAGGTCGCACACAGGTGCGATCCTCGGGGCCTTCGGGGCCTCCGGGGATCGCAGGAACCGCGTGCCCGTGGCTCAGAACCACTCGGGCCGGCTGTCGGCAGCGGTGCGATCCAGGCTGTCGAGCAGGTCGAACTGCGGACCCGTCCGCGGCAGTTCCACTCGGAAGAAGTAACGGGCCGCCTGTCGCTTGCCCTCGTGGAAGTCGTCCGCGCCGTCCTCGAGTGCGAGGAACTGCTCCAGCCAGATCCAGGCCAGCACCACGTGGCCGACGGCTTCCAGGTACACGGAGGCGTTGGCCAGGGCGGTCGCCGGGTCTCCGGTCGACCACAGCGTGGCCGTGGTCCGCTCGACGCGGGCTGCGGCCTGCTCCAGACGGGCGGCCAAGTCGGCCGCCTCGCCACCGGCCGCCGTGGCCCGGGCGGCGGTCGCCGACAGGGTCTCGAGGAGCAGCCTCAGGCCCGCACCGCCGTTCATGACGACCTTGCGGCCGAGCAGGTCGAGGCCCTGGATGCCGTGGGTGCCCTCGTGGATGGGGTTGAGGCGGTTGTCCCGGTAGAACTGCTCGACGTTGTACTCGCGGGTGTAGCCGTAGCCGCCGTGCACCTGGATGGCGAGGTCGTTGGCGGCCAGGCACCACTGCGACGGCCAGCTCTTGGCGATGGGGGTCAGGACGTCGAGCAGCAGCCGGGCGCGAGCGCGTTCGGACTCCTCCTCGGCGGTGCGCTCCTCGTCGAGGAGGCGGCTGCAGTAGAGGCTGAGCGCGAGGGCGCCCTCCACATAGCTCTTCTGCGCCAGCAGCATCCTGCGCACGTCAGCGTGCTCGATGATCGGGACCTGCGGGGCGGTCGCGTCCTTGCCGGTCAGCGGGCGGCCCTGCGGGCGGGTGCGGGCGTAGTCGAGGGCGTGCAGATAGCCGGTGTAGCCGAGCGCCGTGGCGCCGAGTCCGACGCCGATGCGGGCCTCGTTCATCATGTGGAACATGTACGCGAGCCCGTGGTGGGCCTCGCCGACCAGGTAGCCGACCGCGCCGGGGGCGCCGCCCGGCGTGTGCCGGCCCTCGCCGAAGTTGAGCAGGGTGTTGGTGGTGCCGCGGTAGCCCATCTTGTGGTTGAGGCCGGCGAGGACCACGTCGTTACGCTCGCCCAAGGTGCCGTCGGGCTCGACCAGGAACTTGGGCACGATGAACAGCGAGATGCCCTTCACGCCCGCCGGGCCGCCGGGGATCTTGGCCAGCACCAGGTGGACGATGTTCTCGCTGAGTTCGTGGTCGCCACCGGAGATCCACATCTTGGTGCCGGTGATCCGGTACGTACCGTCGGCCTCCGGCACTGCCCGCGTGGTGATGTCGGCCAGCGAGGACCCCGCCTGCGGCTCCGAGAGGCACATGGTGCCGAAGAAGCGGCCCTCGACCATCGGCCGCACGTAGGTGTCGACCTGCTCCTTGCTGCCGTGCGCCTGGAGCAGGTTGGCGTTGCCGATGGTGAGGAACGGATAGGCGGCGGTGCCGACGTTGGCGGCCTGGAACCAGGCCGTGCAGGCGTTGGCGACGACGGTGGGCAGCTGCTGCCCGCCGACCTCGTAGTCCATGGCGGCGCCGGTCAGTCCGGCCCCGGCGAAGACCCGCAGGGCCTCCTTGACCTCCGGGATGATGTGCACCCGCTCGCCGTCGAAGCGGGGCTCCTCCGCGTCGTTCTGCTTGTTGTGCGGGGCGAAGTGCCGGGTCGCGATGGACTCGCTGAGGTCCAGCACCGCGTCGAAGGTGTGCCGGTCGTGGTCGGCGTAGCGGGGCCGGCGGGTCAGGGCCGTGACGTCCAGCCAGTCGTGGAGCAGGAAGTCCAGGTCGCGGCGCGAGAGCAGCAGAGAGTCCATGGCATCGGTCCGATCGGGAGGGCGGCGGAAAGGAGGAAAGGGCGTACGAGTACGAGTCCGGGCGGCGGTTCAGACGGTGGTGCCGGGCGGCGGTTCAGACCGTGGTGCCGATGCCGCCGTCGACGGGGATCACCGCGCCGGTGACGTACGCTCCGGCCCGGCTGGACAGGTAGACCGCGACGCCGGCCATGTCGTCAGGGCGTCCGATCCGGCGCAGTGGAGCGGCCTCGGCCACGGCGTCGCCGTGTGCCTTCAGCGTGGCGGCCATCATCTTGGACTCGAACGGACCGGGGGCGATCGCGTTGACGGTGATGCCCTGCGGGCCGAGTTCCTTGGCCAGTACCCGGGTCAGGTGGTGCAGCCCTGCCTTGCTCGCCGCGTAGGAGTAGGTCGGCAGGGCGCTCACGTGGAGCCCGTCGATGGAGCCGACGTTGATCACGCGCGCCGGGTCGTCATGGGAGCCGGCCTTGCGCAGCAGCGGCAGCAGCGCCTGGGTCAGCAGGAAGGGGCTGCGCAGGTTGAGGTCCATCACCTTGTCCCAGCCGCTGACCGGGAACTCGTCCAGCGGAGCGCCCCAGGTCGCGCCGGCGTTGTTGACCAGGATGTGCAGCCGGTCCTTCCGATCGGCGATCTCCGCGGCGAGCCGGTGGCACTCCTCCTCCCGCGACAGGTCCGCGGGCAGTGCGATCGCCTCGATCGACTCGCCGAGCGCGGAGAGCTCCTGCACGGCTTCCTCGCAGGCGGCGGCGTTACGGGAACTGACGTAGACCCGGGCCCCGGCTTCGACCAGTCCGCGGGCGATCATCAGGCCGATGCCGCGGGACCCTCCGGTGACCAGGGCGGTTTTGCCGGAGACGGAGAACAGTGAGGTCACGGCGGACTCCAGGGGTGGTGATCGGCGGGGTTCGGCGGTGATTGGGTCAGGCGGGCGCAAGAGCCAGCTGGATACTAAGCGGTTGCTTAGGAGCCGTCAACCGTCAGGCCTCTGTGCGACCGGAGCCGGGCTCTGCGCGACCGGAGCAGGGCGGCAATACTGAGTCCGTGTCGGCGTTCTTCCCTGGAAACGCAGCGGTCGCCGTCAGCCTGTCGTTCGACGACGCCCGAGAGAGCCAGCTGCAGGGAGCGCGGATTCTCGACGAGCACGGGATCCGGGCGAGCTTCTACGTCCTGCCCTCCGGAATCGCCGCAGCACCCGACCGCTGGTCCTCGGTGGCCTCGGCGGGCCATGAGATCGGCAACCACACCAGGACGCATCCGTGCAGCGGGAACTACGCGTTCTCGCGCACCAACGCGCTCGAGGACAAGACCATGGAGGACATCGCCGCCGACATCGACGAGGCCGGCCGGATGATCGAGGCCATGCTCGGTGTGAGACCGACGACGTTCGCCTACCCGTGCGGCCAGTCCTTCATCGGCCGGGGGTCCCGACGGCGCAGCTACGTCCCGCTCGTCGCGGAGCGCTTCGTCGCGGGACGTGGCTACGGGGGCGAGACCGGCAACATGCCGGACGTCTGCGATCTGGCGCACCTGGACGCGTACGTCATCGACGGGCTCAACGCCGACACGCTCATGTCCCTGGTGGACGGAGGTATGGCCCGCGGCGAGTGGGTGATCATGGCGGGCCACGACATCGGCAGCGACGGCCCGCAGACCGTCAGCGCGCGCGACCTGTCGGAGTTCTGCCGTCGGCTGGCGCGCGACCCCCGCATCTGGGTGGCACCCGTGGCCGAGGTCGCCGAGCACGCGCGGGCGGCTCGCGCGCACTGACTGGGCGGGGAGCGGTCCGCGGTCCCGGTCGAGCAACCCCCCTTGGTGCAGAGGGCGCCGGAAGCGATGAGGCGGAGTCACTCACGCCCCCGCGAACTGCTCACAACCCCGCGGAACCACACACGCCTCGTCCGGCATCTTGGTCAACAGCAGTACAAACCAAGGCGGTTAGGCGACATTTCCTGATCAGCTCACAGACCGAGCGAGATCGAGCAAGAACACCCAGCCCAGGAGGCAGTAGTTGAGCACCAAGACAGGACCCCAGCGTTTCCCGGGCGCGAGCCGTGCCAACTGGTACCAGGACGACTTCGGCGGTGACGCGATGGAGGTCAACGTCGTCGTTCTGCACACCACCGAAGGCCGCACCCTGCCCGGCTACGGCGGTGGTTCCTCGGCGCCGAATCTGACGGCGGTGCCTGATCTGGGTGCCAAGAAGTTCAAGTGGTATCAGCACTTCGACATCGAGACCTCGTCCAGAGCACTGGTCAACCTGCGCGGCGGCGTCGAGACGAACACCCTCAACGTGTGCCAGGTCGAGCTGGTCGGCACCTGCAGCCCGAAGACGCATGAGCAGTGGAAGGCCGCCGGCCAGGAGCACATCTACTGGCCGGACGCCCCCGATTGGGCGCTGCGCGGCATAGCGCGGTTCCTGGCGTGGATGCACGAGGAGCACGGCGTACCTCTGTCCGGCCCGAAGCAGTGGCCCGCGTACCCGGCGTCGTACGGGAACGGCGAGGGTCAGCGCATGACCGGCGCCGAGTGGAACGCGTTCAAGGGCGTGTGCGGGCACATGCACGTGCCCGAGAACACGCACGGCGACCCGGGGGCGATCGACTTCTCCAGGATCATCAAGTACGCCAAGGCCGAGCTGGATCTCGGCGACGACGCCCCGGAGGACGACACGCCCTCGACGCCGTCCAAGCCGGCCGTCCCCGTGTTCCCCGGCCGCAAGTACTTCCGCGACGGGGCCTCGAACACGTACGTCCTCCAGCTCGGCAAGCAGCTGGTGAAGCGCGGCTTCGGCGACCACTACAAGGTGGGCCCGAGCAGGACGTGGAGTGAGGCGGACCGGTTGAACGTGCGCGACTTCCAGAAGTCCCGCAAGGAGTTGCGCGGCGACGCCGACGGGTACCCGGGCCCGCTGACCTGGCGCCTGCTGTTCTCCTGAGCTCTCCTGAGCCACGAACGCGGAGCCCCGCCGGTCTCCGATGTCACCGGTCCGGCGCGCGTCGGGCGCCGGACCGGTCGCCGTCCAGGTCACCCTCACCCGCGGGCTCACGCGTACGCGCGGGCCTGGGCGGTGTAGAGCTCGGCGTAGGCGCCACCCGCGGCGAGGAGTTCGGCGTGCGTGCCGTGCTCGACGACGCGGCCGCCGTCGCCGACCGCGATGCGGTCGGTCATGTGGACGGTCGAGAAGCGGTGTGAGACCAGGATGGTGATCGCACCGCGCTCGCCGGCGGCTTCGCGGGCGTGGGCGATGAACTGCTCGAACAGCTCGTGCTCGGCCTGGGGGTCGAGGGCGGAGGTGGGCTCGTCGAGTACGAGCAGGAGCGGGGATGTGCGCAGAGCAGGCCGCGGGCGAGTGCCAGCTTCTGCCACTGGCCGTGGGACAGGTCGGCGCCCTCGAAGACCGTGCCGAGCTGGGAGTCGAGGCCGTTCGGAAGGGCGTCGACGAGGGGGCGTGCCTGCTGGACCAGGAGCGCGAGACCGAGAGCGGCCAGGTACGGCAACAGCGCCACCACCTCGGCGCCCTGCGCCGCGCGGTCGACGACCTCGGCGGTGAGCAGGGCGAGCGCGGGCATCGCGAGGGCGGAGCCGAGGGTGAGGCCCGCCAGGCCGAGCAGCGCGCCGCTCCCGGCGTGCCGCAGCAGGGCGAGGAGACGCAGCCGCTCGGCCAGCATGGCCCGCAGCTCGCGGGGGCGGAGGGGGCCGAGGGTGAGACGAGGATCGGGGGGGACGGGCGGCGCTGTCGTCATCTGCGGCGGCTCCGGGACGCGTTGGATCCGCTGCAGCGGAGCCTTGATTTTGCTGCTTGCCTGGCCGATAACACTGTTCGTCAGACAAGGGACCACGCCAGGCGGTCCTGCCCGGGTAAGGACCTTGCGGGTAAGGACCTTACGAGGGTAAGGGCCTCCCTACACGGGCAGATGGCAAAGCCCGATCGGACTGGTGCGCCGTGCGGGATTCCGGTGGACACTGGCCGATGGTCCCCGTTGGACGACAGGGGAGAGACCATGTCACAGCGCAGTGACCTCAGGCGTCGCAGGGCCGAGCTGGAGGACGAGTGGTCCCGGTGGGTGCCGCGGATGAAGGCGGCGCGCTGGTCCCCGACCGGTTCCGGAGCTCTGCGGTCCGAGGTCACCGAGTCGTGGGTCCGCTCCCTCGTCAGCGTCGATCCGGGCCGGGACAGCGCGCCTGTCTCCGACGGGGGCGCGCTGCGTCAGCGCTGGGCGGTCTCCCCGCTGCGCCGGCCGGTCGACGACCTGTCCGACGAGCTGCGCAGCATCGCAGAGGACGCGGGATTCGTCACAGCCGTCACCGACGAGTCCGGAACCATCCTGTGGACGTGCGGCGGCCGCACCATGCGGCGGCGCGCAGAGCAGGTCAACTTCGCGCCGGGCGAGCGCTGGGACGAGGAGGCCATGGGCACCAACGCCCTCTCCCTCGCGCTGCGCACCGGCCGTCCCAGCAGTGTCTTCTCCGCAGAACACCTGGTGACCGCGCTGCACGGCTGGGTTTGCTACTGCGCGCCGGTCCACGCCCCCGACGGGCGGATCCTGGGCGTACTCGACCTGTCCACCACCTGGGACCGCTCGCACCCGCTGGCCATGTCCACTGTGCGGACGCTGGTGTCCACGATCGAGACCAGGCTCCGCACCGAGCTGCCCGCGCAGGGCGACCGGGACGGCACTCCGGTTCGGCTGACCTGCATGGGCACCGAGGAAGCCGCCAAGGGCGGTCGGCCGCTGGCGCTGCGTCCGCGCCAGCTGGAGATCCTCACGCTCCTCGCGCTGGAGCCGGACGGCTTCGCACCGGACCGGCTGCGCGAGGCGCTGTACGGTGAACGGCCCGTCACCGCCTCCACGTTCAAGGCCGAGATCTCCCATCTGCGCCGGGCGCTCGGCGGCGGCATCACCCCCCGTCGGTACGCGCTGACCGCACCGATCTCCTGTGACGCCGTCGACGTGCTGTGTGCTCTGGAGAGGGGCGACACGGCGACCGCCCTGCGCCATTACCGCGGACCGCTGCTCCCCCGGTCCGAGGCACCGGGGATCGTCGAATGGCGCGCCCGGCTGGAGGTCACCGTGCGCGAGGCCGTACTGGCCAGCGCTCGCCCCGAGCACGCCCTGCGCTACGGCGAGCGGGCACCGTACGACGCGGAGGTCCACGAGCACGCGCTGCATCTGCTGGGCCCGGGCGACGCGCGCCGGGCCATCGCGGCCGGACGGCTGAGCACCGCCCTGCGCGACTGAACCCGTACGAACCCTCGCGACTGACAGGCCGCCGGGGCGCACGGGCGGCCGGCGCGCCAACCTGACGCCAACCTCTCGGGATCAGAGTGAACCGCACACGGCGGCCCGGGCCGCCGTACGACCGCACTCGCATCACCGAGGAGAGCCGCCATGGTGTACGCGCAGCCAGGAACGGAAGGCAGTCTCGTCAGCTTCGCCCGCCGCTACGACAACTTCATCGGCGGCGACTGGGTCGCGCCCGTCGAGGGCCGGTACTTCGAGAACCCGTCGCCGGTCACGGGAAAGGTCTTCTGTGAGGTCGCCCGGTCGTCGGCGGCGGACGTCGAACTGGCCCTGGACGCCGCCCACGCGGCGGCCGGCCAGTGGGGCCGCACGTCGACGACGGAGCGGGCGAACATTCTCAACAAGATCGCGGACCGGATCGAGGAGAACCTCGAGAAGCTCGCCGTGGCCGAGACCTGGGAGAACGGCAAGCCCGTACGGGAGACGCTGGCCGCCGACCTCCCGCTGGCCGTGGACCACTTCCGCTACTTCGCCGGGGTGGTTCGCGCCCAGGAGGGCAGCATCGCCGAGATCGACGCCGACACCGTCGCCTACCACTTCCACGAACCCCTGGGCGTGGTCGGCCAGATCATTCCGTGGAACTTCCCGATCCTCATGGCCGCCTGGAAACTGGCGCCCGCGCTGGCCGCCGGCAACTGCGTGGTCATCAAGCCGGCCGAGCAGACCCCGGCCAGCCTGCTCCTGGTCATCGAGCTGATCGCCGACCTGCTGCCGCCCGGGGTGGTCAACGTCGTCAACGGCTTCGGCGTCGAGGCGGGCAAGCCGCTCGCGTCGAGCCCGCGCGTGGCGAAGGTTGCGTTCACGGGTGAGACGACGACGGGCCGCCTGATCATGCAGTACGCGAGCGAGAACATCATCCCCGTCACGCTCGAGCTGGGCGGCAAGAGCCCGAACATCTTCCTGCCCGACGTCATGGCCGCCGACGACGACTTCCTGGACAAGGCCGTCGAGGGCTTCGTGATGTTCGCCCTCAACCAGGGCGAGGTGTGCACCTGCCCGTCGCGCGCCCTGATCCACTCGTCGATCTACGACGACTTCATGGCCCGCTGCGTCGAGCGCACCCAGGCCATCGTCGGCGGCGACCCGCTGGACCCGGCGACCATGATCGGCGCGCAGGCCAGCAACGACCAGTACGAGAAGATCCTCTCCTACATCGACATCGGCACGAAGGAGGGCGCAGAGGTCCTCACCGGTGGCCGTCCCCGTTCCGTCGCCGGTCTGGACGGCGGCTACTACATCGAGCCGACGATCTTCCGCGGCACCAACGACATGCGGATCTTCCAGGAGGAGATCTTCGGCCCGGTCGTCTCCGTCACCACGTACGACTCGGTCGACGAGGCCCTGAAGATCGCCAACGACACCCTGTACGGCCTGGGGGCGGGCGTGTGGACGCGGGACGGCAACACCGCCTACCGCCTCGGCCGGGAGATCAAGGCCGGCCGGGTGTGGACCAACTGCTACCACGCCTACCCGGCGCACGCGGCCTTCGGCGGCTACAAGAAGTCCGGCATCGGCCGCGAGACCCACAAGATGATGCTGGACCACTACCAGCAGACGAAGAACCTGCTGGTGAGCTACTCGCCGAAGAAGCTCGGGTTCTTCTGATGAGCGCCCGCACCAGGCGCGTCGAACTCACCGAGGCCGCCGGGGACCTGGTGCGGCAACTGGTCGCCCGGCACGGCCCGGTGATGTTCCACCAGTCCGGTGGCTGCTGCGACGGCAGTGCGCCCATGTGCTATCCGCGCGGGGAGTTCCGGGTCGGTGCTTCGGACGTGCTGCTGGGCCATGTCGGCGGTGACACCCCGTTCTGGATGAGCGCCGACCAGTACCAGTACTGGCGGCACACACACCTCACGGTCGACGTGGTCCCGGGCCGGGGCAGCGGCTTCTCGCTCGAGGCTCCCGAGGGCGTGCGCTTCCTGCTCCGCTCCCGGCTGATGACGGACGAGGAGTGGGAGCGCATCGAGGGGGAGCCGCCGCTTCCGACCGGTGCCGAAGTGTCGGAATGATCTCGCAGGTCGGCGGGGCAGGACACCCAGGTGTCCTGCCCCCGGCCCGCAAAGTCCGGCCTGCAGCCGCGCGATACGGATCACGCGATCTCGACGAGCAGGTCACCGCCCTCCACCTGCTGGATCTGGTGGATGGCCAGCCTGGCCACCGTCCCGGCCCTCGGGGCGGTGATCGCCGCCTCCATCTTCATCGCCTCGATGGTGGCCACCGTGGCCCCGGCCGCCACCTCGTCCCCCTCGGCGACCGCGAGCGTCACCACTCCGGCGAACGGCGCGGCGACATGGCCGGGGTTGGTCCGGTCGGCCTTCTCGGTCGCCGGGACGTCGGAGGCCGCTGCGTTGTCGCGTACCTGGATCGGCCGCAGCTGACCGTTCAGGGTGGACATCACGGTGCGCATGCCGCGTTCGTCCGCCTCGCCGACGGCCTCCAGCTCGATGAGCAGCCGGACACCGGGTTCGAGGTCGACGGCGTACTCCTTCCCGGGACGCAGCCCGTAGAAGAAGTCCTTGCTGTCCAGGACGCTGGTGTCGCCGTACGCCTGACGGTGCGTCTCGAACTCGCGCGTCGGCCCGGGGAACAGCAGCCGGTTGAGCGTCGCGCGCCGGTCCTTCGCCAGCGCCGTGCGGTCGTCCACGGTGAGCTCCTGCACGGGCCTGGGGTCGGCGCGGCCCTCCAGCGCCCTGGTGCGGAACGGCTCCGGCCAGCCCCCGGGCGGATTGCCCAGCTCGCCGCGTAGGAAACCGATGACGGAGTCGGGGATGTCGAACCTGTCCGGCGTCGCCTCGAAGTCCTCCGGGGACACGTCGGCGCCCACCAGATGGAGCGCGAGGTCGCCGACCACCTTCGACGAGGGGGTGACCTTCACGAGCCTGCCGAGGATACGGTCGGCGGCGGCGTACATCGCCTCGATCTCCTCGAACCGCTCGCCGAGGCCCAGCGCGATCGCCTGGGTGCGCAGGTTGGAGAGCTGCCCGCCGGGGATCTCATGGTGGTAGACGCGCCCGGTCGGCGAGGCCAGGCCCGCCTCGAAGGGTGCGTAGATCTTGCGGACGCTCTCCCAGTACGGCTCGAGATCGCCGACGGCCTGCAGGTCGAGACCGGTCGGCCGCTCGGAGTGGTCGGTCGCCGCCACGATCGCCGACAGCGACGGCTGCGAGGTGGTGCCCGCCATCGACGCCACCGCCCCGTCCACCGCGTCCGCACCCGCCTGGATCGCGGCGAGGTAGGTGGCGAGCTGACCGCCCGCGGTGTCGTGGGTGTGGATGTGCACCGGCAGGTCGAACTCCCGGCGCAGGGCCGATACGAGCGTCGCGGCCGCCGGGGCGCGCAGCAGCCCCGCCATGTCCTTGACGGCCAGGACATGGGCGCCCGCGGCGACGATCTGCTCGGCCAGCCGGAGGTAGTAGTCCAGGGTGTACAGCCGCTCGGACGGGTCGGACAGGTCCGATGTGTAGCACAGCGCGACCTCGGCGACGGCCGTTCCGGTCTCCCGCACGGCCTCGATGGCGGGCCGCATCTGCTCGACGTCGTTGAGCGCGTCGAAGATGCGGAAGACGTCGATGCCGGTCGTCGCGGCCTCCTGAACGAAGGCGTCGGTCACCTCGGTCGGGTACGGCGTGTAGCCCACGGTGTTGCGGCCACGCAGCAGCATCTGCAGGCAGATGTTCGGCACGGCTTCGCGCAGCGCGGCCAGGCGCTCCCAGGGGTCCTCGGCGAGGAAGCGGAGCGCGACGTCGTAGGTGGCGCCGCCCCAGCACTCCAGGGACAGCAGCTGCGGCAGCGTCCGCGCCACCACCGGGGCGACCGCGAGCAGGTCCTTGGTACGGACGCGGGTGGCGAGCAGCGACTGGTGGGCGTCCCGGAACGTGGTATCGGTGACGCCGATGGTCGGCGACTCGCGCAGCCACCGGGCGAAACCCTCCGGGCCGAGTTCGGCGAGCCGCTGCCGGGAGCCGGCGGGCGGTTCGAGGGCCGGCAGCGGTGGCAGCTTGGTGATCGGGTCGAGCAGCTCGGGCCGCTCACCGTGCGGCTTGTTCACCGTGACGTCGGCGAGGTAGGTGAGGAGCTTCGTACCGCGGTCGGCGGAGTGGCGGGCGGTGAGCAGGTGCGGGCGCTGTTCGATGAACGACGTGGTGACCCGTCCGGCCTGGAAGTCCGGGTCGTCGAGGACTGCTTGCAGGAACGGGATGTTCGTGGCCACGCCGCGGATGCGGAACTCGGCCACGGCACGCCGGGCGCGGCCGATCGCGGTCGTGAAGTCCCGGCCGCGGCACGTGAGTTTGACCAGCATGGAGTCGAAGTGCGCACTGATCTCCGTACCGGCGTGAGTGGTGCCGCCGTCCAGACGGATGCCCGAGCCGCCCGGCGAACGGTAGGCGCTGATCCTGCCGGTGTCCGGACGGAAGCCGTTGGCCGGGTCCTCGGTGGTGATACGGCACTGCAGTGCGGCGCCGCGCAGTGTGACCGTCTCCTGCGACAGCCCTAGATCGGCCAGCGTCTCACCGGCCGCGATACGCAACTGCGACTGCACGAGGTCGACGTCGGTGACCTCCTCGGTCACCGTGTGCTCGACCTGGATGCGCGGGTTCATCTCGATGAAGACGTGGTTGCCGTCGCGGTCGAGCAGGAACTCCACGGTGCCCGCGTTGCGGTAGCCGATCTCGCGCGCGAAGCGGACCGCGTCGGCGCAGATGCGCTCGCGCAGCGCCGGGTCGAGGTTCGGCGCGGGCGCGAGTTCGATCACCTTCTGGTGGCGGCGCTGCAGCGAGCAGTCGCGCTCGAACAGGTGGATGACGTTGCCGTGTCCGTCGGCGAGGATCTGCACCTCGATGTGGCGGGGATCGACGACGGCCTTCTCCAGGAAGACGGTGGGGTCGCCGAACGCGGAGGCCGCCTCACGCGCCGCCGCCTCGATGGACTCGCGCAGCGCCGCCGGGTCCTCGACGCGGCGCATGCCGCGCCCTCCTCCCCCGGCGACGGCCTTGACGAACACGGGAAAGCCGATGTCATCGGCGGCACGGACCAGTTCGTCCACGTCGGTGGAGGGCGCTGACGAGCCCAGCACCGGCACGCCCGCCGCACGAGCTGCGGCCACCGCGCGCGCCTTGTTCCCCGTCAGCTCGAGCGTTTCCGCGCTCGGCCCGACGAAGACGATGCCCGCCTCCTCGCACGCGCGCGCCAGGTCGGGGTTCTCGGACAGGAACCCGTAACCCGGATACACCGCGTCGGCTCCCGCCCGCTGCGCCGCACGGACGATCTCCTCGACAGAGAGGTAGGCCCGCACCGGGTGTCCCGGCTGGCCGATCTCGTACGCCTCGTCGGCCTTCAGCCGGTGCAGCGAGTTGCGGTCCTCGTGCGGGAAGACGGCGACGGTTCTCGCGCCCAGCTCATAGCCGGCACGGAACGCGCGAATCGCGATCTCACCACGGTTGGCGACCAGCACCTTGCGGAACATTCCGGATCCCTTCAGCCTGCCGGTGTCGGGGACCATGCTGTCGGCCACGCCCCTTCCGTGCCATATGAGCCACGCCACTCATGTGGATCATTCTGGCGGGCGGAGCGGCCCTCGGAACGCAGGCGGCCACGGCTCGCCTACCGGTGCTCGGGGTTCGGGAAGTCGAAGCGGCACCCCGCGTCCCACTCCGAGCGCTGGTTGCCGTGCGCGGGGATGCCGCCCGCCTGCTTGAGCAGGGCGGCCATGTGCAGCAGGTTCCAGGTCATGAAGGTGGTGTTGCGGTTGGTGAAATCGTTCTCCGGTCCGCCCGAACCCGGGTCGAGATACGAGGGTCCGGGGCCCGCCTCCCCGATCCAGCCCGCGTCGGCCTGCGGCGGAATGGTGTAACCGAGGTGCTGGAGGCTGTAGAGCACGTTCATCGCGCAGTGCTTCACACCGTCCTCGTTGCCCGTGATCAGGCAGCCGCCGACGCGCCCGTAATACGCGTACTGCCCACGGTCGTTGAGCAGTGTCGAGCACGCGTACAGTCGCTCGACGACCTGTTTCATCACCGAGCTGTTGTCGCCGAGCCAGATCGGCCCCGCCAGCACCAGGATGTCAGCCGCCATCACGCGCTCGAACAGTGCGGGCCACTCGTCGCTCGCCCACCCGTGCTCGGTCATGTCCGGCCATACGCCGGTCGCGATGTCGTGATCGACCGCCCGCACCAGCTCGGTGGCGACGCCGTTCGCCTCCATCACCTCGCGGCTCTTGTCGATCAGCCCCTGGGTGTTGCTGACTTCGGGCGAGCGCTTGAGCGTGCAATTGACGAACAGCGCACGCAGATCGTCATAGCGGGCGGGCGGCTGGGCGGTCACGAAGCCTCCTGGATCCTGCCACCGTGCGGTCACGACGGCGCGACGCCGTCCATCGTGCTGACCGGGCGACCGCTGCGGCTGCTCCGGCACAGCCTGCCGACGATGATCACTCCGACGGCCGTTCCGACCGGCCCGTTCCCTAGTCCCCGCCGTCCCAATTGTTTCGAAAATTCGTCAAGAGTCTTGACGCAGATTTGGCGCAACACTGAAGCTCATCGCGCCCATACACCACATCTGCACGAAAGGCAGAGGCTCTGCCTGCACGCCGCGCGGGGGCCGCGCAAGGCGGCTGCAGCACCGGGGTCTCCGCCTCCGGCCACAGATGACCACGCCCACGTTCCGTCAAGGAGTCACCATGAGCTCGTCCCTGTCCCGGCGAACCACCCTCCAGGCCGCCGGCGCCCTCGCTGTCGCCGGCCTGGCCGGCAGCGTCGCCGGCACAGCACAGGCCGCCGCTGCCACGGCGGACGAGACCGGCACCGTCGACGACCGAGTGGTCATCCACCCGACCCTTCCGCAGGTGCCCGTCAACAACTCCTTCACCGTCAAGTTCCGGCCCGTCGGCGGCACCTGGCAGAGACTCGACGTCTATCTGGCCAAGCTCGCGCTGATCGACCCCGTCACCGGCAGCAACAGGGCCCAGAACTCCTCTGTGGCCATGTTCGACTTCTCCGGCACCGTCGAGGTCGAGGTCACCTACAACCCGGGCGCCTTCGAGAAGGTCCGTATACGCCCGGACTCGTACGGCATCAAGCCCGAGGTGCTCGGCAGCACCGCGCGCTTCACCCTGGACCGGCCCCGCAACATCGTCGTCCAGGTCGACGACAAGATCTTCGACTGCCTCCACCTGTTCGCGAACCCGATCGAGCAGGACGTGCCCGCCGAGGGCGACAAGAACGTCATGTACTTCGGGCCCGGTTTCCACACTCCCCCCAACGGGGAGCTGAAGGTGCCCAGCAACACCACCGTCTACCTGGCTCCGGGTGCGGTCGTCCAGGCCTTCGTGGACATCCAGGGGGTGGAGAACTCCCGGGTGACCGGCCGTGGCGTCCTCTACAACTCCAAGTGGGGCGCGATGCTGATCCGCAAGTGCGAGAACGTCACGATCGACGGCGTCACGATCCTCAACCCCCGGTACGAGAACATCAGGGTCGCGGAGTCGCAGAACATCACCATCAAGAACCTGCGCGCCTTCAGCCACCAGGGCTGGGGCGACGGCATCCAGCTCTACTGCTCCGAGAACGTCACCATCGATGGCTGCTTCCTGCGCACCTCCGACGACTCCATCGCCCTCTACACCCACCGCTGGGACTTCTACGGCGACACCCGCAACATCACGGTCAAGAACTGCTCCCTCTGGGCCGACGTCGCCCACCCGATCAACATCGGCGTGCATGGCAACACCGACACCCCCGAGATGCTGGAGAACCTGAACTTCGAGAACATCGACATCCTCGACCACCGCGAGCCGCAGGTGACCTACCAGGGCGCCATCGCCTTCATGGTCGGCGACAGCAACCTCGTCCGGGACGTCAGGTTCGACAACATCCGTGTGGAGGACTTCCGCTGGGGCCAGCTCGTCCACATACGGGTCGAGTACAACCCGAAGTACAACACCTCGGCCGGCCGCGGCATCGAGAACGTCTACGTCAAGGACCTCAGCTACAACGGCAAGAACGCCGACCTGTCGATCATCACCGGTCTGGACAAGGATCACGTCGTCAAGGACGTCACCTTCGAGAACCTCCGCGTCAACGGCAGGGTGATCGCCGACAGCACGGGCAAGCCGAGGTGGTACCTGGCCTCGGACGGCGTGCCCATGTTCGTCAACGAGTACGTGCAGAACCTGCGCTTCCTCACCACCGAGGAGGCCGCGGCCCTGTAGCCGCCTGGCCTGTAACCGCCTGGCGGTCCGGCTCCGGCGCCCCTGAGGGAACGCCGGAGCTTTTTTGCGAGTTCAGCGGGCTGACCCGCGCCGCCGCCCTTGGTGCGTCGGCTAGCCGAGGTACCTGCCTGCGAGTTCGCGTGCCCTGCGGCGGACGCGATCGTTTCCCGAGGGGCTGTTGAACGCGGCGTAGGGCGGCCACAGGAAGACGAAGATCGCGAGTTCTTCTGCCACCAGTGCGCGTTCCAGAGCGCGGCGGTCGCAGGGGCGAACGTCCAGATAGGCATCGACCAGGGCCCGGGGCACAGCCGTCCCCGATGGGGTTGCGCGCACGCTGAGGAAGGCCAGGTCGGAGGCGGGCCGGCCGACTCCCACCGCCTGCCAGTCGCAGAAGACCAGCGACCCTGCAGCGTGGACGATGTTGTCCGTGTGGCAGTCCCCATGGATGAGCACCGGTGGTAGCGCGCTGATCTGATCGTGTAGCTCGGTGCGGCCGGAGACCAAGGCGGGAAGCTGGGGAAGCGTGGCCGCCCAGAAGTCGTTGATCTCCTTCAGGTTCGGCGCGGCGAGAGCCTCCAGCAGCGCATCAGGACGGCTCGAGTCCCCGGCTTTCGGCAGCGGCATGCTGTGCAGGGCGGCCAAGTCCCTTCCCAGGTTCGTCCACATGTCCCGGGTCCACGACGCGACGCCCTGAGGCGTGCCGGCCGCCGTGAGCAGCATGGCCACACCCTCCTCGGTGTCCAGGGAGTTGAGGAGGCGTGGTGTGCGAATGGGGGCGACGGGTGCGAGGTCCTGATAGAAGCGCAGTTCCCGCCGGGCGGCTGCCAGCGCTTCTGGACCCAGCGCGACCGGAGTGACTTTGAGGTACGCGGCCTCCGCGTCGATCGTTCGTACGGCCTGAACGCTGGCGCCGGACCGGGACTCTACCTGCACTTCGAATCGCTCGACGGCCACTCGGAACTCGCCCAGCGCCAATTCCATGAGGTCACTCGGCACGCGGACAGCTCCTCCTGAGCACTACGAGCGTCGGTACAGCACAGACCGGAACCAGGCTCCCGGGTGTGGCCGAATGCCGGAACCGGGCACGCCCTCCTGGACAGGGGGCTTCCCCGTGAGGGGTACGCGGGGAGCCCTTTGGTCGTGAATCTTCACCTTACTTCCGCTCGGCAGCTCTTTCTCCCCGGCCAGATGGATCGTGACAGAAGAGGCAGGGACGGCCCGCAAAGCCGACACGTCCGCGTCCAGAGTCGTGAAAGAGCGGTGGTCTATCTGGGCACTCAACGTCCTGAGGTTGGGAAACACCTCCAGGAGTTCGCTGAAATCAATGCGGCTTCGGACTTCCGCCCTGAGGTGCAGGGACTGGATCTGCGGAAGCGGCGGCAGACGAAGTTCGGCGAGACGGGAGATCTGGGCGAGATCGATATCCAGCTCGTTGAGCTCGTGCAGCGCCACCAGCTTCCTCAACTCGTCTGGGACGAAGCGAGAATCGGTGTCCGCGGCCAGATGGAGCTTCGTGAGACCCGGCCAGCGTTCGATGCCGTCGAGCGACGATGTGCTCAGAGTCGACGGCACCAAGGTGAGGGCCTGCAGGCCCGAAGGCAGGGGCAAGTCCCTCAGGGCGCCCCAGGCCTGGCGGCTGTTGACGGAGACCGATCTCAGGCCCTGCAGTTCGGCCAGCGGGCTCATGTCGGGCCCTACAGGCATCATCTCCAGCTGCAGATGCTCGATGCTCACCTCGGAGATAGAGGAATAGTCCTTGAGGCTCCGCAGTCGACGAATCCCAGTGAGCGAAGACGCGGACGGCGCAGCTCGACCGTGAACTCGAGATCGATGTCCCCCACCTCGAAGCGCAGGTCACGCCCCGTCCCGCGCGCCCCAGCGGTGAGCAGTTAGTCGCGTACGGCCTGGACGGCGTCGGCGAGCTCGATCCCGTCCATCAGATTCCTTTCGAGGGGACCACCGGCTTTAGTACTCCAGTGCGACTTCGTGATCGAGTCCGTGGCGTTCGTGCCCCTTACTGTGGCGGCATGGGCTATGACGTGCACATCACCAGGCGTACGCCGTGGTGGGAGGAAGAGGGCGAGCAGATCACCACGCAGGAGTGGGCGGCGGTAGTCGCTGCCGACTCCGACCTGGAGATGGTTCAAGTGGCCCGAGTTTCTCCGTGCGGCCAGGACGCCGTGTTGGAGTACCGACACGAGTGGCTGGCACAGATGTGCACCCACCCGCAACGGGACACTCACGGTGCCTGGTTGGACTGGGAACAGGGGCAGATCGTGGTGAAGAACCCGGATGAGATCCTGCTCAAGAAGATGCGGGAGATCGCGCGGGTACTGGGGGCGCGCGTCCAGGGCGACGACTGTGAGTACTACGACGAGTAAACACTGCCGGTCCGCCGCAGGGACGGCCACCGCGTGATCATCGGGGGTTGTGTGGACTCCTGAAGATCGTGTGGTGGCCGCAGGCCATAGCGTAGACCCTGCCCGCTGGCGGGCGATGTTCGACCAGGTTATGGCCCGGATCGCAGGCCGATTCAGGCGAGTTGAGCCCAGGGCCGCGGCCCGCTCCTATCTGCTCGGGCTGCTGTCGGGCGTGGAACGAAAGAACTGCTGGCAGCTGGCCGAACAGGCGGGCCATACGCGGCCCGGGCCGATGCAGCGCCTGCTGCGCTGCGCCCGCTGGGACGCCGATGCCGTCCGCGACGATTTGCGTGCGTACGCCGCCGAACACCTCGGCACCGACGGCGGCGTTCTCGTCGTCGACGAGACCGGCTTCCTGAAGAAGGGCCGGTCCTCGGCAGGAGTGCAGCGGCAGTACACCGGCACCGCAGGACGCATCGAAAATGCCCAGGTCGGTGTGTTCCTCGCCCTGGCCACCAGCCGGGGACGGGCCCTGATCGACCGACGGCTCTACCTCCCGGAACACTCCTGGTCCACTGATCCCGAACGCCGCAACACGGCCGGGATACCCGAGACGGTGCAGTTCGCCACCAAGCCCCGTCTGGCCGAGGAGATGATCGAGGCCGCACTGGACGCCGGAATCGGTGCCTCCTGGGTGACCGGCGACGAAGCCTACGGACAGGACCCCCAGCTCCGCGCCGCCCTCGAGGCACGCGGTATCGGCTACGTGATGGCCGTCGCCTGCTCGATGCGCGTGAGAATCAACCACGGCCGCACTTCCGTCCGCGCGGACACCGTCGCCGGCCGCCTGCCCGCCACAGCCTGGCAGCGGCGCAGCGCCGGAAACGGCGCGAAAGGGCCGCGATACTACGACTGGGCCTGGATCCGCATCGGCACCGGCAACCACCGGCACCTGCTCATCCGACGCAACCGGTCCACCGGCGAACTCGCTTTCTATCTGTGCTGGTCGCTCACCGAAGTGCCCGCGTCGGAACTGGTCCGCGTCGCCGGTGTCCGCTGGAGCATCGAGGAGTGCTTCCAGGCCGCCAAGAGCCAGGTCGGACTCGACCACTACCAGGTTAGGCACTGGACTTCATGGCACCGGCACATCACGCTCGCCATGCTCGCCCTGGCCTTCCTGACTGCCCTCGCCGCCGACGCGGCCCGCGAACGGCCCGCCGACGCGCACCAGCTTGCCCGCAGCAGCGATCCGATCACGCTGACCGTCCCGGAGATCCGCCACCTACTTGCCGCTCTCTTCAACCCACCGGCCGTGACTCCGACCAGGCCGCTGCACTGGTCCAACTGGCGCAGACGGCACCAGGCAACAGCCCGACGCAGCCACTACCGACGACGGACCGCCAGCGAACCCACTGGGTAGATCACGAAGCCACACTGGAGTATTAGCCGGTGGGGGAATCGAATCCGCTCCTGCGCTGCGGAGCAGCGCAGCGTCTGGTCTTGGACGTGAGCCACCGCCAAAAAGGGTGGCATTTTGGTTGTGGCTAGAGGTGACCGCCGGGAGTCGCTGAACCTCCGCGTACCCCCAGACTTGAAGCGGCAGATCGAGGAATACGCCCACCGGGCGGGCATTTCGATCAACGCTGCTGCGTGCGTGCTCCTCGCCGACGCCTTGCGCCTTGAACGGAGGCGCAAGGGGTGATCCGCGCCTACAAGTTCCTTCTGCGTCCCACGGCCCGTCAGGCGGTCGCGTTGGGCGAGATGCTGCGGGAGCACTGCTCGCTGTACAACGCCGCCCGTCAGGAGCGCCGGGACGCCTACCGGCACAGCTCGAAGATGAGCATCAAGTACGGCGAACAGTCCGCCCAGTTCAAGGAGATCCGCGCGTTCGAACCCGACCGCCAGGGCCGCTGGTCTTTCTCCTCCCAGCAGGCCACCTTGCGCCGCCTGGACAAGGCGTTCGCCGCGTTCTTCCGCCGGGTCAAGGCCGGGCAGAAGCCCGGGTACCCGCGGTTCAAGGGCGTCGGGCACTTCGACACCGTCGTCTTCCCCAAGGACGGCGACGGCTGCCGCTGGGACTCCACTCCGCACGATATGCAGACCCGCGTCCGCCTCCAGGGCATCGGACACGTCCGTGTGCACCAGCACCGGTCCATCCAGGGCCGCGTGAAGACGATCAGCATCAAGCGTGACGGCAGCCGCTGGTACGTCGTCCTCTCGTGCGACGACGTGCCCGCCGAGCCGCTGCCGGCCACCGGCGCCGTGGTCGGCATCGACATGGGCGTGTCGCACTTCCTGACCACCTCGGACGGCGCACACGTCGCCAACCCGAAGTTCCTCGACGCGGCGGCGGACGAGCTGGCCGACGCCCAACGGCACCTCGCCACGTTCCCCAAGCGCACCCGGCAGCGCACGAAGAGGCACCGCGCCCCCGCCCGCAAGGTCGCCAAACTCCACGCGAAGATCCGGCGGCAACGCCTCGACTTCCACCACAAGACCGCGAACGCGCTGATCCGCGACCACGACCTGATCGCGCATGAGCGACTCAACACGGCGGGCATGACGAAGGCGCCAGCACCCAAGCCCGACCTCAGCACGCCCGGCGCGTTCCTGCCGAACGGCGCCGCCGCGAAGACCGGGCTCAACCGCAGCATCCTCGACGCGGGTTGGGGGCAGTTCCTGGTGATCCTGGCGAACAAGGCTGAGAGTGCCGGTCGCCTGACCATCCCGGTGGACGCCCGCAACACCTCCCGCACGTGCTTCGAATGCGGGCACGTCGCGAAGGAGAAGCGCGTCACCCAAGCGGAGTTCCAGTGCACGGCGTGCGGCTTCACCGCGAACGCGGACCACGTCGGCGCGACGAACGTCCTCAACAGGGCCGGGCTGGCCCTCTGCGACGTGGCCTAGCTACCGACGCAGGAAGCCCGCGCGTTTACGCGTGGGTGGAGTCACGAGTTCGGAACCCGGCGATCCGGCGCCGCAGAGCCGCCCGCTCTCCGGTCCGCTGGAGCCCTCTTCGAAGCCCCTGAGTGGGCGTCAGGACCTGAGAACCGTGCTGGCCAGGAGCACGTGGACGGCCGTGCCGCCGAGGATGCTCAGCAGGGCGTTGCGGCGCCACAGGTGCAGGCCGACGGTGACGGCCAGGGCCGCCGACGGAGCCAGGACACGGGGCTCGGTGAGGGGCAGGTCGCGCAGGCAGTAGACGACCAGGATCACCATGATGCCGGCCGGCATACGGGTGCTGAGGTACTGCACGGTGCTGCTCGCGCGCAGCGGAGCGAGCACGGCGAAGGGCAGCGCACGCAGGCCCCAGGTGACGGCGGCGGTGACGAGAACCGCGGCGATGAGGTAGGGGGTGTCAGGCATGGCTCGGCTTCCTCCTGGTCGTGTTCCCGCTGGTCGTGTTCCTGCCGGTCATGACGTGGCGAGCCAGTAGCCCGGCGGTGAACAGGGCGAAGGCGACGAGGAGCATCTGGCTCGGATAGACGAGCCGGGCGGCCAGGGCGCTTAGGAGGGCGAGCACGGGGGTCGGCAGGTCGCCCCGCCGGTCGCGGACGGCGTCCAGGGCCAGGACGGTGAACAGGGCGGTCAGCGCGAAGTCCAGGGCGGTGACGCTGTCCGGAATGAGGGAGCCGAGCAGGGCTCCCGCGGTGGCGCCGCCGGCCCAGTACAGGTGCATGAAGAGCTGCAACCACAGGATGCGCCGGCTGGACCAGGAGCGGGCCTGCTCGGCGGCGGTCAGGGCGTATGCCTCGTCGCTCAGGGCGAAGGTGCTGTACGTCCTGCCGAGGCGCCCCCTCACACGGTCGAGCGGGAAGGACAGCGCGTAGAAGACGTGCCGGACGTTCACGAGGAACGCGGACACCGCGATCGCCCCCAGTGGGGCGGCGGCGGTGACCATGCCGATGAGCAGGAACTCGAACGATCCGCCGTAGATCACCGCGCTGGACAAGGCCGTCCACCACCAGTCGACGCCGGAGTGGGTGACGAGCACCCCGTAGGCGATGCCCAGCGGGACGAATCCCAGGCCCACGGAGGCGGAGTCCTCGAAGGCGGCCCGCGCCTCGGAGGGCGTCCGGGACGGAGGGACGGGTGCAGACCGCGATGGGCCGTCAGCCACGTGAGGCGCTATCTGCATGCAGACATTTTAGGACGAGTTACGCCTTATATGGTTGCGGATTATGACTCTATGATCGCTTCATGGGCAATGAAATCAACCTGGACGCCACTGACCGAGACATTTTGTTTCACCTGCGTCAGGACGGGCGGCTGACCAACGTCGAACTGGCCAAACGAGTCGGCCTGACCCCGCCCCCGTGCCTGCGCCGGGTCAAGCGCCTGGAAGAGACCGGCGTGATCACCGGATACCGGGCCGTCATCGACGCCGGAGCCCTGGGCCGCGGGCTGGAAGTCCTCATCGACGTTGAGATCTATGCCCAGGACCGCAAGACCGTCGAGGAGTTCGAGACCACCGTGGCCTCCTACGAGGACGTCATCGAATTCCGTCGCATGTACGGCCGCCCCGACTATTTCATCCGCGTCGCCACCGCCGACCACGCCGCCTACGAGGCCTTCCTCATCGAGAAGCTCAGCGGCCTGCCCGCCGTCCTGCGCCTCGAATCCCACTTGACCATGAAGGTGATCAAGGCGGCCCCGTAATGGGCGGTGCAGAGGTACCCCCTCCCGGCCCCTTCCGGCTACTTCCGGGTGACTTCCGGGCCGAGGGTGTTGCCCCAGAGGGACGTGTCGTCGCTCTTGAGACTGGGCACGCCGTCGTACGTCCCGCCGTCCGCGGTCACCAGCGGTGCGGACAGCTGGTCCTCCAGCACACCGTCGCGGACCTTGACGATGGTGCTGTCGTGGTCGGTCTTGCCGGGCTTGAATGTCTTGCCCTCGATCGCCGCCTTCAGGTAGGAGAGGGCGTACTTGGCGTAGAGGTCGGCGGGCTGCGAGACCGTGGCGTCGATCTTTCCCTCGGCGATTCTCCTGAGCTCCTCTGGGGTGCCGTCGTTGGAGACCACGAATATGTGCTTCTTGTCCTTCGGGCCGACCAGCAGGCCCTGCTGCTTGAGCACGTGCAGGGTGCCGGAGAGAGCGAAGCTGGCCTGCATGTAGACGCCCTTGATGTCCGGGTGGGCGGTGAGAGCCGCCTGCAGCTTCTGCGCCGCGACCGTCCCGTCCCAGTTGGTCGCCTGGCCGAGGACCGTGATCTCGGGGTAGTGCTCGTTCATGCAGTCGTTGAAACCCTCCGTGCGGTCCCGGCCGTTGATCGAGGCAAGGTCGCCCTCGAGCATGACCACCTTGCCCTGGCCGCCGAGCTTGGCGCCGAGGTATCGGCAGGCCTTCTCGCCGAAGGCGCGGTTGTCGGCGCGTACGACCATGTAGACCTTGCCGGTGTCGGGACGGGTGTCCACGGTGACCACGGGGATCTTCTGCGCGGCCATCTGCTGGAGGGTGGGCGCGATCGCGGCGGTGTCCTGCGGGGCCATCGCGACGCCCTTCACCCCGTGGCTGATGAACGTCTGTGCATTGGCGGCGAGCTTGCCGACGTCGTTCTGCGAGTTGGTGGTCTTCAGCCCCAGGCCGAGCTCCTTGGCGAACTGCGGGGTGTATTTGATGTACGAGTTCCAGAAGTCGGTGTCCGAACGGGGGTAGTCGACGCCCACCACCTGGGCACCGGCCGGGTCGCCCCCCGAGTCGGCACCGGAGCCGCCGCAGGCGCTGAGTGTGGTGACGGCGAGGGCGCTGACCGCGCCGAGGCAGGAATACCTGAGGCATCTGCTCTTCATGAGGCATCTGCTCTTCATGGCTGGTTCTTCCTGCGGACGGTTTCGCGCGGCAGGTCCGGCGCGGGACCGAATCCGTAGTCCGCCCATGCCGCCGACGAGGGCGAGATGATGCCCTGGGCGCCGATCCCGGCGCTGCTCGCAAGGATGCCGAGGCCGCCGAACCAGCGTGCGGCCTCCTCGACCGCCGCCCGTACGGTCACGTCGTCGGCCGCGTCGGCCGGTGTGTCGACCAGCGGTGCGGGCATGGCGTCGGGCCTGAGGTCGAGGCAGGCGACACAGGCCCCGCGGGCGGCGAGCAGCCGTGCCGTGGCCAGCCCTACCCCTGATGCGCCACCGGTCACTACAGCCATCAGACCAGCGAATTCCGACGCGCCCATGCGGTGCCTCCGCCTTCCACACTAAAGCCGTCGGGGCGGCGATGGGCGGTCACGGATGCCGGGTGGAGTTCGGCCCTGACGCCGGGGGGCGGCAGCACGAGCACGAGAGGGTTTCGAGGGACTTCGGAGTCATGCCCAGGCGTTGCCGACTCGCCGGCGTATTCCAGGGCGAGGGTCCGGTCGCCGCCGCGGCCTTGTCCCGCACGCGGCCGACCGCCTACTGCGGCCGTGTCGCGATCTGGATCAGGTTGCCGCAGGTGTCGTCGAAGACGGCGGTGGTGACGGCGCCCATCTCCAGGGGCTCCTGGGTGAAGCGGACGCCGAGGCCGCGCAGGCGCTCGTACTCCGCCTGCACGTCGTCGACGGCGAACTGGGCGAGCGGGATGCCGTCCTGCACGAGCGTGTCGCGGTAGGTCCTGGCAACCGGGTGACCGACGGGCTCCAAGAGCAGTTCGGTGCCGCCGGGCTCCTCGGGCGAGACGACGGTCAGCCACCGGTCCTTCTCGCCCACCGGGACGTCGTGCTTCTTCACGAAGCCGAGGATCTCGGTGTAGAAGTGCTCGGCCTTGGCCTGGTCGTCGACGAAGACGCTGGTCAGACGGATCTTCATGGGGTGCTCTTCTCCGGTCCGGATGTGTCGGGCACGAGCCATCGCTCGGCGATCTGCCGCAGCGGGGCTGTGTTCAGGTCGTGGAACTTGTAGCGGCCCTCCCGCCGGGTCTCGACGAGCCCGGCGGCCTCGAGCACGGCGAGGTGCTGGGAGACACCCTGGCGCGAGATGCCGAGCTGATGCTTCATGCTCAGTCGCGAGCAGATCTCGAACAGTGTCTGTCCGGACTTCTCCGCGAGCTCGTCGAGGATGGTGCGCCGGGTGGGATCGGCCAAGGCTTTGAAAAGGTCGTCGGCCACAACCACAGGATAGGCAAGTTTGCACTTGCCTATCAAGTCGAGGTGGACCGCGTCCCGAGTCGACTCGCTCCCACACACACGTCAGGGGCCCTCCGAAGAGTGCTCCTGATCTGCGGAAACATCCGACTTCTGAAAGTCGGGACGACAGGATTTGAACCTGCGACCCTTTGACTCCCAGCAACACGGTCGATCTTGGTTTGAAGACTTGTGCGGATGTTGCGCGCCCGAGCGCGCAGCGCCCCATTCCTGTGCCGATCGCCGACCAGCCCATGCCCAACACCGCATCAACCGTCACACCGGTGCAAGTTCCACCGCGGAACAAGGCGAGTCTCTGATCCGTGCGGGCTTCTGCCCCCACCCCCCAGCGCAGCAGTGTGCGGTGCCAGGTGAGCAGGGTGCCGGGGTGACCAGGGGGTGGCGCGGCGCAGCCGGCCCGGAGCCCGTGGCCGAGGCTGTCCGGTTGAGCCGGTTGTCGTGATCGGCAACAACGGAGGTTGGGATGAGCCGACGAGCCGGCTCACCCCAAGCCACGGATCAGCGTTCGGCGCCAGCGGCCCGCACGGTGACCGCGTCCCACATCAGCGGTGTGTCGTCGAAGACCACGGCGATCTTGATCTTCCTCCCGCCAGCGATCGTCGCCGGAAGCGCCACGCTGCCCTTCTGGTCCTCGTCGAAGGAGACCGGCCCGAGGTCGGTGGCCTTCCCGTCGGCTGTGAACGCGTAGACGTGGCCCGTCGTGTTCGCGTGCAGGGCCGTGCCCCCGGGATCCGACGCCGCCGCGTCCAGCGACACGGTTGCCTTCACCCCGACCTCGTTCGCCGCAATCAAATTCTCCGACCGCTTGTCCGTCGTCAGGTCCTCGGAGGTCGGAGCCCGCTGGACGAGCTGCCACTCCTGCGAGCCGTCCGCGACCGCGTTCTGCAAGGTCAGCGCCGCGCCTCGGGATGCACCGGTCAGGTACACGTTCGGGTTCTTCACCGCCTGGAACTTGTAGTAGCCGTCGGCGGCCTTGATGACGTTCCAGCTGCCTGTGGCGCTGTTGTCGACCCACTGGCCGATCCTCTGGCCCACCGTCGCGTTCCCCGTCCAGATCGCTGCCGCGCGGCCTCCGGACTGGTTCAGCAGCGTAGTGCCGCCCTGGGGCCCGGTCACCACGTGCCAGAACTGGGTGTCCTTGTCGGCCGCCGAGCCGGGGTCCTCCAGGACGACGTCAGGAACGTCTCCGTTGCCGATGTTCGCGTCGTTGGTCTTGTTCCCGGTGCCGATCACCTGGCCGGTCTTGCGGTTCACCAACTGGTAGTAGGCGCCCTCCGAGTGGCCGAGATCGACCTCTGCGTAGGCGATCGTCGACGTGCCCTGGTGGTTGAGGATCGCGATGCGACCGGTGCCCTCGACGTACTGCAGGTTGCGGGTGTAGCCGGCCTGCGAGGTCGTCTGGTACTCCTTCCACACGCCGTCGCTGCGTCCGCTCTCGTTGACCCAGACGTTGCCGCTGCTGGCGGCGTTGTAGACCAGGCGCCCGTCCGGGAGCCGGATGATGACCGGGCTGCCCCACACCGCGAGAGGACGGGAACCGGCGTCGACCGGCAACGAGGTGACGGGGTTGCCCACAGAGCCGCGGTAGAACTTCAACGGGTCATCGGCTATCGCGTACCGGGTGTTGGTTCCGCCGCCCCAGTACTCGTAGGTGAGGAGCCACTTGCCGTCCGTCGTTGGGACGACGTTTGTCATGCCCGGTCGGCCGCCTCCGATCTCCGTCTTGCCGCCGCCCATGTCCTGGGTCAGTCCTGCGACGTCGACGACGGGCTCGCTCCACTCCTTGCTGCGGCCGTTCCAGGTCTTGTGGACGAGGATCTGGCCGTGCGAGTCCGGGGCGGTGTCGTTCGCGGGGTCCAGTGTCGGTACGCCGGTGACCGGGTCGAAACCCAGGTAGTCGTTCTCGTCCGAGTAGTAGCAGACGAGCTTGCCGTTGTAGACCATCAGGTACGGCTCCCAGAGGGGATCCACCTGCCGGTGCGTGTTCGCGCTCGCGACGTTCCGGCCGATCGCGCCAGCGCTGCCGCCCTGCCAGCCGCCTGTCGCGATGACGTTGACGACCTTCCACGTCACGCCTTCGTCGGTGCTGGAGAACAGGGCGATCGCCATGTCACTGCGGTCTCCGTCGTTGGACGGCGTCCAGTTCGGGTCGGCTGCCTTGTGCTCCTTGTAGTAGTAGTCGTCGCCCGTCACGACGCTCGCGAGGAGCAGCGTGCCCTTCTTCAGGTTCCCGACGTCCTGCGGAAGGACGTAGAGATAGGGGGCTCCCCAGTTGCTCGTGTACTTCACGTACTTTGGGTCGCTGGAGAGGTACGCCGGGGCCTTGACCTCCGACAGCGGCTGCCATGACGTGCCGTAGTCGTCGCTCTTGTAGACCGGGAGAGTCTCTCCGTCTGCGCTCCCCGTCGTCGGCACGACAGTGGCCTTCTCGAACGTTGCGACCAGGCGTCCACTCGGCAGTTGCGCCGATTTCACGTAGATCGCGCAGTTGCCCCGCCCTTTCAGGCACGGTTCATTTCCGAGTTGGTACAGGATCCCGCCCGTCGGGTTGTACGCCTGCGCGCTGGCCATGGGGACCGCCACCATCGCAGATACCGCGATGAAGGTGCCCAGCGCCTTTCCCAGCCGTCTTCTGTGCATTGCCTCTCCTTTGAGGGATGACCAGGGGTGATGCTCAGTTCTTCGGCGACCGTCGCGGTGACGGCCGTTGGGACCGCGGTTCAGGCGAGGTCGTCGTCGGCCGGGCCGCTGCCCGCCCGGTGACGACAACCCTCACGTCCCATGCGCCGGGCTCCAGTTCGGCACCTGGGGGCGCTCGTGCGTCACTGCTTGACGCTTCCGGTCGCCAAACCGCTCTGCCAGTAGCGCTGGAGCAGGAGGAAGGCGATGACGAGCGGGACGATGGAGATGAGGGAGCCGGTCACGACGAGCGGGAGCATGTCGCTGCTCGCGCCGGCCCCGCCGTTCTGCGCCTGGGCGGCCCAGGAGGAGAGGCCAACCGTGATCGGGTACAGGTTCGGATCGTTGAGCATGATCAGTGGCAGGAAGTAGTTGTTCCAGGTCGCCACGAGCGTGAAGAGCAGGACGGTCACCAGGCCGGGGGCCAGCAGCCTGAGGGCGATCCGGAAGAAGATCCGTGCCTCCCCTGCCCCGTCGATGCGGGCGGCCTCCAGGAGGCTGTCCGGGACCGCGTCGGCCGCGTAGACGCGCATGAGGTAGAGGCCGAAGGGGTTGACGAGGGAGGGCAGGATGATCGCCCAGGGGGTGTTGACCAGGCCGACCTTGGCGAACAGCAGATAGGTCGGGATCGCCAGCGCGGTGGCCGGGACCATGATGGCGCCGAGTACGAGGTTGAAGGCGGCACGGTCGCCGCGGAAGCTGAACTTGGCGAAGCCGTACCCTGCGGCGGCCGCGAGCAGGGCGGCGCCGAGTGCGCTGACGACGGCGTACACGGCGGTGTTGAGGAGCCAGTGCACGAAGACGCCGTCGCCCTGGGTGAAGGTCGCCGTGATGTTCACCAGCAGCTGCGGGGCACGGGAGAACCACAGGCCGAAGCTGTTGAACAGGTCCTGGGTGTTCTTGGTCGAGGCGACCAGCAGCCAGAACAGCGGGAGGAGGAAGTAGGCCAGGGCCGCCAGCATGGCGATCGTCAGTGGGGCGCTGCGGCGGTGGAAGGTGGAGCGGCGCCGCTTCTGTGCGGTGGGGGCCCGATCGGCCGGTGCGGCGGTGGCCATCTGCCGTGGGGGTGTCGCCTGTTCGAGCGAAGCTGAGAACTTGGGGGAGGTCGTCACGTGGCCCTCCTGCGGTTCGCGGTCAGCAGCACGACGTAGGAGGCGATCACGATGACCAGGCCCAGCAGGAAGGACACCGTGGCGGCGTAGTTGACCTGGTTGCCGGTGAAGGCGAGGGAGTAGGCGTAGAGGTTGGCGGTGTAGGAGCTGCTGATGACATCGGGAGCGATCTTCATCAGCAGGCTGGGCTCGTTGAACAGCTGGAAGCTGCCGATCACTGAGAACAGCAGAGTCAGCAGGAGCGCCGGCCGCAGCGCGGGCAGCTTGATCGACCAGGCGATCCGCCAGGAGCCCGCCCCGTCCATCGCGGCCGCCTCGTACAGGTCCTGTGGGATGGTGCGCAGGGCCGCGTACAGGATGATCATGTTGTAGCCGACGAACTCCCAGGTCACGATGTTCGCCAGGCTGCCCAGCATCCAGCTCTCGCTGAGGAAGTGCGGGGCCGGCAGGTCCAGCTTGCGGCTCAGCTGGGCGAACGGGCCGAAGTCGGGACCGTAGAGGTAGCCCCACATGAGCGTGGCGACCACGCTCGGGACCGCGTAGGGGACGAAGATGCCGAGCCGGATCACGCGTGCCATCCGCAGCAGACCACTGTCGAGCGCGAGGGCGAAGAGCAGGGCCAGCAGCAGCATCAGCGGCACCTGGATCACGAAGAACAGTGCCACGCGTCCGACGCCATGGAGAAGGAGCGGGTCCTTGAGGGCGGTGACGTAGTTGTCCAGGCCGACGAAGACCGTGCCGCCGATGAGCCGTTGCTGAAAGAGGCTGAGGTAGGCGGCGTAGCCGAGCGGGGCGAGGAACAGCAGCAGGAAGAGGATCAGGAACGGGGCTACGAACCATGGTCCTGCCGCACCGGACCAGCGACGTGGCGTGTGCGCTCGGCGCGGCCTCTTGGTGTAAGCCGCGGTCGGTGGGGACACTCCCTGCTCGAGCGCAGTCGCGAACTTGGCCATCTCAGGCCCCCTTGACGGTGAAGCCCTGGTTCTTGGCATAGGTCGTGAGCCGGGACTGCCACGTGCCGAGCGCGGCGACGGTGTCGGACTTGTCGGCTAGGGACTTGCCGACGGTCTCGGTCCAGTCGGTCGCCGCCTGGTCCAGGAACGGTGGCCACTGGAACGAGGTCGAGACCGTGTCGCTGATGTCGGCGAAGATCTGGTTGACCTTCTGGCCGCCGTAGAACGAGGGGGCATCTGACGTGAAACTCGCGTCCGTGAGCAGGGCCTTGGTCGCCGGGAAGGAGAACTGGTTGGTGGCGAACATCTTGGCGCTCGCCGGGTCACTGTTGAGGAACTGGGCGAACTGCGACGCCGCTATCGGGTTCTTGGTGGACCTGATGACCGCGGTCGTGGAGCCGCCCCAGTTGCCCGACGCCGGCTTGGACGCGTCCCACTGCGGCAGCGGCGCCGCCCGCCACGTGCCGGCGGTGGACTTGGCCGAACCGGACAGGAAGGCCGGGCCCCAGGCCGCGGTGAGCCAGGTGGCGTACTTGCCCTTGTTGAACCCGGCGTACCATGCATCGGCGAAGTCCGGGTCCGTGCTGATGACCCCTTCCTTCGCAAGCCCGCCCCAGTACTCGCCGAGCTTCTTGGAGACGGCATCGTCAACGCTGATGGAGAGGGTGCTCTTGCCCGAGGTCGCATACGGCTTGGCGCCCGCCTGCCACAGCAGGCCGTGCCAGGCGGCGGGCTCGTTCGCCGCGAGGTTGGTCAGGTAGACCCTAGGGTCGGCCTTGTGGAGCTTGCGGGCCGCAGCCGCGAACTGGTCCCAGGTCCCCGGCACTTGGATGCCGTGCTTGTCGAAGATGTCCTTGCGGTAGAGCAGCCCCATGGGTCCTGTGTCCTGGGGGATCGCCCATACCTCGCCACCGGGTCCGCTGACCTGTCCCCACGTCCAGTCGACGAATTGGTCCTTCAACGCCGAGGCACCGTACGGGGCAAGGTTCAGCAGGCTGCCCGTGATCGTGAAGGTGGGGATCGCCTGGTACTCGATCTGCGCCAGGTCGGGTGCACCGGTGCCGGCCTTCAGCGCGGTGCGCAGCTTGGTGTAGTGGGCAACGCCCTGGCCGGCGTTGACGATCTTGACCTTGATCGCGGGGTACTTCTTCTCGAAGAGTGCGACCTCATGCTGGATGTTCGGGACCCAGGTCCAGAACGTCAGTTGGGTCGGCGTCTTCATCGCCTTGTCGATGTCGGCCTGGCTCACCGGCTTGGCGGAGGCGGAGGAGCCACCGGAGTCGCTGTCGCCGCTGCACGCGGCGAGCGCGGCGCCGAGGGACACCGCACCGGTCGCGGCGAGGAACCGCCTGCGGCTCATGGAGGACGTGGGAACGAAGGATCGGGGCATGGTGAACTCCCGCCGATGGGCAGAGGGACGGAGCGCCTGGCAAGGCGCGTCGCAAAGGTGAAGGGGGAGAGATGTGTGGAGAGTGCGGGGCGCGGACGTCGCTACCGGGCATGGGGGTCGCCATGTTCCGGTCTGCGTCGCGCGCGCTGCGGCCGGCATGCGCGTCACGTGCCGTACAGCGAAGGTTCCACGGTGGGGGAAGGGTTTTGAGGGAAGGGTGAGCTCAGGCGTCTCACCGCCCGGTCACGAGCGGTGCCGCTCGGGCCGATGAGCACGGATCAGTCGGTGGTGGGCGGTCCGTCCCCGGCCGGGGGTGCGTGTGCCGAGCCGCTCGAGCGGGAGGCCGTGCGCCGCCCGCGCGCCGTGGCCTTCCGGGTCGGCGGAGGTGCGGTCGAACCGCGTACGACGAGCTCGACCGGCGGCTCGCTCGCCGAAGGCAGGCCGGTCTCCGGCTCCTGGATGGCGTGCACGAGCAGCCTGATTCCTTCCCGTGCCGCGGCGTCGAAGGGCTGACGCACGGTGGTCAGGGCAGGAGTGACGTAGGCGAAGACGGGGTTGCCGTCGAAACCCACGACGCTGATGTCCTCCGGCACGCGGCGCCCGGCTTCCCGCAGGGCGTGGATGAGGCCGATGGCCATGTCGTCGCCCGCCACGAACACAGCGGTCACGGAGCTGTCCGCAGCCAGTTGGCCCCCTGCCGCGTAGCCGGAGGCGGGTGACCAGTCTCCCTCGATCACCGGCGGTTCGTGCGCCCCCCGTGCCGCCAGCGCCGCCCGCCACCCCTTGAGACGGTCCTGGGAGGCGTACCACCGCCCCGGACCTGCGAGGTGATGCACCGTCGCGTGTCCCAGATCCAGCAAGTGATCGGTGGCCGCCCGCGCCAGTTCGTAGGCGCCCACGCCCACACTCAGGGTGCGGGCAGCGGTGAATGCCGGCGGTGCGCCCAGGAAGAGGACCGGCACATCGACCCTGATAGAGACCTCTCCTTCCACAATGGGCTCGGAGACGACGACGCCGTCAACTCCCTGCTCAAGGAGCGACATCACAGCGCCCGCGATGCCTTCCGGATCGCCGTCCGCCGTGTTGACCACACGCAGTGCGTAACCGGCGTCCCGTACAGCTTTCTCGATGCCCACGAGGAGCGAGGCGGTTCCGTAACCGGCTGTCCCCAGGGCGACGACACCGATGGAGCGGTTCCGCCCGGAGGCCAGCGCCCTGGCGGCGTGGTTCAGTCGATAGCCCAGTTCCTCGGCGGCTTCGAGGACGCGTCGGCGGACCTCGTCGGAGACGTATGGCTCGTTGTTGAGGACCCGCGACACGGTCTTGCGCGAGACCCCGGCCACACGGGCCACGTCCTCGCTGCGCGGCGCGGACGAACCCGCGCTCCGCCTCACCACTCGTGCCATGAAGTCTCCCGACGGCGTATGCCTGCATCAGGCGAAGTCAGCTGTATGACCGCGCGGTCACTGACAGCGCGGTCATATCTACGCAGTTGGAGGAGCACGCGTCAAGAGCACGCACAGCGCCATGCCTCTTCTACGGGACTCTTCCGACGCTGCCGAACGCGTGCCGAGGACCGTCACGGCCTGCTCCCGCAACAGCGCTCGGCCATGCGTCGATGCAGGTGAGACCTGAGGGCCCGGTGTGGCCAGCGCCGGCCGAAACCCCTGAGCGCCTGTCCCGGCAGTCGGACGGGCGGCTTTGCAGGGGTCGGCCCGTGCGACACGCCGTCCGCAGCGTCCGATCGCGCGCCTGGTCAGAAGCAGTTTTTGCGCCGCAGGCAGGGCTTCGCCCGACACCTGGCTACCGGCTTCTCCGCGAGGGCGCGGGGTTGAAAGAAGCCGTGCGCACACCCTTGACGCGCGTTCTTGGACTGCGTAGACAATGACCGCGCGGTCATACAGCGGGCCTCGAAAGGTTCCCGCGTTCGGCCAGAGGAGACACCATGACACGAGTGGTAGGACGGGGCGCGAGCCCCTCTGTGCCCCGCAGTGCCGATGTCGCCCAACTGGCTGGCGTGACCACCGTGTCGAGGACCTGACAGAAGCCGGTCGACGCGTGCCCCACGACGTCAGCGTCATCGGCTTCGACGGCAACCCCGTCTTCGCCCACGTCACCCCGCCCATGACCACCGTGCGGCAGCCGTACGACGCCGCAGCCAGAGACGGACTCAGGCCTTTCGTCCACGCCATCGAAAAGCCCGACACCCACATGCCACCGGCGAGCGACCCACCGGTCGAACTCGTCGTCCGAGCCTCGACTGCACCCCCACCGTCCTCCCCCAGCTAGACGGCGCACTTCATCGTCACGTTCTCCCCCATCCCCACGGTCACACGTCTGATCGCAGCTACCCAACTGCGTCAGACCTCCCCCGCAGGCGATCAAGGCCCCCTCCGGCAAGACGAGGCCGGCACACCCAGAAGAGCCATGCCGCACGTCATGGTTTGTCGCTAAACAAGGGGCGGCGCTCGCCCTCACATCTCCCAGAAAGGCTGAACTGCCTTGCCAAGATCCCGACGTAGCTTCATCGCCGCCTCTGGCGCGGCCGCCACCGCAGCCGTCCTCGGCGCAGCGTCTCCGTCATCCGCGGCGGCTTCCGCCGACGGCGTGTCAACGACGTCTTCGACCGCGGTGGACACCGATCTCATGCGGCTTCCGGACATGCCGCTGCACGACCCGTTCATCGTCGCCGACAAGGAGACCCGGACGTACTACCTCTACACGTCCAACGACCGCTCGGTATCGGGTGTGGCCGGCACCGGCACGATGGTCTACCGCAGCCACAACCTGCGCGACTGGATGCGCCCGGTCGTGGTCTTCCTGGCCGCCGACCAGGAGGGACTCTGGGCGACCGACGGCGGGTGGGCGCCGGAGGTGCACAAGTGGGACGGCAAGTACTACCTGTTCACCACCCTGCACAACCAGAACAAGCCGCTTCCGGTCCCGCCACCCAACCAATGGGGCACGCCGTTCCCCATCGGGAACTACATGCGTGGCACGATCATCGCTGTCTCGGAGTCGCTGCTGGGGCCCTTCACCGTCATCGACCCGTCACGCCCCACCCCGCCCGAGAACCTCATGACCCTCGACGGGACGTTGTACGTCGACCCGTCCGGGCAGCCCTACATGGTCTACGCACACGAGTGGCTGCAGACCATCGACGGAACCATGGAAGCGATCCGGCTGGCTCCGGACCTGTCGGGAACCGTCGGCGATCCGACCTACCTGTTCAAGGCATCGGACGCGTTCTGGGTCAGCGAGCAGATCCCCAGCGGAGTACCGCATCAGCTCCCGCCCTATGTCACCGACGGCCCGCAACTGTACCGCGCCCCTGACGGATCCCTGGTCATGCTGTGGTCGACGTACGAAAAGAACTCGGCCAACCCGGACGGCACCGTTGGCGGCTACTACGTGCAAACCTATGCCGTCTCGAAGTCCGGCAACATCAAGGGGCCGTGGAGTCAGCGCCGACCGCTGGTCCGGAACGACAGCGGTCACGGCATGCTGTTCCACACCTTCGATGGCCAGCTGATGATGGTCCTTCACCGCCCCTTCAACAACGCGCGGGGGAAGCTGTACGAGATGCAGCTTGTCGGTCACGAGCTTCGGGTGCTCCGCCAGCGCACCGATCTCGATGGCGGCGGGTGAAGCCCACTGTATGACTGCTGACTGCCGGTGGACCCGAACACCTGGCACCTCGCCGGCTCGCAGCCGATGGTTCGCCGCCCGGGACAGGCTCAGAGGCCGGTGCGCGGCCCTCGCGGCAGGGCGCGTCAGCCGTTCGGGGCGCTGTGGCGCACGAGGGACTCCGTCTTCTGGCGCAGGCCATCGAGCGCCCAGCACGGTGGAAGGTTCCGGCACGGCTCGGGCGGCGCCGTACCGCCGCTCCGCCGGGTGCCGCCGCCACACCTGCCGGGCACCGGCAGATGGCGGGCGTCGTGGTGAAGGGGCCGGCGCATGACGGACTGGGGCGTCGAGCCTCCCGAGTGCACCGCGCTTGCGAACGTCCCTGGCCTCACCTCGGCAAGGCGCCAGTCGTGCGGCGCTGGCGGCCCGCTGCCTGGCCGGTGTGGGACCGCTACGGGCACGACGAGCCGTGGCGGCGTGCCCACCGAGGCTCCGGCCGGTATCCGGAGGACTCGCTGTGGGAGGCATCAGCACCCCTGCTACATCCCCCTCTGGCGCAGAGCAGCCGACAACTGCGGGGCAACTGCGTTCAATGTTCTTGACCGGATCGGGCGACGGCCGGTCAACATCAATTGACGCCGCCGACGGCGACTGGGAGCGATGGGAGCACGGGGAGCAGAAGAGGGCTCCCAATCCGTTCCCAAACATGCGTGAGGGACCCTCCGAAGAGGGCCCCTCACCTGCGGAAATATCCGACATCTCTGTCGGGACGACAGGATTTGAACCTGCGACCCCTTGACCCCCAGTCAAGTGCGCTACCAAGCTGCGCCACGTCCCGGTGCTCGTATGACCTGGGGTTTCCCCTGGCCGAACGCGCACGGAAACCATACCGCACTCCGGCCCGTGGTCGCTCACGGCTTTTCGTCTTGATGACATGCCGACGGCTGCCGCCAGGCCCTTTGCAGGTCGCATGACCTGCGCATCCGGGCCGGTCGGGGGCGTAGGCCAGTCGGGGGTGTGGAGGCGAACGTACGGGGGCGGCGGAAGCGTCGCGGCAGCCCCTGCCGCGTGTCGGTCGGAGAGCCGGCAGACCCTGCCGCGTGTCAGTCGGCAGCCGGCAGCCCCAGCTCCGGGTGCGCCTCGAGGAGACGGCTCGGTGCGGCCTGGCGCCAGGAGTCGGCGAGGATGTCGTGCAGCTCGCCGTCGTCCTCGAGCGCGGCGAGCCGCACACGGACCCATGCGAAGCCTGCCTCGTGGTCGGCGATCCAGAACTTGTCGGGCTCCGCGAGGACCAGCTCGTCGCGCTCCTCCTTGGGGCAGCGGACCGCGATGGACGTCTCGTCCTCCGGCAGGGTGGCGAACATCTTTCCGGCTACGCGGAAGGTGGGCATCCCCCAGGCGATCTTCTCCGTCGTATCCGGCAGTGAGAGGGCGATGCGGCGTACGTCGTCTGCGTCTGGCATGACACGAACCGTAGCCAACGCCACTGACACTCCTCGCCGGAAAGCGTTGTCCCCCACACCCCGCGTCGGCGAGGGTCCTCACCTGCCGGGCCCCACCGCCTCGAGCCCCACGTGCTTGTAGAACAGCGTCGTCGGATGCAGGGTCCCGGACGGGTCCGTCGCGAAGTCCGGGATCACACCGGCCTGGGTCCAGCCGGCCGTGCGGTACAGGGACTCGGCGGGGCTGGCCGTCTGGGTGTCGAGGATCATCAGGGTCACGCCGGCGGCGGCCGCGGCGTGTTCCGCTGCGGTCAGCAGGGTGCGGCCGAGCCCGCGGCCGCGTGCCGTGCGGTGCACCATCAGCTTGTTGATCTCGGCACGGTGGCGGCCGTTGGGCTTGTCCGCGAAGGCGATGCTGACCGTTCCGATCACGCGGTCCCCGTCCCGCGCGGTCCAGACGGCGAGGCGGTCGTCCGCTACCGCGGGGGCCAGGCTCCGCCACCACTCGGCGGCCTCATCCGGGCTGAAGGGCACCAGGAATCCCAGTGAGGAGCCGTCGGCCACGACGTCGCTGAGGAGATCACCCAGGGTGTCCGCCGCGGCCAGGAGTTCCGTCGCCGACAGCCGCTGTATCCGCGTTCGAATCCGCGTCATGGCGCCACCACCACCAGCGCGTACCGAACCGCTTTCGGCCCGGGGCAGTGGAAACGGGTCGGCCCCCACACCCGGAACCGCAGGCAGTCACCGCTGTTCAGGATGTGCTCGTCGCCCTCCGTGGTGAGGTGCAGCGTCCCGTCGAGGACCCAGACGTGCTGCTCCAGACCCGGCACGGAAGGACGGTCGTACGCGATGTCCGCACCTGCCTCAAGGCGGCCCTCGACGATCTCGCCGCGCAGGCCCGCGAGTGGCGGCGACACCGACCTTCGTACGAATCCGGAGGCGCTGTCCGTCCACACTGCCTGGTCGGCCGCGCGCACCACCTGGGCCGGTTCGGTCTCCACCTCGCTCAGCAGCTGGGACATGGTGCGCTCGTAGACGGCGCAGATTCGGTTGAGGACGGACGCCGTGGGGCTGATCTCCGCGCGCTCCGCACGGGACAGGGTCGAGCGGCTGATTCCGGTGCGTTCCGCCAGTTCGCCCAGCGACCAGCCTCGTTCGGCACGCAGTTCCGCAAGGCGCGCCGCCAGCCGGACGTCGACCGGATCGGCGTCGAGCACCGTCATGTCCTGTTTCATATCAGGGATGCTATCCCATATTTGAAACGCCGCCGGCGACCTGGCCACCACGTAAGGAGGCGATCAGGCGGTCACGTACCGCTGCTCACGTGCCGGTGCCCTCCCGCCGCAGGAGCTGTTCGGTCAGCTCCGCCGCCATCGCCTTGATCGTCTCGAGGCCGGGCCTTCCCCAGGGCCGCGGCTCTGTGTCCACGACGCACACGGTGCCGAGTGCGATGCCGGTGCGGTCGATGAGCGGGGCGCCCATGTACGAACGGATCCCGATCTCGTCGACGACCGGGTTCCCGGCGAACCGCGGAAAGTCGCAGACATCCTCCAGAACTAGCGCCTTGCGTCGGACGACCACATGGGGGCAGTACCCATGGTCCCGGGCCATATAGCGGTTCACACCATGCGCCTCAGGCACCCGGGGTGTCCGATGTACCCCGGCCTGGCCGCCAATTCCGGCCTGGCCGCCGATACCGGCACCGGCCTGCCCGCCGATACCGGCCTGCCCGGCGCCGCGCACGTGCAGCCCCGCGAAGAACTGGCGGTTCTCGTCGATGAAGTTGACCATGGCGTACGGCGCCCCGGTCACCTCGGCCAGCCTGTCCGCGAAGGCGTCGAGCGCGGGTTCGGGCCGCTCCCCCAGGCCGAGGGCGCGTAGCCGCTGCATGCGCGCAGGAGCCTCGGTGTCGACGGGCGTCAACAGGAGCGGGGCCGCGGAGGCGGGCGGGTGGTACCTCATGTGTGGGCTCCGTGGGCTCCGTGGCTGTGCGCGTGGGAGGGGGCGTGGGCCAGCAGATGCCTGACGAGGGTGAGCAGGGTCTGGATGGCGGAGCTGGAGATCCGCGCGTCGCACCGCACGATCGGCACACGCGGATCGAGGTCTATCGCTGCCCGCACTTCCTCGGGGTCATAGCGGTACCCGCCGTCGAAGTCGTTGAGCGCGAGGATGAACCCCAGGCCGCGCTCCTCGAAGAAGTCGACGGCCGGGAAGCAGTCCTGCAGCCGCCGGGTGTCGGCGAGGATCACCGCCCCGAGGGCACCCTCGGAGAGCTCGTCCCACATGAACCAGAACCGCTCCTGCCCGGGCGTGCCGAAGAGGTAGAGGATGTGCTGCGGGTCGAGGGTGATCCGCCCGAAGTCCATCGCGACGGTCGTCTCGACCTTGTTCTCGATGCCCTCCAGACTGTCGGTCGCCGCGCTGACCGTGGTGAGCAGCTCCTCCGTACTGAGCGGCGCGATTTCGCTGACCGCGCCCACGAAGGTCGTCTTGCCGACCCCGAACCCGCCCGCGACGAGGATCTTCAGCGCCGTCGGGAAGGGGTCAGAGCTGTCGTCGTAGTCCATCGAGCACTCTCTCAAGGAGGGACCGGTCAGTGGGGTTGTGGTGGAAGGCGGGGGGCTTGGTGGTGAGCGCCCCGCAGTCGACGAGGTCGGAGAGCAGCACCTTCGTGACGGCTGCGGGAAGCCTCAGATGCGCGGCGATCTCCGCGACCGAGAGCGGGCCCCTGCACAGGTCGAGGACCTGTCGGTGTTCGGGTCCGAGATAGCCGAGGGCCTTGGCTCCGGTGGCCATGACCTGCGACAGCAGATCCAGAGCCGCGGTCGGACGGGTCCGGCCGTTGCTGACCGTGTAGGGGCGGACGAGCCGTCCGGCCGCCCCGTCCAGCCACGGCCCGTCCTGCGGCGCCGCCACGCTCAAGGCCTCATCGCCGACGGATCGGCGACGGGCTGCCGGGGTGCTGTCACGAGATACGGACGGACGCTCTTGACCAGCATCGCCATCTCGTATCCGAGCACGGCCGCGTCGGCCTCGCGCCCGGCGAGTACGGCCAGGCAGGTGCCGGAGCCGGCGGTGGTGACGAACAGCAGCGTGGAGTCGAGCTCCACGACGACCTGGCGCACCTCCCCGCCGTCTCCGAACCGGACGCCCGCGCTGCGGCCCAGCGAGTAGAGGCCCGACGCGAGGGCGGCCATATGGTCCGCGCTGTCCGGGTCGAGGCCGTGGACGGACTTCACGAGTCCGTCGGAGGAGAGCAGCACGGCGCTTCGGGTGTGCGGCACGCGCTGGACGAGGCCGCTCATCAGCCAGTCGAGATCGGAAACTTGACCGGTCGGCACATCGCTCGCCATGGGGGGATCGACTCCTTGGGGTTGTACGAAGGTCTGCGGGCGCGGGGGTTGCGGGACATGTGTGCGGGACATGTGGGGGCACGGAGGGGTGGGCGCGTCAGCCGGGCGGTTCGTCCGCGTCGTGCCGGGCGCTGGGACGGTCGTCGGGTGCCCGATCGCCTGCCTGGTCACGTGCGTACTGCGCTTCGGCCAGGCCGATGCCGCGTCGGAACGCGGCCACGAGGCCCGGATCATGACAGACGTGCTCCTCATTGCGGCGAGGGACCGGCCCTTCCCGGAGCTGCGGCACGAGGTGCTGCTGAGCGCGCCGCTTGGGAAGCTGGGGCGGCCGGTCCGTGGTGGTGCGCACCGCTTCCGAACGGGGAGTGAGCAGGGTCGACGCATGTTCCGCCGGGACCTGCCTGTCCTCAGGCCGGATGCCGGGCAGGGCTTCGGCGATGCTCGGGCGGTTCTTCCGGGCTCCGCGGACGGGCAGGGGCGCGAGGCCTCTGCCCTTCGCGGGCTGAGCGGGAGGTGCGGCAGGCTGAGTGGTCGTCGTGGCGGCCGGTGCGATGGCCGGGCGAGCCAGTGTTCCGTTGGTGGAGACCATCGACGGCGCGGCTGCCCCGTCGGGCGACGGATTGGCTGTCCCGTCGGGCGACGGCGTGGGTCGGGGAGCGGTCCCGTCGGGCTGCTGCGGCAGGCTCCGCGACCAGGGCTGCAACGCGGCGTGCTGGGGCGGTGTCGGTTCCTGAGGCCCTGCCGGTTCCGGAGGCCCTGCCGGTTGCGGTTGCCCCTGCCGTTGCCGGGGGACGGCGATGCGCGTGCCGTGCGGCGCCGGGGCCTCGGCTACGGTGACCCGCTGCCGCCCCTGCGCATCCACCACGTCGCCGTCGCCGGTGCCGCGGTTCTCCGACGGCTGCGGCGCGCTGGGCGCGACGTGTCCCTGGATGCCACGCGCCTCCGGCTGGCCCGGCTCCGCGCCGAGCAGCTCCTGCGGTACGACGATGACGGCCTGGACGCCGCCGTAGATGTTGGTCCCGAGGCGTACCGCGATGCCGTGCCTGCGGGCCAGTTGGGAGACCACGAACAGGCCGATCCGTCCGTCCTGGAGGAGGCTCGCGACGTTGACCTGGTCCGGGTCGGCGAGGAGGGCGTTCAGCTTGTTCTGCTCGGTGACGGGCATGCCGAGGCCGCGGTCCTCGACCTCGACGGCAAGGCCGGTGGTGACCTTGCCCACGCGCAGCAGCACCTGGGTGCCCGGAGCGGAGAACGCGGTGGCGTTCTCGACGAGTTCGGCCAGCAGGTGGATGACGTCGGCGACGGCGTGCCCGCGCAGCGTGCCGTCGATGGGGGGCACGAGCTTGACGCGCGAGTACTGCTCGACCTCCGCGATGGCCGAGCGCAGGACCTCGGTCATGGAGACGGGGTTGGTCCACTGGCGGCGGGAGACCGCGCCGCCGAGCACGGCGAGGTTCTCCGCGTGCCGGCGGGTGCGGGTGGCGAGATGGTCGACGTGGAAGAGCCGCTTGAGCAGTTCGGGGTCCTCGACCTCGTGCTCCAGGTCGTCGAGGATGGTGATCTCGCGGTGCACGAGCGACTGGAGTCGCCGCGCGAGATTGACGAAGACCTCGACCTTCTGCTCGCTTCCGGCCTGGCTGGAGAGCTGGGCAGCCTTGACCACGGAGGCCACGGCCACGTCGTGGGTGCGGGAGAGTTCGTCGGCGAGCTGGGCGAAGTCGTCGCCCTTCGGGGCGGCCTGGGCAGGCGCCCGACGAACCGGCGGCGGCCCGTCCCCCCTGCGGAGCGCCTCCACGACGTCGCGCAGTTCGGACTGGCTTCGGGCGGCTGCGCGGCGCAGGACGCCGACGCTGTCGCGGACGGTCCTCGCTGCACGATTCGCCGCGACGGCGGCGATCACGACGCCTGCGAGCGTGACCCCGACGGCTCCGGAGAGCACGGCCCACAGCGTGGGGCTCGGCGCGGCACCCGTCGACCGGACGGTGAACAGCACGGCCGCGCACGCGCTCAGGGCGACCGCGACGGGAGGCAGTACCGCGATGCGCAGCAACTGCGGCCGTATGGGCGTCTCGGGCAGGTGCGGCACGGTACGGCCGCCCGGATTGCCGTGCCGCCCGCCTTCACGGCGGTCTGCACGTGCGGCCGGTGCACGAAGGTGAGACATCAGCGTCCTAGTACGAATGCTTCGAGTGCGTCGGTGTGCTTCGGGGTGCGGGGAGGTGCTTCGGGGTGCGGGGAGGTGCTTCGCGTTGCTTCGGGGTACGTCGGAGTGGGCCGTGGTGCGCCTGCGGGCTCCGGCGTGCGGCGCGACTCAGGCATGCGGCATCGCAGTGCCGTGCGTGACCCGGGGAGGGCCCTGCGTCGCGCGACGAACACTGACGGTAGTCGCCAACTCATCATGTGCACCGGGCAGTTGACAAACCCAGGCGAGCAACGTCCCGCTCTGGTATGACGCTTCGTGCGACAGTACGAAATTCATTGCGGACTGGTGTTCGCCCCACCGCACCAGTCCGCCCGGGGCTGACCCCTCTGACCTCTGCCGAGAGAACGGTGCCCATGACCGACCACGCGACCACGCCCGGACCGGCGGCGAACCAGAAGATCGACACCTCGGTGCCGCACTCGGCCCGTATCTGGAACCACTGGCTGGGCGGCAAGGACAACTACCCCGTCGACCAGGAGGCCGGCGACGCGTACAGCGCCGTCTTCCCCGGCATCGTGACCATCGCCCGCAGCAGCCGCGCGTTCCTGCGGCGCAGCATCCACTACCTGGTCGCTGAGGCGGGTGTGCGGCAGTTCCTGGATGTGGGGTCCGGCCTGCCGACCGTGGACAACACGCACGAGGTCGCTCAGCGGACCGCGCCGGACGCCAGGATCGTCTACGTCGACAACGACCCGCTGGTGCTCGCGCACGCCCGTGACCTGCTCGGTTCCACCCCGCAGGGTGCGACCGCCTATGTGGACGCCAGTCTGTACGAGCCGGAACGCATCCTGGCGGCCGCCGCCGGGACGCTGGACCTCACGCGTCCGACGGCTCTGATCCTCAGCGGCATCCTGGGCCATGTCGCGGACTACGATCAGGCACGTTCTCTCGTCCGCCGGCTGATGGACGGTCTGCCGCCGGGCAGCTATCTGTCCGTCAACGACGGTTCGCGGGGCACCGACCCGGCATACGAGCAGGCCCAGGACGGCTACAACGAGACGGGCGCGGTCCCTTACTTCCTACGGCCTGTGGCGGAGATCGCGGCGTTCTTCGACGGCTTGGAACTCGTGGAGCCAGGAGTCGTCTCGGTCCCCATGTGGCGGCCGGAGGAGTCGTCGTCTGGCGAACCGGTGCCGATCGGCCAGCACGGCGGGCTCGGCCGTAAGCCCTGACCTCGCCGGCCGCGCGGTCGCTCCATGAGCGCACGGGCCACAGGCGGTGACCGGGCGGTCATGGCGATGGGCGGGCGGGACCGAGCCGTGCCGCTCGGTCCCGCCCGCCAGTGACACTCTTCGGATCAGGCCTTACTCAGGCCTCCGCGAGCACTCCGTCGGTGGAGGCGCCCGAGGCGATCCCGTACTCCGGCTCCGGCACCGACTCAGGGGCGAGCAGCACCGAGCGGCGGCCGTCCACGCCGACCGGGACGTCTCCGTCGATGGTGACGCGGCGCAGGGTGCGCTCGTGGTCGTCGGAGTCGTCCACGCCGTAGTGCTGCGTCGCGCGGTTGTCCCAGATGGCGACGTCGCCCGCGCGCCACTGCCAGCGGACCGTGTTCTCCGGGCGCTCGACGTGCGACTGCAGCACGTCGATCAGCGCGCGGGAGTCCTGGCGGTTGAAGCCGGTGAGCTTCTGGAGGAAGTTGCCGAGGATCAGCGTGCGTTCGCCGGTCTCCGGGTGGACGCGCACCACGGGGTGCTCGGTCTGGAACGTGACGGAGGTGAACACCTTCCGGTGCTGCTCCAGTGCCTCGGACGGGGCGTCCGGGCGGACGGCCGCGTAGTCGTAGTCGTTGGTGTGCACACCGCGCAGGCTGTCGGCCAGCACGCGCAGCGGCTCCGGCAGTTCGGCGTAGGCGGCCGCGGTGTTGGACCACAGAGTGTTGCCGCCGTAGGGCGGGATCACCTCGGCGCGGAGGATGGAGAAGGCGGGGTACGCGGGCACGAAGGTGACGTCGGTGTGCCACTGGTTGGCCCGGCCGCCGTGGTCGTTGTCGATGCCGAGGGCGTAGCGGCCGTCGACGGAGGGCACGGTCGGATGGGCGACCGGGGTGCCGAGGAGACGGGCGAAGGCCTCGTGGCTGTCGGCATCGAGGTGCTGCTGGTCGCGGAAGAAGACGACCTTGTGCTCGAGGATGGCGGCGCGGATCGCGGACACGGTGGCCTCGTCCAGGTCGCCGCCGAGACGGACTCCGGAGATCACGGCGCCGATGCGGCCGCCGACCTTCTCGACGGTGAGAGCGGTGTTCGCCGTCGCAGGTGCGGCGGGTGCAGCGGGTGCGGATGTCATTGGAAGGGGTCCCTTCGCCAGAGCGACTGTTAGTTGCTGTCGGAGCGGAAGCAAATCGATGCAGGTGAAACCACGCCGGTGTACGACCGGTGTACGCAATGAGGGCCGACGTACGAGAGGAATCACGACCGCACGGAAAGCGGTGCGACACGGGCGCGGCCGCTGGAAGACGCGGCTGTCAGCGGTGCCGACACGCCGCCGAGGCGAGGTGCCCCAGATCGACGTGGAGCCGCGTCACGAGAGGTGTCGTCGCGGTCATGTCCAAGAGCATGGCCACCGCTCCGGAACGGGGTCAAGGCTCCTCCGGTCCGCTTCACGACTCTGCAATGCGCCCGACATCGTCGCCGTGGCCCGTGCCACCACCGGTCGCCAAACTCCCGGCGCACACGGCATCTTGGAGCCCCTCACCCTGACACCCCTGACCCTTGACACAACGAAGGACCACCATGCCGACCCCTCTCCCCCACAGCGCGCGAACCTCCGGTGACGGCCGCCGGGAGGCCAACGCCGCGTCCGTCCTCAGAGCCGTGCTCGACCACGGCCAGCCGCTCTGCTCCCCCTCCCGCGCCGCCCTGCTGACCGGCTGCAACCCGAACCGCGTCGGCTACGCCATGGTCGCCAACGCCGACCCTGGATTCCCCGGTTACGGCATGGAGATCGCGGACGACATCCCCACGCTGGCCGAGACGCTGCGCGACGCCGGGTACGCGACGTACGCGGTCGGCAAGTGGCACCTGGCCCGCGACTCGTCCTCCAGCGCCGCCGCCGACCGCGCCAACTGGCCGCTGCAGAAGGGATTCGACCAGTACTACGGGGTGCTGGAGGGGCTGACCAACCTCTTCCACCCGCACCAGCTGGTCCGGGACAACTCGCCGCTGGACATCGACGAGTTCCCGGAGGGCTACTACTACACCGACGACATCACCGACCAGGCCATCTCCATGGTGAAATCGCTGCGCGCCCACGACCCGGACAAGCCCTTCTTCCTCTACCTGGCCCACAACGCCGTACACGCCCCGCTGCAGGCGAAGCCGGCCGACATCGAGCGCCACCGGGGCCGCTACGACGGTGGCTGGGACGAACTGCGCCGGGCCCGCTTCGCCAAGCAGAAGGCGGACGGTCTCTTCCCCGAGGAGACGGAACTGCCCGCACGCAACGCCGAGGACGGCCTGGACGTGGCCGCGTGGGACGACGTCACCGCGGACGAACAGCGGCTCTACGCCCGCTACATGGAGGTGTACGCGGCGATGGTCGACAACGTCGACCAGAACCTCGGCCGCCTGGTGGACACCCTGGACGCGCTCGGTGAACTGGACAACACCATCATCGTCTTCACCTCCGACAACGGCGGCAGCGGTGAGGGCGGCGCCGAGGGCAGCCGCAGCTATCTCAGTCGCTTCGCCCACCATCCGCGGCTGCCGGAGGACTGGCCTGCGGACGTGGACCGCGACCCGGAACTGATCGGCGGGCCGCGCAGCCTGGTGCACTACCCGCGCGGCTGGGCCATGGCGTCCAACACGCCGTTCCGCCTCTACAAGCGACACACGTACGCGGGCGGTGTGCGCGTGCCGTTCCTGATCTCCTGGCCACAGGGCCTGCACCGCTCCCCCGACGACGACGGCCTCCGCCACCAGTACCAGTACGCCACCGACATCGCGCCGACGCTGCTGGAGCTGGCCGGGATCGAGCGACCGGGCCACCGCCGTGGAATCCCCGTCCAGGAACAGGACGGCAGCAGCTTCGCCCCCGTCCTCACGGACCCCTCGGCCGACAGCACCCACCCCGAGCAGTACTGCGAGATGACCGGCAACCGCAGCTACTACCGCGACGGCCACAAGCTGGTCACCCTGCACCGTCCGGGGGCGCCGTACGACGACTCCGAATGGGCCCTGTACGACATCCGCACCGACCCCACCGAGATCCACGACCTCGCAAGCAGCCGCCCGGACCTGGTGAAGGAGCTGGCCGCCGCCTGGGAGGAGGCCGCCTGGCGCAACGGCGTCTTCCCGCTCCCCGACGCCTCAGGGGCACTCGCCCTGCGCGGCCCGGCGGAAGCGAGACTCTCCCGCCCGGTCACCCTGCTCCCCGGCACACCCGAGCTGGAGCGCTACCGCTCCTCACGGCTGATCGCCTTCCGCTCCTTCACGATCACGCTCGAACTGGAGTCGTACGAGGAGGGCGACAGCGGCGTCCTGGTGTCGCACGGCGACCAGGGCGGCGGGTACAGCCTGTACGTCGAGGAGGGGCGGCTGCACTTCGCGTACAACGAGTACGGGGCGCTGCGTGATACGGACGCGGGCCCGCTGCAGCCGGGCACCCGCACGATCCTGCTGGCGGCGACCGCCGAGCCGGGTCTGCGCTGGCGCTTCGGGCTCACGGTCGACGGGGACGAGCGCGCCGCGCCCGACCCGGTCCACCAGCTGATCGGCATGGCCCCGTTCCAGGGCATCAGTGTCGGCGTGGACCGCAAATCGCCGGTTTCCTGGCCGGTGCACGAACGGCACGGCGTGTTCCGCTACACCGGCGCCTTGCGCTCGGTCACCTACCGCCCGGGCGCCCCGGGCCCGGACTCTCCGGAGGCGGTGGCCCGGGCCCTGCACGACGCGGCGGCGGCGTTCGAGTGACACCCAGCGCGGACCACAGGACGGCACGCCCGGCGGCGCCCGTTCCGCAGCGACGTCTGCGGCTGGGGCTGCGACTGGGCCTGCTCCGGGACACCGTCGGGGCGTTCGTGCATCGGTTTCCGTCAGCCGACTCCGTCGCGCTGCGGGCTCGCGCGGCCACTGCCACGTCTGCGGCCTCGACGGGTGGTCGGTGCCGCGATCACGCGCTTGATGCCGATCAAGACGTGGTAGCGCTCCCGTTCGGCGAACTCGGTCATCGTCCAGACTGCCGGGCGTCCGGTCTCCGCACACAGGTGCAGGACCTGTCCCCCGCCCGCCCAGACCCCGACGTGAGCGCCGTAAGCATCGTCCGTGGCGTTGAACAGCAGCAGGTCCAGTGGCTGCGCCTCCGCAACGCGGATGGTGGCTTGCGTATCGCTCCACAGGTCGCTCGACCGCAGATCGGGCGGCGCCAGGCCGAAGTGCCGGAGCACCTCGTACGCGAACAGCTGGCAGTTCGCGCCCGCCGCCAGGCCAGGCCGACGCGCCACGGCCGACGACCCCGGAAAGCGGGAGCCCACGTAGGGGACGCTCCAGAACGAGGCAGGCAGTCGGTCGAGCACGAGGCCATCCTCCCAAGAAGCCCTCCCAAGTCCTCCCAGGAAGTCTCGCAAGAAGTCCTCTTAGAAGGCCGGATGTGATCTTGCCTACCTGCGCAGGTGTGCAGCTATGCAGGAATGGACGGCCGCGCCTACGGTTGTGGGGCCGTGGTGTTCGGGAAGACCGGTGAAAGCCCTGTGGAGTTCGCGGGGCTCAGGCCGGAGCGGCCCTCGCCACTGTGATCGGGGAGTTTCCGTCCCAGTTGAGCACGGTCACTGTTCGCCGCCAGGCGGATGGGAAGGCCGGGACGGACACGGCGACCCGTCAGCCAGGAGACCGGCCACGGCATCTCACGAACTGATCCACGAGGTGCTGGAGCGTGACCGCATGACCCTGCCCACCGGGCCCACCGCTTTTCACTGGCGGCGCGAGGACACCGTCCGCACCGCCGGACTTCTGGCGGTGATCGCCGCCCTCCACGTCGTCGCCTTCGGGGTGCTGTTCCTGCTCGTCGTGCCGGAGCACTACGAGGTCGGCTCCACCGTGTTCGGTATCGGGCTCGGCGTGACCGCTTACACGCTGGGCATGCGGCACGCCTTCGACGCCGATCACATCGCCGCGATCGACAACACCACCCGCAAGCTGATGGCCGACGGCAAGCGGCCCGTGTCGGTGGGCTTCTGGTTCGCGCTCGGCCACTCCAGCGTGGTCGTCGTCATGGCTGCCCTGGTCGCCGGCGGCGCACAGCTCGCCGGCACGCTGCTGAACGACGACTCCCGCACCCACCAGGTCCTCGGCATCGTCGGCACGACCGTCTCCGGAACCTTCCTCTACCTCATCGCCGCGCTCAACCTCGTGGCGCTCGTCGGCATCCTGCGGGTTTTCCGGGCGATGCGCTCCGGTACGTACGACGAGACAGAGCTCGAACAGCACCTGGACTCACGGGGGTTCATGAACCGCCTCCTGGGCCGCTTCACCAAGTCGATCACACGTCCCGGGCAGATGTTCCCGCTGGGCTTCCTCTTCGGACTGGGCTTCGACACCGCCACCGAGGTCACCCTGATGGTGATGGCGGGCAGCGGCGCCGCGGCCGGACTTCCCTGGTACGCGATCCTCTGCCTTCCGCTGCTGTTCGCCGCAGGAATGAGCCTGTTCGACACCCTCGACGGCACGTTCATGAACTTCGCCTACCAGTGGGCCTTCTCCCACCCTGTACGCAAGGTGTTCTACAACCTCACCATCACCGGCCTGTCCATCGCGGTCGCCTTCCTCATCGGCACGATCGAACTGGTCGGCGTGGTGCACGAGAAGCTCGACCTGCGCGACGCCGTGACCGGCTGGATCGCCGGACTCGACCTGGACAACGTCGGGTTCATCATCGTCGGACTGTTCGTCGTCGTGTGGGCCGCGGCACTCGCGTACTGGCGGCTGGCCAAAGTGGAGCAGCGGTGGGCGGTCCGCTCGGTCGGGGGCAGCTGACGTCGGCACAGAAACGAACCGGCGGCCCGCTACGAGCGACCGGCGGACGGGCTCCGATCCGGGCCATCGTGGACGGTCGTGGACGAACTCTGCGGCTTATCGCGCCATCTCCCCACGAGTGCTCGAAGACTGACAGAATCGCACTCTCTGTTCCGGATGGGATGGGGCTTGCCGGGTGAGGCTGGACGGGTATCTGTTCAAGGCTCGGGTCAGGGGCTTGTCAGGGGCTTCAGTTGGCGAGGGAGGCGGGGATGGAGGAACTGAGGCCGGGCGATCCGAGGATCGTGGGGCCGTTCCAGTTGCTGGGCCGTCTGGGTACCGGTGGCATGGGCCGGGTCTTCCTGGGGCGTTCGGCGCAGGGCCGGACCGTGGCGGTGAAGCTCGTTCACCCCGAGCTCGCGGTGGATCCGGAGTTCCGGCAGAGGTTCCGGCGGGAGGTGCAGGCGGCCCGCCGAGTCGTCGGGGAATGGACTGCCGCGGTGGTGGCAGCGGACACGGAAGCCGCGGTTCCGTGGGCGGCCACGGCCTACATCCCCGCGCTGTCCCTGCAGGAGGCGGTGCAGCGGCACGGGTGCCTGCCGGAGGAGACCGTGTGGGCCTTGGCCTTCGGGCTGGCGCGGGCCCTCGAGACGATCCACGGCTGCGGGCTGGTGCACCGGGACCTGAAACCGTCGAACGTGCTGCTCGGCCTGGACGGGCCTCGAGTGATCGACTTCGGGATCGCGCGCGCGATGGACGGCGACGGACTCACCCGCACCGGGATGGTGGTGGGAACCCCCGGTTTCATCTCCCCTGAGCAGGTGAACGGGGAGCCGGCCACGGGCGCCAGTGACGTCTTCTGTCTCGGCTCGGTCCTCGTGTTCGCCGCCACCGGGCGCTCTCCGTTTCCCGCCACGGGAGGTGGAGTCGCGGCGGGACTGCTCGCTGTGGTCTCGCGGCCGCCCAGCCTCGACGGCCTGAGCGGGCCACTCCGCGATGTCGCGGAGGCATGCCTCGCCCAGGAAGCGGCCCGGCGCCCCCTCCCCGAGCGCATCGCGGAGATGGCCGAGTCCGCCGGGTACGACCGCTCGCGCCCTTGGCTGCCACCGGAGCTCCTCGACCACCTCGGCCGGCAAGCGGCCCGCCTGCTCGAGGTGGAAACGCCCCCTCCGACAGCACTGGACCAGGCTGCGCGGCAGCCTAGTCCGGACTGGCCGACCCAGACTGCCGCCCCACGGCCTTCCGCTCCGGCCGGCCCGCCCCCGCCGTCTCCGCATCCGTCGCCGTCGCCGTCGCCGCATTGGGGTCCCGTCCCGACCTCGCCCAGCAGCCTCCCGACGACACGGCGGGTACGAAAGTGGCCTCTCTTTCTCGCAGCAGCCGCCCTTGTCCTCGTAGGCGCCCTGGCCCCGAGGATGCTGACTGACACATCCGAGAAGACCGAAGGAACCGCAACCCCCGGGCCGACGACTTCGGCCGTCTCCGCCAGCCCGCAGTCCGCGTTCCGCTACCCGGGCACCTGGCGAGGAACCGTGACGCAGGGAGACAGCAATCACTATCCCGTGAAGGCCGTGTACAAGGGCGGCAAGGTCGGGGACGTCGTCGCCACGGTCGACTATCCGACCCTGGAGTGCAGTGGCCGTTGGGTGCTCATCTCCCAGTCCGACAAGGGCTTGGCGGTGAAGGAGCAGATCACCGAAGGCAGATCCAACTGCAGTGACGTGGTGGAGATCAACCTCACGCCGTCAACGGACGGGACCCTCGGCTACGCCTTCGCGGACTGGGAGGAGGGCCAGGCCACGCTTCGACGGGACTGACCTGCGCGCCAATGGGGGCTGGGCCTTGCACCGAGGATTCGTGATGAGATCAGCGGGTTCGGCGGGAACGGGAGCTGGCCAGCCAGCCGAGGGTGACCGCGATCAGGCCCAGGAGCATGGCGAAGTAGGCGCCGCCGAGCCCGTTGCCGGTGCCGAGACCGCCGTCGGCGGTGGCCGCGACCTTGCCGCCGACGGCCATGGCGATCAGACCCGCCGCGAGAGCCGTGACAGCTCCGTTCCGCCGGGCCCAGGTGACGATGTGTCCCTGCCTGGTGGGGTGGGCCAGGGCCAGGCCGCCGCCCACCGCGCCGAGGAGGCCGACCAGTGCCGAAAGGGAGGCCCCGACCCGGCCGACGCTCACGGTGTAGACGCTTGCGGCGACCGGCTGGACCGAGGGGTCCGCGGCGGCCGGTTCGACGAACGCGAAACCGCCGATCAGGACGGCAGCGGCCACGGCAAACACGGATCGAACGGACATGAGGTGTCCTGCCTTTCTCGACATGGTTCTGAACTGGTCATTCTTGAGACCGCGGGCCCCAATGGCCCGGGCATGGCTGCGCATCACGACTTGGTCGCTGCCGCAGGGCGACGCCGGCGAGGACGGTCCGAGTGCACCGGGCATCTGGGCCCGGCCGGCCGTTGCTGAGGCGGCTCTCGTGACCGTTTGGTCCACCGTCGAGATCGCCACCCACAGCGGTTCACCAGGCGGCGGCTACGACCTGGCAGCGGGGCGCAACGGCAAGCGCGGGGACAGTGCCTGGACCAGGGCCAGGGTGCTGAGGGCGAACATCACCACGCCCAAGGGGACATGGAACGAAGGCACGTGCGCGATGCCCAGCGCGACCTGCGCCGATGCGAGGAGGAGGAAGCCGGTGGCGTACAGGATGGGGCGCGGGGATCCGCCGCCTGGACGCCAGGCCAGGATCGTGGCGAGCACGTACAGCATGGCGGCTGCGTACATCACCTTCGATCCGACGTCGTGCATCAGATAGCCGTGGGACGAGGTCAGCAGCATGCCGGCGGTGACCGCCTGGAAGAAGAGGGTCAGGGTCTGCAGGGCTATCGCGGTCTTGAGGAAGGTGAGGCCGCGCGGCGCAGCGGCCGTCATCTGTCTGGTCATGGTGTGGTCCCCCTCTTGTGGTGTGCGGCAATAGACGGGTGCTGTCCGAGCCGTTGGCGTCAGCGCAGGGTGAGCGGGGTCTCGGAGGTGACGCGGGTCAGCTTCTCGGGGTTGCGGACGAAGTAGAGGCCGGTGATGCGGGCGTCCTCGACACGGACGGCCATGACGCCGTCGAGCTCGCCGTCGCGGTGTACGGCGAGTGCTGGGCTGCCGTTGACCACGGTGGGCTCCCAGGTGATCGTGGCCTCGACCTTGGCGGAGCCGCCGACGTAGAAGCGGACGACCTTCTCGGCGCCGATGACGGGCCTGAGCGCGGCGCGCTTGACGCCGCCGCCGTCGCTGAGCAGAACGACATCGGGGGCGAGTACGTCGAGGAGGTCCTGCGGGTTCCCCGTCTCAAGTGCGCGCTGGAAGGACTCCAGGGCCGCCCGGGTCTCACTCGGGGAGGCCGTCCTGCGAGGGCGGCGGGCGTCGACGTGCCCACGGGCGCGGTGCGCTATCTGCCGTACGGCCGCCGGGGTCTTGCCGACGGCCTCGGCGATCTCGTCGTAGTCGACCTCGAAGACCTCACGCAGCACGAACACCGCCCGCTCGGTCGGGGAAAGGCTTTCCAGGACGAGCATCATCGCCATCGACATGCTCTCGGCGAGTTCCATGTCCTCGGCCACATCCGGCGTGGTGACCAGCGGCTCGGGCAGCCACTGGCCGACGTACGCCTCGCGGCGGCGCTTCATGGTGCGCAGCCGATTGAGCGCCTGCCGGGTCGTGATCCGCACCAGGTACGCCCGCTGGTCGCTCACCTGTCCCAGGTCGACGTTGACCCAGCGTAGCCAGGTCTCCTGGAGGACGTCTTCGGCGTCGGCCGCCGATCCGAGCATCTCGTAGGCGACGGTGAACAGCAGGTTGCGGTGGGCGACGAACGCTTCGGTCGCCAGGTCGGTGGTGTGGTCGGTCATCTCTCGGTCCCTCTCCCTCGATTGCCTGGTCAGACTGCCCGGCCCTGCGATGGCCGACGCCCCGCCGCGCTTGGCCTGCAGCAGTTGCCGGCGGTGGTCGCCCTTGGCCAGGTGTGCACGACGACATCGGTTCTCAGCCATGGGCGGCTGCTTCGTCCTCCCGGTGTCGGACCGTCTTCTCGGCGGACAGATCCGGCGCGGCGGCCAGGCGGCGCTTGCGCTTGGGCAGGCCGAAGGTCGGGTGCGAGGTGGCCCACAGCGACATCGTGAGGATGCCGGCCTTGATCCGCGCGGCGTTCCGGCCGCTCACATACTTCGGCTTTGCCTGCGCTTCGTCGTCGACCATCTGCAGGATCCCGTCCCGCCGTCCCAGGCTGATGTGGTTGCCCACGTACTCCAGCTTGGTGTTGGCGATCTTGCGGCCCGTCAGGCGTCCCACGATCGCGGCTGTGGCCTGCCGGCCGGTGTAGCCGGCCGAAGCACAGGACATCGGCAGCGGCCGGCCGTTGTCGCCGATGGCGTAGGCACTGTCGCCGACGGCGTAGACGTTCGGGTGCGAGAGCGACCGCATGGTGCGATCGACGACGATCCGACCGTCCTCGGTGACCTGAAGCCCGCCGGCGGCGGCGATGGGGCTGACGGCGAACCCGGCCGTCCACACGGTCGCGTCGGACGCCAGGGCGGTGCCGTCGGCGCGCAACACCCGCGTCGCTTCGACGGCTTCGGCACTGGTGTGCTCCAGGACGGTGATGCCCAGCCGGTCGCAGGCCTGGCGCAGGTGGCTGCGGGCTCCGGCGGAGAGCCGGGCGCCAAGCTCGCCTCGGGCGACCAGCGCCACCGACAGACCGGGCCGGGACTCGGCGATCTCAGTGGCGGTCTCGATGCCGGTCAACCCGTCGCCGATGACCAGCACACTCCCGCCTTCGCCCCGCCTGCCCAGGCTGTCCAGGCGCTCGCGCAGGCGCAGCGCTGAGGCCCGGCCGGTGACGTCGAAGGCGTGCTCGGCCACGCCGGGGACGCCGTGGTCGGCGACGTGGCTGCCGAGCGCGTAGACGAGCGTGTCGTAGCCGAGCTCGCCGCCGCCGTCGGCGCCGGCCACGGCGACGACCTGGCGCTCGGGGTGGACAGCGGTGACACGCGCCAGGCACAGCCGTATCCCCGTGCCCGCGAAGACGTCGGCGAGCTGTGGAGCCTCGATCTCCTGGCCGGCCGCGAACTGGTGCAGCCGCAGCCGCTGGACGAAGTCCGGCTCGGCGTTGACCACGGTGATCTCGGTGTCCGCCGGGGACAGCCGGCGGGCCAGGGTCCCGGCCACGTAGGCCCCGGCATAGCCGGCGCCGAGGACGACGATGCGGTGCTTCATGGGTTCGCTCCGGTCGGCTCGCTTGCTCCGGGTGAGTTGAGTGGAACGGCGCCCCGATTGCTGACGGGAACTGACACCTGCGTATCCGCTGTCGATCACGACCGCCTCGATCTTCTCGGTCATGCTGTCTCCTCTGTCTCAACGGGTTCGGCCTCAAGACACCGCGTGCCTCATCGTTGTGACAGCCTGTGAGACAGATCACTCCACAGGTGTGGGCTCGGCACGCGAAGTCCCCACCACCTCGCATGGCGTTGAGCGGTCAGGACGTCGGGCGCATTGGAGGGAGAGGGATGTGATGCAGTTCACGGGGAAAAGGTGACAGGGTGTTGTCGCAGACAGCTGTGACTGTCGACGCATGACGATCACAGATGAGGACTGCCTCGCCGAGACCCTGGCATTCAACGCCCGGTTAAAGGCTACTGCCGCGAGCCGTCCACCTCGTGGGCAAGCGCCGAATGCAGACGTGCTGGCGCTTCTGCGGCGCAACCGGCTCGGTGGCGACACGCCACCAGTGCGACTGCCGCAGGGCCAGGACCGCGTCGTCGCGGGCGGGGTGAAGGTCCGGGCGTTCGTGCCGGATGACGTCGACGGCGTGTACCTGCACATACACGGCGGCGGCTGGGCGTTCGGCTCTGCGGACGGGCAGGACGAGAAGCTGTGGCGGCTTGCCGTGGAAGCCCGGCTGGCCGTGATGAGCGTGGATTACCGCCTGGCACCGGAGCACCCGTTCCCCGCCGGACCCGACGACTGCGAAGCGGCCGCCCGGTGGCTGGTGGACCACGCCGAGGCCGAGTTCGGCACACAACGGCTGTTGATCGGGGGCGAGTCGGCCGGTGCGCACCTGAGCGTCCTGACCCTGCTACGGCTTCGCGACCGGCACGGCATCACCGGCACGTTCCGCGCGGCCCACCTGGCCTTCGGCCCGTACGACCTGTCGATGACACCGAGCCAGCGGCTGTTCGGCTCTCGGCGGTTGCTGAGCAACTCCGACTCGGTGCGGGGAAGTTATGAGCTCTTCACGCCGGGAATGGGGCCGGAGGAGCGCCGCGACCCGGAGGTCTCGCCGCTGTACGCCGATCTGACCGGCCTGCCGTCCGCCCGGATCGTCGTCGGCGCTCAAGATCCGCTGCTGGACGACTCGCTCTTCCTGGCCCAGCGGTGGCAGGTGGCCGGGGCGCCCGTGCAACTCGGCGTCGTCGCGGGGGCGATGCACGGCTTCACCCTGTTCCCGTTGACCATCACCGCACGCGAACAGCAGCGGGAGCGGGACTTCCTGGCCGGCGCGTGACGGTAGCGTCGGCCCCATGAACCGCACTCCTCGGCTCTACGCACTGGTGGAAGAGTTGCGCGCGGCGGCGCCACGATCGTTGACGGTCGCCGCGCTCGCCGCGCGGTTCGAGGTGAGCACGCGGACGGTGCAGCGCGATCTCCAGGCGCTGATGGAGGCGGGTGCCCCAGTGCGCTTCACAACCGGGCGGGGCGGCGGCTGGTCGATCGACCCGGCGATGACCCTCCCGCCGATCCGTTTCACCGCCGAAGAGGCCGCGGCGCTGGTCGCCGCGCTCGCCGTCGCCGACGCCTCCGCCCTCTACGCCGGCGCGGTCCGTACGGCGTCCCGGAAGATCGCGGCCTCGATGACCGGCCCCGCCTCGACGGCGGCCCGGCAACTGGCCGCCCGGATCGTCGCGCTGCCGACGCGGACCGTGGAGTCGGTCCGGACGGCGGTGGAGCAGGCTCTCACCGATAGCACGGTGCTGCGGCTGTCCTACGTCGACGCGGCCGGGCAGGAGAGCGACCGCGCCGTTGAACCGGCCGGACTGCTCACCGCCGACGGCAAGTGGTACCTCATCGCCTGGTGCCGCACGAGGCAGGCCGGTCGAGGCTTCCGACTGGACCGGATCACCGCCGCGGCTCCGACCGGTGAGCAGGCGCGACCCCATGACCTGGCCGATCTGCTGCTCGGCTCGGCCGCCGCCAGCGCGGTGCAGCCCACCGCGCTGGCTTCACTCACAGACAGTGCGCCGGCGTCGTAAGGGTCGAATCCCGTGTCGTCCACCAGGCGCATGGCCACGCGCCTGGCTTCCTCGGAATCGCCGGCGACCGGGATGGCGATGCGGCCCGGCGTACCCGCTGGGTATTTCCGCTCACCCACGAAGCCGATCGGTTTCCGTCCAATGTGCACCGATCGGTTTCCAAGCGGCAAGCGCCCGGAGGAAGGCGTTCGCAGCCGTTGGTCTCAACCAGCGTCGATCTGCTCGGCGAGCCAGTCGGCGTGTGGCCGCGCGGTGCAGGTCGTGGATCCCGTGTCCCGGGGGTTCAGGGCCCGCCAGGCACCGAGACCGAGTCGAGTGGGCGGGCACGAAGTCGTGCCGCATGGGGCTGGGCCAGGCATCGACCGGCGTGCGCGCGGCCACCAAATCAGCAGCACCGGCAGGCGTTCGCGGTCGTCCTGGCGGACGAGACCGGTGTGTGCCGCCTGGCGCAGGACTTCGCGTACGCGTGCGTCGGAGAAGGCAGGGATGTCCTCACCCGGATAGGGGTGCAGGACCGGGGCGTGGATGCCATACCGAAGTCCGCCGATCTTCATGCCCCGGTGGAGGTCGATGGGGAGGGGGTCGTTCAGGGCCTGCGGCCGTGGAAGGTGCGGCGTAGGTCGCTCACCCAGGCGTCGGGGTTCTCCCAGGGGATGAAGTGGCCGCCGTGGTCGTGGGCGTTGACGTTGACGTGGTTGAACCAATCGGCCTGCGGGCCGGTCTTGAACGCCCGGACGCGCTCGTCGGCGGTGTGGATGCCGGGCGGGTTCTCGTACGTGACGAAGGTGAGGCCGACCGGGGCCTGCACGACCGGGGTGCGGTCGTGCGCGGGGGGCCAGGGGTAGCGGTTGGCGTTGGCGTAGTAACGCATCTACGTGGCGATGGAGTTGTTCACCCAGCGGAGGGGTAACGGTGAGCGGAGGCGTGGGTGTGGTCGGCGCGCCAGGGATCGATCTGCTGCGGGTGGAGCCAGGCGAGCCAGTCGGCGATGTCCTGGCCGTGGTGGATGGGGATGGTGCCCTGTATGGCGCGGGCTGTGCCGTCGCGTAGCGGGCGTCCGTAGCCGCGGTCCACAGCGCGCGCATCGCGGCACTTCCTGGCGGGGCGACGCACGACGCGTGCGCCGCCCCGCCAGGGGTCAGGCGGCCGGCGTGTAGACCCGCTTCCCGCGCCGGTACGCGATCTCGCCGAGCACGATGTCCACGGCGAGGAAGGCGGCCAGCGGGATACCGAGGAGCGGCACGAAGTAGCCCAGTACCGCGATCGCCGCCACGAGCGGGACGAGCACGTACGGCGGAACGTGCTGCCAGGCGCCGCGCGGCAGCGGGCGGCCGAAGGCGGAGCCGCGGCCGCGTTGCCACCACATGCGGTAGCCCCACACGATCAGCAGGATCAGGCAGAAGGCGAGTGCGGCCAGCGCGAGTTGGTTGACGATGCCGAACAGCACGCCGGTGTGGGCGTCGATGCCCCAACGGGTCAGCTTGGCGAGCAGCGGATAGTCGTCGAACCGCAGGGTGTCGGTGACCTTGCCGGTCGCCGGGTCGACGGCGACCGAGTCCTGCTTCTCGGGCCAGCTGCGCTGGATCTGCTTCACGACGTACGCGGACGAGGCGTCGACGGGCGGGACGATCTCCACCGGATTCGACAGGCCCTCGGCGCGGGCGGCCTTCAGGACGGCGTCCAGGCCGATGCCGGTACCGGTGGTGCCCTGCGTGCCGCCCGCCGTTCCGCCGCCGTGCTCTGCGTGCTCGCCTCCGGCGGCGACGTCGGCGGTCACCGTGGGCGTGGTCTGGCCGAGGGCGGTCCGCAGGTCGTCGATGTTCGCCCCGGCGTAGGCGGACCAGGTCAGGCCCGTGGCCGACAGGAAGAACAGCCCTGCCGCGGCCCACACGCCCACCGAGCCGTGAACGGTGAGCGTGCGCCTGCGGCCGGTCGTACCGCGCACCGTGCGCTGGGCCCGGCGCCTCCCGAACCACAGCACCAGGCCGCCGCCGGCGATCACCCACAGCCAGCTGGCGGCGAGTTCGCTGTACAGGCGGCCCGGTTCGCCCAAATGCAGATCACGGTGGAGGTCGTCGATCCAGGTGCGCAGCGGCAGCGCGCCGGTGGCTCCGTACTGCTCCAGCGCGCCGCGGACCTCGCCCGTGTACGGGTTCACGAAGACGGCGAGCGTGTGGTCGGGGTCCACGCCTTTCACTCCGGACAGCAGGACGCGCGTCGTCGCGCCGTCCTCCGGTGAAGGCCTCACCGCACTGATGGCGCCCTCGGGATGTGCCGCGCGGGCCGCGGCGACCTGCTCCGAGATCGGCAGCTCGCTCTTGCCGACGGGGACGCGCAGTTCGTGCGCATACACGATCTTCTCGGCCTGGAACGAGAAGGCGTAGAGGAAACCCGTCGCGGCCGCGACGAGCAGGAACGGCGCGACGAGCACACCCGCATAGAAGTGCAGGCGCAGAACCAACGGGCGCAGCGACGCCCAGGCGGACCGGTCGGGGGAGGGCAGTGCCTCCGGGGCCTCCTGGCTGTCTCCCGACATGCGGGATGCCGATGTGACGGACATGGTCTGATCTCCTGAATCCGAAGGCGGTCGTCCGGGTGCGGACCGACGGCACACGAGGGCGCGGCGATCCGCGATCCGGCGAAACGGGGAAGCGGCCGTGGCGCCTGTGCGGGCGCACGGCCAGGGCCCGAGGCGCGGCAAGGGCCGGCGGCCTCGGGATGCCGGCTGTCGTCAGGCGACAGCGGTCCCCGGAGGTGGCCCCCGAGAGGTGATCGCGTGGACGAGAAGGAGCTGCCCCAGCGACCGCTCGGTGCGGCGGCGGCGGACATGGAGGCGCGGGCGGTGCGGCGGTACGGGCAGGGCAAGCAGCAGCCTCAACGGCGCGGCCAGCCATCCGGCCACGGCCCGCAGGATGCGGAACGCGGCGCGCTCTCCGTACGCGAGCCACAGCCCGCACAGCAGCGCGGCCAGCAGGTGGGCGGCGAGCATGCCGAACGACGACGAGCCGCCACCCGTCGCGGCTCCTGCGTGATCCATGTGGCCCACGCCCATGTGGCCCACGCCCATGTGGCCCAGGCCCATGGAGTCCCTGGGCATCGAGCCCATGTCCATGGTCGTGGCCATGGCGCCCATGCCCATGGTCTCGGGGCCCATGTCGTGCCGCATGGAACCCATGTGCATGGACCCCACGCGCATGGACGCCATGTCTCCGGATGCCGAGCCGCTCGCTGTTCCCGCAGCCGCGGACTGGGCGAGCGAGAACGCCCAGTGCAGGGCCGTCTGCGCGGCGACCACGACCGAGACGGTCAGCGAAAGCCCCCGCTCACGTCCCGCCAGGCACCAGCCCAGGGCACCGGTCGCGGCAACGCCGACGGCCATCGCCCACGCGGGCACCGGGTTTCCGGACATCATGACGTGCCCCAGGGCGGCGAGCAGCACACAGACGGCCGCGAACATCGCGGCCCGCACTGTGCGAGCACACCACCCAGCAGTCATGGCGCCTCATCCTCGCATCCGGATGTCGGTCGTCTCGCATGAGTACGCGCGTGGCCCGGCACCGCACTCAACCCGACGCACGCGATCCAGAACACGGCAGCACATGGGAACTTACCCAAGCCCTGGGTGACGGCATGCCACATGCAGCTGGGGCCTTCCACGATGACTCGATGGAGGGCCCCGACCTCGAATCCGTCACGCCGTGGTGGTGTTGGACCAGTCCCGCGTGCACAGCACCAGACGGTAACCATCGGGATCCTCGACCGTGACGCCCCACGTGTTCCAGTACGGATTGGGCGACTGCACCCGCGTGCCTCCATGCGCCTGGAGGCGGGCCACCAACTCGTCGGGAACCGGCTGGTCCAGATAGATCACGAGCAGATCCTCCGCGGTCGGCTGCGGAGCGACGGGGTGGGCCGGGTCGCGGACGAGTTCGAGGTGCCAGGACGCTTCGGCATGGCCGAGCATGAGGAGATCGTGTTCGCCGGACACGCCGCCCGACTCGGCGCGATACAGCACACTCAGTCCCACACCTCTCGTCCAGAACCGCTCCGCCGCGGCAAGATCGCGAGACGGGCGGGCGATGCGTATGCGGCTGTCACCGGCAAACGGCACGAGGTTCTCCCTTCAACGCGGCACGCGCGACTGCGGACCGCGCTCCGGACGGTAACCTCCGGGAATCCAGCGCCACATCGGGCTCCAGCCCTCGTCCCTGCGACCGACGCGACCTCTGTGGCGTGGTCGCGGTCGACGCACAGCGACCGTCACTTCGCACCGGAACCCGCGCGTCCAGGAGGCGACCCCCGGCTGACGGCACTACGGCAGGTGCGTCAGGCGGGCTCCGCAGTGGTGCCGCGGACGATGAGGCGCGGGGTGAGGACGACCTCGCGCGGCTCGGTGCGTCCCTGGTCGAGGCGTTCGACGGCGGCGGTCACCGCGTACCGGGCCTGTTCCCGGGCGCTCTGGCTGACGGTGGTCAGGTTGAAGCAGCTCAGGCGGGAGAGCGTGTCGTCGTCGTACCCGACGACGGACACCTCGCCCGGGACGGCCACGCCGGCGCGGGCGAGGGCGGCTAGGACGCCGATGGCGCACTGGTCGTTGAAGGCGACGACGGCGGTGGGCAGGTCGCCGCCATCGAGGACATGGCGGGCAGCGCGTTCGCCGGCTGATTCGGTGTGGTCGCCGTGCAGGACCCGGATGTGGTCGTCGAGGCCGTGGCGGCGCATGGCCGTGCGGTAGCCGCGGCGCCGGTCCGTGGCGATGACGCCCCTGCCGCCGTCGACGTACGTGATCGCGCGGTGGCCGAGGCCGACCAGGTGGTCGACGATCTGGCCCACTCCGTCGTCGTCCGCGGTGCGTACGACGTCGAGGCCGGTGTCGACGATCCGGCGGCCGACGGCGATCACGGGTGCCTTGCGGTCGAAGGCGGCGAGCGTGTCGGCGGGGGCGGTCGGGCCGAGCAGGATCAGCGCCTCGCTGCGGAAGGCCAGCAGCGTCTCGACAGCGGTGTGCTCGTCGCGGGTGCGGGTGAGCGTGCTCAGGACGAGGTCGTAGCCGACCTCCTCGGCGGCCGTGTGCAGGTGCTCGACCAGTTCGGCGTGGAACGGACTGTGGATGTCGACCATGACGCCGAGCAGCCGGGTACGCCTGCTGGCCAGCAGGCTGGCGGTGCGGTCCACCTGGTAGCCGAGGTCGGCGGCGGCTTTCAGGACACGTTGCCGGGTGCGTTCGCTGGGCCCGGGCACCCCACGCAGGACCAGGGACACCGAGGCCGTGGACAGCCCCACCCGGGCGGCCACGTCCTCCAGCCGGGGGCGCTTGTTCGTGCCGTTCCGGTGACGTGCGGAACCGTCATCGTCCACGTGTGCCTCCCCGCGGCAATCTCCTCGCGTGACCCCTTGACACGTTCGCGAGGCGACCCGATAGTACCAGGACTTAAAGCGCTTTAAATTGTCCTGTCGTTCCGACGAAGTCATCGTTCCAACGAAGTCAGCTCCGGAGACCGTCGTAACCGCCCCCGCCCACCCGACGGCCGCCGATCCGCTGTCCCCTCCGAGCTGCACAGTGAGGTGCACGAACCATGAGCCGCACATCGCTCCGCCGTTCCCGCAGAATCGTCCCCGTCGTGGCCGTGGCCGCCGCGGCCGCCCTGACCCTCGCGGGCTGCTCCAGCAGCTCCGGCGGCAAGAAGGCCGAGGAAGCCGCGGACGACGTCTCCGCGGGCAGGGCCACCACCCCCCGGATGACGATCGCGATGGTCACCCACGCCCCCTCCGGTGACACCTTCTGGGACACCATCCGCAAGGGTGCCGAGGCCGCCGCCGCCAAGGACAACGTCAAGCTCGTCTACTCCAACGACGAGAACGCCGGCGACCAGGCCAACCTGGTGCAGAACGCGATCGACCAGAAGGTCGACGGCATCGCGGTCACGCTCGCCAAACCGGATGCCATGAAGGACGTGGTCGCCAAGGCCGAGAAGGCCAGCATCCCCGTCGTCGGCTTCAACGCCGGCCTGAGCGTCTGGAAGAAGCAGGGCCTGCTGGAGTTCTTCGGCCAGGACGAGTCCGTCTCCGGCCAGGCGCTCGGCAGCAAGCTCGACACCACCGGCGCCAAACACGCCCTGTGCGTGGTCCAGGCCCAGGGTGACGTCAACCTCGAAGAGCGCTGCGCCGGTGTGAAGAAGACCTTCAGCGGCAAGACCGACACCCTGTACGTCAACGGCACCGACATGCCGTCCGTGAAGTCGACGATCACCGCCAAGCTCAAGCAGGACCCCTCCATCGACCAGGTGGTCACCCTCGGCGCACCGTTCGCGCTGACTGCCGTGCAGTCGGTGTCCGACGCGGGGAGCAAGGCCAAGGTCGCGACGTTCGACCTCAACAAGGACCTCGTCGCCGCCATCGAGAAGGGCACCATCCAGTTCGCCGTGGACCAGCAGCCCTACCTTCAGGGCTACCTCGCCGTCGACTCCCTGTGGCTCTACAAGAACAACGGCAACTACAGCGGCGGCGGTGAGGAGCCGGTGCTGACCGGTCCGGCCTTCGTCGACAAGAGCAACATCGACACCATCGCGAAGTTCGCCGCGAAGGGCACGCGGTGACGACCGCGCCCCAGGCATCGGCACCGGCGACGCGTCCCTCGTCACCGGCCTCGCCGGCCGACGTCCTGAGGCAACGCTCCACCGTCTTCAACTGATCAGAAAGCACTCCGGGAAAGCACTCCCCCCATCCAGAAGGCACTCCCTTGACTTCTCCCTCTCGTGAACAAGGGGATTCTCACGGCTCGCGCTGTGAGGGTTTCTGCTTCGTCGCCGACTGCCCGCCCGGAGTTCTCCGTTGAGGTCTTACACCAGCTCGACAGACAGACACCGCCAGCCCGGCGGCCAGAAGGTTCTTCGCCGCGTTCACGTCCCGGTCATGGACCGTCCCGCAACTGTCGCACCTCCAGGTACGGACCTTCAGCAGCATCTCCGTCAGGAGGGTGCCGCAGACCGAGCACAGCTTGGACGAGGGGAAGAAGCGGTCCACCGCAATCACTTCCCGCCCGTACCAGGCGGCCTTGTACTCCAGCATGCTCCGGAACTCCGCCCATGCCGCATCACTGATCGCGCGGGCCAGACTCCGGTTCTTGACCATGCTGCGCACGGTCAGGTCCTCGATCACGAGCGTTTGGTTTTCACGCACGAGTCGAGTGGTCAGCTTGTGCAGGTGGTCCCTGCGGCGGTCGGCGATCCGGGCGTGGATCCTGGCGACCCGGCGCCGGGCCTTGGCCCGATTGGCGCCCTCTCCCTTGGCCTTGCGGGCAAGGGCCCGCTGGGCTGTGGCGAGGCGGACACGGTCGCGGCGCTCATGCCGGGGGTTGGTGATCTTTTCCCCCGTGGAGAGGGTCAGCAGATGGTCCAGGCCGACATCGATACCGACCGCTGTGCCCGTTGCGGGGAGCGGCGTGATGCCGGGGTCCTCGCACAGCAGGGACACAAACCAGCGCCCCGCGCTGTCCTGGGACACGGTCACGGTGGAGGGCGTCGCGCCCTCGGGGAGCGGCCGGGACCACACGATCGCCAGGGGCTCGGTCATCTTCGCCAGAGTGAGCTCGCCGTCGCGGTAGCGGAACGCGGATGTGGTGTACTCCGCCGACTTCCGCGACTTCTTCTTCGACTTGAACCGTGGATACTTGGCCCGCTTGCCGAAGAAGTTGGTGAACGCCACCTGCAAGTGCCGCAGCGCCTGCTGCAACGGCACCGAGGACACTTCGCCCAGGTAGGAAAGTTCCTCGGTCTTCTTCCACGCCGTCAGCATCGCCGACGTGGCGTTGTAGTTGATCCGCTCCTGCCGCGCCCATGCCTCGGTGCGGGCGGCGAGCGCCATGTTGTAGACCTTCCGCACACACCCGAACGTGCGCGACAGCTCGGCTGCCTGCGCATCGGTCGGGTAGAAGCGCTACTTGAACGCCCGCTTCACATGTGAGGTCCTCATGTTCACGAATTATCACAGCGATTAGTGGCTTTCTGCAGGCAGTTGGGGCTGAACGACGATCCGCCCTGAACGGCGAATCGTCTTTTCCTGCCCTGCTCCCCAGGAATCCGTTTCCTCTCAGCCCTGAAGGGCGGAGTATCCACGGAGGTAACCAGATGAAGATCGCCCTCGACCCCTACATGATCCGCAACGTCCCGCTGCTCGAGCTGCCCGCCGCGGTCGCCGAGCTGGGCTACGAGTGGATCGAGCTCTCCCCCCGGGAGGACTTCATCCCCTTCTTCAGGCATCCACGCGTGGACGACGCCACCGTACGGAAGTTCCGCAAGGCACTGGACGCGGCGGGCGTCGGCATCTCCTCCGTCCTGCCGCTGTTCCGCTGGTCCGGCCCCGACGAGGACGCCCGGCAGGCGGCCGTCCGCTACTGGAAGCGAGCCATCCAGATCACCGCCGACCTCGGTGTCGACAGCATGATCTCCGAGTTCAACGGCCGCCCGGAGGAACCCGATCGCAGCGAGGCGCAGTTCTGGCGCTCCATGGACGAACTCCTGCCGCTCTTCGAACGCGAGGGCATCCACCTCGCCCTGGAACCCCACCCGGACGACTTCATCGAGAACGGCTACGACGCGATCAACCTGATCCGCGGCGTCAATCACCCCAACGTGACGTTCCTGTACTGCGCCCCGCACACCTTCCACATCGGCAACGACGCCCCCGGCATCATCACGTACGCGGGCGCCCTGCTCACCCATGTCCACCTGGCGGACGCCTTCGACCACACCGCGTCCTCCGGCAACCGCTACATCCTCAACCCGCCCGGCACCCCGGCGCGCATCCACCAGCACCTCGACATCGGCCAGGGCGAGGTCGACTTCGACGAACTCTTCCGCGCACTGCGCGCGAACGGATTCGACGGCACCCTCACCGCCTGCGTCTTCGCCTGGGAAGAACGAGCCGAGGAGTCCTCGGTGTTCATGCGCGAGAAGATCGCCGACTACCTGGCCACCTGGTCCTGACGGGCCGCGGCCACCCGGCACACACATCGCCCGCGTGACTGCGGCTTACGCACGACCGGTTCGAACCCATGACAAGAAAGCAGGGCACTTCCATGGCCACGTCCGCCGAACCCATCTCCGTCGCAGTGATCGGAGCCGGCATGGCCGGCCGCAGCCACGCCGCGGGCTACCGCAACGTCAACACGGTCTTCGGCGCCGGCCTGCCGCCGGTCCGCCTGGCCGCGATAGCCGACGCCAACGTCGGACTCGGCGAGGACGCCGCCCGCCGCTACGGCTACGAGAAGGTGCTCCCGAGCTGGGAGGCCGTCGTCGAGGACCCGACCATCGACGCCGTCAGCATCGTCGTCGGCAACGCGCTGCACCGCCCGATCGCGGAGGCGCTGGTCGCCGCGGGAAAGCACGTGCTGTGTGAGAAGCCGCTGGCGGGATCGCTCGAGGACGCCCGCGCGATGGCCGAGTTGGAGCGCACCGCCGACGTCGTGACCGCGGTCGGGTACACCTTCCGCCGTTCCCCCGCCATCGCCGCAATCCGCGATCACGTCCGGCGCGGCGAGCTGGGCGACCTGACGCTGTTCAGCGGCCGGTACTGGTGCGACTACGCCGCCGACCCGAACGGGCCACTGAGCTGGCGGTTCAAGGGCGGCCCCGGTTCCGGTGCGCTCGGGGACATCGGCGCGCACGTGATAGACGCCGCCGAATATGTCGCAGGGCCCATCGCCTCGGTCTCCGGCGCCGCGCTGTCGACGCAGATCCCCAAGCGGCGCCTGCCGCTGGGCGCGGTCGTCGGCCACAATGCCGCTCCCGTCTCCGACGAGTTCGGCGAGGTGGAGAACGAGGACACCGCGTCCTTCACCGCTCGCTTCGAGTCCGGCCTGGTGGGCACCTTCTCGGTGTCGCGCACCGCATTCGGTCTGCCCAACGGGCTCTCCTTCGACGTCCTGGGGCTCCGCGGCCGGGCCGCGTTCGACCAACACCGCCCGGCCGAGTACGTCTTCGACGACGCGCAGCCCGAGGCCCGTACCCGCGGCGCCCGCCAGATCATCGCGGGCCCGCAGCTGCCGTACTTCGCGGGCGGGGTCCCGATGGAGGCGCCGGGTGTGGGCGCCAGCAACGCCGACAACTTCACCTACCAGGCCCGGGCCTTCCTCGACCAGGTCGCGGGCGTCGCCGACCCGCTGCCGGCCTGCGCCACGTTCGCCGACGCGCTGCGGACCATGGAGATCATCCAGGCAGTCGTCGACTCCTCCCGCAACGGCGGCGCGCTCATCCCGGTTCCGCCCGCCGCCTGACCACCCGCACCTCCCAGGAGAAAGCAATGGCCCTCAAGCTCGGTGCCTACACCGCCTGCCTGCACGACCGCCCGCTCGCCGAAGCCCTCGACGTCCTGAGGGAGAACGGCCTGACCTCCGTGGAGGTCAACACCGGCGGCTTCATCCCTTCCCCGCACTGCCCGGTCGACCTGCTGCTGTCCTCTGCCACCGCGCGCGACGAGTACCTGGCGGCCTTCGCCGACCGCGGCATGGAACTGACCGGGCTCAACTGCAACGGCAACCCGCTCAACCCGCTCCCGGGGGTCGGACCGAAGCACGCCGACGACCTGCGCCGAACCATCCGCCTCGCGGGCCTGCTCGGCGTGCAGCACGTCGTGACCATGTCCGGCACCCCGGGCTCCGACCCCGACGCCAAGTACCCCTCCTGGGTGGTGAACCCCTGGGACGGCGTCTACATGGACGTCCTGGACTACCAGTGGGGCGTCGCTGTCGAGTTCTGGAAGGAGATCGACGCGCTGGCCCGGGACAACGACGTCCGGGTCGCCATCGAGATGCACCCGCACAACGTCGTGTTCTCCCCGGTCACGCTCAGGCGACTCGTCGACGAGACGGGCGCGACGAACATCGGCGCGGAGATGGACCCGTCGCACCTGATGTGGCAGGGCATGGACGTCGTCGCCTCCATCAAGTGGCTGGGCCCGCTGGTGTTCCACGCGGCCGCGAAGGACGCGACGCTCTGTCCCGGCGCCGACATCCGTGGCGTGCTGGACACCTCATTCACCCGGGTGCCCGCCGATGCGCCCGGCAAGGTCCCCACCGGCTACGGGTTCTGGTGCAACGCCTGGCCGGAGAACCCGGCGTGGAAGTTCGTCGCCGTCGGCCTCGGACACGACGTCCCCTACTGGACGGAGTTCCTGCGCGCCCTCGCCGAGATCAACCCGGACATGGCCGTCAACATCGAGCACGAGGACGCCGCCTACTCCCAGACCGAAGGCCTCGCCCTGGCCGCCAAGAACCTGCACAGCGCCGCGTCCGCTCTGTAAACCCACGCGTCCATGGCCCCGTTCCCGTCGACCGGGCACGGGGCCACGGCAACGGCAACGGCTCACCCGCACGAGAGAGTGCCACAGCCTGCCCGACCTCCTGCGGAGTCAGCCAACGGCAAGTACAGCGACGGCAGCGTCAAACAGATCGTTCAGTGCCTTGTACGAGGCCGCGTCTGCGAGCCCTTTGGGCTCCCAGGACTCCTCGGCCAGCGAGTCCATGACGACGAGGCCGGTCGCGAAGGCCACACCTCGGTACTGAGCGACGGCCGCCAGGGACGCAGCCTCCATTTCGACGGTCAGTACACCTTCGTCCCGATACGAAAGCACCTCCTCGCGCGTCTCGCGATAGACCGCGTCCGTCGTCCACGTGCCGCCCACCTGGACGCGGCGACCGCGTTCCTTGACCGCGTCGATCAGCCGGGACGTCAGCTCCATGTCCGGCCGTACGTAGCGTTCCGACTGGAGGTAGTGGTGCGAGACGCCTTCATCCCGCACCGCCCGGTCACAGACCACCACGTCACCCGGCACCTGGCCGATACAGAGGCCGCCGGCGCCACCGATGCTCACCACGCGCCGCGCGCCCGCGGCGATCGCCTCCTCCGCTATGGACGCAGCAGCCGGGCCGCCGATGCCGAATCCGCTCAGCAGACCGACGTGCCTCCCCGCCACATCCACGACATGGAACTCGCCGAAGAACGCCTCAAAACGCTGCGAAAGCGGATTACAGCATCATCGGCGTCATGACATCAGCGTCATGACCCGCATCCCGCGTCTGACCGCATCACCGCTCCCCCGCAAGATCGAGGTCGCCTCGCGCGGCCATCGCGGCATCCGGCTCCTTGGAGCGGCGCCATGGGTGTGCAATCGGGGTGGATACCGCCCGCCACCAGGGGTCCCCGGGGAGCACGCCCGAAGGCTCGAAAGGCTCGCCGGGCCGCGGAAACGCGACCCCCTGCCCGACCTCCTCAGCAGCGTCCTTCGTCCACTCCCCAGGCTCCGCCCACGGGTGCAGGGACAGATTGAAGGTGCCCCAGTGGATCGGCAGCAGCACGCCGTGCGGCTTGCCTCCTTGCAGGTCGAGGTGCGCCTGCACACCCTGCGAGGGCGACATGTGGATGTCCGGCCACGCTCCGGGCAGCGGCGTGTGGTCCGTGTGGTTCTTGGGCCAGTGCTCGCTGTACGCCCCGATCTGGATCATCGTGGCGTCGAAGGGGCCGTGCTCGGCGCCGATGTCCTTGAAGCCCGGGAAGTACCCGGTGTCGCCGCTGTGGTAGATCCGGTGTTCATCGCCGGCCACGACCCAGGACGCCCAGAGCGTGTGCTGCTGGTTACGCAGGCCGCGGCCGCAGAAGTGGCGCGCGGGGGTGGCGGTGAGGGAGAGGCCGGACACCTCGGTGGACTCGTTCCAGTCGAGCTCGCGGAGCCGGTCTGCCGCTATGCCCCAGCGCTCCAGGTGGGCGCCGACGCCGAGCGGCACGGCGAACACCGTATCCGTGCCGGCCAGCTGCTTGATCGTGGGCAGGTCGAGGTGGTCGTAGTGGTCGTGGGAGATGACGATCACGTCGACCGGTCCCAGGGCGGCCAAGGGCACCGGTACGGGGTGCAGCCGCTTGGGGCCCGCGAAGTCGAACGGGGAGCACCGCTCGCCCCAGACCGGGTCGAAGAGCACGCGGCGGCCGTCGATCTCGGCCAGTACGCTCGAGTGCCCCATCCAGGTGAGCCGCAGCCCGCTCGCCGGGGGCCTGGCCAGGTCGGCAAGGGTCGTGGAGTGCACCGGCACGGGTCCGGCGGGTGCGCGCCTGGCGCGCTCCTCCTTGCGGAAGTACGACTTCACGAGCTCGAACGCGGAGCCGGAGGAGGGGCGGGTCCTGGCGCCCACGGGGTTCTGGAACGAGCCGTTCGCGAAGTTCGGCGATCTGCGGATCCGCGCCAGCCGCTCGCCCTCCGGTTCCGCGCCGAAGGCGACGGGCCGCAGCGAGCGGAGCCCCGTGGTCAGGGAACGGGAACCGGTCACGGCACCTCCTGTGGTCGTAGGCCATCCATTATGTGGCGCACCTCTGACAGACCCGGGTCGGCGAGATGACGACGCGATGTCCGCGGCCGCCGTTCTCTTCCGGGCCTCCGGGATCACCGGTGTCCCTGGCCGGCCTCGATCTACGGCCGACCATCCGGCGCCCCTCGTAAGGACGCCGGGATCGGCTCCGGGGATGCCTCGTTCCTGGCGGGCCGTACGCGGAGGGGATGACGGCGACTCCGTGACGGCCCGGCGACACGGGGCACGACGACGGTACGCCGCCTGCGTGCCACAGGCCCAAGGCCTCAAGCCCGGGCCCCAAGCCCGCGATTCGATCCCCCTACAAAGGCAGCAGATCCGGCCTCTTCGCCTCCACGTTGTCCCCGGAGGACTCCCCCCGCAGCCGCCGTCCGATCCACGGCACGAGGTACTCGCGGGCCCAGTGGATCGTGTCGCGGCGCATCTCCAGGGAGCCGCGCGGCGGTTCCGGCGGCCAGGGCTGGTCCGGGTCGGCGGGCACCTCGAGTCCGAGCACCTGGGCGGCGCGCAGGGCGACGCGGGTGTGGCCCTCGGGAGACAGGTGCAGCCGGTCGGGGTCCCATGCCCTGCGGTCCTGGATGGTCCTGAGCGACCACAGGTCGAGGACGGGGCAGCCGTAGCGGTCGGCGACGGCCCGCAGGTGCAGGTTGTAGGTGGCGATCTTGCCGCGCAGATGCCTGAGCACGGGTACGCCGCGGGTGTCGAAGCCCGTGGCGAGCATGACGGTGCCCGCAGCCGATGTGAGGTCCCTGACGGCCCGCTCGAAGCGCTCCGCGACGTCGTCGGGGTCGGTGCCGGGCCGGATGATGTCGTTGCCGCCGGCGCAGAACGTCACCACGTCGGGCGCGAGTTCCCTGGCCCGCGGTACCTGGTCCGCGACGATCTGGTCGAGAAGTTTGCCGCGTACGGCCAGATTGGCGTAGCGGAAGGTGTGTTCCGGGACCCGGTCGTCGAGAAGGACGGCCAACCGGTCGGCCCAGCCAACGAAGTGTCCGCCGGGCCCGGGGTCTCCGACACCTTCGGTGAAGCTGTCGCCGACCGCTGCGTAGGACCTGATCACGTCACTGGTGAAGGATGTCGACTCTGCTGCCACGTCGGCATATCTTTCACCTTCCTAAGTGACCTACGCCACCGTAGGAAAGGGTTGACGGCGGGTGAGAAATGCCACTCGTCAAGATTAACCCAAGCCAGGAATAGAGAAAGGGCCTTGTGCGGCTGGCAAAGAGCCTTGCGGGGCTCGGGCTCGCAGAGAGAACGGCGCCCGGCAGAACGGCATGCGCCCGGTCAGGCCGCACCGCGGGCGGGTGCGGCCTGACCGGGCCTGTTCTGGTCGGTGCCGACCTGTTCTGGTCGGTGCCGGTCTGGTCTGGTCGATGCCGGTCTGGTCTGGTCGATGCCGGCCGGCGTCAGCCGATGTCGATCGAGCGAGCGGCGCCGCTCGCTCGATCGGCGCCGCTCGGCCGGATCCGAACCGGCGTCAGATGGAGACCCCGTGCTGGCGCAGGTAGGCCAGCGGGTCGACGTCCGAGCCGTAGTCGGGCGTCGTGCGGATCTCGAAGTGCAGGTGCGGGCCCGTGCTGTTGCCCGTGGAGCCGGAGAGGCCGATCTGCTGGCCCGCCGTCACGGTCTGGCCGGCCGAGACGGAGAGGGCGGACAGGTGCGCGTACTGGGCGTACATGCCGTCGCTCAGCTTGATGACGACCTGGTTGCCGTACGCGCCGGCCCAGCCCGCGGAGACGACGGTGCCCGCACCGACGGCCTTGAGGCTGGTGCCGGTCGGGGCGATGAAGTCGACACCGGTGTGGTAGCCGCTCGACCACATGCTGCCCGCCTGGTGGTACGGGGTGCTGATGGTGGCACCAGGAATCGGCGCGCTGAAGGCGGAGGTGGTCGTGGCCGCCGGGTTCGTGGCCGTGTTCGCGGCGGGGGTGGCCGTGGTGGCCGCCTCGGGAGCGGTGGACGCCGTGGACGTCTTCGCGGCCGTGGTCGTGGACGCGGCAGCGGAGGCCGAGTCGCCGGAGGCGGGAGCCTGTCCGGCGACGACGAGCTTGAGGCCCGCGCGGATCTTCGCGGGGTCGGCGCCGATGACCTTGCGGTTGTCCTTGTACAGCTTCTTCCAGCCGCCCGCGACCTTCTGCTCCCTGGCGATGCTGGCGAGGCAGTCGCCCTGCTTCACCGTGTAGGTCTTGGCCGCGGCCGACTTGGCGGCGACCGGGGCCGCGGTGACGGACTTTCCGGAAACGGACTGGACGGCGGCGGACGGCGCGGTGGCGGCGAACGAGCCGGTGGCGCCCATGAGCGGCAGTGCGAGTGCGGCACCACCGGCGCCGAGAGCGGCTATGGAGCGGGTGAAGCGCAGGGACTTGGTACGGCGGTGCTGACCGGTCGCAGGCATGGCGAATTCCTCTCCGGCGCCTGCGAGGTGAGCTGTCGGGTTCGGACTGGAGATGTCCGGCCGCCTTTTCAGCGCGACTTCACCCCAAGCCGGTCCGGAGACCCGGAACCGGCGTACTACCTGTGGGATCCCCCGCTCCTGCCAACACGTGTGTGAGTGGGGATTCCGGGCGATGGCAGGATTCGGCGTCCACCCGGATCGACCGCGACCGTAAGCGAGCCGGAATGGCGGAAACAAGCGGCGAATTCGCGAGGAGATTCCGGTTCTAGATCCTTCTTCGGAAATCCCGGTCACCCTCCGTGGATTAACGATCTCCACATTCCCGCCAACGCCCCGGAATTTCCGGGGGAGTCACGAAAGGGAGATCGCCACCCACCGTCACCAATATGATCCTGCTCACGGCATGCCAGTCATGCCGCCTTAATTCAGGGCTAGTTGGGCTCAATCGCTAATAGCGCACAAATCGGTCAGATGCGACGCAGGCGGAAAACTGCCGCATCCAGGTCACCGTGCAGCCCGGTGCGCAGACCGTGGTGCAGCAGCACCGCACCCCGGTGCACCGCGCCGGTCTCGACGCACTCGTACGACGCAGCGGGGTCCAGCCCGCGCAGCCTGACCGAAGGCTGCGCCTCGCCGTAGTGCTGGGCCTGCAACCACGCCAGGACGACGACCTCGTCCCCGAGGACGTACTGCACGGCGCTCAGCCCGCCCTCCGGCGGCCGCAGCCGGTAGAGGTCGCCGCGCTGCACGACGGGCCGGATCTCCTTGTAGAGCTCCACCCACCGGCGGGCCTCGGCGAGCTCCTCGTCACTCCACTCGGTGAGGTCGCCGCCGACGCCGAGCACGCCGGCCATGGAGCTCACGAAGCGGAAGCGCAGCGAGCTGACCCGGTCGTTGAGCTGCGTGTTCGGGCTGTCGGTGACCCAGGCGGCCATGACCCGGGCGGGGTGGACCTGACTGAAGCCGTGCTGGATGGCGAGCCGGTCCAGCGGGTCGGTGTTGTCCGAGGTCCACACCTGGTCGGTGCGCGCCATGATGCCGAGGTCGACTCGGCCGCCGCCGCCCGAGCAGGACTCAAAGGCCACACCCGGGTGGGCGGCCCGCAGCCGGTCCAACAGTCCGTAGAGCGCGTGCACATGGGCGTTCCAGAGCTTCTGCGGGTACGGCTCCCCCGGCCAGCCGGCGTCCGTGAAGCAACGGTTGAAGTCCCACTTCACGTAGTCGATGGGGGCGCTGCCGAGCAGGGTGTCCAGCTGCTCCCACAGGTACTGCTGGACGTCCTCCCGCGCGAGGTTGAGCACGAGCTGGTTACGGATCTCTGTTCGCGTACGGCCGGGGAAGTGCTGCACCCAGTCCGGGTGGGCGCGGTACAGGTCGCTGTCCGGGTTGACCATCTCCGGCTCGACCCAGATGCCGAACTGCATGCCGAGCGCGTGCACGTCGTCGGCGAGCGGCTTCAGGCCGTTCGGGAACCGGTCCGGGTTCGGCGTCCAGTCGCCGAGGCCCGCCCGGTCACTGGTCCGTGCGCCGAACCAGCCGTCGTCGACGACGAACAGCTCGACGCCCATGTCGGCGGCGCGCCGCGCGAGCGCCCGCTGCTGGTCCTCGGAGATGCCGAAGTTGGTGGCCTCCCAGGAGTTGTACAGCACGGGCCGGTCCTGATCGGCGTCGGGAATGACGTATTCACGCTGATATGCGTGCCATGCCCGGCTTGCCCCGCCGAAGCCGCCGTCGCTCCAGAGCCCCGCGAAGACGGGTGTGGTGAGCGTCTCACCAGGAGCGAGCAGCGCCTGCCCCGAGTCGTCGTGCCCCGTCCCGCCCGTGATCTGCACGATGCCGTCCGGCAGCTGCTGTACGGCGATCCGCCAGGATCCCGACCAGGCGAGCGCGCAGCTGTAGACCTCGCCGCTCTCCTCGGTCGCCGCGCCGTCCGCGTCGAGGGCCACCCACGGCAGGTGCTGATGCCCGGTGTGACCGCGGCGGCTGCCGATGATCTTCTCGCCGTAGGTCAGCTCGGACCGTACGAGCAGGGACTCGGCCGCCCACCGGCCGTGCAGCTGTGACAGCCGCCACCCGTCGCGCACCGGCAGCGTCCAGGTCGCGGAGTCCGCGCGCAGCACCTCCAGCGCGGGAGCGTCGGCCGGGCCCTGGTGGATCAGGATGGCGTCGCGCTCGACGACGTCGCCGCGCATGCGGTACCGGAGGGTGACCTGGAGGTGGTGCACCTCGTCGAAGAAGTGCACCTGCAGCTCGTCGTCGTCCGCGGCCGCGCTCCGGTACCGCCACTCGGTCCCGCGCACCTCGCCGGTGCGCACGGACAGCGCGGGGCGTACGAAGCGGGGGCCGCCCTCGACCGGGTACTCCTCGTGTCCGTCGAGGGAGGACTCGAAGGGCCAGTACCGGGCGGGAGGCTCTGCGGCGAGCGCCTCGGCATCGCCGAGGGTGATCCGCGGCCCCCAGTGGAGGTGCAGCAGCTCGTCGCGGTCCGTGAGCCGCAGCACGTAGCTGCTGCCGGGCCCCGAAAGGAGCCACGTCCGGCCGTCGCCACCGATCTCGATCATCAAGCCCCCACACACATTCACTCAGGTCCGCTCAGGTCCCAACATCATCAGGGCTCGGGGCCCCTCTGGGCAATGCCCCGAAGCCTCCACGTTGGCGACCGAACGCGCGTGTTTGGGGGCCGCAGACCGCCGCGACAGACCCGAAAAGCACCAGGACAGCACGTGATTGGCCCTCGCACCCATGTCGTATCGTCAACAGAGCGTTCTCCGGCGAGCAGCGCCGGTGGCCGACTGGGAGGAGCCCACGTGACGCAGCAGGTCCCGTCGACAGAGCCCGAGCTGGCCGGTGTGCGCAACTTCCGCGACGTCGGGGGCCTGCCCACCACGGACGGCCGCCGGACCCGGCCGGGACGACTGTTCCGCAGCGGCCACCTCGCGCACGCGACCGAGGAGGACGCCACCTTCCTCGCCTCGCTCGGCCTGCACACGATCTTCGACTTCCGCAATGCCGCGGACAAGAAGCTCGAGGGCCCCGACGTGGAGCTGCCCGGCGTACGCAACGTGAACATCCCGCTGAACGATCCGGCCGACGGCGCCGAGTTCTGGAGGATGGTCCGCGACGGCAGCGTCGACCAGCTGCGCGCCATCCTGTCCGACGGCAAGGCCGCGAACCGGATGATCGCCTCGTACCGCACGATCATCACGCAGCGCACCGCCGAGCACAGCCGCGTCCTGCACGCCCTGGCGGACGACAGCGTGCCCGCGCTGATGCACTGTGCCGCCGGCAAGGACCGCGCGGGCGTGTCGATCGCGGTGACACTGCTGGCGGTCGGTGTCGAACGCGACGCCATCGAGGCGGACTACCTGGAGTCGAACGCCACCCACCGCCGCTACAAGGTGCACCGCTCGGACTCCTCTCCGAAGGGCATGTCCCCCGAGATCATGGAGCTGCTGAGCCCGCTCTTCGACGCCCGCGCCGAGTACCTGCGCGCGGCCTTCGACACCATCGAGTCGACCTGGGGCAGCACCGAGAACTACCTCGCTGAAGGCCTGCAGCTGACCCCGGAGGTACGCGAGCGGCTCCGCGCGCGGCTGCTCGACTGAGAACGGACGACGGGCAAGCTCGCGGGGCGAGCCCGCGCCTGCTACCGGTTCGCCACCGCCTGCTTCACCAGCGTCTTCCCGAAGTCCCACATCAGCCCGGCACCACCGTGGGCATCGTCCATGACGGCGGTGAAGGCCTCCACGAAGCGGTCCACGTCCCGCTCCCCCACGACCAGCGGCGGGATCAGCTTGATCACTTCGAGGTGGTCGCCGGACACCTGGGTGAGGATCCGGTGCCGCTGCAGCAGCGGCACGACCACCATCTGCGCGAAGAGACCCTTGCGCGCGGCCTGCAGCATCGTCCAGCGGCTTCGCAGTTTCAGCGAACGCGGCCTGCCGAACTCGATGCCGATCATCAGCCCGCGGCCCCGTACATCGCTCAGCAGCTCATAGCGGTCGACGAGCGCCGCCAGCCGGCTCTTCAGCAGCTCCCCTGTCGCGCGAGCGTTCGCGACGATCTGCTCGTCCTCCATGACGGAGAGCACCGCGAGCCCGGCCGCCATGGCCTGCGCATTGGAGCCGAAGCTCGCCGAGTGGACCAGCACGCGGTCGATCGACGAGTAGACCTTCTTGAAGATCCAGTCCTTGCCGATCGTGGCGCCCACCGGGACGTAACCCCCTGAGAGCGCTTTCGCCACGCACACCAGGTCCGGTTCGACGCCTTCCTCGTGCTGGTACGCGTAGAAGTCGCCGGTACGGCCGAGACCGGTCTGCACCTCGTCGGCGATAAGCAGCGCCTTGTGCTTGTGCAGCAGGTCCTGGGCGGCGCGGAGGTAGCCGGGCGGCGCCTCGTGCACGCCCTTGCCCTGGATCGGCTCGACGATCAGCGCGGCGACGTCGCCCTTCTTCAGCTCCTTCGCCAGTACGTCGAGGTCGCCGAGGGGGATCGCGGTGTCGGGCAGCAGGGGCGCGAAGCCGTCGCGGAATCCCGCCTCGCCGTTGACGGACAGCGAGCCGGTGGTCAGGCCGTGGAAGGCGTGCTCGCAGTACAGGACGCGCGGCTTCCCGGTCGCGTACCGGGCGAACTTCAGCGCGGTCTCGACGGCCTCCGTGCCGCTGTTGCCGAAGAACACCCGGTCCAGGTGCGGGCTGTGGGCCAGCAGCTTCTCGGCGAGCAGTCCCGGCAGCGGCTGGCAGTCGAAGCGCGTCAGATCGGCGAGCGAGGCGTCGAGGACGTCGTGCAGCGCCTTGCGTACGACGGGATGGTGCCGGCCCAGGCCCATGACGCCGAACCCGGCGAGCATGTCCAGGTAGTCGTTGCCCTCCTCGTCCCAGAAGTGCGCGCCCTCGGCCCGCTCGTACACCTTGTCGAAGCCGATGGTGTGCAGCATGCGCGGCAGCTGGTGGTTGAGGTATCGGGAGTGCAGCTCGTAGCGCTCGGCGCCGCGCTCCGTGAGGAGCCTGCCCAGGTCGAACTCCTTGCGGGCGCCGGGCTGCGCTCCTTCCCGCGCGGGCCCATGGGCGGCTTCTCCCGCGGAGCCGTGCGCGCCTTCCTCGAACTCCTTGGACTCGGAGTTCGGCTCAGAGGTGGTCATTCCGGTTTCTCCTTGGCTGCCAGGGCGGCACCGATCCGTCCGGCGATCTCGACGGGCGTGAGCCCGATGTCGGCCAGTACCTCACCACGCTTGGCGTGCGCCAGGAACTGCCCCGGGATGCCGAACCGCCGTACAGGCACGTCGACTTCGGCATCCCCCAGCGCAAGCGCGACCGCCGCACCGACGCCGGCCGCCCGGCTGTTGTCCTCGACGACCGCCACCAGATCGTGCGCGGCGGCCAGCGGCGGCAGCGCCGGGTCGACGGGCTTGACCCAGCGCGGGTCGACGACGGTGCACCGGATGCCGCGCGCCTCGAGCAGCTCGGTGGCCTGGAGGCACACCGGCGCCATCACGCCGACGGCGACGAACAGGACCTGGCCGTCGTACGCAGGCCCCTGCGCCGAATCCGTCCGGTGCAGCACATCGAGCCCGCCCAAGCGGTCGACCGCCGGAATCGCGGGTCCCACCGACTCCTTGGGGAACCGGATCAGCGTCGGCGCGTCGTCTACGGCGATCGCCTCGCGCAGCTGCGCCCGCAGCTGGTCGGCGTCGCGCGGCGCCGCGATCCGCAGGCCCGGTACGACCTGCAGGATCGACATGTCCCACATGCCGTTGTGCGAAGCACCGTCGACCCCGGTCACGCCCGCCCGGTCCAGCACGAACGTCACACCGCACTTGTGCAGTGCGACGTCCATCAGCAGCTGGTCGAAGGCGCGGTTGAGGAACGTGGCGTAGACGGCGACCACCGGATGCAGCCCGCCCGTCGCCAGACCGGCCGCGGACACCGCGGCGTGCTGCTCGGCGATCCCGACGTCCCACACCCGCTCGGGGAACCGCTCGGCGAACTCGGTCAGGCCCACCGGGTGCAGCATGGCCGCCGTGATCGCCACGACGTCCTCACGCTCGGCTCCGATACGGGCGATCTCGTCCCCGAACACCGAGGTCCACGAAGGCCCGTTGGAGGGGGTGAGCGGTTCGCAGGTCAGCGGGTCCATGACCCCGACCGTGTGGAAGCGGTCGGCGTCGTCCGCCAGCGCGGGCTCGTAGCCGCGCCCCTTCTCCGTGAGGCAGTGCACGAGCACCGGCCCGTGGAAGCGCTTCGCGCGGCGCAGCGCCGACTCGACGGCACGCGTGTCGTGCCCGTCGATCGGCCCGACGTACTTCAGGCCCAGGTCCTCGAACATGCCCTGCGGCGCGAAGGCGTCCTTGAACCCCTTCTTGGCGCCGTGCAGCGACTCGTACAGCGCCCGCCCGATGACGGGGGTGCGCTGCAGTACGTCCTTTCCCCAGGCGAGGACCTGCTCGTAGCCGTCGGTGGTGCGCAGCGTCGCCAGGTGGTTCGCGAGGCCGCCTATCGTCGGAGCGTACGAGCGTTCGTTGTCGTTGACGACGATGATCAGCGGCCTGTCCTTGGCGGCCGCGATGTTGTTGAGCGCCTCCCATGCCATGCCGCCGGTGAGCGCGCCGTCCCCGATGACGGCCACGACATGGCCCTGCTCCCCCAGCACCTGGCGTGCCTTCGCCAGGCCGTCCGCCCAGCCCAGGGCGGTGGAGGCGTGGCTGTTCTCGATGACGTCGTGCTCGGACTCCTCGCGCGACGGATAACCGGACAGACCGCCCTTGCCGCGCAGCTTCGAGAAGTCCTGACGCCCCGTCAGCAGCTTGTGTACGTAACTCTGATGACCGGTGTCCCACAGGATGCGGTCAGCGGGCGACTCGAAGACCCGATGCAGGGCGATGGTCAGTTCCACCACCCCGAGATTGGGCCCGAGGTGACCACCGGTCCGGGCGACCGCATGCACCAGGAACTCGCGGATCTCCTCGGCGAGTACCTCGAGTTCCTCCTCGGACAGCGCCTTCAGATCACGCGGCCCCCGAACCGTCTCCAGAATCGTCACGCTCCGGCCTCCCCTCTTTTTGAAGCTCGGTTCGCCTCCGGAGCGCAAAGCCGGTGTCGAGAAGGCGACCGTGCTCAGCCCTCCTTCGTCGGGCCTCCGCGCGGTCGCCTTCTCGACACCATCGCGCTCCTTCGGCTCACTCGCTGACAAGTGGTACTCAGCTCACGACGACGCCGGACGCTCCCGGCGTGGTGACCGTCGGGGCACCGGAGGCGACCCCGTCGTCCTCCATCTGCTCGGCGAGCCTCATGGCCTCCTCGATGAGGGTCTCCACGATCTTCGACTCGGGCACCGTCTTGATCACCTCGCCCTTCACGAAGATCTGCCCCTTGCCATTGCCCGAGGCGACGCCGAGATCCGCCTCGCGGGCCTCACCGGGACCGTTCACGACGCACCCCATGACGGCCACGCGCAGCGGCACCTCCATACCCGTCAGACCTGCCGTGACCTCCTCGGCCAGCTTGTACACATCCACCTGCGCACGCCCGCACGACGGACACGACACGATCTCCAGACCCCGCTGGCGCAGGTTCAGCGACTCCAGGATCTGGATGCCGACCTTGACCTCCTCCACGGGAGGCGCGCTCAGCGAGACGCGGATGGTGTCCCCGATCCCCTGGGACAGCAGCGCACCGAAGGCGACAGCAGACTTGATCGTGCCCTGGAACGCCGGACCGGCCTCCGTCACACCCAGATGCAGCGGATAGTCGCACTGGGCGGCCAGCTGCCGGTACGCCTCGATCATCACGACCGGGTCGTTGTGCTTGACGGAGATCTTGATGTCCCGGAAGTCGTGCTCCTCGAAGAGGGACGCCTCCCACAGGGCGGACTCGACGAGGGCCTCAGGCGTCGCCTTGCCGTATTTCTGCAGCAGCCGCCGGTCCAGGGAACCCGCGTTCACACCGATACGGATCGGCGTGCCGTGATCCTTAGCCGCCTTCGCGATCTCCCTGACCTTGTCGTCGAACTGCTTGATGTTGCCCGGGTTCACCCGCACCGCCGCACAACCCGCCTCGATCGCCGCGAAGACGTACTTCGGCTGGAAGTGGATGTCCGCGATCACCGGGATCTGCGACTTGCGCGCGATGGTCGCCAGCGCGTCCGCGTCGTCCTGCGTCGGACACGCCACACGCACGATCTGGCACCCCGAAGCCGTCAGCTCCGCGATCTGCTGCAGCGTCGCACCGATGTCCGAGGTCCGCGTCGTCGTCATCGACTGCACCGACACCGGCGCGCCCCCGCCCACGGCCACGGGCCCGACCTGGATCTGCCGCGAGACACGACGCTCGGCGATCGGCCGGGCCGGCAGTTCCGGAATCCCCAGTGAGACAGGCTCCACAGTCGTCATGGCGTCACCTGCGGCTTTCCGTTGCCCAGGGTCTCGCGGGCCGCCCGCAGAGACTCCTTGAGCGAGCCCATGGTGGCCATGACGGCGGTGGGCTCGTAGCCGCAGTGCGCCATGCAATTGGCGCACCGCGGGTCCTTGCCTCGGCCGTACGCATCCCAGTCGGTCTCCTCCAGGAGCTGCCGGTACGTCGGGACGTACCCGTCGCTCATCAGATAGCAGGGCTTCTGCCAGCCGAAGAGGGAATAGCTCGGGATGGCCCAGGCGGTGCACGGGAAGTCGACCTTGCCTTCCAGGAAGTCCAGGAAGAGCGGGCTCTGGTTGAGGCGCCAGCGCCTTCGGTTGCCGCCTGCGAAGGCCTTCTTGAACAGCTCGCGGGTCTGCTGGACGCCCAGGAAGTGCTCCTGGTCGGGGGCCTTCTCGTAGGCGTAGGCGGGCGAGAGCATCATCTCGTCGACCTTGAGGTCGTCGTTGAGGAAGTTGAGCACGTCGATGACGGTCTGCGGGGTGTCGGTGTTGAAGAACGTCGAGTTGGTGGTGACCCGGAAGCCCCGCCGCTTGGCCTCCTTGATGGCCTCCACCGCCTCGTCGAAGACGCCTTCCTTGGCGACCGACTCGTCATGCCGCTCCCGGAGGCCGTCGACGTGCACGGCCCACGCGAAGTACGGCGACGGCTTGAACTTGTCCATCTTCTTGCGCATCAGCAGCGCGTTGGTGCACAGGAAGACGAACTTCTTCTTCGCCACCAACTGCCGTACGATCTCGTCGATCTGCGGATGCATCAGCGGCTCGCCGCCGGCGATCGACACCATCGGCGCACCGGACTCGAGTACGGCGCCCACGGCCTGGGCCACCGGCATGCGCTGCTTGAGCACTCCCGCCGGGTGCTGGATCTTGCCGCAGCCCTCGCATTTGAGGTTGCACGCGAAGAGCGGTTCCAGTTCGACGAGCAGCGCGAACTTGTCCCGCCTGCGCAGCTTCTGCTCAAACAGATACGTAGCGACCTTGATGGTCTGACGGAGCGGCATGGCCATCTTGCTCACCTCCTGGGGAGCAGCGAATTACGGTGCCATTCAAAGAACACAGGCAGCACGGAACGAAGAACATGGAAAGCTGATATTCCACCTCGGACCGTGCCGATTCGGACGAGCTCATGCTCTGGAGCGTCCACGACCACCCGGACGGCCGCAACCGGGCGCGGACCCACCCGAACGGCCGAGCGGAGCGTCGCCGCTGATTCCATGTCCACCGCGATCGCGCCCTTGGCCAGCAGCTCGGAACGCTCGTGACCTCGGACGACGTGGTCGGAGCCGGTGAGCGGCCCGGTGTGGACCGTCCGCCCGGGAACGGCCCGGACCAGCTCCCGTACGAGCAGTTCCGTGCCCGCGCACGGCGTAGTGCCGTCCGGGTCGCGGGTCTCCTCGGCGACCACCAGATCGCCGGGGTGCATGCCCGGTGCGAGCCCGGCGCAGAAGCCGGTGGCCATGACGGCCGCTTCGCGCAGCGCCTCGTCGGCGAGAGCACGCGTGACGGCGCGTTCTGCGGCCTTTGGGCCCATGCCCGTACGCAGGACGGTCACCGGTCCCGCTGCGCCCGCACGCTCACCGGTGCGCAGGGCGAAGCGCTCGATGCCGAGCGCGCAGGCGACCAGCAGGGGCGGCCCCTCCTGGGAGGCCGGGGTCCCTGCCATCAGCTCGCCTTGCCGAAGGACGGTTCCCCGTAGACGTACCGGCCGAGCGCGGTGAGCGGGAAGACCTGCCGGTAGAGGTGGTAGTTGATGGAGAAGTCCCAGGGGAATCCGGTGCCGGTGAAGTACGGCTCGTCCCAGGAGCCGTCCCCTCCTTGCGTCTCGGCGAGCCAGGCGATGCCGCGCTCCACAGCCTTGGACTCCTGTTCGCCGGCCGCGAGCAGCGCGAGCAGCGCCCAGGCGGTCTGCGAGGCGGTGGAGGCGCCCCGGCCGCTCCACCCCGCCACGTCGCGGTACGAGCGCAGGTCCTCGCCCCAGCCGCCGTCGTCGTTCTGGACGGACTCCAGCCAGGCGACGGCGCGGCGGATCGCGGGGTGCGAGCCGGGCAGTCCGGCGGCCGTCAGCGCGGGCACCACCGATCCGGTGCCGTACACGTAGTTGACGCCCCAGCGGCCGAACCAGGAGCCGTTCGCCTCCTGCTCCGCGAGCAGCCACTCGATGCCGCGGCGCGTGGCCGGGTGGTGGGCCTTCCCGTCGGCCGCCAGCATCTCCACGACGTGCGCGGTGACGTCGGCGGACGGCGGGTCGATGACCTCACCGAAGTCGCAGAACGGCAGCCGGTTCGGGAAGCTGCTGTCGTTGTCGACGTCGAAGGCGCCCCAGGCGCCGTTCTTCGACTGCATGCCGAGGTTCCAGTGCACACCCCGGTCGATGGCGCGCTCGACGCGGTCGGGGTCCGGGTGCTTGACGCGCCGGAGGGCGAGGACGACCTCGGCGGTGTCGTCGATGTCCGGGTAGTTGTCGTTGTGGAACTCGAACGCCCATCCGCCCGGGGTGAGGTGCGGCCTGCGGACCGACCAGTCACCCGGACGGACGATCTGCTCGCCCAGCATCCAGTCGGCGGCCTTGACGAGCTGCGGGTGGTCGGCGGGCAGGCCCGCGTCGGCGAGCGCGATGGTCGCGAGGCACGTGTCCCATACGGGCGACTGGCACGCCTCGATCATCCGGGCCCCGTCCTTCCGCCATACGGCGTACCGGTCGAGCGACTCGAGGCCCGCGCGCATCACCGGGTGCTCGAGGTCGTAGCCGAGCAGATGCAGCGCGATCAGCGAGTACACGGCGGGCGGCTGGATGCCTCCCCAGCAGCCGTCGTTCTCCTGGCGCTCGATGATCCAGCGGGCCGCGGAGTTCATCGCCGCCCTGCGCAGGCGGCGCGGCGCGACCTTGTGATACGCGTGCAAGGCCTTGTCCAGGCGCTCGAAGACGCCGTCCCAGCTGGCCACGGGCGCGAGGCGCCGGGGTGGACTGGGGTTGCGCGGATCGCTGTGCAGCTCGTCGAGCGGGAAGGGCGCGGGACGCACCGGCCGCTTCGCGGAGACGATGGTCAGCGGCACGATGGTCTGCCGGGCCCAGCAGCCGAAGTCGTAGATGTTGAGCGGGAACCACTTCGGGAAGTAGATGAGCTCGGGCGGGAGTTCGGGCAGGTCGTCCCACTTCCACCAGCCGAAGAGGGCGAGCCAGATGCGGGTGAAGACCCGGCTTGCGGCGATGCCGCCCTGCTCGCGGATCCATTCCGCGGCCTTGGCCATGTGCGGGTCGTCGGGGCTGTCCCCGGCAAGGCGCAGCGCGACATACGCCTCGATGGTGGTGGAGAGCTCGCCGGGCCCGCCGTAGAACGTGGCCCAGGTGCCGTCGTCGCGCTGCTCGCCGCGGACGAAGAGGGCGGCGGCTTTGGTGGTCGCCTCGTCCCGGATGCCCAGGAACTGCCTCAGCAGCAGGTCTTCGGCGTCCATCGTGACGTTGGTCTCGAGGTCGCCCTTCCACCAGCCCTGGGCGTCCTGGCGGACGAGAAGGAAGTCAGTGGCGCGTTCGAGGGCGCGGGTGGCGGCTTCACGCGTCCCGGCCGCCGCGGGCGTCGATTCGGTTGTTCCGGCTTGTCCAGTTGTTCCGCTGGCCGAGGCAGCGCGGGGCGGAACCGCTCCGGTGCTTCCATCGGTCGTCGCTGTCATGGCTTCCCCTTCGTGCAGTGGTCGTTCTGCTGGGTCCGCCGTCGGCCGGTGCCTGGTGGGCACCGGCCGGCGACTGCGCTGGAGATCCGGGGGCCGCCCCGGAAGCACACCTATGGGCCGATAGCGATCATCTCTTCCGTACGACGACGAAGTCGGCGAGCGCGACGAGCTGCGCCCGCACCTGGTCGGGCATGTCGACGGCGTCCAGCGCCTCGATGGCGATGGCGTGCTGCCGCCTGGCCTCCTCGGCGGTCCACTGGCGGCCGCCCGCCTCCTCGATGAGGGCGGCACGCGCGGCGAACTCCTCCTCGGAGAAGCTGTCGAAGTCGGTGCTCTTGGCGTCGGCGGAGAGCAGCTCGCCGAGCCGCTCCGATGCCGGGCCGCCCGCCGCGAGCGCGGCCACGACCGGCAGGGACTTCTTGCGCTGACGCAGGTCGCTCCACGTCTGCTTGCCGGTGGCCTCCGGGTCGCCCCAGATGCCCAGCAGGTCGTCGACGGCCTGGAAGGCGAGGCCGAGGTGGTAGCCGTACTTCTCCAGGGTGTCCGCGGTGCGATCGTCGGCGCCGCCGAGCACCGCGCCGATGGAGCACGCACAGGCGAGGAGGGCGCCCGTCTTGTTGCCCTCCATCTCCAGGCACTCCTCGACGGTGACGCGCTCGCGGTGCTCGTAGGAGATGTCCTGCGCCTGGCCGTCGATGAGCGCGCGGGTCGCGGCGGTGAGGCGGCGCGTGGCGCGGCCCGCCTCGACGGTGCCGAGCTCAAGCAGGATCTCGTTGGCGAGGGCGAAGAGGGCGTCGCCGACGAGGATGGCCTGCGCCGGGCCGTGCACCTTCCACACCGTGTCGCGGTGGCGGCGCTGCTCGTCGCCGTCCATCAGGTCGTCGTGCAGGAGCGAGAAATTGTGCACCAGCTCGACGGCGACCGCGCCGGGGACGCCGACCTCGGGGGCGGCACCTGCGGCCTGCGCGGACAGCAGGGCCAGCGCGGGGCGTACGGCCTTGCCGCCGTCGCCGTCGGAGGGGTTGCCCTCGGCGTCGATCCAGCCGAAGTGGTAGGCGGCGACGGTGTCCATGGGCGCTGCGAGGCGCTCCACGGCGGCCCTCAGCACCGGTGCGGCCAGCGTCCGGCCGCGCTCGAGCAGCGCGGTCACGTCCACCGCGTCGGCAGCCGATTCGGCCGGGGGCACAGTGGGCACAGTCTCTCCTCTTGTTGCGGTACCGGGGATACGGGGGCTTGCCCCGTGCAGTGCGGACGTCACCGGATGCCACCTCGCAGTGATGCGCCGGTTCCCTCGGGTGTCCGGCCGGGGGTCCGGCCCGCGGCGAAGCCGCTGCCTGTTGCCGCGTCCCCCGGGAGTGCGCGGTCCTGGGCGTCCTCGACGAGCTCGAAGAGGTGGTCGCGCGGCCGGCCGAGAGCGCGCAGCGCGGCGCCCGCCGCGCTGACGCCGCTGCGGACCGCGCTCTCCATCGTCGCGGGCCACCCGGTGGCGGTCCACGCTCCGGCCAGGTAGAGGCCGGGGGCCTTGGTGCGGGCGCCGGGCCGAAGCCTGCCGACGCCGGGGGCGGGCGCGAACGTCGCGGTGCGCTCCCGGGTGACGAAGAAGTCGCGCACCTCGGCACCGCGCGCGGCGGGCAGCAGCCGCTCCAGCTCCGGCAGATAGCGTTCGCGCAGGGTGGCGACGGGATCGTCGATCTCGTCGTGGACGGCCGACTGGGATAGCGCCAGATACTGACCACTCGTCAGACCGGAGGCGTCGGTGCGGTCGAACACCCACTGCACCGGGGAGCCGAGCGCGGCGAAGAACGGCCGCCTGAGCACCTTGCGGTCGTAGACGACGTGGACGTTGAGGATGGGCGCGGTGCCGATGGACAGCAGCCGCTCGGGCTCGTCGAGGGCACCGTCCGGGAGCAGATCGTGCGCCTCGCGCTGCGGTACGGCGAGCACGACGGCGTCGGCGCCGAACCGCTCCCCGGGAACCTCTACGTACCAACGCCCGTTATCCGTACGGGAGATGGAGGTGACGCGTGTACGGAGTTCGGTGCGGACGCCCGCGGTGTCGAGCGCCTTGCGGGCCAGCGTGTCGTGGAGTTCACCGAGGGACACCCGTGCCCAGCCGATGTCGGCGGCCCCCGGGTCGGACAGCAGCCCGGTCTTGAAGACCATCGCGGCCAGGCCCAGCGAGGCGTCGCCCGCGACGGCGTTCAGCGTGGCGACACCGACCAGGTCCCACAGCGCTTCGACGGCGCGCGGCGACTGGCCGTGCCGGGCCAGCCAGCTGCCGAAGTCCTGTGCGTCCAGCGCCGGATCGGCCGGGTCGAGCTTCTTGAGGGCCAGCGCGGCCCGCCCCACCTTGGCGCGTTCGGCGAGCGACAGGTGCGGATACGTGGCGAGGCTCGACGCGAGATGCAGCGGTACGGGCAGGGCGGTGCGGCGGAGCCTGCCGAGCCGGAGTCCGTTTCGGGACCCGTTGGCGCCGGCGTCAGAGCCCGCGTCGAGCACGGGTACGTCGAGTCGTTCCTGCAGCGGCGCGAGCGGCGTGCCGTCGATGCGGTCCAGGAACCAGCGGTAGGCGGTGCAGCAGCGCAGATAGACGTGCTGGCCGTTGTCGACGGTCAGGTCGCCCCGCTGGAAGGAGAAGGCGAGCCCGCCCAGACGCGGGCGCCCCTCGAGCAGGGTCACCTGCACTCCGGCGTCGGCGAGTGCCAGCGCAGTGGTGATGCCGGCGAGTCCTCCGCCGACCACCACGGCGGCGGCCCTCCCTGGGCCGCCTGCGGCGTGTGCGTCCAGCTCGTCCGGCTGCATGTCGTCGCTCATCGCGTGCCCTCCCCACCGGCCCAGCGCTCGATGTCGGCGAAGCGCTCGACGATCGCACGAGGGGCCGCCGCTGTGAGGGACGCCACGCCGAGGCGGAGGGTTGCGCACCGTTTGCCGCGAGTTGTCACACGGCGGCCGTGGAGGTTCACCGGGCGCGCCTCCTGACGGTTCCCCGGGAGACCTGCCGGGCGTCGAGACCGGACAGTCCGCGCACGGCGACATAGGCCTTCTCGCGGCCGGGCAGGGAGACACGCCCACGCAGCACGGCCTCAGGGTCGCGCTCGATACGGTCGAGCAGGCGCCGGTAGATGCCGGCCATCGCCGCGACACAGGCGCCGCTGCGCCGGTCGAGCATGGGCAGCAGCCGGTACCCCTCGGCGAACAGGGCGCGGGCACGCCGTACCTCGAAGTGCACCAGGCCGGGGAAGTCGGAGCCGGCTGGCGGCCTGGGACCGCTGAAACCTGCCGAACAGCCGAACTTGGCGAGGTCGTCGGCGGGCAGATAGGTGCGGCCGCCCTCCGCGTCCTCACGGATGTCCCGGAGGATGTTGGTGAGTTGCAGCGCGAGGCCGAGCGTGTCGGCGTACTCGGGCGCGCGCTCGGCGTTGCGCGCGCCCGGCTCGGTGCCGAACACGCCGAGGGAAAGCCGCCCGATGGCGCCGGCGACACAACGGCAGTAGACCTTCAGGTCCTCCCAGGTCTCATAGGTCTCGCCGCGGACGTCCATGACGACGCCGTCGATCAGTTCGTCGAGCCCGCCGAGCGGGATCGGGAACTGCTCCGCGGCATGCGCGAGGGCCACGGCCACCGGGTCTGTGTCGTCCTCGGCGACCTTGCCTTCACGGATGCCGTCCAGCACGGCGCGCGTCTCGTCGAGCCGGGCCGTCTTGACCTCGGGTGCGAGGTCGCCGTCGCCGATGTCGTCGACGCGCCGCGAGAACGCGTAGAGCGCCGACATCGCACGGCGCTTCGGCGCGGGCAGGAGCCGGATGCCGTAGGCGAAGTTGCGGGCCTGCCGGCCGGTGACGGCCTCGCAGTAGCTGTAGGCGGCGAGCACTGGTGCGGACACGTGCTGGTCTTCCTCCACGGTCCGGATCACCCCTCTCCTCGCAGAGTCGCGCCCACCTCGCGCAGCAACCGGAGCTTGGCGGGTCTCGGCGGTCCAGGAAGTACGTCGTATCCGGCGGCGGCGATCGCGTGGACGGCCGCCCTTCCTCCTGCCACGAACCCGGCGAGCAGCAGCTTCAGCCTGCCGTGGACGCTACCCACCAGGGGGGTGCCTTCATTCAGCAGGCCCCGGGCGCGTTCTGCTTCGTATGCAACCAGCGCGCGCACCGATGCGCCTGCGGTCGGTGCGCGGAGGTCCTCCTCCTGGACGTGGAATCTCTTCATGTCCTCGGCGGGCAGGTAGATGCGGTCGCGGCCGAGGTCCTCGGTGACGTCCTGGAGGTGCTCGACGATCTGCAGGGCCGTGCAGATCGCGTCGGAGAGGCGGATCCGCTCCGGTGTCGCGGTGCCGGTGATGGCGAGGACGAGCCGCCCCACGGGGTTGGCCGACAGCTCGCAGTACGCGAGGAGGTCGTCGTAGGTCTCGTAGCGCGAGACGAGCTGGTCCTGGCGGTTCGCCGCGATCAGGCCGAGGAAGGGCTCGGGGGTGAGCCCGTGCCGCCGTACGACGGGCTGGAGCCGCCGCAGCAGGGGGTGACGGGGCGTCGAATCGAACACCTTTTGGAGGTCTGTCTCAAAAGCGTCGAGCAGGGCGAGCTTGTCGTCCGTAGCCTCCGCTCCGACACCCAGCAGGCGGGCATCGGCACCGCCGGGTGCGAGGTCCCCGTCACCGATGTCGTCCACGAGGCGCGCGAAGCCGTACACGGCCATCAGATCGTCGCGCCAGGCGCGGGGCAGGAAGAACGGCGCCACGGGAAAGTTCTCGTCCGCGGCCTTGTCGAGCGTGGCACGGGCCGGGGCTTCCTCGGACGTCACCCGGGAGACGGCCTTCATACGCGCCCCTTCGGTTCCCGTCACCGCCGGCTGCCCGGCGCGTGGACGGCGGACGCATCGCGGAGCCGGAGTTCCGTAGACATTGCCGTCACATCTCCCGTTCTACACTGCCGACCCAATACATCCTATTTCGGACACGCCGCCCAGCAGCTCACCGAGGACTCCCCCCGGACCGGCCCGGGAGACACCCCCCTCGGAGCCGGGCGCTGTACGTATCGCCCTACTTGCCGCGAATCAGCAACCGGTACAGCTTACGTTGTACAACGCGCCACGGTGCGGCGGGGTGTCCTGCGCATCACAACAACACACCGATCGCCGTCAAGCTTCCCTGGGAGCAGGGGAATTGAGATGCAGGCGTGCGGGGACCCTCCGGAGTCGCGATGGAGCCCTGGCGGCCGGTCATGACAGCTGTCACGGCGTCGGTCCCGGCCGACGGCCTGACCGACCGACGGTCCCGGGACCGCGGCCCGGAGACCGCGGCCCTCGCTACTTGCCCGTGAACTTCTCGTACTCCTTGAGTACCTCTTCCGTCGGTCCGTCCATACGCAGCTCGCCGCGCTCCAGCCAGAGCACGCGGTCGCAGGTGTCCCGGATCGACTTGTTGTTGTGGCTGACGAGGAAGACCGTGCCGGCGTGCTTGCGCAGTTCGCGGATGCGGGCCTCGGAGCGCTTCTGGAACTTGCGGTCACCGGTGGCCAGCGCCTCGTCGATCATGAGTACGTCGTGGTCCTTGGCGGCCGCGATGGAGAACCGGAGGCGGGCCGCCATACCCGAGGAGTACGTGCGCATGGGCAGCGTGATGAAGTCGCCCTTCTCGTTGATGCCCGAGAAGTCGACGATCTCCTGGTAGCGCGACTTGATCTGCTCACGGGACATGCCCATCGCGAGGCCGCCGAGGATGACGTTGCGCTCGCCGGTCAGGTCGTTCATCAGGGCCGCGTTCACGCCGAGCAGCGAGGGCTGGCCGTCCGTGTAGACCTTGCCCTTCTCGGCGGGCAGCAGGCCTGCGATCGCACGCAGCAGGGTGGACTTGCCGGAGCCGTTCGAGCCGATCAGGCCGATGGCCTCGCCGCGGTACGCGACGAAGCTGACGCCGCGCACCGCGTGCACCTTGCGCACGCCGCGCTCCTCGCCGCGCTTGACGATGCGGCTCAGGGCCGAGGTGGCGCTGCCCTTGCCGGTCTTGGCGCCGTTGACGCGGTAGACGATGTGCAGCTCGTCGGCAATGACGGTGGGGATGTGCGTGTCGGCCCTCTGCTCAGCCACGGCCATACCTCTCCTCAGCCTTCCAGAAGTACACGAAGCCGCCGACGGCGACGAGTACGGCCCAGGCGACCGCGACCGCCCAGGCGTACGGGGGCATGTTCACATCCCACTCGTAGCCGTCGATCAGCGCCCAGCGCATCAGGTCCATATAGATGGCGGCCGGGTTCCACTGCAGGACGTCGGTGACCCAGACCGGCAGGTCCCGGCCCTTGAGCATGAGCGGGATCGAGAACATGACGCCGGACGCGTACATCCAGGTACGCATGACGAACGGCATCAGCTGCGCGAGGTCGGGGGTCTTGCTGCCGAGCCGCGCCATGATCATTGCAAGACCCATGTTGAACAGGAACTGCAGGGCCAGGATCGGGACGATCGCCAGCCACTTGAGCGAGGGGTAGCTGCCGAAGCCGATGGTGACGCAGAACAGCACGATCATCGAGAACAGCAGCTGTTGGAGCTGCTGCAGCGAGAACGAGATCGGCAGCGAGGCACGCGGGAAGTGCAGCGCGCGCACCAGGCCGAGGTTGCCCGAGATCGCCCGGACGCCGGCCATCACCGAGCTCTGCGTGAAGGTGAAGACGAAGACACCCGTCACGAGGAACGGGATGTAGACCTTGATGCCCATGCCCCGGTCGGCCTGCAGGATCAGACCGAAGATCAGGAAGTAGACCGCCGCGTTCAGCAGCGGGGTCGCCACCTGCCACAGCTGGCCGAGCTTGGCCTGGCTGTACTGGGCGGTCAGCTTCGCCTGCGAGAAGGCGAGGATGAAGTGGCGCCGGCCCCAGAGCTGACGGACGTACTCGAACAGGCCGGGCCGGGCGCCGCTGACGGCGAGGCCGTACTTGGCGGCCAGCTCGGCCGGAGAGAGCCCGTCGTCGGGGGACGGAGGGGCGCTCACCGCGATTCCCCCGTCATGCGTTGTCTCACTCACAGATGGAAACTTTCGTCCTCAAGATGCGCAGCCTGGTCGGGCATAGGCAGGAGCCAGGGACCGGCTCACGGCCCGAATGCTCTCAGACCGAGCTTGTCAGATGACAGGAGGGCGGCCCAGTCGGGTCAGCCGCCACACCGTACGCCACTTCATCGGGCGCCGGGGGCCGCACGCGGTGGTCCAGCCCTCTCTGAAGCCGCCGAACCACGCCTTCAGGGCGGGGCGCGACGGGCGGCGCGCCAGGGTCAGCAGCAGCCAGACGCCCAGGTAGACCGGGACCAGCAGGGCGGGCAGATTGCGCCGGGCGAGCCACACGCGGTTGCGGGCGACCATCCGGTGGTAGACCGCGTGCCGGGACGGGGCGGTCGTCGGGTGGTACAGGACCATGTCGGAGCGGTAGTCGATCACCCAGCCCGCGTCCAGGGCCCGCCAGGCGAGATCGGTCTCCTCGTGCGCGTAGAAGAACTCGTCCGGCAGGCCGCCGACCTCGGCGAACACGCGCGTACGGACCGCGTTGGCGCCGCCGAGGAAGGTGGTGACGCGCGAGGAGCGCATCGGGTCGGAGGCGCGCAGCCGCGGCACGTGGCGGCGCTGCGTCTCGCCGGTGTCGGGGTCGGCGATGCGGAAGCTGATGATGCCGAGCTTCGGGTCGTCCGCGAAGGCCTGGCGGCACAGCTCGGCTGTGTCGTGGTGGGCGAGCAGTCCGTCGTCGTCGAGGAACAGGAGGATGTCGACCTCGGACCCGGACGGGCCGAACGCCTCGATGCCGACGTTGCGGCCGCCCGGGATGCCGAGGTTCTCCGGCAGCTCCACGGTCCGTACGCCGTCGGGGACGTCCGGCACCGGTGAGCCGTTGCCGACCACGACCACCTCGACCGGGTCGCCGTCCTGCTTGGCGACCGAGTCGAGGAGGGCGCGGAGCTCCTCGGGGCGGTTGCCCATGGTGATGATGACCGCGCCGACCTTCAGCGGCCTCGGGGACCCGGAGTGCGTCCTCACTTGAGCCTGCTCGAGGCGAGGACGGACACGAGGTGCAGCAGGGTCTGGACCAGCGCGATGCCGGCCAGCACGGCGACGCCGAGCCGCGAGAAGAACAGGTCACCCCTGACCGTGTCCAGGATCGCCAGGACCAGGATCAGCAGGGACGCCTCGACCCCGAGGACGAGGCGGTGGAACTTCAGCGCCGCGGCCGCCTTGCGGGCCAGCGCCATTCCGGAGGAGCGCAGCTCGGACGCCGCTTCCTTGACCGGCGCCATACCGGCCTGGTGCCGGGCGACGCCGACGAGGTCGGTCTCCGCCTTGATCAGGATGGCGCCGAGGGCGGCGAGGGTGCCGAGGAAGGCCCACAGCCAGTCGATCCGGCCGGAGCCCCAGGGGTCGGCGGCGCGCAGGCCGAAGCCGACCAGCACCGCGGCGTCGCACAGGTATGCGCCGACGCGGTCCAGGTACACCCCGCCGAGCGAGTACTGCTTCTTCCAGCGGGCGATCTCGCCGTCGACGCAGTCGAGCAGCAGGTAGAGCTGGACCATCAGCACGCCGAGCACGGCACCCGCCACCCCCGGCACCAGCAGGGCCGGGGCGGCGAGGACGCCGAAGACGGTCATCAGGTAGGTCAGCTGGTTGGGCGTGACCCGCGTGTTCACCAGGTACCGGTCGATGCGCAGCGAGATCTCGCGCATGTAGAGCCGGCCCGCCCAGTGCTCTCCGCTCCGCCGGTCCTTCACACCCGGGGGATGAACGACGGGGCGGAGTTCAGCTACCGATGGCCTTGGCATAGTCGGCGTATGCGTCCTTGATCTGGTCGGTGGTCAGGTCGAGGTGTTCCAGAATCGTGTAACGACCGGGGCGGGTTTTCGGAGCGAACTCCACGACCTGGACGAACTCGTCCATCGTGAAGCCGATCTCCTCCGGGAGGACGGGGAGTCCGTGCCGGTGCAGCACCTCGGCCATGTACGCCGACTCCTCACGGGCGCCGCGCAGGTACATCGCGAAGGCCGCGCCCAGGCCGCACTGCTCGCCGTGGCTCGCCGCGCGCTTGGGGAAGAGGATGTCGAACGCGTGGTTGATCTCGTGGCAGGCGCCGGAGGCCGGGCGGGAGTCGCCCGCGACCGACATGGAGATGCCGGTGAGCACCAGACCCTCGGCGAGCACCTGCAGGAAGCCGTCGTCGCCGACGCCGCCGGGGTGGCGCAGCACGGCCTCGCCCGCCTGGCGCGCCATCGCGGCGGCCAGGCCGTCGATCGCCTCGCCCTTCTCACGGTTGGCGAGCTCCCAGTCGGCGACCGCTGAGATGTTCGACAGGGCGTCGCCGATGCCGGAGCGCACGAAGCGGACCGGGGCCTCGCGGATCACGTCGAGGTCGATCACGACCGCGATCGGGTTCGGCACACCGTACGAGCCGCGGCCCGCGTCGTTGTCGAGGGTCGCGACCGGTGAGCACAGACCGTCGTGCGAGAGGTTCGTGGCGACGGCGACCAGCGGGAGGCCGACACGCGCCGCGGCGAACTTCGCACAGTCGATGATCTTGCCGCCGCCGAGGCCCACGACCGCGTCGTAGTGCCCCTTCTTCATGGCGTCGGCGAGCTTGATCGCGTCGTCGAGCGTGCCGCCGCCGACCTCGAACCAGTCGGCGCCCGGCAGGGCCGGTGCCAGCCGTTCACGCAGCTTCGCCCCGGAGCCGCCGCTGATCGCGACGGCCAGCTTGCCGGAGTGGGAGATGCGCTGGTCGGCGAGGACCCCCGCCAGGTCGTCGAGGGCGCCGGGACGGATGTCCACGACGACCGGCGACGGGATGAGTCGCGTCAGTACTGGCACGCGATCTCACGTCCCTTGGCGAGGTCGTCGTGGTTGTCGATCTCGACCCACTTGACGTCGCCGATGGGCGCGACGTCGACCTTGAAGCCGCGGTTGACGAGCTCCTGGTAGCCGTCCTCGTAGTAGAGCTGCGGGTCCCGCTCGTACGTGGTCTTCAGCGCGTCGGCGAGCTCGTCGGCGGCCTCGCCCTCGATGAGGGTGACGCCGATGTACTCACCGGTGGCCTCGGACGGGTCCATCAGCTTGGTGATCTTCTGGACGCCCTTCTCGGGGTCCACGACGACCTTCATCTCCTCGTCGGCGAGCTTCTTCACCGTGTCGAGGGCGAGGATGATCTTCTTGCCGTCGCCGCGGGCGGCGAGCAGCGTCTTCTCGACGGAGACCGGGTGCACGGTGTCGCCGTTGGCGAGGATCACGCTGTGCTTGATCGCGTCACGGCCGCACCACAGGGAGTAGGCGTTGTTCCACTCCTCGGCCTTGTCGTTGTCGATCAGCGTCAGCTTGAGGCCGTACTTCGCCTCCAGCGCCGCCTTGCGCTCGTACACGGCCTCCTTGCGGTACCCGACGATGATGGCGACCTCCGTCAGGCCGATCTCGGCGAAGTTGCCGAGGGTCAGGTCCAGGACGGTGAGGCTGTCCTCGTTGCCTTCGGGACCCACCGGCACCAGAGCCTTGGGCAGGGTGTCGGTGTAGGGGCGCAGACGCCGTCCGGCGCCGGCCGCCAGCACGAGGCCGATCATGCGGGTTCTCCTTCATCGTGTACGGCGGGTGCGCCGCGTCCATGGGCGGTCACCCAGAAGCGGATGCTCTCGACGAGCACCACGAGTGCCACGGCCACGGCGAGAGCAGTGAGCGCGACGGTGAAATCTGTGTTGTTGAGCAGAGCCGCGACCACGGTGACCACCAGGACTCTGCCCTCGTGTCCGCCGATCGCCCGCACGAGCCAGTGCGGGGGCGCGCCGGCGTCGCCGCGGATGCGGTACACCGTGTCGTAGTGATGGTAGGCGACCGCGGCCACCAGTCCGAAAGCTGCGGGCAAGGCCCCGTTCACACCGGAGTTGGCCGCGAGGACCAGGATCGTGCCGTATTCGGCGACCCGGAAGAACGGCGGAACCAGCCAGTCCAGGGCGGCTTTGAGGGGTCGGGAGACCGCGATCCCGGATGTGACGCAGTACACGAGCGCGGCGATGACGGGCCACGGTCCGCCGAACTCCGTGAGAGCGCTCACAGTGACGACGGCCACGCCGCCGGCGAACGCGTAGACGGGCGGCGGCAGAAGCCGCGCGGCGCTCTTCAGCGCGCGGGCGGACGCCTGCGCAAGCGGCCCGGAGTCGGCGAGATCGGCCAGCGCCTGCGCGGCCCGGTCGGTCCTCTGCGCTTTGCGGGTCAGCGACCTCAGTACGCGGCCCGCTGTGGTGTACGTCGCAGCCATCGCGCACCCGATGAGCAGCACGTAGAAGGTGATACGAGGTGTGGTCACCGCGGTGAGCACGGCGATCATCGCCCAGCGTTCACCGATCGGCAGGACGATCATCCGGCGGAGCCACACCGTCCAGCCGACGCTGTCGAGCTTGTCGGAAAGGGCCGCGGTGGGGCTGGTGTTGGCGGTCGCGTCGTGGTTCGCCTCATTGAAGGAGAAGTCCACGACATGGCGGCACGTCTGCAGCACCATCGCGCCGAGGGCCAGCGCCCATACGTCGTCACCACCACGGGCCGCACCGAGTGCGAGGCCCGCGTAGTAGGCGTACTCCTTGGCCCGGTCGAAGGTCGCGTCGAGCCAGGCGCCGAGCGTCGAGTACTGCAGGGAGTAGCGGGCGAGCTGCCCGTCGGTGCAGTCCAGGACGAAGGAGAACAGGAGCAGCACACCGGCGGCGACGAAGCCGCCGCGCGTGCCGGTGGCGGCGCACCCGGCCGCGATCAGCGCGGTGAGCAGCGAGGCGGTGGTGACCTGATTGGGAGTCAGGCCGCGGCGTGCGCACCAGCGGGCGATGTAGCGCGAGTAGGGGCTGATGCAGAAAGTAGTGAAGAAGCCGTCCCGGGACTTCACGGCGCTGCGCAGGCGTATGGCCTCTTCGTCGACGGCTGCGACGGCCTGCCGGGCTTCGTTGCCCGCCTGTGGGTCGGCGGGGACGGTGGCGACGAGGGAGCCGAGCTCGGGGCGGTGCACCGCGACGCCGTCGTCCTCGAGAGCGGCGGCCACGGTGTCGGCGACGGGCCCTGCGGCGACGGCGCCGCCGCGTGCCATGCCCTCGGCGGCCCTGCGTACGGCGAGCGCCAGCTCCGGGCGGGCGGGAGGCCGGACCGATACGGCGCCGGGCACGGCGGAGGCGTCGAAGCGGGGGTCGGTGAGGCCGAGCCGCAGGGCGTGGACGTGGCCCACGAAACGGGCGTCGACGACCGCGACCCGCTCATCGGCCGGGATCACGTCGAGCAGCGACCCCACGCCGGCGGCGTCGGTGGCGATCCGCACGTCGAAGCCCAGCGACCGCAGATCGCCCTCGAGGGTCGATCCGGGGGCCGGCTGGCCGATGAGGATTGCGGTCGACAGACGAACTCACTCCTTGGTTGCCGGTGCGTCGCGGCGCCGGGCATGCGCATGGTGGGGCGCCCCTGGCCCAGGGCCGGGCGGCGCATCGGCTGAGGTTATCGGATGAACACAAGCAGGTGTTCACCACCCGTTCACGGTCCGATAAGCGCGGTCTGCGTGGCCGCAGCCGTGACGATCATCATCGGGGATCGGCACCCCGGCTCACAAACCGTGGCCCCAGATGCCCACAAACCGTGGCCCCAGATGCCCGCAAACCGTGAGCCCGGATGCTCGCATACCGTGAGCCCGGATGCTCGCATGCCCGGCACCGGGTCCGGCACGGGCATGCCCGTGCCGCCGGTCCGGCTTAGGGTTGGCCCTCATGACATGGCTGATCACAGGTGGAGCTGGATATATAGGGGCACACGTGGCGCGGGCCATGGCCGGCGCCGGAGAGCGCGTGGTCGTGCTCGACGACATCTCGGCCGGCGTCCCCGACCGGCTGCCGCCCAAGATCCCGCTCGTCGAGGGCTCGGCGCACGACGCCGCGCTGCTGAAGCGCGTGCTCGCGGAGCACGCGGTGACGGGTGTGGTGCATCTCGCAGCCCTCAAGCAGGTGGGCGAGTCCGTCGCCCAGCCGCTGCGCTACTACCGCGAGAACGTGGGCGGCCTGGCGGTGCTTCTCGAGGCGGTCGCCGGGGCGGGGGTCACACGGTTCCTCTTCTCCTCGTCCGCGGCCGTGTACGGCAACCCTGATGTGAACATGATCACCGAGGCCACGCCCTGCGCCCCTCTGAGCCCGTACGGCGAGACCAAGCTCACCGGTGAGTGGCTGGTGCGGGCGGCGGGCCGGGCGCACGGCATCGCGACGGTGTGCCTGCGCTACTTCAACGTGGCGGGCGCCGCGGAGCCGGAGCTCGCGGACACGGGCGTGTTCAACGTCATCCCGATGGTCTTCGACCGGCTCACCCGCGACGAGGCTCCGCGGATCTTCGGCGACGACTATCCGACGCCGGACGGCACCTGCATCCGCGACTACATCCATGTCGCCGATCTCGCCGAGGCGCACCTCGCGGCCGCACGCCGGCTCTCGGCCGCCGACGCGTCGGGTGATCTGACGGTGAACATCGGCCGCGGTGAGGGCGTCTCCGTACGCGAACTCATCACGACGATCGCCGAGGTGACCGGCGACCACCGGCCGCCGGTCGTGGAGGCGCGCCGCCCCGGCGACGCTCCGCGCGCGGTCGCATCCGCCGACCGGGCGGCGAAGGAGCTGGGCTGGACGGCCCGGTACGGGGTCCGCGAGATGGTCGAGTCGGCGTGGCAGGGCTGGTGTCTGCGACACCCCGAGGCCGCCCGTAACTGATCTTGTCACCGCTCTGACCTGCGCATCGTTTCCGCAGGTCAGAGCATATGACAACGGTGTTCACTGCAGTGTTTGCCCGATACCCCCCGCCCGTAGTTCACTGGGCGCGAGCCCGTACGGCGGATCACGCCGCGGCGGGCGGCACGGCGATACGGAGGGCGGCTTCCATGGGAGCTGGGCACCACCACGGGCATGCGCACGGCGCACCCGCGACGGGTACCGCGTCGGGCGCGTACCGCGGGCGGCTGCGCGTCGCGCTCGTGATCACGCTCACGGTCATGGCGGTCGAGATCGCGGGAGGCATCGCGGCGGATTCGCTGGCCCTGATCGCGGACGCGGCACACATGGCAACGGACGCCCTCGGCCTCGGCATGGCACTGCTCGCCATCCACTTCGCGAACCGCCCCGCGACCGCCAACCGCACCTTCGGACTGGCGCGGGCCGAGATCCTCGCCGCGCTCGCCAACTGCGTGCTGCTGCTCGGTGTGGGCGGCTATGTGCTGTTCGAGGCGATCGAGCGGTTCATCACTCCGGCCGACACCCACGGCGGGCTGACGATCGTCTTCGGCCTCGTCGGCCTGGTGGCCAACTCACTCTCGCTGGCCCTGCTGATGCGCGGCCAGAAGGAGAGCCTGAACGTGCGCGGCGCCTTCCTCGAGGTGATGGCGGACGCGCTGGGCTCACTGGCGGTGATCGTGTCCGCGGTCGTCGTCCTGACCACCGGCTGGCAGGCGGCCGACCCGGTCGCCTCGCTCGTCATCGCTCTCATGATCGTGCCGCGGACGGTGAAGCTGCTGCGCGAGACGCTGAACGTCCTGCTGGAGGCGGCCCCGAAGAACGTCGACATGGCCGAGGTGCGGGCGCACATCCTGGCTCTGCCGGGCGTCGAGGACGTGCACGACCTGCACGCCTGGACGATCACCTCGGGCCTGCCGGTGCTCTCCGCACACGTCGTCGTGAGCTCCGATGTCCTCAACAGCATCGGCAACGAGAAGGTGCTCCACGAACTGCAGGCATGCCTGGGCGATCACTTCGACGTCGAGCACTGCACCTTCCAGTTGGAGCCGGGCGGGCACGCGGAGCATGAGGCGAGGCTCTGCCACTGAGGCGGCCGGGCCCAGTGCTCTGAGGTCGCCAGGCCCTGAGGCCGCCGTGCCGCCAGGCCACCGGACCGGACGCTGAGGCCGCCGGACGCTCAGGCCGCGAGACGCTGTGCCGCGAGCACGGCGCCGAGTACGGCGCCGAGTACGGCCGGCGATGCGGGCCGTGTCCCTCATCCGGCGGAAATCCGCTGATCACACGTGCGTGATGCATGTCTCGCCGCCCTGCGGGGGAGCGGGACATGCGGGGGCGCCGCGACCCGGGACTGCCCGATGCGTACGGCAGACTTGAGGTTCGAAGACCGATACGAAGGATGCGTATGCCGATCACACCTGCCACCACGGGGCCCGGTTCATCATGGGAGCCGCTCCCAGGCCCGCAAGGCTCTGGGGGAGGCACCACAGAAGCGATCTTGCTGGAACTGGTCGACGAGGACGGCATCACGATCGGCACGGCGGAGAAACTGGCCGCGCACCAGCCACCGGGGCAGCTCCACCGGGCCTTCTCGGTGTTCCTCTTCGACGAGCAGGGCCGGCTGCTGCTGCAGCAGCGCGCGCTCGGCAAGTACCACTCCCCCGGTGTGTGGTCGAACACGTGCTGCGGACATCCGTATCCGGGCGAGGCGCCGTTCGCCGCTGCGGCCCGCCGGACGTACGAGGAGCTGGGAGTCTCACCCTCACTGCTCGCCGAGGCGGGCACGGTCCGCTACAACCACCCGGACCCGCACTCGGGCCTGGTGGAGCAGGAGTACAACCACCTCTTCGTCGGGATGGTGCAGGCGCCGCTCAGACCGGACCCCACGGAGGTCGGCCAGACCGCGTTCGTGACAGCCGCCGAGCTGGTGGAGCGGCACGCGAAGGATCCGTTCTCGGCGTGGTTCATGACGGTGCTGGATGCGGCGCGACCCGCGATCAGGGAGCTCACCGGGGCTTCGGCCGGCTGGTGACCGCGCCCGGCGGGGTCGCACCAGGACCGCCGGTGGCTACTGCGCCAGGCCCGGCTTGAGCGGCAGAGCCGCCCAGATGACCTTGCCCCCGCCGGCGGTGTGTTCGACATCGCACACCCCGCCCGCCTCCCGGGTGATCTCGCGCACGAGCAGCAGACCGCGGCCGCCGGTCTGGCCGTAGTCGGCCTCCAGGGCCGTCGGGCGGTACGGATGGTTGTCCTCGACGGAGACCCGGACCCATTCGGATCCGACGGCCACCTCCACCGCGAGCATGGGCGAGAGCAGGGCGGCATGCCGTACCACGTTGGTGACCAGCTCGGAGACGATCACCAGCAGCCCCTGGACCAGGTCGTCCGATGCGGGCACGCCCTGCCGCGCGAGCAGATCGCGGACCGCGTGCCGCGCTTGGGGCACGGATGCGTCCACGGCGGTGGCGGTGAACCGCCAGACACCCTCGTACGGCTGGGGGCACACCTGTGGAGAGTCCGGGGGTGCCACAACGGGGCTTCGCTCGGCGCCCCCGCCGGCTGGTGGGTGAGGGCCGGCCCCCCACCCGCTGTCGTCCATGGTCCGGTCGCCACCTTTACGCTCGATTGTCGCCACGCAAAGAGTGTTGGGAATGTGCCGGTCCATACCCCACCACTGACGCAAAGTCTGCGAGTATCGACGGCTTCTGATCGTTGGCGTATGACAGCGTCAGTTGTGTGACTGCTCCTGCCCTTGTTGTGCTGCCTTCCGAGGCTCTTCGGGTTGTATGCGACGGGGCGGCGAATTGCCCGTACTTGTCCGTCGTGGCGTCATCACGGCCGCACCCTTCCTGATCGCACGTCCGGAGCCGATGGATAGCATTCCGGCTCATGGAGCCGCAGCTGCTGCACACCGTCGCCGACGGCGTCGCCACCGTCGTCATCCGCCACCCGGCGAAACGGAACGCCATGACCGCCGACATGTGGCGGGCGCTGCCTTCGCTGCTCGACGGTCTGGCGAAGGATCCGGCCGTTCGGGCCCTGGTGCTGACGGGCGAGGGCGCGACGTTCTGTGCGGGCGCGGACATCTCCTCGCTGCGGGAGCCCTCGGCAGGCGCTGCCGAGGGGCCTCAGGCACTGGCCGTTGGGCCGCAGACACTGGCCGTGGAGGCCGAGGAGGCGCTGGCGGCGTTCCCCAAGCCGACGCTCGCGGCCGTGCGCGGGCACTGCGTGGGCGGCGGATGCCAGCTCGCGGCCGCCTGTGATCTTCGTTTCGCCGACGAGGACGCGCTGTTCGGAGTGACGCCGGCGAAGCTCGGGATCGTCTATCCGGCCTCGTCCACGCAGCGCCTGGTGTCGCTGGTGGGACCGGCCACCGCGAAGTACCTCCTGTTCTCGGGCGAGTTGATCGACTCCGGCCGTGCCCTGCGCACCGGTCTGGTGGACGAGGTGCTGCCTTCCGGCGAACTCGCCAAGCGCGTCGCGGAGTTCACGCGCGTGCTGGTCTCGCGCTCGCAGCTGACGCAGGCGGCGGCGAAGGAGTTCGCCGGTGGCCGCCTGGACCGGGCCGCGTACTGGGCGGAGCAGGAGCGGGGCAGCGGTGACCGGGCGGAGGGAGTGGCCGCGTTCCTGGAGGGCAGGCGGCCACGGTTCACCTGGACTACGTCAGGCTGAAGCGGCTCTTGGTGCGGAACTCCTCCACGAGGTGCGCCGGCGCCTTGTGCGGGGCTCCGGCGTCGTACGGCGGCTGCGGGTCGTACTCGGTCAGCAGCTGTACGGCCTGGGCGTGCTCTTCGCCGGCGATCCGGCCCACGAGGGTGAGGCCCATGTCGATACCGGATGAGACGCCGGCGGCGGTGACGTACTTGCCGTCGATGACGACGCGTTCGCCGGTTGGCTCGACTCCGAACTGCTTCATGTAGTCCAGGGCCAGCCAGTGGGAGGTGGCGCGGCGGCCCTCGAGCAGGCCCGTGGCCGCGAGCAGCAGCGAGCCGGTGCACACGGACGTCGTCCAGGTGCTGGTCGCGTCGGTGGTGCGCAGCCAGTCGAGCAGCGTGTCGTTCTCCATCTGCGGGGTCTGGCCGGGGCCGCCGGGGACGACGACGATGTCGGGGCGGGTGACCTCGGCGAGGGTCTTGTCCGCGGTGATCGCGAGTGCTCCGGTGTCGGTGCGGACGGGTCCGGACTGTTCGGCGACGAACACCAGCTCGGCGTCGGGGAGGCGGCCGAGTGTCTCGTACGGGCCGACTGCGTCGAGGGCGGTGAAGCGGTCGAAGAGGACAATGGCGATCTGCATGGGACTGCCCTTCGGTGTGGTGTGTGTGGGCGGTGCGGGCTCAGCGAGGGACGGGTGCGTGGAAGCGGCGGCGGTACTCGGCGGGCGGAGAGCCGAGTGCCTTGAGGAAGGCGCGGCGCATCGCCTCGGGGGTGCCGTAGCCGCAGGCGCGTGAGATCTCCTCGATCCCGTCGGAGGTGTCCTCCAGGAGCCGGCGCGCGTGTTCGATGCGTATGCGCTCGACGTACCGGCCGGGTGTCACGCCGGTCTCGGCCTGGAAGGCGCGGGCGAAGTGGCGCGGTGAGAGCCGGGCGCGCGCGGCGAGCGACTCGACGGACAGGTCGCCATCGGGGTGTTCGGTGATCCACTGCTGGACGTCGCGCAGCGGTTCGCGCTGCGCGGTCTGCGCGGCGAGCTGGGCGCTGAACTGGGCCTGGTTGCCGGGGCGACGGAGGAAGACGACCAGGTGCCGCGCGACCGTGAGCGCCGTCTCCCGTCCCAGATCCTCCTCGACGAGCGCGAGAGCCAGGTCGATGCCGGAGGTGACACCGGCGGACGTGGCCACGTTCCCGTCGCGTACGAAGATCGGGTCCGGGTCGACCTCGACGGCCGGGTGGTCGCGGGCGAGCCGGTCGCACACGTTCCAGTGGGTGGTGGCCCGACGGCCGTCCAGCAGTCCGGCCGCGGCCAGCAGCAGCGCCCCGCTGCACACGGAGACCAGGCGCTCGGCTCCCGGGGCCCTTTCGCGCAGCCAGTCGATCAGCTGCGGGTCGGGCGTTCTGGTGCCCTGGCCTCCGGGGACGAGAAGGGTGTGCGGGTCAGCCGCGTCGTGGAGGGCGCAGTCGGGGACGAGGGTGAGCCCGCTGGAGGTGCGGACGGGTCCGCCGTCGAGCGAGGCGGTGCGGATCCGGTACGTGTCCGGGTCCCCGGAGCTTTTGGCGGCGCCCGTGAACACCTCCACGGGGCCGGTGAAGTCGAGGCTCTGGACGTCGTCGAAGAGGACGACGAGAACGGATCGGTGCTGGGCCATGCCTCGATTCTTCGATGCGGGGGTCATGGCTGCAATGACGAGTTCCCCACCTATCCTGCCATCGCGGCCCGTGACTATCGGCCTTCGCCTTCACGACATACCAACCAGTCGGTAATCTGCGCGGCATGAACTCACCCCTGCCGGAGCGCGCCGCGCGCCGATGCCACAACGCGATCAATCCGCTGCACTCGACCCACTACTTCTCGCCGGACCTCGCAAAGGAGATGGCGGGTATCGGCATCGAGGACCGCAACGCCGCGTACTTCGCGGTGCGGGCGGCCGCCATGGGCCCGGTCGGTGCGGGCACGGTGACGGCCACGTTCTACAACTTCAACCACGAGCTCGTGGCGCGGCACGTCCCCGCGGTATGGCGCATCGCCTCTCCGGAGACGGTCCTCGCGGCACGCGCGCGTGCCGTCGACGCGACGCTGCGCCGTCTCCTCGGAAAGGAGGCGCTCGCCTCGGAGGAGATGGCCGAGGCGGCCCGCCTCGCCCTGCGCGCCACCGAGGCGTGCAGCAGGACGGCACGCCCGCTGTACGCCGCGCACGCCGACCTGCCTGTGCCCGAGGAGCCGCACCTGGCGTACTGGCACGCCGCGACGCTCCTGCGCGAATACCGCGGTGACGGGCACCTCGCCGTGCTGCTGGCTGCGGAACTCGATCCGTTGGAGGCCCTGGTGACGCACACCGCGACCGGCAAGGGCATGTCTCCGAAGTGGGTGCTGGGCACCCGCGGATGGTCCCGGCAGGACTGGGACGCGGCGACGGAGCGGCTGCGTTCGCGTGGACTGCTCGACGTGGACGGCGAGTTGACGGACGCCGGGACCGCGCTTCGGCGTGATCTCGAGACGCAGACGGACCGGCTCGACCGGGCGCCGTACGAACACCTGGGCGCGGCGGGCGTCGAACGACTCACCGAACTCGCGGGGGGCTTTCTCATGGCGGCCGTGGCGGCGGGGGCCTTTCCGGCCGGGATGATCGGCAAGAACTGACTGCGGCTCATTGCCGCTGTCCGCCGCAGCCGCAAGTGCAGCCGACTGCATGGTCGACGGAAGCCGAGGTACCCGTTCGTCCGCGGCCATCCGGGCCGTTCCCGACCGTTTCCGGCGGGAAGACGAAAGGAGAAGACGTGCTCCGTGCAATTGCAGATGTTCTGCGTCAGATCGGGGCGGCCATCGCCACTGTGGTGACCCTGCCCTTCCGGGCTCTGGCCCGGCTGTTCGGCGGCGCCGCCCACTCGACGCGCCGCACAGGGCGGGCCCACCGGGCGTGAACGAGCGCGGACAGCGCCGAGCCCGCCGGCCAGGCGGTCTGTCACCCGTGCCGGCAGCGCACGGGTGACCTCACTCTCACCCGCACAGGGCCGTGCCAGATCCTCGGTTGTCGGCGGGGCCTGCCACAATTGCCGCGCAACCTCAGTGGAGAAGGCGGTACGGGATCGTGACCACACCCCTCGTAGGGTCCATCGAAGGCAGGATCGCCGAGGAGCTCGGCGTACGGGAGCGGCAGGTCAAGGCTGCCGTCGAGCTGCTCGACGGCGGTTCGACGGTGCCCTTCATCGCCCGCTACCGCAAGGAAGCGACCGAGATGCTCGACGACGCGCAGCTGCGCACGATCGAGGAGCGGCTGCGCTATCTGCGGGAGCTCGAGGAGCGCCGGACGGCGATCCTCGACTCGGTGCGCGAGCAGGGCAAGCTCACCGACGAGCTGGAGGCGCAGATCCGCGGCGCCGAGACCAAGGCCCGGCTCGAGGACATCTACCTGCCGTACAAGCCGAAGCGGCGCACCAAGGCGCAGATCGCGCGCGAGGCCGGCCTGGAGCCGCTCGCCGAGGGGCTGCTCGGCGACCCCACCGTCGAGCCCCTCGCCGCGGCCGCCGCCTTCGTCGACGCCGACAAGGGCGTCCCGGACCCGCAGGCCGCACTGGACGGCGCCCGTGCCATCCTCACCGAGCGCTTCTCGGAGGACGCCGACCTCATCGGCGAGCTGCGCGAACGCATGTGGACGCGCGGCCGCCTCGCCGCCAAGGTGCGGGACGGCAAGGAGGAGGCGGGCGCCAAGTTCGCCGACTACTTCGACTTCGCCGAGCCCTTCACCGAGCTGCCCTCGCACCGGATCCTCGCGATGCTCCGCGGCGAGAAGGAGGAGGTCCTCGACCTCGTCCTGGAGCCGGAGGAGCCCTCTGACGAGCCCGGCCCCTCCTCGTACGAGGCGATCATCGCCAGTCGGTTCGGGGTGGCCGAGCGCGGTCGTCCCGCCGACAAGTGGCTGGTGGACACGGTGCGCTGGGCCTGGCGCACGCGCATCCTGGTGCACCTCGGCATCGACCTGAGGCTGCGGCTGCGTACGGCAGCCGAGGACGAGGCGGTGCAGGTCTTCGCCGCGAACCTGCGCGATCTGCTGCTCGCCGCCCCGGCGGGTACGCGCGCGACGCTGGGGCTCGACCCCGGTTTCCGTACGGGCGTGAAGGTGGCCGTGGTCGACGCGACCGGCAAGGTCGTGGCGACGGACGTGATCTACCCGCACGTCCCGCAGAACAAGTGGGACGAGGCCATCGCCAAGCTCGCGCGGCTCGCCAAGGAGCACGCGGTCGAGCTGATCGCCATCGGCAACGGCACGGCCTCCCGCGAGACGGACAAGCTGGCCGGTGAACTGATCACCAAGCATCCCGAGTTGAAGCTGACCAAGGTGATGGTGTCCGAGGCGGGCGCCTCGGTGTACTCGGCCTCGGCCTTCGCGTCGCAGGAGCTGCCGGGCATGGACGTGTCGCTGCGCGGCGCCGTCTCCATCGCCCGCCGTCTCCAGGACCCGCTCGCCGAGCTGGTCAAGATCGACCCGAAGTCCATCGGTGTCGGCCAGTACCAGCACGACCTCTCCGAGGTGAAGCTGTCGCGCTCGCTCGACGCGGTCGTCGAGGACTGTGTGAACGGCGTCGGCGTGGACGTCAACACGGCCTCCGCGCCGCTGCTCGCCCGGGTCTCCGGCATCAGCAGCGGCCTCGCCGAGAACATCGTGGCCCACCGGGACGCCAACGGCCCGTTCACGTCGCGGCAGGGTCTCAAGGACGTGGCCCGGCTGGGCCCGAAGGCGTACGAGCAGTGTGCGGGCTTCCTGCGGATCCGCGGCGGCGACGACCCGCTGGACGCCTCCAGCGTGCACCCCGAGGCGTACCCGGTGGTGCGCCGCATGGTGAAGACCACGGGCGGCGATGTGGCGTCGCTGATCGGCAACACGGCGGTGCTGCGCTCACTCCGCGCCGACGCCTTCGTGGACGAGACCTTCGGTCTGCCGACCGTGACGGACATCCTCCGCGAGCTGGAGAAGCCGGGGCGGGACCCGCGTCCGGCGTTCAAGACGGCCACGTTCAGGGAGGGCGTCGAGAAGATCTCCGACCTGTCCTCCGGGATGGTGCTGGAGGGGGTCGTCACGAACGTCGCCGCGTTCGGCGCGTTCGTGGACGTCGGTGTCCACCAGGACGGTCTCGTGCATGTGTCCGCGATGTCCAAGACGTTCGTCAAGGACCCGCGGGACGTGGTGAAGCCGGGTGACATCGTCAAGGTGAAGGTGCTGGATGTCGACATTCCGCGTAAGCGGATCTCGCTGACGCTGCGGTTGGACGACGAGGCTGCGCCTGCGTCTTCCTCTTCTGCCGGGGGTGGGCGACCCCAGCGTGGGGGGCGGCCGCCCCAGCAGCGGGGGCAGCAGTCGCGGCAGGGCCGCGGGGGCGGTGGGTCTCGGCAGGCGCCTCCGCCGCCTGCCAACAGTGCGATGGCTGATGCGCTTCGGCGCGCGGGGTTGGTCGACCCCAAGGGGGGTCGGGGCTGAGGTTTGGCCCCCGCGGTGCGGGGTTGACGTCGTACGCCGAGTTACCGTGACGGGTGGGTTGTGCCCACCCGTTCCGCCCTGCGGAACGCCTGCCCACAACGCGGCGGCGGGACGGCTGCCCGCAACCGGACGGGCTGGTCAGCGTTCCGTTACCTTGCCGTCCGCTACCTCCAGCCGCCGCGTCGTGCGTACCGCGTCCAGCATGCGGCGGTCGTGGGTGACCAGGAGCAGGGTGCCCTGGTACGAGTCGAGGGCGGACTCGAGTTGTTCGATGGCGGGCAGGTCGAGGTGGTTGGTCGGCTCGTCGAGGACGAGGAGGTTGACGCCGCGGCCCTGGAGCAGCGCCAGGGCCGCTCGGGTGCGTTCGCCCGGGGAGAGGGTCGCCGCCTGGCGCAGCACGTGGTCGGACTTCAGCCCGAACTTGGCCAGCAGGGTGCGGACCTCGACGGGCTCGGTGTCGGGGACGGCCGCGGAGAACGCGTCCAGGAGTGACTCCGGGCCGTGGAACAGCGCCCGGGCCTGGTCCACTTCGCCGATGAGGACGCCCGCGCCGAGTGCCCCATGCCCCGCGTCGAGCGGGACACGGCCGAGGAGGGCGGCGAGCAGCGTGGACTTGCCCGCGCCGTTGGCGCCGGTGACGGCGACCCGGTCGGCCCAGTCGATCTGCAGCGTCACGGGCCCCAGCACGAAGCCGTCACGCCGCACCTCGGCATCGCGCAGGGACGCGACGACCGCGCCGGAGCGCGGCGCCGCGGCGATCTCCATCCGCAGCTCCCACTCCTTGCGGGGCTCCTCGACGACATCGAGCCGCTCGATCATGCGCTGGGTCTGCCGGGCCTTCGCGGCCTGCTTCTCGCTCGCCTCGCTGCGGAACTTCCGGCCGATCTTGTCGTTGTCCCCCGCCTTGCGGCGGGCGTTCTTGACGCCCTTGTCCATCCAGGTGCGCTGCATCTGCGCCCGTTCCTGCAGGGCCGCCCGCTTGTCGGCGTACTCCTCGTACTCCTCGCGGGCATGCCGGCGCGCGGTCTCGCGCTCCTCCAGGTACGCCTCGTATCCACCGCCGTAGAGGTTGATCTGCCGCTGGGCGAGGTCGAGTTCGAGGACCTTGGTGACCGTGCGGGCGAGGAACTCACGGTCGTGGCTGACGACGACCGTCCCGGCGCGCAGTCCGGTGACGAACCGCTCCAGGCGCTCGAGTCCGTCCAGGTCCAGGTCGTTGGTGGGCTCGTCCAGCAGGAACACGTCGTAGCGGGACAGGAGGAGGGACGCCAGACCGGCCCGCGCGGCCTGTCCACCCGACAGCGACGTCATGGGTTGGTCGAGCTCGATGCGCAGCCCGAGCGAGTCGGCGACCTCTTCGGCCCGCTCGTCCAGGTCGGCACCGCCGAGGCCGAGCCACCGCTCCAGGCTGATCGCGTAGGCGTCGTCGGCGCCCGGCGCACCGTCGACGAGTGCCTGGGTGGCCGCGTCCATGGCGCGCTGCGCCTCGGCGACACCGGTGCGGCGGGCGAGGAACTCCCGTACGGTCTCGCCGGGGCGCCGTTCGGGCTCCTGCGGCAGATGCCCCACGGTGGCGGAGGGCGGTGAAAGCCGCAGCTCACCCTCCTCGGGGGCGTCGAGCCCGGCGAGCAGACGCAGCAGCGTGGACTTCCCGGCGCCGTTGGCACCGACGAGCCCGATCACATCCCCCGGTGCGACGACGAGGTCGAGCCCGGAGAAAAGGGAGCGGTCGCCGTGCCCGGCGGCGAGGTTCTTGGCGACGAGGGTGGCAGTCATCAGGACGTAGATCCTAACGAGTGACTCGCGGGTGACTGGAATCGCGCGGCAAGGCACGGCACGGCATGGGCGCATCGGACATGGGCGCTTCGGACCCGTCACAGCAGCCCGGCCAGCTTGTACAGCACCAGTGATCCCGCGACGGCCACGTTGAGGCTGGCGCCCGTCCCGACCATCGGGATCTCCACGCACACGTCCAGCAGGTCCAGCGCCTCCGGGGGTATGCCCTGCTGCTCATGTCCGAGGACGATCACGGTCCGCTCCCGGGCGGGCGGGAGCTCGGCAAGGCGGATCGCCTCGTCGGCCAGTTCCACGCCGACGACGCGTGTCCCCCGTGCGCGCTCCCGCTCCAGCCAGCCCACCGGGTCGCCTGTCCAGTGCACGCACGGCGGCTTGCGGAGGGTGTTCCCGCGGGCCAGCGCCTCCGGCACCCACGGGAAGCGCGGCACGGTCAGGCATGCCCCGGTCGCGTCACACGTACGGGCGAGGGTGCCCAGGTTCGCACCGTGCAGCGGCCACAGGGGCGCCACGTAGAGGTGGTCCCAGCAGGAGTGGGTGCGCGGTCGGCGCGCGCGGCGCAGTTCGCCGGGCGTCCGCGTACGGATCGACGGTCCGCTCCTCCGGGCGCTCACCGCGCCACGGAGGCGTACCTCCAGCTCTTCTCAGAACTCATCGTCGTCAGGGCGATGTACGGCTCGCCCCCGGCCGGTCGGTGGGTCATCGCGCCATGGGCGCGACCAGCACGCTGTCCGTCGTGCGCGCCACGATGAAGGATTCCCCCTTGGTCGCCTTCGCGTCCAGTGCAATTCGGTGCTTGCCAGGTTCGAGGATGTCGTCGAACACCTCGTGGGTGTGCGTGCGGTACAGCCTGTCGAGGCGGTACGCGGTGAGCTGGACGCGGCAGGTGGAGCTGACCTCGACACCGGCCTCGCCGTCGGCGGCGACGAGACGGGTGAGCCGGCGCTGCTCCAGCGGGCTGCGGTCCAGGGCGTGCTCTATCTGGGCGACGAGCAGCGGGATGATCGGCGCCAGCCCGTCGACGTAGGCGACGTCCACACCGGCGCGCTTGAACGCGCCCCGTACGGCGGCGCGTTGTCCTTCACTGACGGCGCGGCCGAAGGCGACCGCTCCGTAGGTGCGCAGTTCGTCCGCGGGGACGTCCGCCGCGTCCGTCGTGATCTCGGCGCCGATGCCGATGGTGCGCAGGGCGGCGGCGAGTTTGGCGAGGACGGCGACGCGGGCGCCGATCAGCAGGACACGGCGTGGCGCCGGTTCCTGCCGGTCGAGCAGGCTCTGCAGCGCACTGCGGTACTCGGCGCCGCGGAAGCGGAACGGCCCTATGCCGTGATAGCCGTTGAGTTCGAGATCGGCGTGCTCGTCGGTCTGCCAGGCGAAGTCCCGCCAGACGAAGTCGTCGCTGCCGTCGTCGGCCTTGTCGATGGCCGCGGTGACCGCGCCGCACTCGATTCCCTCGCACTCGGGGCAGCCGTAGATCACGTACCGCCCGCCGGGCAGCGGAGCCTCCGCCTCCAGCAGCAGCGCACGCACCTGGGCGGTGAAGATCGCGGGCGGGATGTCGGAGGCGAGCGGCGACACCGCGTCGAGATCGGACAGTTGGAAGAGCAGCGGCCTTCCGTCGACGATGAAGTCGACGAAATCCCGGTGCAATTGGTAGTCACCATTGGCGAGGACCCCGCCGGCACGCACAGCCGGGGCCAGACCGAAGGTCGCGTACTCGGCACACATGTCCTGAGTATCCCCACCTGGAACCTGATGTGAGCACGGCATCACTCATTCCGCTACGGTCCGGGGCATGAACAGGGACGTGATCGTGGTGGGCAGCGGTGTCATAGGTCTGACGACTGCCGTCGTGCTGGCCGAGCAGGGGCGCAGGGTGCGGGTCTGGACCCGGGAGCCCGCCGGACGCACCACGTCAGCGGTCGCGGGCGCGCTGTGGTGGCCGTACCGCATCGAGCCGGAGGCTCAGGTCGGCGACTGGTCGCTGCGGACGCTGCGGGTGTACGAGGAGTTGGCGGAGCGGTCCGGCGAGACGGGCGTACGCATGGTGGAGGGCGTGCACGCCGACACGCGTCTGGACGGGCTGGGCGACTGGGCCGCGCGGGTGCCCGGGCTGCGGGTGGCAGGGGCCGGGGAGGCAGGGGCCTTCGCCGGGGAGGGGCTGTGGGCGCGGCTTCCGCTGATCGACATGCCCACGCATCTGGGGTGGCTCGGCGAACGGCTGTCGGCGGCGGGCGGTGTCATCGAGGAGCGCACTGTCGGGCACCTGTCCGAGGCGACCGATCAGGCGCCCGTGGTGGTCAACTGCGCGGGTCTCGGCGCCCGGGAGTTGGCGGGGGATCCCGCCGTGCGTCCCGTGCGGGGCCAGTTGGTCGTGGTGGAGAACCCGGGGGTCACGACGTGGTTCACGGCCGCGGACCCGGCTTCGCACGCCACGACGTACTTCTTTCCGCAGCCGTACGGACTCGTGCTCGGCGGCACCGCGGACGACGACGACTGGTCTCTGGAGCCCGATCCGACGGTGGCCGAGGAGATCGTGAAGCGGTGTGCGCAGGTACGTCCCGAGATTGCCGGTGCGCGGGTGCTGGAGCACCGGGTGGGGCTGCGGCCGGCGCGCGACGCCGTGCGGCTGGAGCGCGAGATCCTGCCGCGAGGCGGGGTGCTGGTGCACAACTACGGGCACGGTGGTGCGGGTGTCACGGTGGCGTGGGGATGCGCGCAGGGGGCGGCCCGGCTGGTGGGCGGGGCCGCCGCCTGACAGGGGTCATCCTGATGCGTGGGTGGGGCCGGCCGGGGCGGCCCGGTGGGCGGCTCGGGCCCGTCGGGCCAGGGTGAAGTAGCGGAGGCGCTCAGGGAGGAGGGGGACCACCGTGCGTACCGCATGTCCGAAGCGGCGCAGGCGGCGCTCCTGAACCGGCGTCCAGGGCAGGCCGATCGCCTCGCGGGCGCCGGGGGGCATCAGCCCGATGGTGACGAAGCGCCGGAAGCGGACGAACTGCGGTAGGAGGACGGGCCACAGCGCGCGCAGGGCGAGACGTATCGCGAGCGGGCCGCGGTCCGGGGGCGGGATGGGACGGTCCACCGCGACCAGTTCCTGCACCACCCTCGTGAGCTCCAGTTCCTCGGCGAGCATCGCGCGGTAGTACGGCCAGAACTCCTCGAGGGTCCCCGGCATGTCCCGGTCGCGGATGCCCAGGACCCGGCCGACCTGGAGCCACTCGGCGTACAGCTGCCGCTCCTCGTCGTCGGTGTACGGGCGACGGCCGAGGTACTGCCGGGCGTGCCGCATGACGGGGAACCCGGTGGCGTGCACCCAGGCGTAGGCCTCGGGCATGAGGGCGTGGTACGGGCGGCCGTGCGCGTCCGTTCCCCGGATCGCACGGTGCAGCCGCCTCAGCCGCCGTCCTTCCTCGGCGGCGGCCGCCTGCCCTCCGTAGACCCACAGCTGCAGGGACCGCAGGGACCGCTCGCCGCGTCCCCACGGATCCGTGCGGAACACGGAGTACTCGTCGACGCCCGCGGCGACGGCGGGGTTCGCCACCTGGAGGGCGAGCGCGGGCGGCAGGGTGAGCAGTGTGCGGATCTCGCCGGTGACGTCCCAGAGGAGGCCGCCGGGCGGGGGCGGCAGGACGGTGCTGGGCGGGGGCGGCAGGACGGTGCTGGCCGGGGGCGGCAGGGCCGTGCTGGGCAGGGGCGGTGCGATGCCGTCCGACGGGCGGGGCTCGGTCGTCTCCACCGCATCGGCCTCATGGGCCGCACGTGGCCGGCCCCCTCTCCCCCGGTTCGCGGACCGAAGGTCTTCGGCCATGCCGATGCGCTCCTCTGCCCGGCCTGCGGTGCAGGGCTGGCGAGGCGGCCGGAGCGGAGGGGGACGGGTGCCGGGCACCCCCGCAACGCGGCTTTCGCCCGAGTCGGAGGTCTCGGGCCCAGATCCCGTGTCCGGCCGGCTCCTACGCATCCAGTATGCGATCACCGCACGTAGAGGGCTCTCCGAGCCCGCAGCCAGCGGCCTCGGCCTCGCGACGGACAGCGGGTGGCGCGGGGCGCGTGGCGCGTGACGGGGGAACGCCTGCCCCGGACAGGGAGGATCAGGCGCGCGGATCCGCCATTGTCCGCGCAGGCAGCGGCTCCCCCACGATGCGGCTCGCCAGGTTGGACGCCAGCTCCGAGACGCTGATGCGGAGTTCCGCCTCGGCCGCGGCGCGCTGGGCCTCGATGGTGGCGTGCCCGGCCTCGATGATCGCGTCGCGTTCGCGCATCCCGTCCTCCCGGGCAGCGGCGATCAGCGCAGCGCCTTCCTCGGCGGCCCGCTGCCGGATGCGTGCCGCGCCATGACGGGCTTCGGCCAGGACCTGCTCCGTCTTGGCGCGCTCGCTCTCCGCCCTGCGGCGCACCGCCTCCGCACGCTCGGCGGCACCCTCGATCGCGTCCTCGCGCTCGGCGATGACGCGGTTGATCCGCGGCAGCACACGCGCGATGAGGAAGAACACCGCGGCGAACAGCGGGAGCGCGACCGCGAGTTCCTCGACCTTCGGATTGAGCGGGCCTATGTCCGTGGGAACGAGATACATAACCACGACCTACCCGCTCATCCGTGCGAAACAACGCGCATCTGCGCCAGAGTTGGCCGAAACGTACCCCCACGAGGAGGCAGCCACCGCCCATGGGAGGTGGCTACCGCCCATTGAGGATCACTACTTGCTGAGCTCGCCCATCTCCTGGTCGACCGTCCGCGAGATCCGCCGCCGTACCCCGTACCAGCCCGCGACGAGTGCGACTGCGATGAGCGGGATGAGGTAGAGCGTCTTGCGGCCGATCTCGGGGTCGTTCCACATCAGGCCGAGGACGGCCAGCAGGAAGGCGATGGTGACGATCTCGGTGACCGGGCTGCCGGGGAGGCGGAACTTGGGACGGGTGAGCAGGCCCTGCTTGGCGCGGCGGACGAACGCCAGGTGGCAGATCATGATGATCACCCAGGTGCTGATGATGCCGAGCGACGCGACGTTGAGGACGATCTCGAAGGCCTGGCCGGGCAGCAGGAAGTTCAGGCCGACGCCGAGCACGCACACCGCGGCGGTGAGCATGATGCCGCCGTACGGCACCTGGCTGCGGTTCATCTTCGCGGTGAACCCGGGCGCGGAACCGGCCATCGCCATGGAGCGGAGGATGCGGCCCGTGGAGTAGAGGCCCGAGTTGAGGCTGGACATGGCCGCGGTCAGGACGACCAGGTTCATCACGTCGCCGGCCGCCGGAACGCCGATCTTGGACAGCACCGTCACGAACGGGCTCTCACCCGCCGAGTACACGGAGCCGGGCAGCAGCAGCGCCAGCAGGACGACCGAGCCGACGTAGAAGAGGCCCACGCGCCACATGATCGAGTTGACCGCGCGCGGCACGACCTTGTGCGGCTCGGCGGTCTCGCCCGCGGCGACACCGACCAGCTCCAGCGAGGCGTACGCGAAGACGACGCCCTGCATGACGATCACGACGGGCATCAGGCCGTGCGGCAGGAAGCCGCCGTTGTCGGTGATGACGCTCAGGCCCGGGGTCTGGCCACCCACCTCATGCTGGGTGACCAGCAGGAAGATGCCGATGAACATGAACGCGACCAGTGCCGCGACCTTGATGATCGCGAACCAGAACTCCAGCTCGCCGAAGATCTTCACCGAGATCAGGTTCACGACGAGGACGACCGAGAGCGCGATCAGCGCCAGGACCCACTGCGGGATGTCGGTGAAGAAGCTCCAGTAGTGCGTGTAGAGCGCGACCGCGGTGATGTCCGCGATGCCGGTCGTCGACCAGTTGAGGAAGTACATCCAGCCGGCGACGAAGGCGCCCTTCTCACCGAGGAACTCGCGCGCGTACGACACGAAGGAACCGGACGAGGGCCGGTAGAGGACGAGCTCGCCGAGCGCGCGTACGACGAAGAAGGCGAAGATGCCGCACACCAGGTAGGCGAGGGCCAGTGCGGGGCCTGCCGAGTTGAGGCGGCCGCCGGCGCCGAGGAAGAGTCCGGTGCCGATCGCGCCGCCGATGGCGATCATGTTGACGTGGCGCGCCTTGAGGTCCTTGCTGTATCCGGCGTCGCCCGCGTCCGCGGGGGTCCGGGCCACGTCCGCGGGGGATGCGACCGCGGCCGTGTCTACGGCGTCCTTGCTCACAGGTGGTTCTGCCTTCTGTGCCCCGGATGCGGTCCGGTGTTTTCTTCGATGTCCGGATGGTGTTCCGGTTGTGGTGCTGGTTGTGCTCCGGATGGTGTCCGGCATGGATGTGCTGCGGACCGCGCCGTGCCCTTGTAAGGCGGCCCGGGCCGACTCGACACCTTCTCGCATGCATCGATATCCATGCGGTGACATAGATCACAGAGCGGAACATCTCACATGCTGGCCAGCGGCTGTACAGGCTGGTCAGGGGCTGTGCGAGGCGGCCCAGTCGTGGCCCTGGCCGCCTCCGAGTGGCCCCAGGGCTGCGGGCGGCCACGGTGCGGCAGCGCTTTCACAGGAGTGGTGAGACAGCAATACTGTTGCATCGGAGTGCTGCCTGCGCCGCCCGGGAAGCGAGGGGATCCCATGCCGACGGACACCGCCATGCCGACGGACAGCGCCGAGCCGACGGACAGCGCCGAGCCGGCACTGACGATCGACGAACTGGCCGCCCGCGCGGGCGTCACCGTCCGCACGATCCGCTTCTACGGCTCCAAGGGGCTGCTGCCGCCCCCGGTGCTCGGGCCACGCCGGGTCGGGCACTACGGGCCGGAACACCTGTCCCGGCTGGGCCTCATCGAAGAACTGCAGCGGCAGGGGATGACGCTGGCGGCGATCGAGCGGTATCTCGAGCAGCTGCCGGCCGGCCTGAGCGCCCAGGAGCTCGCCATCCATCGGGCCGTGGTGTCCACGTGGGCACCCGGCCCCGCGGATCACGCCACCCGCGCCGAGCTGGAGCGCCGGTCCGGGCGGAGGCTCTCCGACGAGGACGTGGACCGGCTGGCGGCGATGGGCGTGATCTCCGAGGGTGCCGTGATCTCCGATGGTGCCCAGGTCACCTACCGCGTCGACCCGGGCCTGCTGCGACTGGGGGTCCAGTTGCTGGACGTACCGATCGCGCACGAGACGATCCTCGCCGCCCGGACGGTGCTGCTGGAGCATGCCCGTTCCGTGGCGCACGAGCTCGCGCAGTTGTTCCGCGACGAGGTGTGGGGTGCGGATCGCGAGCGACAGTCAGACCCGAACTGTGTCGCGGCGATGAAGTCGCTCTCGGCCGATATGCAGCCGATCGTGGTGCAGGCGCTGGTGACGGCTTTCCAGCGGTCGCTCCGGGATGAGCTGAGGGACGCGTTCCAGGCCTGAGGAACGCGTCCCGTCGTGTGGGTCCCGCCGTACGTACGTGCGTGCGTGTCCCGCCATACGCGCGGGTCCCGCCGTGCGCCGGTCTGCTGCCCAGCCGTATGCGTAGCCGGGACGGAGCCGTATGCCGGTGCGCCGCCCGCCCCGGCCCCGTCCCGGCCGGCCCCGCCCGGCCCCGTTCCGGCCCCGCCCGGCCCCGTCCCGGTCGCCCGCCGCTCAGCCGTCGCTGAACTTCTCGCCGTTCTCCGCCTTCTCGACGAGCAGCGCGGGCGGCTGGAAGCGCTCTCCGTAGCGCTCGGCGAGCTCACGCGCGCGTGCCACGAAACCGGGCAGGCCGCCGTCGTAGCCGTTGATGTACTGCAGGACGCCGCCGGTCCAGCCGGGGAAGCCGATGCCGAAGATGGAGCCGATGTTGGCGTCGGCGACGGAGGTCAGCACGCCCTCCTCCAGGAGGCGGACGGTGTCCAGCGCCTCCGAGAACAGCATGCGCTCCTGCATGTCGCGGAACGGGATCTCATGCCCCGGCTTGGTGAAGTGCTCTCGCAGCCCCGGCCAGAGCCCGGTCCGCTTGCCGTCCACGTACTCGTAGAAGCCCGCGTCGCCGCTCCTGCCGGTGCGGCCGAACTCGTCGACCATGCGGTCGATGACCGCGTCGGCGGGGTGCTGGGTCCAGGTGCCGCCCGCTTCCTCTACGGCGCGCTGTGTCTCCTTGCGGATCTTTCGCGGCAGCGTGAGGGTCAGCTCGTCCATCAGCGACAGGACCTTCGCCGGGTATCCGGCCTGGGCCGCCGCCTGCTCGACCGACGCGGGCTCGATGCCCTCGCCGACCATCGCGACACCCTCGTTGATGAAGTGCCCGATGACGCGCGAGGTGAAGAAGCCGCGCGAGTCGTTGACGACGATCGGGGTCTTCCGGATCTGCCGGACCAGGTCGAAGGCGCGGGCGATGGCCTCGTCCCCGGTCCGCTCGCCCTTGATGATCTCGACGAGGGGCATCTTGTCGACGGGCGAGAAGAAGTGCAGTCCGATGAAGTCCTGGGGTCGTTCGACGCCCTCAGCCAGGAGCGTGATGGGCAGCGTCGAGGTGTTGGAGCACAGCAGCGCGTCCGGCTCGACGATGTTCTGGATCTCCTGGAACACCTTGTGCTTGAGCGCCGGGTCCTCGAAGACGGCCTCGATCACCGCGTCACAGCCCGCCAGGTCGGCGGGGTCGGCGGTCGGTGTGATGCGGGCGAGCAGCGCGTCGGCCTTCTCCTGGCTGGTACGCCCCTTGGCGACGGCCTTGGCGCAGAGCTTCTCGGAGTAGCCCTTGCCGCGCTCGGCTGCGTCCACCGAGACGTCCTTGAGGACGACGTCGATGCCCGCGCGGGCGCACGAGTACGCGATGCCCGCGCCCATCATCCCGGCGCCGAGCACCGCGACCTTGCGGACCTGGCGCGGCTCGATGCCCGTCGGCCGGTTCCGGCCCGCGTTCACGGCCTGCAGGTCGAAGAAGAACGCCTGGATCATGTTCTTCGCGGTCTGGCCGGTGACCAGCTCGGTGAAGTACCGGGCCTCGATGGTGAGGGCGGTCTCGAAGTCGACCTGGGAGCCCTCGACGGCCGCCGCGAGGATGTTGCGCGGCGCCGGGTAGGGCGCGCCGTTCAGCTGCTTCTTCAGGCTGGCCGGGAAGGCGGGGAGGTTGGCGGCGAACTTGGGGTTCGACGGGGTGCCGCCCGGGATGCGGTACCCGGGGACGTCCCAGGGCTGCGAGGACTCGGGGTGCGCGTCGATGAACGCGCGCGCCTTGGCCATCATGTCCTCGTGGGATGAGGCCACTTCGTGGACGAGGCCATTCTCCAGCGCGCGCTGCGGGGAGTACTGGGTGCCCTGGAGCAGCACCTTCAGCAGCGCGTCCGCGATGCCCATCAGCCGTACGGTGCGGGTCACTCCGCCGCCGCCCGGGAGCAGGCCCAGGGTGACCTCGGGCAGGCCGATCTTGGAGCCGGGTGCGTCCAGCGCGATCCGGTGGTGGCTGGCGAGCGCGATCTCGTAGCCGCCGCCGAGCGCCGCGCCGTTGATGGCCGCGACGACCGGCTTGCCGAGGGTCTCGATGCGGCGCAGGGAGGTCTTGACGTCCGTGCTGGTGTCGAAGACCTGCTGGGCCTGCTCGGGGCCGGCCTCGATCATGTCCTTGAGGTCGCCGCCCGCGAAGAAGGTCTTCTTGGCGGAGGTGTAGACGATGCCGCGGATGGAGTCCTTCTCGGCCTCGGCGCGGTCGGCGATCGCGGCGATGGAGGCGCGGAAGGCCTCGTTCATGGTGTTCGCGGACTGGTTCGGATCGTCGAGGACGAGGGTGACGACGCCGGTCTCGTCCTGTTCCCAGCGGATGGTGGTGGGCTCGGTGCTCATCTGCGGTGCTCCGTAAGAGTCGGAAAGACTGGGGCTGGTGGGGACAGGACGGTCAGAGGCGCTCGACGATCGTGGCGATGCCCATGCCGCCGCCGACGCAGAGCGTGGCGAGGCCGTAGCGCTTGTCCTGGCGCTCGAGCTCGTCGACGAGGGTGCCGAGGATCATGGCGCCGGTGGCGCCGAGCGGGTGGCCGAGCGCGATGGCGCCGCCGTTGACGTTGACCTTGTCCAGCGACAGGCCCATGTCCTTCACGAAGCGCAGCACGACCGCCGCGAAGGCCTCGTTGATCTCGACGAGGTCGATGTCGTCGATGGTCAGCCCCGCCTTGGCGAGGGCCTTGCGGGTCGCGGGCGCGGGTCCGGTGAGCATGATGGTGGGCTCGGAGCCGGAGACGGCGGCCGAGACGATACGGGCGCGCGGGCGCAGACCGTTGCGCTCGCCGGCCGCCTTCGAGCCGATGGCGACCAGCGAGGCGCCGTCGACGATGCCCGACGAGTTGCCCGCGTGGTGCACGTGGTCGATCTTCTCCACCCAGTGGTACTTCTGCAGCGCCACCGCGTCGAAGCCGCCCAGGTCGCCGATGTCGGCGAAGGACGGCTTGAGCCCCGCGAGCGAGTCGGCGGTGGTGCCCGGGCGCAGGTGCTCGTCGTGGTCGAGGACGACGAGGCCGCTGCGGTCGCGTACGGGTACGACGGAACTGTCGAAGCGGCCGTCCTTCCAGGCGGCCGCGGCACGCTCCTGCGACAGCGCCGCGTACTCGTCGACGTCGCGCCGCGAGAATCCCTCGATCGTGGCGATCAGGTCGGCGCCGACGCCCTGCGGCACGAAGTTGACGGCGAGGTTGGTCATCGGGTCGTTGAACCAGGCGCCGCCGTCCGAGGCCATCGGCACGCGCGACATCGACTCGACACCGCCCGCGAGTACGAGGTCCTCCCAGCCCGAACGCACCTTCGCCGCCGCGAGGTTGACCGCCTCCAGGCCCGAGGCACAGAAGCGGTTCTCCTGGACGCCGGCGACGGTGTCGGGCAGGCCCGCGGCGATGGCGGCCGTGCGCGCGATGTCGGAGCCCTGGTCGCCGACCGGGCTGACGACGCCGAGCACGATGTCGTCGATCGCGCCGGGGTCCAGGTCCGGGAAGCGGGCGCGGATCTCGTGGATCAGACCGACCACGAGGTCGATGGGCTTGGTGCCGTGCAGGGCGCCGTTGGCCTTGCCGCGCCCGCGCGGGGTGCGGATGGCCTCGTACACATACGCTTCGGTGGTCATCGGTCAGTCGCCGTCCTTCGGGGTGTGCTGTGTCGGGTTCGGGGCGCCCGGCGCCGGGGTGGAGCCGTTCGGGGTCGAGCCGTTCGTGATCAGCTGCGGGAGGTCCCAGTCGCGGGCCACGTCGGCGGTGTCGGCGCCCGGCTGCGCCGGTCCGCCGCGCACGGCGGTGGGCGTCGCGGAGAAGCGGGGAGCGGGCGCGGGCTGCGTGATGCCAACGTGCTCGGTGAACGTTCCGCGCGCGGCGAGATGAGGATGGGCCGGTGCCTCACGCAGCGACAGGACGGGCGCCACGCACGCGTCCGAGTCCTCGAAGACAGCGGTCCACTCGTCGCGCGTGCGGGTCTTGAAGCGGGCGGCGACGGCGTCGCGCAGTTCCCCCCAACGCGCCAGGTCCCACCGGTCCGGAGCCTCATCACGGATGCCGAGGAGCTCCACGAACTCGTCGTAGAACTGCTGCTCCAGGGCACCGACCGCCATGTACCGGCCGTCCGCGGTCTCGTAGCAGCCATAGAACGGGCAGCCTCCGTCGAGCAGGTTCGCGCCGCGGCGGTCCTGCCAGGTGCCCGCCGCCAGCATGGCGTGGATCATCGCGGCGAGATGCGAGGCGCCGTCGACGATCGCGGCGTCCACGACCTGCCCGGTACCGGTCGCCCGGGCGTGGTGCAGCGCTGCCAGGACGCCGACGACCAGATAGAGGGCTCCGCCCGCGAAGTCGCCGACCAGGTTCACGGGGACGGTGGGCGGTTCGCCGGGCTTGCCCATCGTGCCGAGGGTGCCGGTGAGCGCGATGTACGCGATGTCGTGCCCGGCGCGGTGGGCGAGCGGCCCGTCCTGGCCCCAGCCCGTCATCCGCCCGTAGACGAGCCGCGGATTGCGGGCCCGGCAGGCGTCCGGACCGATGCCCAGGCGCTCTGCGACGCCCGGACGGAAGCCCTCGATGAGGATGTCCGCGCGTTCGACCAGGTCGAGCACGCGGGCCGGTCCGTTCCCCGCCTTGAGGTCGATCAGCACCGAGCGCTTGTTGCGGTTCGTGATGTCGTACTCGGGGTCGATGACGAGTCCGCCCCCGCCGGGGCGGTCGACGCGCACCACATCGGCGCCGAGGTCGGCCAGCAGCATGGCGGCGAAGGGCCCGGGACCGATGCCCGCCAGCTCCACGACGCGCACACCGGCGAGCGGACCGCGCGCTCCGGGCCCGGTCTGTGCCTCTGCCATGGCGCCCCCAAGCACTGTGACACGACTGCTGTAACACCAGCGATGTTAAGAACGCGTTCCGTGCCCCACAAGCCCTGGGCGAGCAAGCGCTTAGCCAATCATGGACTCGAGGGGCCTGGGGCGCCGGTTCAGCCCCGTGTTCCTCACGCTAGCCTCGGCCACCGACAGCGGCCCGGAACGCACGGCTGAGGGGTGCCATGAGCAGGCAGAACAGGACCGATCGGGCGTATGACGTCGTGCTCTTCGGCGCGACCGGTTTCGTGGGGCAGCTGACGGCGGAGTATCTGGCCGCCCACGCGCCCGACGGGCTGCGCTGGGCGATCGCGGGCCGCAGCACGACCAAGCTGGAGGAGCTGCGCGAACGGCTCGCCGCCCTCGCGCCGGGGCTGACAGAACCCGCCCTGCTGCGGGCGGACGTGGCCGACCCGGCGTCGCTGCGCGACATGGCGGAGCACGCGCGCGTGGTGGCCACGACGGTCGGCCCGTATCTCAGGTACGGGCAGGACCTGGTCGCCGCCTGCGCCGACGCCGGCACCGACTACGCCGACCTGGCGGGCGAGCCCGAGTTCGTGGACCTCACCTACGTCAGGCACGACGCACGCGCGCGTGAGACCGGCGCCCGGCTGGTGCACGCGTGCGGCTTCGACTCGGTGCCGCACGACCTGGGCGTGTACTTCACGGTGCTGCAGCTGCCCGAGGGCGTACCGCTGCGCATCGACGGCTTCGTACGGTCCGACGCGATGCTCTCGGGCGGCACCCTGGCGTCCGCGCTGAACCAGTTCTCACGCGGTCCGCAGATGCTGGCGGCCGCGCGCGACCGCCGCCGGCACGAGCCGCGCCTACTGGGCCGCCGCGCGTACGCGCCGGCGAGCCGTCCGCGGTACGCCAAGGAGGTCGCCGCCTGGGCGCTGCCGCTGCCGACGATCGATCCGCAGATCGTGCAGCGCTCGGCTCGGGTCCTCGAGCGGTACGGGCCGGACTTCCGCTACCGGCACTACGCAGCGGTCAAGAGGCTGCCGTTCGCCGTGGGCGGGGTGGCGGCCGCGGGCGCGCTGTACGCGTCGGCCCAGCTGCCGCCCGCCCGGCGCTGGCTGTCGAACCGCCTCAGGCCGGGCGAGGGCCCGGACGAGCAGCGGCGCGCGCGGAGCTGGTTCTCGGTGCGGTTCGTGGGCGAGGGCGCGGGCCGCCGGGTGTTCACAGAGGTCGCGGGCGGCGACCCCGGCTACGGCGAGACGGCGAAGATGTTCGCCGAGTCGGCGCTGTCGCTCGCGCTCGACGACCTGCCCGAGACGGCGGGCCAGGTGACCACCGCGGTCGCGATGGGCGACGCCCTCACGGACCGGCTGCGCGGGGCGGGGATCACCTTCCGGGTGGCCGCCGAGAGGTGACCCGGCCACCGGGCCGGACCACCCGGCGACCGTTTCCGGATCACCCCGACATGGCCGCGCAGGCCGGTGTCACCACGACATGAGCGTGTAGATCATCCCGCCGATCCAGGCCAGTGCGGCGATCACCGCGAGGACCAGAGCGGCGGTCACGGTGCGCTCGAGCGGGTGGACAGGTGCGGCGGCGGGCTTCGGGGCGCGGTGCGAAGTCATGCTGCACAGCCTGTCGTCCGCGGCGGCCGAGGAGATCCGCACACATACACAACGGACATCCGTACGGATACTCAGTCGGCGCGCCCCGACGCGGCCGCCTCACGCAGGGCCCGGCGGCACAGGGCGTCCGCGCGCCGCGTGGACTCCGGAATGCGGTAGCGCGGCGTAAGACGCAGCGTGTGGGCGCATGCGGTGTCCAGGCTGACGCGGTGTCCGACGGAGACGAAGACCGGCTTGACGCCGTCCCGGGTGCGCAGCGCTCTGCCGACCTCCTCGTCGCCCGCGAGGAGGGGCGAGAAGGAGCCGCGCGATGCGCCCGGCTCCTCGTACGAGAACGTGAACGGGTTCTTGGCGACGCCGATCGACGGCAGGCCGGTGAGGACGCCGAGGTGGCTGGCCAGCCCGAAGCGGCGCGGATGCGCGCGGCCGTAACCGTCGCAGACGACCGTTCCGGGGTCGGCGCCGAGCGTGTCGAGGGCGGCCAGCACGGTGGGGATTTCACGGAAGGCGAGCAGCCCGGGGACGTACGGGAAGGAGATCCGGCCGACGGCGGTCGCCTCCTCGACGAGCTCCAGGGTCGCCGCGTCCAGGACCACGGCCGCGGCCGCGACGAGGTCCCGCTCGTCGTCGTACGCGACGTCGACCCCCGTGACGTGCCCGGTGCCCGGCTCCGGCCCGGGCTCGTCGAGCACCACTCGGGTCCTCAACTCGTCCTGGATCGCCCGGGCTTGCGCTTCGGTGGTGGGCCAGTCCCCGAGGATGCTCGCTGTTCTCATGGTGCCGTCGAGGGTAAGGGGCCGACGAGTACGATCGCGATCATGTTCGTACTGGAACTGACCTACACCGCGCCTCTCGAAGCCGTCGACGCCTTCCTGCCGGCGCATGTCGAGTGGCTCGAGAAGCACTACGCGTCCGGCGCTTTCCTCGCGTCCGGCCGCAAGATCCCCCGGGACGGCGGCGTCATCCTCGCCGTCGGCGACGACCGGGCGGAGATCGAGAAGATCACGGCGACCGACCCGTTCGTCGTGGCGGGCGTGTGCGCCTACCGGATCACGGAGTTCATCGCGACGAAGACGGCGCCCGAGCTGGCCGCCCACCGGCAGCAGCTGCCCGGCTGACGGGCGAAGGGCCGAGGCGGCGCGCCGTCCCGGCCCTTCGTGGGCGCGGTCAACGGCCCAGGGCGCGGGACAGCTGGTCCTTGTTCATCTTCGAACGGCCTTCGATGTTGCGGCTCTTGGCCTCTTGGTACAGCTGGTCGTAAGTCGGACCCTGCGTTCCCCGGCCGGAGCGGAGGCCGCCGCGGCGGCCGGACGACATGTCCTCGGTCGAGGTGCGGCTCGCGGTCTTCGACTCGCCCTGACGGGCCCGCTCCTTGTTCACCGTTCTCGCGGCGATCTCCTCGGCGCGCTGCTTGCTCTCACCGCTCTCGAGCCGGCTCTCCTTGATGTGCTCATACTGGCGTTCCCGTTTGGGGCTAGAGCCGCGTGGCATGGTAGTGCTCCTCACTCTGTGACAACGGCCCCCGAATCAGGCAAGCATGACTTCTGCACTGCCGCACCGCAGATGACCTCGTACCGGGCGTCGGCCGTGGGGCCGTCCAGGTCAACCCTCGTGCGGAGAGGTACGCGCGCGTGGAGCACCGCCCCGCGGCCGGCCGGTGGCGCCCTGCACCGGAGACGGCCGGGCGAGGCCACGCCGGACGGGCCTCCGTGACGTCTGTCACCGCGCCGGAGGAGGGGGATTGAAGCGGGTGACAGAGGTCACTCGGCCGGGGCATGCACGCATTCGCTCGTTCTGCCGTCTATTGAAGAGTCCGGCGCCATCGGCCCAGCCTTCCGTCAGCCGTCACCAGGGAGCAGGCGTTGTCCATCGTCATCGAACAAGCCGTAGAGGCCCGCCTCGTCGCGGCCGTGCCGCGCATGCCGACCATCCCGGCGCTCCTGCACTACGACAGGCGCGACCCCTTCGCCGTACGGATGACCTTCCCGGCACCGGCCACCCTGGAAGGCGTCGAGGTCTGCTGGACGTTCGCACGCGAACTGCTCAGCGCCGGCATCGAGCGACCGGCGGGCCAGGGCGACGTGCAGGTGCGGCCGTACGGCTATGACCGCACGGTCCTGGAGTTCCACGCCCGTGAGGGCATCGCGATCGTCCATGTCCGCACGGGAGAGCTGCGCCGCTTCCTCGCGCGCACCGTCGCGCTCGTTCCCACGGGTGAGGAGCACCTCCATCTCGGCCTCGACCACGATCTCGCCGAGCTGATGGGCGGCGCCTGCTGAAGCCGCCTCCCGGCCGCCACCCGGCCGCGTCACCCCCGGCCCATCGCTTAAGGCGGGCCTCGGCCCGAGCTCGGCCCGCTGCTCGCCGTAAATGCGTTTGACGACGATCAGGCGGCCTCGTACCGTTCGGAGCGCTTCTGTTGCCGTCGATCGGAGAAGGACGTTGCTCCTCTGAGGTCCTGGGACACCGTGTCACACAGCCCCTTGTCGCTGTGTGCACAGCGTGCGACCTCGGCGTACGAGCCGTCCTCCGGCGCGGGCCTCTCCCCCGCGTCCTCCGGCCTCGAGCAACCCCCGGTTTCCGCCTGACGGCACTCTGCCTGACGGCCTTCCACCTCAGGTTGATCATCCGCCGCACGTCGCCCCGCCACCGCGGTGTCCCGAACGCGTTGCCCCTGACCACATGTACCGGTGGCCGGGACCGCGTTCGCGACCGCTCGCCCTGTGCGCGTCCGGTCCAAGGCGATCGCCCCGCCCGGCCACCGCTCCCAGCAACCGCGGAGGCCCGTATGTCCACATCCCCCACATCCATCACCTGCACGTCCCTCTCCTTCGGCTGGCCGGACGGGACCAGCGTGTTCGACGATCTGCAGGTCGCCTTCGGCCCGGGCAGGACCGGCCTCATCGGGCTCAACGGGTCCGGAAAATCAACCCTGCTGAAGCTGATCGCGGGCGAACTCACCCCGACGGACGGCACCGTCCGCGTGGCGGGCGAGGTCGGCTACCTTCCACAGAACGTCACGCTCGACACCGCGCTGCGCGTCGACGAGGTCCTGGGCATCGCCGGCACGCGCGCCGCGCTGCACGCCATCGAGTCGGGCGACGTGCGGGATGAGCACTTCACGGCCGTCGGCGACGACTGGGACGTCGAAGAACGCGCCGTCGCGACGCTCGACGGGCTCGGGCTCGGCCATATCGGCCTCGACCGCACCATCGGTGAGGTCTCCGGCGGCGAGTCGGTCCTGCTGCGTCTGGCCGCCCTGCTGCTGCGCCGCCCCGACGTGCTGCTCCTGGACGAGCCCACCAACAATCTCGACCTGTGGGCGCGCAGGCGGCTTTACGCCACGGTGGCGGCCTGGTCGGGCGTCATGGTCGTGGTCAGCCACGACCGTGAACTCCTCGACATGGTCGACCAGATCGCCGATCTGCATGGGGGAGAGATCACCTGGTACGGAGGGAGCTTCTCCGCGTACGAGAAGGCGCTCTCCGCGGAGCAGGAGGCGGCCGAACGCATGGTGCGGGCCGCCGAGACCGATCTGCGCCGCCAGAAGCGCGAACTGGTCGAGGCCCAGGTCAAATTGGCCCACAGAAAGCGGTACGGCCAGAAGATGTGGGACCAGAAGCGCGAGCCCAAGATCGTCATGGGCGCGCGCAAGAGGGCCGCCCAGGTGTCCGCCGGGAAGCACCGCATCATGCACGAGGAGAGGCTCGCCGAGGCGAAGGAGCGCCTCGACGAGGCGGTGGAGGCCGTGCGGGACGACGACGAGATCCGCATCGACCTGCCGTACACCGCGGTCCCGCCCGGCCGCACGGTGCTGACGCTGCACGAGCTGGAGCTGAGGTACGGCGCGCGGGTGAGCGGCGGGTTCGAGCTGCGCGGTCCCGAGCGGATCGCGTTGATCGGCCGCAACGGCGCGGGCAAGACGACCCTGCTGCGCACGATCGCCGGAGAGCTGGACCCGGCGGCGGGCGACGCCATGGCGCACGTGCCGCTGCGCTTTCTGCCGCAGCGGCTCGACGTGCTCGACGAGGAGCTCACCGTCGCCGAGAACGTGGCTCGCTTCGCGCCCGAGGCCACGAACAACCGGATCAGGGCGCGTCTGGCCCGCTTCCTGTTCAAGGGGGCGCGGGCCGACCAGCTGGCGGCGACGCTCTCGGGCGGAGAGCGCTTCCGCGCGGCACTCGCCGCGCTGATGCTGGCGGAGCCCGCACCCCAGCTCCTGATGCTCGACGAGCCTACGAACAACCTGGACATGGCGAGCGTCCGACAGCTGACGACGGCCTTGGAGTCGTACGAGGGAGCGCTGATCGTGGCCAGTCACGACCTGCCGTTCCTGGACTCGATCGGCATCACGCGCCGGCTGCTGCTGGACGGAGAACTACGGGAGATCACGGCGGAGGAGGCCGCCGGATATCCCGACCAGAACGAGTAACGAGTGAGGTGCGGGTGCCTGGGGGCCTGCGGTGCGCACCACAGTGAGATGCCGCCCGCAGGTCACCCCGCCTGCGCCTGCGCGCACTGAGGCGCGTCCGCGTCGACCGAGAGCGGGCTGCCTTTGGGGAGGAGGTAGGTCACGTAGAGGACGACCGGCTCCGTACCGAGATTGCGGCCTATGTGGACATGGCCGGGACCGGACGGCTCGATGAAAGCGGTACCGGCGGTGCTCGACTCGACGGAGCAGTCGTCCATGGTGCGGGTGAGGGTGCCGGACTTGACGACGGCGATGAGCTGACCGAGGTGGTAGTGCCATCCGGTGGATCCGCCCGGCTCGATCGTGATGGTGCGGACGACCACGTCCGCACGCCCCTTGGGGGGCTCGATCTTCAGCGTGCCCGCCGAGGTCCCGGTGGCCAGGATCGTGCCGGACACTCCGGTGCCGGGGGTCGCGAGCGCGCTGGACGGCCCGACGGCCAGCGCGGCCACGCATCCCGTCACGACACATGCCTTGCGGACACCGCTGCCCGTGCGTCTCATGATGATCCTCCAACTCGTTGGCGCTAATGCGGACTTGAGTATCGGGCGTCGAGGCTGGCCTGTCAGGACCGCCCGCTCCTCGAAAGCGTGTCCGGTACGGAACGGCAGTGTGGCCGGTACGGAACGGCAGGTGTGGCCGGTACTGAACGGCAGGTATGGCCGGTCGCGGCCGAGTACGAGCGTCGCCACTCCGGCGGCGGAGGGGGACTGTCGTCGTCCGGGAAGCCGCTGCATGATGTGCCCGGACAGCCCCCGCGTCGGGCCCCGCCCGAGCTCCGGCGCGCCCATCCGAGACGGAGAACCGCACGTGCCCAGCCAGAAGGCCCTCGTCCGGCGACCCAGCCCGCGCCTCGCCGAAGGGATCGTCACGCATATCGAGCGGGAGCCGGTCGACGCCGGGCTCGCGCTCGCGCAGTGGGAGGCGTACACCGAGGCCCTGCGGGCGCACGGCTGGGAGACCCTCGAGGTGGAGCCGGCCGACGACTGTCCGGACTCGGTCTTCGTCGAAGACACGGTGGTCGCCTTCCGCAACGTCGCGCTGATCACCCGCCCGGGCGCCGAGTCGCGCCGTGCGGAGACGGCCGGTGTGGAGGAGGCGGTGGCGCGGCTCGGCTGCTCGGTCAATTGGGTGTGGGAGCCGGGCACGCTGGACGGCGGTGACATCCTCAAGATCGGCGACACCGTGTACGTCGGACGTGGCGGGCGCACCAACGCGGCCGGTGTGCAGCAGTTGCGGGCGGTCTTCGAGCCGCTCGGAGCGCGCGTGGTGGCCGTACCCGTGAGCAAGGTGCTCCACCTCAAGTCGGCGGTGACGGCGCTGCCCGACGGCACGGTCATCGGACACGAGCCGCTCGTGGACAACCCGTCGCTGTTTCCGCGCTTCCTGCCGGTCCCGGAGGAGTCGGGGGCGCATGTGGTGCTGCTCGGCGGCGGGAAGCTGCTGATGGCCGCGAGCGCACCGAAGACCGCCGAGCTGTTCGCGGACTTGGGATACGAACCGGTCCCGGTCGATATCAGTGAGTTCGAGAAGCTCGAAGGCTGTGTGACCTGTCTCTCGGTACGGCTCCGAGAGCTGTACCGCTGAGGAGTTACGGGTCGCGGATGCCTGTACTCGCTGCTCAGGCGGCGTTTGGGGGGACCACTTGGACCTATTGGGTACCCCCGCTGGTGGACGCCCTTTACGGAGCGCTTAACCTACGGGTACGTAACCTACGGTTTCGTAGCCTACGACGCCGTAGGTGCCGTCCCCCCGCCAGAACTCCCGTCCCCCTGGAGGCCCCGTGACGATCACCACCCCCCATCTCGGCAGCATGGACACCTGGACCGACGCCCGGTTGCTGTACGCCCTGGAGGAAGTGGTCGAGAACGAACTCAACCGCCATCTGAAGGTGGCCAAGGACTGGATGCCGCACGAGTATGTGCCCTGGTCGGACGGCCGCAACTTCCCCGGCTTGTTCGAGGACGGCGAGGCCTGGGACAAGGAGCAGTCGAAGGTCACCGAGATCGGCCGTATCGCACTGGTCGTCAACCTCCTGACGGAGGACAACCTGCCGAGCTACCACCACGAGATCGCGACGCTCTTCGGCCGCGACGGCGCGTGGGGTACCTGGGTGCACCGCTGGACCGCCGAGGAGGGCCGGCACGGCATCGTGATGCGCGACTACCTGCTCGCCTCGCGCGCCGTGGACCCGGACAAGCTGGAGCAGTTCCGCATGGCGCACATGAGCGAGGGCTTCGAGTCCGACAACCGTCACTCGATGCTCCATTCGGTCGCGTACGTCGCCTTCCAGGAGCTGGCCACGCGTATCTCGCACCGCAACACGGGCCACCAGTCGGGTGATCCTGTGTGCGACCGGATGCTGGCGCGCATCGCGACCGACGAGAACCTGCACATGGTCTTCTACCGCAACCTGCTGAAGGCCGCCTTCGAGCTCGCGCCCGATCTCACCATGCAGGCGGTGCGCGACGTCGTGGTCAACTTCCGTATGCCCGGCCACGGCATGCCCGGCTTCGAGCGCGCCGCTGCACAGATGGCGATCGGCGAGGTCTACAACCTTCGCATCCACCACGACGACGTGCTGCAGCCCGTGCTGCGCTTCCTGAAGGTCATGGAGATCGACGGCCTCGGGCCCGATGGCATGCGGGCCCAGGAGGAGCTCGGTCTGTACCTGAACGGACTGGACAGCGAGGCCCGGAAGTTCGACGAGAAGCTGGCGGCCCGCAAGGCGCGGATGGCGGCGCGCGCGGCGGGCTGAGGCCGGGCGCCGCCGCCGCGGCGTTCAGCCGCCGCCCCTGATGCGGCGCAGACGCTGCCGCTCCTTCTCCGAGAGGCCACCCCAGACGCCGAAGCGTTCGTCGTTGTCGAGCGCGTATTCGAGACACTCCGCACGGGTCTCGCACAGCCGGCAGATGCGTTTCGCCTCTCGTACGGAACTCCCGGGTTCGGGAAAGAAGAAGTCGCCTCCGGTCTGCGCGCACAGCGCCTGCTCCTGCCAGGCGAGGTCCTGTCGGCTCGTGTCGATCTGCATGCGGGCGATCGTGCCGGACCGGGCGAAACAAGCGATCAACGATTCATCAACGCGTTGCGTCTCGAGGAGCCTTGGAGGCGCCAGAGGGAATCCTGACCCCGCCCCGGGTGTCGCGCACGGCGGCGCGCCGGACCGCGTGTGCGGCGGCGGCACCGGCTGCCGCCGCCGCACAGCCTCCGGGGCGGCCGGGTGACGGCCCGGCTCAGCCGTGCGGGTGCGTGCTCTTGATCACGGCGAAGCGCGCGCCGTACGGATCCGTGAGTTTCGCGAGGCGGCCCACGCTCTCCATGTCCCTGGGCTCCACCCGCACCGTGCCGCCCAGCTCCCGTGCCCTGGCAGCGCTCGCGTCGGTGTCGGCCACCTCGAAGTACGGCAGCCAGTACGCCCCGGCCTCGCACTCGACCGGGTCGGCCGCCAGCGGCAGCACGCCCCCGAACATGCCCTGCTCGCCCGTACCCGCGGGATGGACCGTCGTGTACGTGCCACCCGGGAACGGCACGTCGAAGGTTCCCCAGCCGAACACCGAGCCGTAGAACTCGGTGGCTGCGGCGGTATCCGGGGTGTAGAGCTCGGTCCAGCACAGAGTGCCCTGATCGCCGACCAGGTCCAGGCCCTTGTTGGCGCCCGGCTGCCAGCAGCCGAAGGCGACACCCGCGGGATCACCGAACATCGCCATGCGCCCCTGGTCGAAGACGTCCATCGGCTCCATCAGTACGGCGCCGCCGTTCTGCTCCACGGCTTTTGCGGTGGCGTCGGCATCGGGACTCTGGAAGTACAGGGTCCAGGACGGCGGGCCCTGGTCCTCGGTGATGGCCATGCCGCCCGCGACGGTCTTCCCGTGCAGCTGGAACATGCCGTACCCGCCGGCCTCCGGCCCTGCCGACCGGAACTCCCAGCCGAACAGGCCGCCGTAGAAGGCCTGGGCACCCTCGATGTCGCGTGTGCCGACATCGAGCCAGTTCGGTGAGCCCGTGACGTAGCGGGTGGTGAGCATGATGCCCTCCTTGTGAGCAGTCGCGTTGCTCCTGCCTCCATGAGTGCCACGTCCGCGAGGTCGCGTCCGCCATGGCGTCGCGTCCTCCGGGTCTACGAGGACGCGTCCTCGCGCCTGGCCCGGCTCGGCTGCACCCGCTTCGGTTCACCCGGCACCTTGGGGTGGTCCGGCGGGTACGGCATGTCGCCGAGACCCTGTTCGCGCTCCATGCGGTCGGCGAGCTCCAGCAGTGCGTCGAGGCGGTACGCATGGTCGTCCATGTCCGCGTGCACATCCCCGACGTCGGCGAAGCGCGCAGGCATCGTGGCCAGGTCGAAGTCCTGCGGCACGGCGTCGTCGATCTCGTCCCAGCGCAGGGGTGCGGAGACCGGCGCGTTCGGGCGGGGACGGACCGAGTAGGCGGACGCGATGGTGCGATCGCGCGCCGTCTGGTTGTAGTCCAGGAACACCTTCTCCCCGCGTTCCTCCTTCCACCAGGCCGTCGTCACCCGGCCGGGCATGCGCCGCTCGAGCTCGCGGCCGCAGGCGATGGCGGCGCGCCGTACCTCGGTGAACGTCCAGCGTGGCTCGATCGGCACGAACACGTGCAGGCCCCGGCCGCCGGACGTCTTGGGCCAGCCGCGCAGCCCGGACTCGTCGAGGACGGCGCGCAGTTCGTGGGCAGCTCGCACGGCGTCGGCGTAGTCGGTACCGGGCTGCGGATCGAGGTCGAGGCGGAGCTCGTCGGGACGGTCGACGTCCGTACGGCGGACCGGCCACGGGTGGAAGGTGAGCGTGCCGTACTGCGCGGCCCACAGTACGGCGGCCTCCTCGGTGGGGCACATCTCGTCCGCGCTGCGACCGCTGGGGAAGGTGATGTGGGCGGTCGGGATCCAGTCGGGCATGTTCTTCGGCGCCCGTTTCTGGAAGAAGGACTCGCCGGTCACCCCGTCCGGGTAGCGCTCCAGGGTGGTGGGGCGGTCGCGCAGGGCGCGCAGAATGCCGGGGCCGACCGCCTGGTAGTAGCGGGCGAGGTCCAGCTTGGTGAAGCCCCGCTCCGGAAAGAAGATCTTGCCTGGGCTGGACAGGCGTACCTTCCGCTGCCCCGCCTCGAGCTCCACCGCATCTCCCGCCATGGGTGCCACGGTAGGCGCCCGAACAACGCTTCGCATACCCGATGAGACAGGACATAGCGTCGCCGAAGGCCCCAGAATCGAACCATGGACCTCCCGGTGAAGCGCCCCGTCCTGCCGATGCTCGCCAAGCTCGTGGCGAAGATCCCTCCGGGCATGCACTACGAGGCGAAGTGGGACGGGTTCCGTGCGATCGTCTTCCGTGACGGGGACGAGATCGAGCTGGACAGCCGTACCGGCAAGCCGCTGACCCGCTACTTTCCGGAGCTCGTGGAGGCCATGCGGGAGCGGCTGCCGGAGCGGTGCGTGATGGACGGCGAGATCGTGATCGCCCTCGGCGACCACCTCGACTTCGACGCACTCACCGAGCGCATCCATCCCGCGCAGTCACGTGTACGGACGCTGGCGGAGCGTACCCCGGCGTCGTTCGTGGCCTTCGACCTGCTGGCGATCGACGACGAGTCGCTGCTCGACACCGGGCTGGCCGAGCGCCGGGAGCGCCTGGTGAGAGCACTCTCCGGCGTCACGGCGCCCGTCCACCTCGCCCCGGCGACCACCGACATCGAGATCGCACAGCGATGGTTCGAGGAGTACGAGGGCGCGGGCCTCGACGGCGTGATCGCCAAGCCCCTCGACCTGCGCTACCGCCCGGATGAACGCCTCATGTTCAAGATCAAGCACGAGCGGACCGCGGACTGCGTCGTCGCGGGATACCGCTTCCACAAGAGCGGTCCCGTGGTGGGTTCGCTGCTCCTCGGGCTGTACGACGGCCAGGGCGCCCTCCAGCACGTCGGGGTCAGCGCCGCCTTCCCCATGAAGCAGCGCGCGCAGCTCGTCGAGGAGCTGGAGCCGCTGCGCATGGATTCCCCGGAAGGCCACCCGTGGGCGGCCTGGGCGGACGAGGCCGCCCACGAGACGGCCAGGCTGCCGGGCGCCCCCAGCCGCTGGTCGGGCAAGAAGGACCTGTCGTGGGTGCCGCTGCGGCCGGAGCGGGTGTGCGAGGTGGCGTACGACCATATGGAGGCCGGGGCCCGCTTCCGGCACACGGCGCGGTTCCGCCGCTGGCGCCCGGACCGGACCCCCGAGAGCTGCACGTATGCGCAGCTGGAGGAGCCGGTCCGGTACGAGCTGTCGGAGATCCTGAAGCCCCGGAGCTGAGCGGTCCCCTCGGAGCCTGTGCGGGACAGAGGGCCGAGGGTCCCCCGGGGACTCTCGGGGGACTCGCCTTCAGCCCCCGGGCTCCCCACCTCCTCAGAGCGCTCTCAGCAGCCGGTCCGCGGTGCGCAGCGTCTGCCCGGCGACGTTTCTGCCGAGCGTGACGCCGGCCTCGTCCGCCGAACGGGTGTGGATCCCGGAGTAGACCCGGGCGTCGACGTTCTCGGCGGTGAGCTCGTGCCAGCTCGTGTAGGTGCGGGTCACGCCGAGAGCGGTGGGGCTGGTCAGCTCGAAGGGCGCGGTGCTCGGTCCGGCCAGCGCGTTGAGCACGCCCTCGGCCGCACCCGAGTAGGTGGTGTGCCCGCTCGGATAGTCGGGGTGGGCGGGTGTGGTGTGCAGCGGCGTCCAGTCCGGGTCCTGGGCGATCGAGCCGGTTCGTATCGCGGTGACGGGCCGCCAGCGTGTGTACGCGTACTTGCTGTCGGACGTCGCTATCTGGGTGTCGACGAGCGCGACGTGGAACAGTGCGACCAGCTCGGCCCGCTCGGCGTCCGAGCGTGGCGCCCGGTCCACCGCCACCCGCAGCGGCTCCGTGTACAGGGCGAGCGAGGAACCGAGCCAGAAGTCGGCGGTCTCGGTCTGGTGGGCGGTGCGCCTGGTGCTGTCCTGGGCGCCGTAGGTGCGGACCTCGGCCAGGTCGGTCTTGTAGCGCCGGGAGTCGAGGGACGGGGGCGCGGGCAGCCGGTACTGGTCGGCGCTGGTCAGCGCGAACGGCTTGGCGAGCCGGTTGCCGTACTGGGTGGCCGGCGCGTACGCCGGCGGCGTGGGCTGCCATTCGCCGGGTGCGGGGGCCGGCACCGGGTAGGGCGCGTTGACCGATGCGGGGTCGAGGCCGTCGCCCTCGCGGGACTTCAGGGCCAGCGCTGCCTGGCGGGCTCCGGCGGCCACGCCCTTGTCCTCCGACTCACCGTCGGGAATCGCGTCCAGGGTCTGCTGCAGCGCAGCGTCCAGTTGTTCGGTACGGGCCGGGGCGAGAGCGACCAGCCCGTCGTGCACGGCGGAGGCGAGTGCCGCGGCCTGGTAGTCGCCGCGGTCGACGCCGGGCGGCACGGCGCGGGTGGCGCGTGCTGCGGCGAGCCAGCTGATCGCCCAGGTGCGGCTGTTGGTGACCTGGGTGGTGGCGCCCGCGGCCGCGATGGTCTCCGCCGTGGTGTCGTACCAGTCGAGGGCGACCGCCCCGGGTGCCGCAGCGGACCTGGTTGGCGTCGCGGCGGCGGACGGGACGGCCGTGGTCGCCGCGAGCAGCGCGGTGGCCCCGAGAGCGACCAGGGCGGGGCGGGATCTGAGCGGGTTCACGAACTCTCCTTGTCTTGGGAAGCAATGACGTCGGTTCAGGCGCACGAGACGCTTCAGGCCCGCGGCGAGGCGTACTGGCTGTCCGGCCGGGCCAGTCCGTAGTGCTCACGCAACGTCGTGCCGGTGTACGAACTGCGGAACAGGCCGCGCTCGCGCAGGATCGGCACGACATGGTCCGCGAACAGGTCGAAGCCGCCGGGCAGCCACGGGGGCATGATGTTGAATCCGTCGGCGGCCCCGTGCTCGTACCACTCCTGGAGCTGGTCGGCGACCTGCTCCGGCGTGCCCGCGATGACGCGGTGGCCGCGGGCACCCGCGAGGCGGTGCAGCAGCCCGCGGACGGTGGGCTGCTCGCGGTCGATGATGTCGAGGATCACCTGGAAGCGGCTGCCGTTGCCGCGCTCCCCTCCGGTCTCGATGAGCTCGCGCGGTACGGGACCGTCGAGCTGCTCCTCGGTCAGCCGCACGCCGAGGATGCGGTGCAGCTGCTGCAGCGAGTACTCGGGCTGGGTGAGTTCGTTGAACTCGTCGTACAGCGCGCGGGCCTCGGCCTCCGTGGAGCCGATGAAGGGGCTGATGCCGGGCAGGACAAGGACCTTGGAGGGGTCCCGGCCCAGGGTGGCTGCCCGCGCCTTGATGTCGGCGTAGAAGTCCTGGGCGCTGCCGAGCGTCTGGTGGGCGGTGAACACGGCCTCCGCGTACCGGCCGGCGAAGGCGCGCCCGTCCTCCGAGGAACCGGCCTGGACGTAGACGGGTCGCCCCTGCGGTGTCCGGGGGATGTTGAGCGGGCCATATACCGTCAGATGCGGCCCGCTGTGGTCCACGGCGTGGATGCGGTCGGTGTCGGCGAACAGTCCCGTCTTCTGGTCGGCGACGAGTGCCTCGTCCTCCCAGCTGTCCCAGAGCCTGGTGACGACGTCGACGAATTCGCGGGCCCGGTCGTAGCGCTCGGCGTGTACGGGGTGGGCATCGAGGCCGAAGTTCCGGGCGGCCTGCGGCGCACCCGTGGTGACGATGTTCCACCCCGCCCGGCCCCGGCTGAGGTGGTCGAGGGATGCGAAGAGCCGGGCCAGGTTGTACGGCTCGGTGTAGGTGGTGGACGCGGTGGCGATCAGGCCGATCCGCTCGGTGGCCGCGGCGATCGCGGAGAGCCAGGTGAACGGTTCGAGGCGGAACCGGCTCGCGTAGCGCACGTTGTCGGCGAGGGCCGGTCCGTCGGCGAAGAAGACCGCGTCGAAGGCCGCGGCCTCCGCGCGTCGGGCCAGGTCCTGGTAGAAGCCGATGTCGAGGATCTGCCCGGGGTCGGACGCGTGGTGGCGCCAGGCGGCCTCGTGGTGGCCCCCGGGATAGACGAACAGGTTGAGGTGCAGTTCACGCCGGGTCATGCCGCGCTCTCCTCCGCCGTTGGATCGAGAGCCGGTGGATCGCCGGCCGCCGGGTCGGCCGCCACCGGGTCGACCCCCAGCCGGGCCAGCAGTTCGTCGCGCAGCGCCGCGTACTCGGGACTGCCGTGCCGACGCGCCACCCCCGACCCGACGGGAACGTCCGCGGCGATGCGGCCGGCGTCCAGGACGACGACCCGGTCGGCGAGGACGATGGCCTCGTCGACGTCGTGGGTGACGAGCAGTACGGCGGGCCGGTGCCGTTCGCACAGCCGCCTGAGCAGGGTGTGCATACGGATGCGGGTGAGCGCGTCAAGGGCGCCGAACGGCTCGTCGGCCAAGAGCAGTTCGGGTTCGCGCACCAGGGAGCGGGCCAGCGAGACGCGCTGCTGCTCGCCACCGGAGAGTTCCACGGGCCATGCTTTCTCGCGGCCTTCGAGGCCCACCTCGGCGAGCGCCGCGCGGCCGCGGTCGAGCGCGTCGGGGCCGGGCAGTCCCAGCACCACGTTGTCGAGGACCCGTTTCCACGGCAGCAGCCGGGCGTCCTGGAAGACGACGGAGACCTCGGCGGGCGCGTCGATCTTGCCGGTGCCGGTGACCTCGTGGTCGAGTCCGGCCAGCGCGCGCAGCAGCGTGGACTTTCCCGAGCCGCTTCGGCCCAGCAGGGCGACGAACTCCCCTGCTGCGATGGAGAGTTCGAGGCCGTCGAGGACCTTTCGGTCACCGAAGGCGCGTACGAGCCCGGCGATGCGTACCACGCCGCGTGCCGAACCGGGGTGCGTGGCGGCCGTCAGCCCGCCAGTGTGCGCCGCCATGACAGGGCCCTCCTCTCCACCAGCCGGACGAGTGCGTCCGAGACCAGGCCGAGGAGGCCGTAGACGACGAGGCCGACGATGATGATGTCGGTCTGCCCGTAGGTGCGGGCGAGTTCCATCATGTAACCGATGCCGCTGGTGGCGTTGACCTGCTCGACGACGACCAGCGCCAGCCAGGCGGCGGTGACGGCGAACCGCATGCCGAGCAGGAACCCCGGCAGCGCGCCCGGGAGGACGACGTGGCGCAGGAACTGCGGGCGCGTGAGCCGCACCGTCTCGGCGAGCTCGGCGTAGCGGTTGTCGATGGTGCGCAGCCCGTTGTGGGTGTGGATGTAGACGGGTACGAACACGCCGAGCGCGATGGTGATGACCTTCATCGACTCGCCGATGCCGAACCAGAGGATCAGCAGCGGGATGAGGGCGAGCGACGGGATGGCCCTCTTGATCTGTACGGGACCGTCGATGACGCCTTCGCCGAGCCTGCTGAGCCCCGAGAGGACGGCCAGGGCGAGCCCGGCGGCGACACCGAAAAGCAGCCCGAGCAGGGCGCGTTGGGCGGAGGTGGCGAGATTCGACTGAAGGCGTCCGTCGGCGATGAGGTCCCCCGCTGTGGAGACCACGGTCCAGGGAGCGGAGAGGTTGCGGGGGTCGATGAGGCCGGCCGCGGACCCGGCCGCCCAGACGGCGAGCAGCAGCACGGGGCCGAGCGCCCAGCCGTAGGGGATCGGCCGGCCCGGGCCGAGACGGCGGCGGCGCGGAGTGGCGGGAGGCGCGGCGGTGGAGACGGCCTGCTCCGCGCCTGTTACGGCGGTCTTCGTCAGTGTGGGTGCGTGCGTGCTCATGAGCCCGCCTCCGCGTCGGGCTTGATGGCGTCTGCCGCGACGGACTCGTAGCGCCGGTCGAAGAGCGTCTCCGCGTCGAAGCTCTCCTTGCCGGTCTCCTTGGCCAGGAGATCGATGGTCTGCTGCTGACGTTCGATGGCCGAGGTCCAGTCGGCGGGGATGTCGGGGTGGCCGCTCAGCTTGACGAGGTACTCGCCGTCCTCGCGGCTCAGCCCCTGGTCCTTGACGTAGTAGCCCTCGATCCATTCGTCGGGGTGCTGGTCGATCCACACCTGTGCCCGCGCCCAGAACTTGACGAACTCCCTGATGGCAGCGGCCTTTTTCGGGTCGCTCACGGCCTCTGTCGGCACCCACAGATGACCGGGATCGTCGCGCAGCCCGTGGTGAATGGTCTTGCCGCCGTCCTTGCCGTACTTGACGGCATAGCGCTTGATGTTGACGCTCCCGAGCGGCGCCGCGTCCACCTGGCGGCTGCCCAGCGCGGTCGGATAGACATCGCCGGTGCTGGGCAGTTCGACGAGCTCCACGTCGTCCTTGGTGAGCCCGGCCTTGGCGAGGATACGCAGGACGAGGGCGCCCTGGGCCTGCCCGGGACTGTAGGCGATCTTCTTGCCGCGCAGGTCCTTCAGCGTGTCGATGCCGGCACCGGGGGCGATCCCGAGTTCGTAGGTGGGGTGCTTGATCGGGTCCTTGCGGAATCTGGCCGCCACCAACTTCGTGTCCAGGCCTGTCCAGTGGGCATGAATGGAAGGTATTTCCGCAGCAGAGCAGACATCCAGAGAATGGGCCCGGAACGCCTCGGAGCACTGCGGTCCGCCGCTGAGGTTCGCCCATTTCACTGTGAAGGGCAACTTGTCTGCCTGACCGGAGAGTTTCAGGGCGACCTTGATATCCGGTGCCCCGATGGTGAGTGTCGTGCCGGGGTCCACCTTTTCGGGAATCTTGACGTCGGCGACGTTCTTCGAGTCGGCGGTCGATGCTTGCGTGCCGGCGCAGCCGGACAGCAGCAGCGGGGCGATCAGGGCAGCGCAGAGCGCAACCCGGGTGCGTTCGGACATGGGTGTGTTCCCCGGTTCTTCAGGACCTTCAGGAGGACTTCTGCAAGACCTTCCATCACATCCGCAGAGCCCCACGCAGGCCTGCAGGACATTTCACGAAGGCGCGGAAAGGAAGCGCTGGGAGCGCTGGAAAATGCGGATCATGGGCACAGACAAGAGCGCCCGCAGAGCAGCGGACTGGAGCCGGCGAAGGTCAGCGACAGAGAGCACCGGAGACGCGCATCAGATCGACAGCGCGCCGCTGCGTGAACCGCTGAGATATCCACATGCCGCCGAAGTTATCCGTGCTCCAAGAAACGGTCAAGAGCCGTCCCTGGATTGCACTGTGCCGCAATAACGCCTTTGTACTTCCGCCATGCGGGCGTTACAACCGGCCGACCGCCGTCGGGGTATGCCCAGCAAAAGGGGGTATGTCCATCGGCAGATGATTCGATGACGCGGACGCGGGGGCCGACGTGAACGGTGGAGCGCTGACACGCATACGTCTCGGAGCGATCGCGGTGGCGGTCCTGACGGCGCTGGCCGTCGGCTGCACGGCGGGGGGCGGTTCGGACGACGGCTCGCGTCCCGGTGAGCGGCCATCCGCGTCCGAGAGCTCCGGGCCCGGCGGCGGTGGCTCCGTACTCGCCGTGAAGATCGACAACGTGCGTCCGGCGCGCCCGCAGACCGGCCTGGACGCGGCGGACGTCGTGTACGTCGAGCAGGTGGAGGGCGGGCTGAGCCGGCTGATGGCCCTGTACGCGACGCAGCTTCCGTCCGTCGTGGGGCCGGTGCGCAGTGCGCGCGAGACGGATCTGGAGTTGCTGCGGCAGTTCGACCGTCCGACGCTGGCCTACTCGGGGGCGCAGTCGAAACTGCAGCCGCTGATCGACGCGGCGCCGCTCATCGCCGTGCCTCCCGGCAAGGCCCCTTCGGGGGCGTACTTCCGCAGTAGGGACCGGGCCGCGCCGTACAACCTCTATCTGCGGCCCGAGGCGCTGAAGGCCGAGCAGCAGCCGGGCGGGCTGGCGAGCACCGGGTTCCGGTTCGGTGCGGCGCCGGGAGGCGGCAAGGCCACCGCCGAGCGGACCGTCCGCTTCCCCTCCGCCCGCTTCACCTTCACCTGGTCCGCGGAGCCGAAGAAGTGGCTGGTGACCATGGACGGCACCGCGGCCCGTACGGCCGAGGGCAAGCGGCTCGCCGCCTCCACCGTCGTCGTCCAGTACGTCACCGTGCGGGACTCCCGGTTCCACGACCGATCGGGCAGTGTGTCCCCGTTCTCGGAGACGGTGGGCGAGGGAACGGCGGTCGTCCTGCGTGACGGGCGCGCCTACGACGCACGGTGGGAGCGCTCTCCGGCGGAGGACGGGACGGAGTTCACCACGGCGGAGGGCAAGCCGATGACGTTCGCCCCCGGTCAGGTGTGGGTGGTGTTCGCGAAAGCGTGAGGGATCGCGCTCGTCGTCCAGGGATCGGCACCCTCGACGTCCTCGTGCGGCGCCGCCTCAGGACTGCGCCACCAGCGGCTCCCCCGGGTTGCGCAGCCCCTCCGCGGCGTCGGCGACGCGCCGGATCAGTTCGATGAAAGCACTCTGCTCCTCGGCGGAGAGAGGGGCGAGGAACACCTGGTTCATACGGGCCGTGCGGACCGTGAGCTTGCGGTGCGTCCGCACACCGTCCTCGGTCAGCCGGAGCAGGTAGCGGCGGCCGTCCTGCGGGTCGCGCACCTTGTCGAGCAGACCGCGGCGGCCGAGCCGGCTGATGACCTCCGCGATGGTGGAGCGGTCCAGGTTCACACGCGCGCCCACGGTGCGCTGGTCGAGCCCAGGCTCGGCGACGAGCGCGTTCATGACGGCGAACTGGGGCGAGGTGATCTCCTCGGACACCATCGAGTTCCACAGCAGGTAGTGGGCCTGCTGTAGCCGCCGGGCCAGGTGCCCGGGATGGGTGGTCAGGTCCACCGCGCCGGCCATATGCGTTCCTCCAGAATTTCCGCCATCGGATTCCGTTCGCTCGGATTCCGTTCGTGTACTGAACAATACTCAGGCTCAAGCCCTCGTCTGTCGAGCTCCCTGGCCGCCATCTCGCATGGGTCTTGACGGCTCAACGATCCGATGGCAGCGTGTGGAAACCTCGCAGAAATAATCAGTGCCCTGACTAATCATGGCGCGTCAGGGCACGGGTGCTGGGAAGAGATGAGGCTTCACGGATGGACAAGGTGGTCGCCACAGCCGCTGGGGCCGTGGCCGACGTACCCGACGGCGCCACGCTCGCCGTCGGCGGGTTCGGCCTGAGCGGCGTGCCGAACGTACTGATCAAGGCGTTGTACGACCTCGGGGTCTCGGGCCTCGGCGTGGTGTCCAACAACTGCGGAGCGATGGACTCGGGTCTGGCGATCCTGCTGTCCGCGGGCCGCATCTCCCGCGTGACCGGCTCCTACATCGGCGCGAACAAGGAGTTCGCCCGGCAGTACCTGGGCGGCGAGCTCGAGGTCGAGCTGATCCCCCAGGGCACGCTCGCGGAGCGGCTGCGCGCCGGCGGCTGCGGCATCCCCGCCTTCTACACCCCGGCGGGCGTGGGCACGCAGGTCGCGGACGGCGGTCTGCCGTGGCGGTACGACGGTCAGGGCGGGGTCGCGCTGGCCTCGCCGCCGAAGGAGGTCCGCGAGTTCGACGGCGTCGAGTACGTCCTCGAGCACGGGATCCGCACCGACTTCGCCCTGGTGCGCGCGGCGAAGGGCGACCGGCACGGGAACCTGGTGTTCAACAAGTCCAGCCGCAACTTCAACCCGCTCGCGGCCATGGCGGGCAAGGTCACCATCGCCGAGGTGGAGGAGCTGGTGGAGCCGGGCGAGATCGATCCGGACGAGGTGCATCTGCCGGGCATCTTCGTGCAGCGCGTGGTCGCGCTGACGCCCGAGGAGGCGGCCGACAAGGGCATCGAGAAGCGGACGGTTTCCGCGCCTGCGGCACGAGAGACGGTGAGCGAGTAATGGCCTGGACGCGTGAGGAGATGGCCGCGCGTGCGGCGCGCGAGCTCGAGGACGGCCAGTACGTCAACCTCGGCATCGGACTGCCGACGCTGATCCCGAACTATCTCCCGAAGGGCGTGGAGGTGGTCCTGGAGTCGGAGAACGGGATCCTGGGCGTCGGCCCGTACCCCCTCGAGGACGAGGTCGACCCGGATCTGATCAACGCCGGCAAGGAGACGGTGACGGTCCTCCCCGGCGCCTCCTACTTCGACTCCTCGCTGTCGTTCGGCATGATCCGCGGTGGGCACATCGACGTCGCCGTGCTCGGCGCCATGCAGGTCTCCGCGGGCGGCGACCTCGCCAACTGGGCCATCCCCGGCAAGATGATCACGGGGATCGGCGGGGCGATGGACCTGGTGCACGGCGCCCGCAAGGTCATCGTCGTCATGACCCACACCGCGAAGGACGGCTCCCCGAAGATCGTCGAGAAGTGCGATCTGCCGCTCACGGGCAAGTCTTGCGTCGGCCGCATCATCACCGACCTCGGGGTACTGGACGTGACCGAGGACGGTCTCCTGCTCGTCGAGACCGCTCCCGGCGTGTCCACCGAGGAGATCGTCGCCAAGACCGCGGCCAAGGTTCGCGCCGCCGAGGACATCGCCGGAGAGAGCTCCGAAGGGATCCAGTCATGAGCCTGCGGGACGTCTACATCGTCGACGCCGTCCGTACGCCGTTCGGCAAGTACAACGGGGGCCTGGCGAGCGTCCGCCCGGACGACCTGGCCGCCCACGCGATCCGTGAACTCCTCGCCCGTACACCCGAATTGGACCCGTCCCGGATCGGGGACGTGTTCTTCGGCAACGCCAACGGAGCGGGCGAGGAGAACCGCAATGTGGCCCGCATGGCCGGACTGCTCGCCGGACTGCCGACCTCGGTGCCGGGTGTGACCGTCAACCGGCTGTGCGCCTCCGGCCTCGAGGCCGTCATCCAAGCCACACGGGCCATCGCGCTCGGCGACGTCTCCATCGCCCTGGCCGGCGGCGTCGAGTCGATGACCCGTGCACCCTACGTCCTGCCCAAGAGCGACAAGCCCTTCCCGGCCGGGCACACCGAGCTGTACTCCACCACGCTGGGCTGGCGCATGGTCAACCCGAAGATGGACCCGCAGTGGACCATCCCGCTGGGCGAATCGGCCGAGCTCATCGCCGAGAAGCACAAGATCACGCGAGAGCAGCAGGACGAGTTCGCGCTCGCATCGCACCAGAAGGCCGCTGCCGCGCAGGCCGCGGGCCTGGTCGACGGCGAGATCGCCCCGGTGTCGATCCCGCAGCGCAAGGGCGAGCCGGTGGTGTTCGACCGCGACGAGTGCATCCGTGAGAGCGCTTCTCTGGAGGCCATGGCCAAGCTGAAGCCGTCCTTCCGCAAGGACCACGGCACCGTGACCGCCGGCAACGCCTCTCCGCTGAACGACGGTGCGGCGGCCCTGCTGCTCGTCGACGAGGAGGGCCTGAAGGCCACCGGCCGCGAACCCCTGGCCCGCGTCTCCGCTTCCGGCGTCTCAGCGATCGACCCGCACTACTTCGGCCTCGCCCCGGTCGAGGCGGTCAACCGTGCCCTCGCGAAGGCCGGCAAGACCTTCGGCGACCTGACCACGCTCGAGCTGAACGAGGCGTTCGCCGCCCAGGTGCTGGGCTGTGTCGCCGAGTGGCCCGAGTTCGACCCCGCGATCCTCAACCCGCGCGGCGGCGCCATCGCCATCGGCCACCCGCTGGGCGCCTCCGGTGCCCGCCTGGCCGGCACCGTCGCGCACCAGCTCGCCGCCGCCGGCTCCGGCACCGGCGTGGCCACCCTCTGCATCGGCGTCGGACAGGGCCTCGCCCTCGTCCTCGAACGCTGAACCCCATCCGCCCCCGCTGACCCCCGTTCCCGTACGGCAGGAAGCCCAGGAACCCCCATGGCTCTCACTCAGTCGGACATCGACATCGAGGTCAACGACCTCCAGAACGCCTACGACAAGGCGCGCGCCGCGGGCGCCCCGGTACAGAACCACCCGCCGCGCGACTACGCCCCCTACCGCAGCTCCGTGCTGCGCCACCCCAAGCAGCCGCTGGTCGCCGTGAACGGCGGCGACCCGGAGACGGTCGAGCTGTCCGGGCCGGTCTTCGGGCCGACCGACATCACCGACATCGACAACGACCTGACCATCCAGCACCAGGGCGAGCCGCTCGGCGAGCGGATCACCGTCTCCGGCCGGCTGCTCGACCGCGACGGGCGTCCGGTGCGCGGCCAGCTGGTCGAGATCTGGCAGGCCAACGCGTCCGGCCGGTACGCGCACCTGCGCGACCAGCACCCGGCGCCGCTCGACCCGAACTTCACCGGTGTCGGCCGGACCCTCACCGACGACGAGGGCCGCTACCGGTTCACCACGATCAAGCCGGGCGCGTACCCGTGGCGCAACCACACCAACGCGTGGCGCCCCGCGCACATCCACTTCTCGCTGTTCGGCACGGCGTTCACGCAGCGGCTCGTGACGCAGATGTACTTTCCGAACGACCCGCTGTTCCGCTACGACCCGATCCTGCGGTCGGTGACGGACGAGTCGGCCCGCAACCGCCTGGTCGCGGCGTACAACCACGACCTGTCGCAGCCCGAGTTCTCGCTCGGCTACGAGTGGGACATCGTCCTGGACGGTCCCTCCGCCACCTGGATCGAGGAAGGCCGATAAGCCCCATGAGCGAGACAAGCCCCATGAGCGAGACGCTTCTGCCCACCCCGTCCCACACCGTCGGCCCCTTCTACGGCTACGCGCTGCCCTTCCCCGAGGGCGAGCAGGTCGCGCCGAAGGGCCACCCGGACACGATCGCCCTACACGGATACGTGCTGGACGGCGAGGGCAATCCCGTTCCGGACGCGATACTCGAGTTCTGGCAGGCGGGCCCCGACGGTTCGCTGAAGGGCGCGCCCGGTTCGCTGCGGCGCGACCCGGTGACCGGCGGGTTCCTGGGCCGCAACGGCGTCGACTTCACCGGCTTCGGCCGGGTCGCCACGGACGCCGACGGTCACTACGCGCTGTACACGCTGCCGCCGGGCAACGCGGGCGTGCCGTACATCAGCGTGTGCGTGTTCGCGCGCGGCCTGCTGCACCACCTGTACACGCGGGCGTATCTGGCGGACGGCGCCGACCCGCTGCTGGACGGGCTGCCGGCGGATCGCCGGGCCACGCTGCTCGCTGCCGAGGAGCCGAACCGGACGTACCGTTTCGACATCCGCCTTCAGGGCGAAGGCGAAACGGTCTTCCTGGAGTTCCAGTGACATCCGTCGATCCCGACGCCGGCCTGCTCGCCCCCGGGCGGGCAGGCTCCCCCGCTGAGAGCGCCACCAGCGACACCGCCTTCCTCCAGGCGCTGCTCGACGCGGAGTCCGCGCTCACCCGCGCCCAGGCGGCCACCGGGCTCGCCCCGGCCGCGGCGGCCGACGCGGTGACCGCGGCGGCCGACGCCGCCCGCTTCGACGCCCGCGATATCGCGCTGCGGGCGCGGGGCGGCGGCAATCCAGTGATCCCGCTGGTCGGCGACCTCACGGCCGCCGTGCCCGCGGAGTACGCGCCGTATGTGCACCGGGGAGCGACGAGCCAGGACATCATGGACACCGCGATGATGCTGGTCGCGTCGCGGACACTGTACCTCGTCCTGGCCGATCTGGCCCGCACGGAGGAGGCCCTGGCCCGGCTGGCCGCGGCCCACCGCGACACGGTGATGCCGGGCCGCACCCTCACCCAGCACGCGGTGCCGACGACCTTCGGCCTGAAGGCGGCGGGCTGGCGCTCGCTCGTTCTGGATGCACGGGACCGTGTCCGGGCGGTACGGGACGCGCTGCCCGCCCAACTCGGCGGCGCAGCAGGCACGTTGGGAGCCTTCTCCGCGTTCGGTGCCGATCTCCCCGCCGTGGAAGCGCTCGTTACCACCTACGCCCGCGAACTCGGCCTCGCCGAGCCCGGGCTTCCCTGGCACACCCTCCGCACGCCCGTCGCCGACCTCGCGTCCGCGCTCGCCTTCACGGTGAGCGCTCTCGGCAAGCCGGCGGCCGACGTCCTCACCCTCTCCCGTACGGAGATCGGCGAGCTCTCGGAAGGCACCGGTGGCGGCTCCTCCGCGATGCCGCACAAGGCGAACCCGGTGCGCGCCACGCTGATCGCGGCCGCCGCCCGCCGCGCCCCGCACCTCGCCGCCACGCTGTACGGCTCACTCGCCGCCGAGGACGAGCGCCCCCCGGGCGCCTGGCACGCCGAGTGGGAACCGCTGCGCGACCTGCTCCGGCTGGCCGGCGGTGCCGCGAGCGATGCGGCCGAGCTCGCCGCGGGGCTCCAGGTGCACCCGGACGCGATGCGCGCACACCTGGACCTGACCCACGGGTTGATCGTCTCCGAACGGCTGGCCGCCGAGCTCACCCCGCACCTGGGCCGGGCCCGCGCGAAGGCGCTGCTCACGGATGCCGCCAAGCGCACCCGCACGGAGCGGAGAGCGCTCTCGGACATCCTCGCCGAAACACCGGACCTCGTCGGCCTGGACCTCGCCGAACTCACCGACCCCACCCACTACACCGGCTCCGCCGGAGCCCTCACCGACCGCGCCCTGAAGCGACGTTGAACACCACGGAGCGACGTTGAACACCACGCCCACCGGCAAGCTGCTGCATCACCGCACCGAGGGTCCGGCCACCGCTCCCCCGCTGATCCTCGGCCCCTCGCTCGGCACGTCGACCGCGCTGTGGGACGACGTGGCCCCCGAACTGGCCGTCACCCACCGCGTCATACGCTGGGACCTGCCCGGCCACGGCGGCTCCCCCGCCGACCTGATCGGCCCCGGCGCCACGGTCGGCGATCTGGCGGACCTCGTCCTCTCGCTCGCCGAGTCGCTCGGCATCGACCGCTTCGCGTACGCCGGGGTGTCGCTCGGCGGGGCCGTCGGCCTGCATCTGGCCGTGCACCATCCCGAGCGCGTTGCGAGCCTGGCCGTGATCTGCTCGTCCTCCCACTTCAACGGGCGAGCGCCCTGGGAGGAGCGTGCCGCACTCGTACGCCGCGAGGGCCTGGAAACTCTCGCGGAGAACGCGCCGACCCGCTGGTTCACACCCGGCTTCACCGTGCCCGCCCTGGTCGAGGACCACCGCACCGCGGCCCCGGACGCGTACGCCGCGTGCTGCGACGCACTCGCCGCGTACGACATCCGCGACGAGCTGTCCTCGATCAGCGCGCCGACTCTGCTGATCGCGGGCCGCGAGGATCCGGCGACTCCGCCCGCCCATCTGCGCGAGATCGCCGACGCGGTGACCGGCTCCACGCTCGTCGAGCTCCCCGGCGCCTCGCACCTCGCCCCCGCCGAGCGGCCCGAAGCCGTACTCACGGCTCTGCGGGCGCACTTCGCCGGCGATGCCGAGCGGGGTGTGCGCGTGCGCCGCGAGGTGCTCGGGGACGCGCACGTGGACCGCGCCCAGTCGCGGACGACCGGCTTCACGGCCCGTTTCCAGGACTTCATCTCGCGCTACGCATGGGGCGAGATCTGGACGGACCCCACCCTGACGCGCCGCGAGCGCAGCCTGATCACCATGACGGCGCTGGTCGCGCACGGTCATTACGACGAGCTGGCGATGCATGTGCGGGCGGCCCGGCGCAACGGCCTGACGCCCGAGGAGATCGGCGCGGTGCTGCTGCAGACCGCCGTGTACTGCGGTGTCCCTGCGGCCAACTCGGCGTTCGCGGTGGCTCAGCGGGTGCTGGCCGAGGAGGACGCGGCAGAGTCCTGACGCGGTCGGGGCGCTGCGTCTGGACCTCGCTGGGGCTCCGCCCCGAGACCGGGCTCGCCCTGAAGGTCTCGTCGTCCGTCGCCGGACGGGCTGACGTGGCCCGTCAGGCGATGGACGGCGACTGTCCAGGTCAGCGCAGGCCGCGCCCCGTGTCCAGCACCTCCTGAGCGCGGGCGGCCAAGCCGTCGGCGCCGCAGGAGCGGGCCAGGGTGAGGCCGCGGGTGAGTTCGGCGACCGAGCGGGCCGCTATGCCGTACTCGACGCGGGCCACGGCGTGTTCGTAGGCGCAGGGCGACGCTTCGAGGTGGGCCGCGGCCTTGGCGTACAGGGTGACGGACCGCTGTCCCTTCTCCAGGGCCGCTTGGCAGCGCAGGGCCTCACCGATCGCCGTGTCGGTGCCGAACTTCTCGGCCTGGCGCCGTGTTTGGGCGGCGAGGTCGGCCGCGCGTTCGGGATCGTCCATGGCGAGTGCCCGGGCGAGGCAGCACGCCCACGGCGCCATGACGGGGTTGTGCAGACCGCGGGCGGCCGCAGCCGCCTCGGCCGCCTCCAACTCGGTCACGCCCTCCTTCGTACGTCCTGAGAGCATCAGGAGGCGGCCGCGTACGGAATGGGCGTCCGGTACGACGATCGTGGACGGGTAGGGCGGTGCGAAGCCGTAGCGGTCCGCGATCTCCTGGGCCTGGTCGACGTGGCCGCGGGCCAGCAGCGTGTCGATGAGCATGCAGGCCGCGTCCCAGTGCATGGGCAGGCCGCGCCCGACCTGGTCGGCGAGGCGCAGGCCTTCGCGCAGATACGCCTCGGCGTCCTTGAGTCGTCCGCGCCTGCGGTGCACATAGCCGACGCCGGCGTGTGCGAAGGCGAGGTGGCCGCCGCTCCACCCGGCGGTCTCGTAGGCGCGCAGTGCCTCGGTGAACAGGCTCTCGGCACGGTCGATCCGGTCCGCGAACAGGTAGGAGACACCGAGCATGAGGAGGAGTTCGAAGCCCCATTCGTTGTCGGTCCAGCCGAGACCGGGGGCGAGGCGTCCGTTCTCCAGGGACCGGTCGCAGAGCTCGACGACCACCTCGGCGTTCTCGCCGCGCGTCATCGCGTCGAAGGCGCGCAGTATCAGCAGGGCGCGTTCGGAGTTGTCGCGGCCGGTGAGGGATCCGGCCAGCTCGGCGAGGCTGCGGGAGCGGCCCGGCGAGTCCTGCTCGCCGACGTGGATGCCCTCCCACATGTAGTGCATGGCGATCAGCCGCATCCGCTCGGGGCCCGGTTCCAGCCGCGCGGCCTCGTCGTCGACGATGCGGACCGCCTCTTCCAGCTGGTCGTTGTGGACGAGCGCCTGCGAGAGACGGCACACGGCGTCCACCCGCACGTCGCGTTCCAGGCCGGGCATGCCCAGCGCCTCGCGCAGGTGGCCGATGGTGGTGGCGGGCGAGGTGAGGAAGGTGGCGCAGCCCAGTTCGTAGAGCACGTGCGCGTGGACGTCCGGCAGCGGTGGCTCCCGCAGGGCCCGCTCGAGACAGCGGCGGGCCGCGTCCGGTGCGCCCACGGCCAGGTGTTCGCGGGCGGCTTCGCGCATCTGCTCGACGAGTTCCGGGTCGTCGTCCGGGTGCACTTCGAGGAGGTGCCGGGATGCGGCTGCGGCGCCTCGGCCCGACCGGGTGACCGCCCATGCGGCGCGGCCGTGCATCGCGGTGCGGGTCGCGGGCGGGATGGACTGGTAGACGGTACTGGCGACCAGGGGGTGGACGAACTCCAGCCGCGTGCTGCCGTCCTGGCTCTGGCCGCCGGTGAGGATACGGGCGGTCCGCAGGACCTCCGCGCAGCGTTCGGCGTCGTCGTACGCCATCCCGGCGATCGAGGCGGCGAGTTCGAGTGAGATGCCCGTGCCGAGGATCGCGGCGGCCCGGGCGAACAGGATGGCGTCGGTGCCCAGGGCTTCGATGCGGTCGACGAGGCCGCGGCCGCGGGCCGAGCGGTTGAGCTCACGCAGCTCGGCGGCCGAGGCCTCGACGGGTTCCAGCTCGCTGTCCTGCACCTTCGCGAGCAGCTCCACCGCCTCGTACGGGTTGCCGCCCGTGACCGCCCAGACCTCGCGGCAGAACGGCGCGTCGGCGTGCTCGCCGAGCGTGGCGCGGGTGAGACCCGCCGTCGCGTCGGGTGTGAGGGCGTGCAGCACGGTGCGGGGGCGCGCGGCGGCGCCGATGCGCTCCAGCTGGCGGGCATGTTCGTCGGCGGTGTCGCGCTGCCGGTGGGCGACGACGACGAGCACGGGCAGGTCGTCGAGGCGTTCGGCGAACGCGGCGAGCCACTGGAGCGTCTCCTGGTCGGCCCAGTGTGCGTCGTCCACCAGCAGCACGAGCGGCCAGTGGAGGCGGGCGAGGCGGTGGGCCGCGGCGACCAGGCCGTTCAGCACACCCTGCGGGTCGGCCTGACGGCCCGTCGGCTGGGCGATGCCGAGGGCGGGCCCTGCGATGTCGTACCAGTCGCCCAGGTACTCCCGCGCCTCCTCCTCGGTCAGTGCGACGAGAGCGGGCTGCAGCAGCTGGCGCAGGACGTTGAAGGGGACGGAGGTGACGGTCTCGCCGCCGCGCGCGGACCAGACGGTGCAGCGGCCTTCCGCGATGCGGCCGATCTCGGTGAGCAGCGCGGTCTTTCCGATGCCGGCTTCGCCGCTGTAGACGAGGAGGCTGCCGGATGTCGCACCGGAGTGGAGCGCGTCGACCGTCGCAGCGGCCTCGGCGAGTTCGGCGTCGCGCTCCCAGAGCGGGGCTGGGACGAACCGTCCAGACCGGCCCTGCGTCATTCGGCTACCTCCTGAAGTCGCTGACAACCGCTGTGAACTGCTGAGTCGACGTTCGGATCTCGAGCCTATCCGGAGTAGTGCCGTCGAGGTGAGGAGTCGGTCAGCTTTCGCCGCTTCGAGGCCAGCGCCTTCCGACACAGGCCCCAGAGCCGCCCCTCTCATGGGGATTTCAGGCAGGGCTCATACTGTGGCGTCCATGACGCAGGTGACTCCTCCCGGCTGGTATCCCGACCCGGGGCAGACAAGTGACGGTCCCCGCACCGAGCGGTGGTGGGACGGACATGTGTGGACGGATCAGACCCGTCCTGTGGGATCGGCCGGTGCCTGGGGTCCCCCGGCGCTGCCGCCCGGTGCGCCGCCGTATCCGGCGTACCCCGCGTATCCGGCCAAGTCCCCGCGGCGCGGCCTGCGTACGGCCATCGGTGCCGGTGCGGCGCTCGCGGTGCTGGCGGGCATCGTCGGCGGTGTCTACGCCCTTACGGCCGACGACGGAGGGGGCGGCCGTGACCGGGCCGACTCGGCACCGTCGGCTCCCAGCGGGCCAGGTGGACGCGGGGGCGGGCCGGGCGGAGAGAGCGGCGCGCCGCGGGCGCCCGAGTCCGGCGGACCGTCGGGCGGCCCTCAGCTCGAGGACGGCTATGCGACCGACCTGGCGAGCGGCATCAGCCTGCCCGTTCCGGACGGCTGGACCGGCAAGTCCGGGCTCGGCGCCGGGGTGACGACGGGGACGTACACGTGCCCGGGCGACACCTCCGAGAAGTGCGTACGCGGCGGGGCGTTCTCGGTGCCTGCCGAGGCGCTGGACATCAAGGCGACCAGCGCGGAGGCCGCGGCCAAGGCCGACATCGAGAAGAATGCCGAGCAGTCCTACGGCGGAAAGCTCTACGGCAGGATCACCGCGCACGACGAGCTGGTGTCGAAGGCGGTGACGGTGGCAGGCCAGAAGGGTTACCAGGTCCGCTGGAAGGTCGTCACGGCCAAGGGTGACGACGGCTATGTCGAGTCCCTGGTGTTCCCGTCACCGTCCGACAAGGACAAGCTCGTCGTCGTTCGCTTCGGGATCGACGTCAGCGACAAGGCCCCGAAGGTGTCCGTGATCGATGAGATCACGAAGGGGATCAAGGCCTTCTCCGGGGGCGGTGGCAACGGGCAGAACGTCTGAGCCCGCCCGGACGCACACCGACGCGGGGCAGCCCTGCGGCGCATGAGAGGCCGGGCGGGTCTCGCCGCTCTGGAGGGACCCGCCCGGCCGGGGTCCCCGTCCCCACGGTGCGGCGCGGGCAGGCCGCCGCCCGGCTGTCCGG